>NZ_JBHSDQ010000002.1:0-602438 GCF_042652025.1 Arthrobacter sedimenti | reverse complement strand
TTGAAACCAGCTAAAAACACCAAACCAATACCACAGGGGCGGCACGATTCGGCAAATTCAACCAATTACATACATAATCGGTATCAACAAACTTGGCACACTATTGAGTTCTCAAACAACAGACACATTTCGAATACTCGCGGAAACAATTCAAAGAATTTTTATTCCGCATTTCTTCGCTGCGATGTTTTTATCTTATTTCATTCATATTCACTTTTGCAAATCCGGTGGTTTTCCCGGAATTCACTCGGTGGAATGAATCCGCCCAGCAGAATAAGAAGCAATTTCTCCAAGTCCGCGTGCTCCGCGGCAAGAATTGCTTCTCACTAATTGGGGGTTTGTCACCACTCAGTGGCGGCGACTCAGAAAACAATACACGCCCCCCAGCAGCCGTGCAAATCGGCTGCCGAAGGGCGTGCATACACGTCGGGAAGGTGCTAGGGAACCAGCACCTCAACAGTGGCCAGGTTCTTCTTGCCCCGGCGCAGCAACAGGTACTGGCCGTGCAGAAGTTCGGACTCCGAAATCACTGCTTCAGGATCGGATACCTTCTCGTTGTTCACGTAGGCGCCGCCCTCCCCCACAGTTCGGCGTGCAGCAGACTTGCTCTCGGAAAGTCCGGACGCGACCAGCAGGTCCACGATCCCCATTTCATCCACCTGCACGGTGGCGGTAGGAAGTTCGGAAGTGGCGGCCTGGAGGGTTGCCTTGTCCAGCGCGCCCAGGTCCCCGTTGCCAAACAAGGCTGCCGAGGCGGCAATCACCTTCTCGGTGGCTTCCACGCCGTGCACCAGCGAGGTCACCTCGAAAGCGAGCTTCCGCTGTCCTTCGCGGGCGAAGGGGCGCTCCGCCACGGACACTGCGATCTCTTCAATCTCGGCCCGCGTCAGGAAGGTGAACACCTTGAGCCGGTCGACCACATCGGCATCAGCCGTATTGAGCCAGAACTGGTAGAAGGCGTACGGGCTGCACATGCCGGCATCGAGCCAGATGGCATTGCCCTCGCTCTTGCCGAACTTGGTTCCGTCCGAGTTGGTGATCAGCGGCGTTCCCAGTGCGTGGACACTCTTGCCCTCCACCTTCCGGATCAGTTCCGTACCGCTGGTCAGGTTGCCCCACTGGTCCGAACCGCCGGTCTGCAGCACGCAGCCATAGTCACGGTAGAGCTGCAGGTAGTCCATGCCCTGCAGGATCTGGTAGCTGAACTCCGTGTAGCTGATGCCCTCGTCCGAGTTCAGGCGGGATGCCACAGCGTCCTTGCGCAGCATGGTTCCCACGCGGAAGTGCTTGCCCACTTCGCGCAGGAAGTCGATGGCGCTCAAGGGCGCCGTCCAGTCCAGGTTGTTCACCATCCTGGCAGCGTTGTCCCCCTCGAAGCTGAGGAAGCGCTGCACCTGGGCCTGGAGGTAGCCGACCCATTCCGCCACCGTGTCCTTGGTGTTCAAGGTGCGTTCCGCCGTCGGACGCGGATCCCCGATCATGCCGGTCGAGCCGCCCACCAGTCCCAGTGGCTTGTGGCCTGCCAGCTGGAGCCGCCGCATGACCAGCAACTGGACCAGGTTGCCCAGGTGCAGGCTCGGCGCGGTGGGGTCGAAGCCGCAATAGTAGGTGACCGGCCCATTGGCGAGGAGCTTTTCCAGCTCCGCTTCGTCGGTGGAGACATGGACCAGCCCACGCCACTTCAGTTCCTGCCAAACGTTGGCAAAAGTGGGGTCGTTGCGCTGCGGTTCGAGGTTGTTCAGTTCTGGCACGCTTCCTAAGTTAGCAGTAACGCCGAAGGCCCTGTCAGCCGGCAATCCCTGCAGGTACCGGCTGGGCCGCAATCAACCGCAACCGCTGTGTTGCGCGGGTCATGGCCACGTAAAGATCCCCCACCTTGCCGTGCTCGTGGTTGAGCATCACTGACGGTTCCAGGACCACCACGCCGTCGAACTCCAGGCCCTTCGCCTCACGGGGGCTGATGACCACGATGTCCTGCTCGTAGCTGCCCGCCCCGCTGCCGATCCGGCGCCCGTACACGGCACGGAGGGCTGAGGTGGCCTGGGGCAGGAGGTCACCGTCGGCAATCACGGCGAGCAGGCCGCCGTCGAGCGCTTCAAGCTCCTCCGGAAGCACCTCGACCAGCCGGTCCACCACGGCACCCGCGGAGACTTCGTCGATGATGGGCTCCCAGCGGCCCTCCCGGACGGCCTTCGGGGCGGAAACCACCAGCCCGGCAGCATTGGCCATGCGGACAGCTGCCTCAGCGATCTGCGAGGGCGTGCGGTAGTTGACCGTCAGCTCCTCCAGCTGCCACCGGTCACCGAACATGGGAGCCAGCGCGCCCTGCCAGGAGTTGGCACCGGCAACGGAGCTGGTCTGGGCAATGTCACCGACGATGGTGAAGGACTTCAGCGGGCACCGGCGCACCAAAAGCCGCCACTGCATGGGCGAGAGCTCCTGGGCCTCATCCACCACAATGTGCCCGAAGGCCCAGGTGCGGTCGCTGGTTGCCCGCTCGGCGGCTGTCTGCCGTGCTTCCTGCTCCCGGTTCTGCTCGGCCAGCTCTTCCGCGGACATGAGCGGGTCCACCCCCGCGGCCTCCATGTTCACCAGGGTCTGCTTGGCGTTGGCCAGGTCCCGGGCACGGTCGTGCTCCTGCTGCGCCAGCCCGCGCCCTGCCGCAGGGTCCAGCTCGCCGAGCAGTTCGGCGGCCTCGTCCAATAGCGGGACATCGGACTCGGTCCAGGGGGCACCGGCCGGGCGCTGCAGCAGCGCGCGCTCGGCAGGGGTGAGGTTCGGGGTGCAGAACTCCAGAATTTCCGGCTTGCTGAAGAGATCCGAGATGAGTTTCTCCGGCGTCATGGGCATCCAGCAGAGGTTCAGCGCGATCCGCACGTCCCGGGCGGTCCGGACGTCCTCGGCAAGGTACGAGCGGTCCGCGTTATTGCCGATGTTCCCGGCTTCCACGAGCTCGGTCATCTGCTCCGTCAGTTCGCGCAGCAGGATCTTCACGAACGTCACGCGTGCCTCGTTGTACGGCTTACCGGTGGCGCGCGCACGTTCCCGGGCGCGACGGACCTGCCGCGGCGTCAGCGTGAGCTTGCGCCCGTCCACCTCCAGGATCCGGTTCTGCGGCGGTACCCGCATGCGGTTGGACACGGCATTGGCCACGATGGCGGCCATGTCCAGGCGCCCCTTGATGGCGGCGACGTCGGCGTCCGTCTCGGGCACCGCATTGATGCCGGGCATCAGGCGGCCAAGGCTGGCCATGACCACGCCGGTCTCGCCGAGCGAAGGCAGCACCCGTTCGATGTACTTCATGAACGACGACGACGGGCCAACCAGCAGCACGCCTGCACTTTTGAGCCGGTCGCGGTGGGTGTAGAGCAGGTAGGCGGCGCGGTGCAGGGCCACGGCGGTTTTGCCCGTGCCCGGCCCGCCCTGGACCACCACGGCGCCGGAGATGGAGGACCGGATGATGCGGTCCTGCTCGGACTGGATGGTGCTGACGATGTCCGACATGCGGCCCGTCCGCTTGGAGTTCAGGGCCGCCAGCAGGGCCCCTTCGCCCTGGAGGGTATCGGCGTCCGTGAGCATGGAGGCGTCCAGCACATCATCCTCGATGGCCTTGACGTCGCGTCCCTGCAGGATCAGGTGCCGGCGGCGCCGCACGCCCTGCCGGTCAAAGGCCGTGGCCTGGTAGAAGTGCCCGGCCTCGGGGGCGCGCCAGTCCACCATGAGCCGCTGCAGGTCCTCTGTGGTGAGGCCAATGCGGCCGATGTACTGCGCCTCCCCGGAGTCCAAATCCAGTCGGCCGAAGACCAGCCGGTCATCCACCGCATCCAGCTGCGCCAGGCGGTCCTCATACAGTGCGGCGAACGCGTCACGTTCCGAAACGTTCTGCATGGTGCCCACGGCTCCGGCACGACGGACCTGCGCCAGTTGGCGGCGCTTTTCCTCCCGGAGTTCCTCCAGCCGGGCGTACAGGCCGGCTACATACTCCCGTTCGTGGGCCAATTCGGCGTCGAGCATTAACGTTCCCCTATCGCGAAAGACAGACCGTCCATTCTACTACCATTTCGATTAACGCTTGTGAAACGTTGCGCCGGACGGCGCATCTGCCATTCGCTTCCGGTTCCGGGGCTTCGCCGCCTTGTACTGGGAGACAGTGGGATCTCCGGTGAGCCAGAACCGCCACGCGTATTCGTCGGATCCCCCGGCGCCTGCCACGCCCACCCGCGGACCCGAACTCACGGGGCCTCGGGGGCCGGACGGAAGCTCCAGGCCGAAAGGCGGAGCCAGCGCATCCCGGCCGCTGTCCGCCGTCGTCAATCCCAGCGCCTTGGCGAGACGCGCCGGGCCGCTGGCGAGGTCGGCGGGACTTTTCGACGTCGGGCGGCGAAGCCGCGCCAGCTCCACCCCGTCCACGATTTCCCCCGCCCGGAGCAGCAGGGCGGAGGCCACGCCTGCAGGACCGCAGACAATGTTGGTGCAGTGGTGCATCCCGTAGGTGAAGTAAACGTAGAGGTGCCCGGCGGGACCGAACATGGGGGCGTTGCGGGGCGTCGGACCACGGTAGGTGTGTGAGCCGGGATCGGGGTGCAGGGAGTCTTCGGGGCCCATGTAGGCCTCCACCTCCGTGAGCCGGATGGACACGGCGCCGTCGCGGGACTCATGGGTCAGCACAGCGCCCAGCAGCTGCGGGGCGAGCTCGCGGGCGTCGGCGGACAGGAAGTTCCGCAGCCCTTCCGCGCCCAAAGTGCTTTCATCCATTTCTTGACCTTACCCAGTTGCTACGGATTTCATCCCCGCTGAAGCGCGGCCCGGCGGACTTTTGCCCCCTCCACGGCCATGTCCGATTTCCGCTAGTAGCACTGGGCGCCGACTGGCAGGATGGAGGAATGGACTTCTGGCAGCGCTACCGGGCAATCGATGCGCGCGACCCCCGCTTCGACGGCCAGTTCTTCACCGCCGTCCGCAGCACCGGGATCTACTGCCGTCCCTCCTGTCCCGCCCGGACTCCGAAGGCGGCCAATGTGACGTTCTATGAAACGTCCGCAGCGGCCCACGAGGCAGGGTACCGGGCGTGCAAGCGCTGCCTGCCGGAGGCGGTGCCGGGCACCCCGGCCTGGAATGTGCGGCAGGATGTTGCGGGCCGGGCGATGCGGCTGATCAACGACGGCGTGATCAACCGGGACGGGGTGGCAGGCCTTGCCGCCCGACTTGGTTTTTCGCCCCGGCAGCTTAACCGGATCCTGGGCCAGGAACTGGGCGCCGGGCCCCTGTCCCTGGCCCGGGCGGCGAGGGCCCAGACGGCACGCACCCTGCTGGTGTCCACCTCCATGAAGCTCGCCGACGTGGCGTTTGCGGCGGGCTTCAGCAGCGTCCGGCAGTTCAACGAAACCATCGCCGAAGTGTTCGCGGTGACGCCCACCGCCTTGCGTCAAACGTCCCGGCACCCGGCAACCGCCGGAGGCACGACCGCCCTGACCCTGGGCCTGCCCTTCCGGCCGCCCTTCGACCCGGGCATCTTCTCCTTCCTGGCGGTCCGAGCCATCCCCGGAATCGAGGAGGGGACGCCCACCTCCTACGCCCGGACCCTGCGGCTCCCCCATGGTGACGCCAGGTTCCGGGTGGAGTACGACGGCGGCGCCCGGGGACGGCCGTTGACGCTCACCGTCGGCGCGGTGGACCTGCGCGACCTTCCTGCACTGCTCAGCCGCGTGCGCCGGCTTTTCGACCTCGACGCGGACCCGGAAGCGATCGACGGCGCCCTTGCCGCAGACCCGCGGCTGGCCACCTCCGTCGCCCAGGCACCGGGGATGCGGATGCCCGGAGCGCTGGATCCCCAGGAACTGCTGGTCCGGGCCATGGTGGGCCAGCAGATTACGGTAGCGGCAGCCCGGACCGCGTTGACCCAGCTGTCGGCTGCCGGGAGTCCCACCGCCGCACCCGGCGAAGGCCTGGACCGGCTGTTCCCTACCCCTGCCCAGATCGCGGCGGCCGGACATCTGTTGCGCGGTCCACGGCGCAGGATCGAGTCGCTGGTGCACGCCGCGACAGCGATGGCTGACGGACGCCTTGAGTTCGGGTACGGGGACGACGTGGCCGGCCTGGGTGCGAAACTGCTGCCCTTGCCCGGGGTGGGGCCGTGGACCGTGGGGTACGTGGCAATGCGCGTCCTGGGCGCCCCGGACATCTTCCTTGCCAATGACGCCGCGGTCCGGAACGGGATCCGCGCCCTCGATAATGGGAACAGCGCCAACGGGAACAGCGTCCTGAGCCCTGACTTCCGCGAGTCCAGCCCCTGGCGTTCCTACGCCACCATGCACCTTTGGCGTGCTGCCGCCCGGCCCGCCCTGACAACCAACGCTCCTGCGAAAGGGATGCCATGAAAGCCCAACTGCTGCAGCTGTCCACGCCGGACGGACCCTTCACCGTCCTTGCCCGGGACGGCGTGGTCCTTGCCTCGGGCTGGACTCCCGGCCTTGCCGAGCTGACAGGGCAGGTTCATCCCGCCCTCCGCCCCGACACCGTGGAGGAGGTGACGGACCTCGGGGACATCTCAGCCGCCGTCGAGGCCTTCTACGACGGCGAGCCCGCCCCTGCCATGGCCGTCCCCGTCCTTCAGCAGTCGGGCCCGTTCCGCGCCCACGCGTGGGACGTCCTGCGCCAGGTCAAACCTGGTTCACCGGTCACGTACACCGAGTACGCGGCCCTGGCCGGCAACCCGCGGGCCGTCCGCGCCGCCGCCAGCGCGTGCGCGTTCAACGCCGCCGCACTGTTCGTTCCCTGCCACCGCGTGATCCGGACGGACGGCTCGCTGGGCGGCTTCCGCTGGGGCCTGCGCGTCAAGGAAAGCCTGCTGGCCCGGGAAGCCGCCTGACCGCTCCCCGGGGTTGCTCCATCACTTATGGTTCCTAAAACCCCGGTTTAGGGACCATAAGTGATGGAGCAACGGTGTGCTATTTGGGGTCCGGCATTGCCGACGGCCACGGGAGCAGGCTGGGAAGGTCCGTACTGTCGCCGGCGGCAGTGGCGCGCAGGCTGTCCAGGGACGGCGTCCGTCCGGCCAGCCAGGCGGCGATGTCGGTGACCATGCCGCTGACGACGACGGTGCTGCCGCCGGCGCCGAGTGCCAGCGGCGGAAGTGCCACGGGCTGAAGGACCAACCGCTTGTCGGCCGGCACGCGGGCGGCCAGGAAATCGAACAGGTGGGAGCAGAATTCCTTGTTCCAGGTTTCGGGGCCCGTTCCGGTGTCCAGGTCCGCGGTGTGGATGACCAGTTCCCGCCAGAGCGCCAGGCCGGCGTCGAAAATCACGCCGTCGCGGAAGGCGATACGGGTCTGCCACTCATCCCCGCTCAGGGCGTCGAAGCCGGTGAGCGCCCGTTGCATGGCCGCGGCCACGTCGTCCCGGTGCTCCTGAAGGCTGTGCCCGGCGGCGAGTTCGATCGCCCGGTTGCGGCCGTCCACGCCGCCGTCGTAAAGCTCCACGGTTTCACCGCGCCGGCCGTATTCCACTTGGCGGGCCAACGCACTGCAGATACCGGCGATGTGGGCCAGGAGGTGGCCGCGGCTCCAGCCGGGAAGGGTGGACGGTGCGCGTTCGCCGCCGTCGGGGATTCGGTCCATGGCCGCGGCCAGCGCCGAGGCGGCCTTGTGCAGCTCAGCCAGGAGGCCGGCAGGAGAAGGAGAGGTCATGCGGCCAGCCTAGCGGAGCGCTTAGCCGAGCGGCCGTCCGTCTGCGCTGACACGGTGGCGGACGTGTCGGCGGTCGTTGCTGGCCTGCCAGAACTCGATTTCGGCCGGCTGGAGGGCGTAGAGCTGCCAGTCCGGGTTGTCGCTGCCATCGGCCCGGGGCCGCTCGTGCCAATCGACGGAGGATGACTCCGCGGACAGCTCCGTCACCGCCCCCACCACACGGACCTGCCGGCCCAGTCCGGGCCAGTAGAAGTTCATCGCGGCGCGAGGTGACTCCGCCAGTTCCCGGCCCTTCCGGGAGGTGCGGGACGTGGCGAAGTGCCAGCCGTCGTCGTCAATGTTTTTCAGGATCAGCATCCGGGAGGACGGCTGCGCCCCGCCGTCGGACGCGGCGCCCACCGTGGCAAGACTGAAAGCGTGCGGCTGCCGCTCCCCCGCGTCCAGCGCCTCGTCCAGCCACTGCTTGAAGAGCAGCGCCGGGTCCTGCGGGGCGTTCTCCGGGTCGAAACCGGGCAGGTCGGACGGAAAGTCGGGCAGGGTGCGAAGAAACTTGCGGAAGGTTTCGCTCATGGCCCCAGCCTAGCCGCGGGTCAACGCCCCTCAACCCCCAACGCCCGCTCACGTTTTGCAGCTTAACCGGCGACGCCCGCTCAGGTTCTGCAGGTTAAAGAGCAACGCCCGCTCACTTTCCTAAGGAAAGTGAGCGGGCGTCGGCCCAAAACATGCAGGAAGTGAGCGGGCGTTTAGCCTGCGTACTCGCGCACGCCGGCAAGCTCTGCCTCCAGCGCCGACAGCTGGCGTTCGACGGCGGCCGGCGCCGTTCCGCCCTGGGAGTTACGGCTGTTGAGCGACCCCTCGGTGGAGAGCACAGTGCGGACCTCAGGGGTCAGGTGCTCCGAGATGGCCGCGTACTCTTCATCCGTCAGGTCCCACAGCTCCACGCCGCGGGACTCCGCCTGCTTGACGGCGGCGCCGGACAGCTCGTGCGCCTCGCGGAACGGGACACCCTGGCGGACCAGCCATTCGGCGATGTCGGTGGCCAGCGCAAAGCCCTGGGGTGCCAGGGACTCCATCCGCTCCGTGTTGAACTTCAGCGTGGCGATCATGCCGGACACGGCCGGGAGCAACAGCTCCAGGGTGTCTGCGGCGTCGAAGACCGGCTCCTTGTCCTCCTGCAGGTCGCGGTTGTACGCCAGCGGCAGACCCTTGAGCGTGGCCAGCAGCCCGGTCAGGTTGCCGATGAGGCGTCCCGCCTTGCCGCGGGCCAGTTCCGCCACGTCCGGGTTCTTCTTCTGCGGCATGATCGACGACCCCGTGGAGTAGGAGTCATGCAGCGTGACAAAGGAGAACTCCTTGGTGGCCCAGAAGATGACTTCCTCGGAGATCCGCGACAGGTCAACGCCGATCATCGAGCAGACCCACGCGAACTCGGCGAAGACGTCGCGCGAAGCGGTGCCGTCGATCGAGTTGTGTACGGCGGAGAAGAACCCGAGGTCGGCAGCCACCGCCTCCGGATCCAGGCCCAGCGATGAGCCGGCCAACGCGCCTGAACCGTAGGGTGAAACGCCGGCGCGTTTGTCCCAGTCCTGGAGCCGCTGCACGTCGCGCAGCAGGGCCCAGGCGTGGGCCAGGAGGTGGTGGCTGAGCAGGACGGGCTGGGCATGTTGCAGGTGGGTGCGGCCCGGCATGGCCACACCGTGGTGCGCCTTGGCCTGCTCCACGAGCGCGTCCACGGTGGCAAGGACACCGCGGGCGATGATCCGGGCGTGGTCGCGCAGGAACATCCGGCCCAGGGTGGCCACCTGGTCGTTGCGGGACCGGCCCGCGCGGAGCTTGCCTCCCAGCTGGGCACCGGCACGCTCAATCAGGCCGCGTTCCAGGGAACCGTGCACGTCCTCATCCGACTCAGCGGGCAAGTAGGCACCGGATGCCACGTCCTCGTCCAGCTGCGTCAGGGCCGCGAGCATGCCTTCCAGCTCGGCGTCGTCCAGCAGCCCGGCCTTGTGCAGCACGCGGGCGTGCGCCTTGGACCCGGCGATGTCGTACCGCGCCAGCCGCCAGTCGAAGTGCGTAGACTTGCTCAACGCCGCGAGGGCGTCCGCGGGGCCGCCGGCGAACCGGCCGCCCCACAGCGCACCTGCGTTCGTCCCCGAGCGGCCCCCAACCTCGCTTCGCTCTGCCGGGGACCCCTGCGCTCGTGGGCCCTGATTGTGATCAGCCACGCGGGCTACTTCCCTGCGACGCGAATGTCGCGGCCGGAGGCAACCTTGGCGGACATGCCCCACAGCTCGATGAAGCCCTTGGCCTGGGACTGGTCGAAGGTGTCGCCGGTGTCGTAGGTGGCCAGCGAGAAGTCGTAGAGCGAGGTGTCGGAGCGGCGGCCGTTGACGATGGCCTGGCCACCGTGCAGGGTCATGCGGATATCGCCGGAGACGTACTTCTGGGTGTCCTCGATGAAGGCGTCCAGGGAGCGCTTTAGCGGGGAGAACCACTGGCCGTCGTAGACCAGCTCTGCCCAGCGCTGGCCAACGGTGGCCTTGAAGCGGGCCTGCTCGCGCTCAATAGTGATGTCCTCGAGGTGCTTGTGCGCGGTGATCAGAGCCATGGCGCCCGGGGCTTCGTAGATTTCGCGGGACTTGATGCCCACCAAACGGTCCTCGACGACGTCGATGCGGCCCACACCCTGTGCACCGGCGCGGCGGTTGAGTTCCTTGATGGCCTGCAGCGGGGTGACCTTGACGCCGTCGATCGCCACGGGCACGCCTGCCTCGAAGGAGATGGTGACCTCATCCGGTGCCGGCGGGAACTCCGGGGTGGCGGTGTAGTCGTAGATGTCCTTGGTGGGGGCGTTCCAGATGTCCTCAAGGTAGCCGGTTTCCACGGCGCGGCCCCAGACGTTCTGGTCGATGGAGTACGGGTTCTTCTTGGTGGTCTCGATGGGCAGTCCCTTTTCCTCGGCGAAGGCGATGGCCTTGTCGCGGGTCAGGGCGAGGTCGCGGACCGGTGCGATGCACTTCAGGTCCGGGCCCAGGGTCTGGATGCCCACTTCGAAGCGGACCTGGTCGTTGCCCTTGCCGGTGCAGCCGTGGGCCACGGTGGTGGCGCCGAATTCGCGGGCGGCCTTCACCAGGTGCTTGACGATCACCGGGCGGGAGATGGCGGAGACCAGCGGGTAGTGGCCCTGGTAGAGGGCGTTGGCCTTCAGGGTGGGCACGCAGTATTCGTTGGCGAACTCGTCCGATGCGTCGGCCACGTAGGCCTCCACGGCACCGCAGCCCAGGGCGCGCTGGCGGATGGTTTCCAGCGATTCGCCGCCCTGTCCGACGTCGACCGCCACAGCGATGACCTCGGCACCGGTGGCTTCACCGATCCAGCCGATGGCGACAGACGTGTCAAGGCCGCCGGAGTAGGCCAGCACAATGCGTTCAGTCACTTTTGATGCTCCTTGTTGGGGTTGGTTGGTTCTTTGTCTTCAAGCTTATTGCCCGGCTTCCTCGGCCAGTTGCAGGAAGCGGGCGGCGAGGTCCTGGCCCCCCAGCGGATCGCGGGAGACCAGCAGGACGGTATCGTCGCCGGCAATGGTGCCCAGGATGGACGGCATCACCGAGTGGTCGATGGCCAGGGCCAGGAAGTTGGCGGCTCCCGGCGGCGTCCGGAGGACGGCGATGTTGGCCGATGCCTCTGCGGTGACCAGCAGTTCGCTGCACAGCCGGGCCAGCCGGGCGTCCAGGATTTCCTGAGTCACGCCGCTCTTGGCGCCGCGTTCGCCGCCTTCGCCGGGGACCGCGTACACCAGCACGCCTTCCTTGCCGCGCACCCGGACGGCCCCGAGTTCCACGAGGTCGCGGGACAGCGTGGCCTGGGTGACCTGTACGCCGTCGTCCGCCAGCAATGCCGCCAGTTCCGCCTGGGAACGCACCGACTGCCCGGTGAGGATGGCGGTGATGCGCGCCTGCCTGGCGGTCTTGGTGGCCGGGCTGGTGCCCGGGGAGGACGGTTGGGCGGACACTAGAACGTGCTTTCTCCGGTGCCTTCGACCGGAGAAAGGCCGTCGACGAACGCCAGGCCCGAACGGTGCATCAGCCAGGCCATCAGGGCCTTCTGGGCGTGGAGGCGGTTTTCCGCCTCGTCCCACACGATGGACTGCGGGCCGTCGATGACGTCGGCCGAGATTTCGTAGCCGCGGTAGGCGGGCAGGCAGTGAAGCACGACGGCGTCATCCGCGGCGAGTGCCATGGCGTCCGAGTCCACGGAGTAGTCCCGGAACAGCTGCATCCGGGCTTCCTTTTCGGCCTCCTGGCCCATGGACACCCAGGTGTCGGTGGCCACCACGTCTGCCCCCTGCAGCGCTTCCTTGGCATCGGTGGTGATGAGCACGGAGCCGCCGGTTTCCGCCGCACGCTCCCGGGCTGCCGCGACGATGTCCTCCGCCGGCAGGTAGCCCGCCGGCCCGGCGATGCGGACGTGCATCCCGGCCGTGACGCCGGCCAGCAGGTAGGAGTTGGCCATGTTGTTGGCGGCGTCGCCGAGGTAGCTCATGGTCAGCCCCGTGAGTTCGCCCTTGTGTTCCTTCACTGCCAGCAGGTCCGCCAGGAGCTGGCATGGGTGGTAGTCGTCGCAGAGGGCGTTGATGACCGGAACCTTTGAGTTCTCCGCCATGGCCACCAGGCCGGCGTGCGCACCGGTGCGCCACACGATGGTGGAAACCATCCGTTCCAGCACCTTTGCCGTGTCCTCTACGGATTCCTTGTGCCCGATCTGTGCTTCGCCCGGGTTGATGATCAGGGCATTGCCGCCCATGTCGGCGATGCCGGTGGCGAAGGAGACGCGGGTCCGGGTGGAGGTCTTGTCGAAGATCACGGCCACGGTCTTTCGGCCGCTGCCTTCCGCGGCATACGGCTGGACGCTGTAGGGGGCGGCCTTCATGCGGGCGGCCAGCTCCAGGACTTCCGCCTGTTCGGCCGGGGAAAGGTCGGTGTCCTTGAGGAAGTGCCGGGTTGCGGTTGTCACTGGGCGTCCTTAGCTGCTTGGAGGATTGCCGGGAAAGCGGCGAGGAAGGTGTCTGCCTGCGCCGTGGTGAGGATCAGTGGCGGGGCCAGGCGGATGGTGCGCGGGCCGGGGCTGTTGACGATGAACCCGGCATCGAGGGCGGCCTGCACCACCGCCGGTGCCACGTCGGCGTCCAGGTCGAAGCCGATCAGGAGCCCTTCGCCACGGACCTCGGTGACGCCCGGGATGGCCGCCAGTGCGGAGCGCAGGTGCTCCCCCACCGCCGCGGCGTTGGCCAGCACGTTCTGGCTTTCCAGGGCGTGGAGGGTGGCCAGGGCCGCCGCGGTGGCTACCGGGTTTCCGCCAAAGGTGGTGCCGTGCTGGCCGGCGGACAACAGCGACGACGTCGCCTCACCGAACGTGATCAGGGCACCGATGGGGAATCCACCGCCCAGCCCCTTGGCCAGGGTGACGGCATCGGGGACAATCCCGGCATCCTCGCTGGCCAGCCACTTGCCGGTCCGGCCGATGCCGGTCTGGACCTCATCCAGGATCAGCAGGGCACCGGCTTTGCTGGTGGCTTCGCGCGCGGCCTTGAGGTAGCCGGGGGGCAGCGGCCGGACACCGGCCTCGCCCTGTATGGGCTCCAGGAAGACCGCGGCCACGGTGTCGTCTACCGCCGCCTCCAGCGCGGCGATGTCGCCGAACGGAATGTGCACCACACCGCCGGGAAGCGGCTCGAAGGGTGCCCGGTAGGCCTCCTTCGCCGTGAGCGCCAGGGCTCCCATGGTCCGGCCATGGAACGCGCCCTCAAGGGCAATAATCTTCGTGCGTTTCGTGTCCGCGTTGCCCGTGTTGCGGCGGGCCAGCTTGAAGGCGGCCTCGTTCGCTTCGGTGCCGGAGTTGCTGAAGAACACCTTGGAACCGGCGGGGGCGTGGGCAAGTTCCAGGAGCTTCTCGGCCAGCGCCACCTGGGTGGGGCTGGTGAAGAAGTTTGAGACGTGGCCCAGGGTGGCCAGCTGGCTGGCGATGACCGAGGTCACGAAGGGGTGGGCGTGGCCCAGCGCGTTCACGGCGATGCCGCCCAGCAGGTCCAGGTACTCCTTGCCGTCGGCGTCCCACACCAGGCAGCCGGCCCCGCGGACCAGGACGCGCTGGGGCGTGCCAAATACGTCCATGAGTGAAGAGGAGTAGCGGGACAGCCACTCGGAGCCGGCGTGGCCCGTGGTCTCCACCAGCTCGGTCACTGATGCCTTCTCGATCGTGTTCATCCGTTGATCTCCTCGTCCGGGACTACCTGGGTGCCGATGCCCGCCGTCGTAAATGTTTCAAGAAGCATGGAGTGGGCCAGGCGGCCGTCCACGATGTGTGCCCGTTCCACTCCCTCGTCGACGGCCTTCAGGCACGCGGCCATCTTGGGGATCATGCCTGACTCAAGCCTCGGCAGCATCTTCCGCAGTTCCGACGCGGTGAGGGACGAAATCAGGGAGGATTTGTCCGGCCAGTTGGCGTAGAGTCCTTCCACATCGGTCAGGATCACCAGCTTGGAGGCGCCCAGCGCCGAGGCGACGGCGGCCGCCGCGGTATCCGCGTTGACGTTCAGGACTTGGCCGGTGGGCTGGAACCGCGCGGTTCCCACCACGCCCTCCCCGCCGTCGACGATTTCCGGGGCGACGGTGGAGATGACGGGGATGCGTCCGGCGTCGAGGATGTCCACGATGCCGGCGGGGTCGACGCCCACCACCTCGCCCACCAGGCCAAGGTCCACCTCTTCCCCGTCCACTACGGTGCCGGTGCGGACGGCGCGGAGCAGGCCGCCGTCTTCGCCGGACATGCCCACGGCGTAGGGGCCGTGGGAGTTGATCAGGCCCACCAGTTCGCGGCCCACCTGGCCGGTGAGGACCATGCGGACCACCTCCATGGCCTCTGGAGTGGTGACGCGCAGGCCGCCCTTGAACTCGGATTCGATGCCCAGCCGGCCCAGCATGGAGTTGATCTGCGGGCCGCCGCCGTGGACCACCACGGGGTGGATGCCCACATGATGGAGGAAGACGATGTCCTCGGCGAAGGCGCGCCGGAGTTCGTCGTTAACCATGGCGTTGCCGCCGTATTTGACCACCATGATGCTGCCGGCGAACCGCTGGATCCAGGGCAGGGCCTCGATCAGGGTCTCAGCCTTGTCCTGCGCGGCGGACATGCTGGTGGTTTCACGCGTCTGGGTGTTCATGGTGTCACTTTCCACAGCAGTTGGGGCCCGGCGGGTTTTGCCCCGGGCGGTGCTCCTAGCTGGAGTAGGCGCTGTTTTCGTGGACGTAGTCGTGGGTGAGGTCGTTCGTCCAGATGGTGGCCTCGGCGTCGCCTGCCTGCAGGTCGATCTCCACCAGGACCTCGCGGGGCTCCAGGTCCACCAGGCTGCGGTCATCGCCGATGCTGCCGTTGCGGCAGATCTGGACGCCGTTCATGGCCACGTTGAGCTTGTCCGGCTCAAAGGCAGCATCCGTGGTGCCCACGGCTGAGAGCACACGGCCCCAGTTGGGGTCCTTGCCGAAGATGGCTGCCTTGAACAGGTTGGAGCGGGCAACCGAACGGCTGACTGTTTCGGCGTCTGCGTCGCTGGCTGCGTTGAAGGTGCGGATGGCGATGTCGTGGCTGGCGCCTTCGGCGTCCGCGATCAGTTTCCGGGCCAGCTCCGCGCAGACCTGGGTGAGGCCGGTACCGAAGTCCTCGGCCGAGGGCACGGCGCCGGACGCTCCTGAGGCGAGCAGGACAACGGTGTCGTTGGTGGACATGCAGCCGTCCGAGTCGGCGCGGTCAAAGGTGACGCGGGTGGCGTCGCGGAGGACGACGTCGAGCATTTCCGGCTGCACCACGGCATCCGTAGTGAGCACCACGAGCATCGTCGCCAGCCCGGGGGCCAGCATGCCGGCGCCCTTGGCAATCCCGCCGATGCTGAATTCCTGGCCGTCGGCGTCAGTGCCGATGAAAAGCGCGGACTTGGGCACGCTGTCAGTGGTCATGATGGCGGTGCCGGCAGCCGGGCCGCCTTCCGTGCTGAGCTCAGCAGCGGCAGCTTCAACGCCCGGCAGGATCTTGTCCATGGGCAGCTGCTCGCCGATCAGGCCGGTGGAGCAGACGAACACATCGGAGGCAGAGATCCCCAGGACCTCGGCGACTTTTTCGGCCGTGCTGTGGGTGTTCTGGAAACCGGTGGGGCCGGTGCAGGCATTGGCTCCGCCGGAGTTCAGGATGACGGCGTCCACGCGGCCATCTGAGACAACCTGGCGGGACCAGTGCACGGGGGCCGCTGCCACCCTGTTGCTGGTGAAGACGGCGGCAGCAGCCTTGGACGGCCCGTCATTGACCACCAAAGCGAGATCCGGCTTGCCGGAGGCCTTGAGGCCGGCGGTGACGCCGGCTGCCCGGAATCCCTGGGGTGCGGTGATGGTCACGGGGCTACTCCCTGCAGGTTGAGGCCGGCGGTTTCCGGCAGGCCGAGTGCGATGTTCATGGACTGCACGGCGCCGCCGGCAGTGCCCTTGGTCAGGTTGTCGATCACGCAGGTGACGACGACACGCCCTGCGTGGGGGTCGAATGCCACCTGCATGGCCGCGTGGTTGGAGCCCTGCACGGACTTGGTGGCGGGCCACTGGCCTTCCGGAAGCACGTGGACAAACGGCTCGTCCTCATACGCTTCGATCCAGGCCAGGCGCAGCTGCGCGGCGGTGGTGCCGGCCTTGACCTTGGCCGTGGCGGTGGTCAGGATGCCGCGGCTCATGGGGGCCAGCGTGGGCGTGAAGGAAACGGTGACCTTCTCCCCTGCCGCATTCGACAGGCCCTGCTCGATTTCCGGGGTGTGCCGGTGGCCGCCACCCACGCCGTAGGGGCTCATCGAGCCCATGACCTCGGACCCGATCAGGTTGACCTTGGCGGCCTTGCCCGCGCCCGACGTGCCGGAGGCGGAAACGATCACGACGTCGTCGGGTTCCAGCAGGTGGGCAGCGAACCCGGGGGTCAGCGCCAGCAGGGCCGACGTCGGGTAGCACCCGGGAACGGCAATGCGCTTGGCGCCCTTCAAGGCCTCGCGCTGGCCGGGCAGTTCCGGAAGCCCGTAGGGCCAGGTGCCGGCGTGCGCGGAGCCGTAAAACTTTTCCCACGCCGCAGGGTCCTCGAGGCGGTGATCGGCGCCGGCGTCGATCACCACTGTGCCCTCCGGCAGCTGGGCGGCGATTTCAGCGGATGCACCATGCGGCAGCGCGAGGAAGACGACGTCATGGCCGGAAAGGTTTGCCACCGTGGTGTCTTCAAGGATGCGGCTGGCGAGACCATGCAGGTGCGGCTGCAGTTCACCCAGGCGGGAACCGGCATTGCTGTGGGCCGTGATGGCACCGATGGTCACACCCGGATGCCCGGCCAGGAGTCGGAGGACCTCTCCCCCGGCGTAGCCGCTGGCTCCGGAAACCGCAACAGAAATAGTCATGCTCCGACTATACAGCAATAGTTATGCATTGGTACCGATAATTATGCATAGGCATCGGCTGCAAGAGGCGTGCCGTACTTGTCCTCCCGGACACCCCTGTCCCTAGGATGGTTTAGGCAGCCGGGTCCGGAAACGCCGGGACCCGCGAAAGGAGAGCCATGACGCACGCAATCGTCGCACGGCAGGCAGGCGGTCCGGAAGTCCTTGACTACGTTGAAGTTGAACCTCCCACTCCAGGTCCCGGACAATTGCTGATCCACGTCGGGGCGGCGGGCGTCAACTTCATCGACACCTACAAGCGCAGCGGCACCTACAAGGTGCCCTACCCCTTCATCCCCGGTTCGGAGGCCGCGGGCACGGTGGAAGCAGTAGGCGACGGTGTGACCGGTTTCGCCGTGGGTGATCGGGTAGCTACCGCGGAAGGCGTCAGCTGCTACGCGGACTACGCGCTGGTGGATGAGGATGCCGCACTGCCGGTCCCCAAGGGCCTGGACGTATTCACTGCCGCAGCGCTCCCCCTGCAGGGTGTCACAGCGCATTACCTGATGAATTCGACGTTCAAGGTGGAGCCGGGGCACAAGGTCCTGCTGCATGCCGGGGCCGGCGGCGTGGGGCTGCTGCTGATCCAGCTGCTCAAGGCGCGCGGGGCGGAAGTCATCACCACGGTCTCCACCGACGAAAAGGAACAGCTTGCGCTCGACGCCGGCGCGGACCACGTGCTGCGCTACGGCGACTTCTCCGGGCGGGTCAGGGACATCACCAGCGGGACCGGCGTGGACGTCGTTTATGACGGCGTGGGCAAGGATACTTTCGACGGTTCGCTGGCGTCATTGCGGGTCCGCGGAATGCTGGTGCTGTTCGGCGCCGCCTCGGGCCCCGTTCCACCCGTTGACCCGCAACGCCTCAACGCCGGCGGTTCCCTTTTCCTGACGCGCCCCACCATGAGCCATTACCTGCGGGATGCGGCGGAGCGGCGCTGGCGCTCGGACGAAATTTTTGCCGCCGCCGCGGACGGCAGCCTGAAGGTCCGCATCGGCGCCCGCTATCCGTTGAGCCAGGCCGGGCAGGCGCACCGCGACCTCGAGGGCCGCAAGACAACCGGCAAGGTCCTCCTGGTGCCCTGACATATGGTCGCCGGCCAAAACACGCCGCCAGCAGAAAGTCCCCGCAACCCATGAGGATTGCGGGGACTTTCGGATTTTTTGGGGCTGGCGTTAGCGCTGGACAGCTCCGAAGCGCTCGGCCGCGAGGGCCACGGCGCTTTCGCGGGCTGCCGAGGCTTCATCGGCGGTCAGGGTGCGGTCAGCGGCACGGAAACGGAGTCCGAAGGCCAGCGACTTCCTGCCTTCCTCGATGCCCTTGCCTGCATAGACGTCGAACAGCGCCACGTCCTCCAGCAGCTCACCGGCACCTTCGCGGAGTGCGGCGAGAACCTCGTCTGCCGGCACGTCGGCCGGAACCACCAGGGCCACATCCTGGGTTGCCACGGGGAACGTGGAGATATGGCGGGCCACGATCACGTCCGGAGCCGCCTCAAACAGGGCGTCGGCGTTGATTTCCAGTGCAACGGAACGGGCCGGCATGTCCGAGGCTGCCAGCAGCTTGGGATGCAGTTCGCCCGCGTACCCCACGGTTTCCCCCGTCCGCAGTGCAAGCCTGGCGGTGCGGCCGGGATGGAATGCCTGGTGGCTGCCCTGGCTGACCACAAGGTCCACGCCGAGGACATCGCCGGCAAGGCGGGCAACGTCCAGCGCATCGGCCCAGTCCCACGCCCGGGGGGTGTGGGACGCGGCTGCCGGGGAATCGTGGCCGGTGAGGACCGCGGCGAGGTGGAACGGCTGCTCCGGGACGCCGTCGAACAGGTCGTCCAGCACCTCGTCGGAGGGCTTGATTCCCAGCGGCGGGATGGAGGCTGTGCCCACGCTTTCACCGGGCAGGAACACCAGGCCGGATTCGAAGAGGGCGAGGTCACGGAAGCCGCGCGAGTGGTTCCGCTTGGCCACCTCGATCAACCCGGGCAGGATGGAGGTGCGCAGGTAGCCGTGCTCCTCGCTGATGGGGTTGGCGAGCTTGACGGCGCTCCGCTCCGCACCCTGCTCCGCCACCCCGAAGGTGTCATTGGCGGCCTTGGACACGAACGGGTACGCCAGGACCTCGGTAAGCCCGAAGTCCGCCAGGGCCTGGATCAGGCGCCGGCGCTGCTGCTGGACCCTGGTGAGGCCGCGGCCGGGAGGGGCCACCGGAAGCGTGGCGGGGATCTTGTCGTAACCCACCAGCCGGGCGATCTCCTCGGTCAGGTCTTCCTTGGTCTCCAGGTCGCTGCGCCAACTGGGCGGCGTAACGGTCCAGCCGCCGTCGTTCTTCACCACTGCAGCACCCAGGTCCTCAAGGGAGGTGACGATCTGGTCCTCGGTGAAGTCGATGCCGATCCGCGCGGCGGCGAAGCCTGCGGGCAGCTCGATGGTGACGGTTTCGGGAGCGGTGCCGACGTCGGTGCCGGTCTCATCTGCCGTGCCGCCGGCCAGTTCCACCAGGAGGTCCACCACGCGCTGGGCGGCGATGCCGGCCACTTGCCAGTCCACGCCGCGCTCGAAGCGCTTGGAAGCCTCGGACGGCAGCTTGTGCCGGCGCCGCGAGCGCCCGATGGAAACCTCGTCGAAGTGCGCCGACTCCACCAGGACGTTCGACGTCGAATCGCTCACCTCAGTCGCCGCGCCGCCCATGACGCCGGCGATCCCGATGGCGCCGGAGTCGTCGGTGATCAGCAGGTCCTCGGCTTCAAGGGTGCGTTCCTTGCCGTCCAACGTGGTGATCTTCTCGCCGGCGGAAGCGCGCCGCACCACGATGTCCCCGGACAGCTTGTCCAAGTCGTAGCAGTGGGTGGGCTGGCCCAGCTCGAGCATGACGTAGTTGGAAATGTCCACCGGCAGCGAGATGGAACGGATGCCGGCCAGCCGGAGCCGGGACACCATCCACTGGGGCGTCGGCTTCGTTGCATCCACTCCACGAACGGTGCGTGCTACGAAGCGGTCGCAGCCGGGCTTGCCGTAGATGGGGGCATCGTCATTGAGCTTGATGCCGTAGCCGCCGGAAAGCTCGGCCGGGGCCTGCACCCTGGATGCGGGATCCGTGAAGGAGGTTCCGGTGGCGTGCGCGTATTCGCGGGCCACGCCGCGGATGGAGAAGGCGTAGCCGCGGTCCGGGGTGACGTTGATTTCCGCCGCCTGGTCGTAGAGGCCCAGCAGCTCCATGGCGTCGGTGCCCACTTCCGGGTCAAGCCCGATGCGGGACAGCACCAGGATGCCGTCGTGGTCCTCGCCGATCCCCAGTTCGCGGACGGAGGCGATCATGCCGGCGGAGAGGTGGCCATAGGTCTTGCGGGCGGAGATGTGGAAGTCGCCGGGCAGCACGGCACCCGGGAGGGTGACCACCACCTTGTCTCCTTCCACGAAGTTGTGGGCGCCACAGATGATGCCCTGCACGCCAGAGGGGTCGATGCCGTCCCCCGTGAGGGTCTGTTCCTTGCCTTCGGGGACAACGCGGACCTGGCACCAGTTGATGGTCTTGCCGTTGCTCTGCGGTTCCTTGACCAGGCTCAGGACCTGGCCCACCACGATGGGGCCGCGCAGGGTGTCCGTGGGGCGGTGGACCGCCTCCTCCTCGAAGCCGACCTTGACCAGCTCTGCCATGACGTCTTCGGCCGTTGCTTCGGCCGGTACTGCCGCGAATTCACGCAGCCAGGAAAGTGGGATACGCACTGTTAAATCTCCATCCCGAAGTGCTCGCTGAACCGTACATCGCCTTCGATCATGTCGCGCATGTCCCCCACCTCATTGCGGAACATGAGGGCACGCTCGATGCCCATGCCGAAGGCAAAACCTGAATAGACCTCCGGATCGATGCCGGCGGCGCGCAGGACGTTGGGGTTGACCATGCCGCAGCCGCCCCACTCGATCCAGCGGGGTCCGCCCTTGGCGCCGGGGTGGAAGATGTCCAGCTCGGCGGAGGGCTCGGTGAACGGGAAGTAGTTGGGCCGCAGCCGTACCTTCGCCTCGTCGCCGAACATCTGCCGGGTGAAATGCTCCAGGGTTCCGAGCAGGTCGGCCATCGTCAGGCCCTTGTCGATGGCCAGGCCTTCGAACTGGTGGAACACCGGCGTGTGCGTGGCATCGAGCTCATCGGTGCGGAACACCTTGCCCGGGCACAGCACGTAGATGGGCACCTCGCGCTCCAGCATGGACCGCACCTGCACCGGGGAAGTGTGGGTGCGCATGACCAGGTGCGCCTCCGGAGGTTCCACGAAGAAGGTGTCCTGCATTTCGCGGGCGGGGTGGTCCGGCTTGAAGTTCAGGGCATCGAAGTTGAACCACTCCGACTCCACCTCCGGGCCCTCGGCGATTTCCCAGCCCATGCCCACGAAGATGTCCGCCACCCGGTCCTGCAGCGTGGAAAGCGGGTGGCGGGCACCGGCACGGCGGCGGCGCGGAGCGGCCGTGACATCCACGGTTTCCTCCACCAGGATCCGGGCGTCGTTCTCAGCCTCCAGCACTTCGGCGCGCTCGGCGAGCGCCTTGTTGACCTTCCCGCGAGAGGCACCCATCAGCTTTCCGGCGAGCGCCTTCTGGTCCTTGGGCAACCGGCCGATCTCACGGTTGGCAAGGCTGAGCGGGGACTTCTCGCCACTGTGGGCAAGGCGCACCGCCTTCAGCTCGTCAAGGGTGGCCGCACCGGCAATGGCGGTGATGGCCTGATCTACAGCGGCGTTGATGGCGGCCTCATCCGTGGGGTTCGGAATGGCGGCGCCCGGCAAAGTTTCAGTCATCTACTGTTCTTAGCTACGAGTCGTGGCTGCCGGCGGGCGGGGCAGCCGCGCGCGGTTTCCCGCCCGGCGTGTCCGTCGCTGGCAGGTCATGGATGAATGCTGAACGTCAGTGGCATTCAATGACCAGGTCAGGGCTCGCCGGCAGGACCGGCGGCCACTGCCCTCCAGTCTAGTAGAACCCTCCGGTTACCATGGCCTCATGACTTTGCGGCAGCGCACGGGCTCCCTTGAGGGCCCGACGACGGCCCAGCGGCTCAGGCGGGCAGCCAACCTCCTTAACGGAAGCACCCTGGCCGGGCTCGCCGTCGCCCTCGCCGCCCGGACGCGCATCAGCCGCGGCCCCCGGGGCCTGGTCATCGCCGCGGGTTACCGCTGGCGGGTGCCCTTTGCGCACGCCTACACCCTGGGCAATGTGGTGCTGTGCCGCAGCACAGCCGAGGAGCTGGCGTCCCGGCCGGCGCTCCTGGGACATGAGGAACGGCACTGCAGCCAGTACGCGTGGTGCCTGGGGCTGCCGTTTATCCCGTTGTACCTCGCAGCCGCCGGCTGGTCCGTGCTGCGCACGGGAAATCCGGGGACGGCGAACATCTTTGAACGGCAGGCGGGGCTGGCCGCGGGCGGTTACCCCCTTACGGGGAGGCGGATGTAATGGTTGAGGACCCCCATGTGCAGGTTGGAGCAGGCACGGTCACCGTGACGGGAA
Organism: Arthrobacter sedimenti; assembly: GCF_042652025.1. Taxonomy (NCBI): domain Bacteria; kingdom Bacillati; phylum Actinomycetota; class Actinomycetes; order Micrococcales; family Micrococcaceae; genus Arthrobacter; species Arthrobacter sedimenti. Next base: position 579,762 of record NZ_JBHSDQ010000002.1, on the reverse strand, counting down.
CGGGCTCCGCGGAGGCGGCCCCGGATCTGATGCTGGTTTCAGTAGGCGTGGAGTGCCGGGCAGGGTCGGTGCAGGAAGCGTATGCGGCAGCGGGCGGGGCCCTGGCTGCTGTGGGATCCGCGCTCCGCGGCCGCGGCGTTGCCCCGGCCGATCTCCGGACCGCTGGGCTGAGCGTCCGGGCCGACCTCGCCTGGCGGGACGGGGAAGGACAAAAACTCGTGGGCTACGTGGCAGCCGGCAGTCTTCTGGTGAGGTTGAAGGATCTCAGCAGCGCATCGGGCACGGTTTCGGAAGCCGTCCGCGCGGCCGGGGACGCTGCCCGGCTCAACAGCCTGCAGCTGGTCCTGTCCGATGATTCCGCCATCCGGGCACAGGCACGGGATGCCGCGTGGGAGGACGCGTTCCACACTGCCGGGCAGTACGCCGCCCTGGCCTCGGCCACCCTGGGGCGGGTGTTGTCCGTGACGGACCAGCGCCCGGCTTCAGGCCCCGTACCGCTTGCCGGGCTGCAGCGGACATCCGCCACCGAGTCCCTGGCGGTGGAGCCCGGGGAAAACCGGGTGGACGCGGCCGTGACCGTCACGTGGGAACTGCAGCGCTGACACTCTTTCAGCAGGGATGGGGCCGACGGGAGGTGTTGCGGCCTTGACTTACATTCGAACATGTTTTCGAATGGAGGCATGAGATGGGAAGCGCAAGCACTGGTGCCCACACCCAACCCCGCAGGCGCGGCCGCTCCCGCCTTGCTTCCGCTGGCGGGCCTGGTCCGCTCCGTCACCACGCCTGAGTTCGCCGGCATCACATTCCACGAGGTCACTGCCAAAACGGTGCTCAACAGGGTGCCGGCGGGGTCGAAGATGCCGTTCGAATGGACCGTCAATCCCTATCGCGGCTGCAGCCACGCCTGCGTCTACTGCTTTGCCCGCAAGACGCACACGTACCTGGATTTCGACGCCGGCATGGACTTCGACAGCCAGGTAGTGGTGAAGGTGAACGCGGCGGAGGTCCTGCGCAAGGAACTGAACAAGGCTTCCTGGACCCGCCAGCAGGTGGCGCTGGGCACCAACACCGACCCCTACCAGCGGGCCGAGGGCCGGTACCGCCTCATGCCGGGAATCATTAACGCCCTGGCGGAGTCCGGCACTCCCCTGTCCATCCTCACCAAGGGAACCCTGCTGGCGAGGGACATCCCGCTGCTCAAGAGCGCCGCCACGCAGGTCCCCGTAGGGCTCGGCATTTCGCTGGCCATGACCAACGAAGCCCTGTCCGAGGCGATCGAACCCGGGACGCCCGGACCCAGGGCCCGGCTCCGGCTGGTGTCCCGGCTCCGCGAAGCGGGACTGCCCTGCGGGGTGATGGCCATGCCCATCCTGCCGTGGTTGTCCGACAGCGACGAAGCACTCGATTCGCTGTTCGGCTCGTTGGCGGCGGCGGGCGCAACCGGCGTCACCGCGGGTGCCCTGTACCTGAAGCCCGGCACCAGGGAGTGGTTCATGAAGTGGATCGCGGCCAACCACCCCGAACTGGCCGGCCGCTACCGGCGGCTGTACGGCACCGGCTCCTACGCGTCCAAGGAATACCGGACGTGGCTCGCCGGCAGGGTCCGATACTTCAAGGCACGCCACGGTTTTTCGCATTCATCAGGCTTCAGCCACCGGGACCTGGACAAGCCGGACCTGGACGACCCGCGCGTGGAAGAGGCGCAGTACCCCGCAGGCAGCATCCCCGTCGCCGTTCCGGGTGGCTCCCCTGCTGATTCAGCAGCCTCCGGGCCCGGAGTGCAGGACTCACTGTTCTGAATTTCTTGGGGGTCTGGGGGTCAGTCGCAGGAGTTCAATCCTTTGCCAGGGGCTCCTGCAACGGCACCGCCACAGAGTCCAGGAGGGCACTGACAATCGGATAATCCGCCGGAATCCACGGCAGGCCAAGGACGGCTTGCCGGTTCCGCAGGTCCACCCACCGCAGTTCGTCATGGTCTTCGAGGGGCATCGCCTCGCCCCTGGTCACTTCGGCGAACCAGACCCGCATGCTGGCGCGCCCATTGAGGGGCCAGCCCTGGGGTTCCTCCGCGGGCAGCTCCGAACCCAGGCGGACATCGATACCCAGTTCCTCGGCGAGTTCGCGTACCAGCGCTGTTTCGGGTTCCTCGCCGGGTTCCACCTTGCCTCCTGGAAACTCCCACAGCCCGGCCAGGTGCTCCGGGGCGCTCCTCCGCGCCACCAGCATTGCCGCCGGCTGGGCCAGGTTGTCCACCACGGCTCCGCCCACTACCTGTATCAGTCCAGTCACCGGCCCATTCTATGGGCCACAATGGGAAGGTCCGGAACAGCATCCGGCAGTCCACCGACGCCACAGGAATAGCTCCTGCCCGCCCGGGGTTTGCCACATTGTCCGGATCTTCCTGCCCCATTGCCGTGGCACCGTCCATTCCATGTTCCACCTTCGAAAAGCAGGCATATGAGCAGCGTTCTTTCCCCGTCCACGGCAGCCGGCACCAAGGCCCCCAATATCGGCATGGCCATCTTTGCCCTGGCCATGGGCGGTGTGGGCATTGGTGTCACCGAGTTCACCATGATGGGCCTGCTGAAGGAAGTGGAACAGGGACTGGGGATCAGCACGCCCGAGGCCGGCCACCTGATCTCCGCCTACGCGCTGGGAGTGGTGGTTGGCGCTCCCCTGCTGGCCGCCGTCGGAGCCAAGCTCCCCCGCAAGAAACTGGCGCTCGGCCTCCTGCTGCTCTTCACGGTGGCCAACCTGAGTTCTTTCATCGCCCCTGACTACGGGTCGATGCTCCTATCCCGCTTTGCCGCCGGCCTCCCGCACGGGGCCTTCTTCGGAGTTGCTGCCGTCATCGCCGCCTCCCTGGTCCCTGCCACCCGGCGCGGCTGGGCCATCTCGATGGTCATGGCCGGGCTCAGCGTCTCCAACGTGGTGGGCGTACCGTTTGCCACGTGGCTGGGCCAGACCTTCGGCTGGCGGCTCCTGTTTGTCCTGGTGGGTGCCATCGGACTGCTGGCGTTGGCCATGGTGTGGAAGTTCGTCCCCTTCCAAGCCGCCCATCCCGATGCGAGCATCCGGCGTGAGCTTGGCGCCCTTAAGCGGCTGCAGGTGTGGCTGGCCCTCCTGGTGGGCATCGTGGGTTTCGGCGGCTTTTTCGCCACCTACACCTACATCGCGCACACCATGACCGCCGTGGCCGGCATCCCGTCCGCACTGATCCCCCTGGTGGTGGCGCTGTATGGGCTGGGCATGGTGGCCGGGAACATAGTAGGCGGCCGGCTGGCCGACAAGTCCGTCATGGGCACCCTGTACCGGGTCCTTCCGGCCGTTGCCGTAGCCCTGGTGGTCTACGCCGTGGCCGCGCACTGGCCGTGGAGCGCCATGGTCATGGTGTTCGTGGTGGGTGCCTCCGGATCCATGCTGATTCCGGCGCTGCAGACCCGGCTGCTGGACGCCTCGCCGGATGCACCGTCACTGGCATCCTCGCTGAACCATGCCGCGCTGAACGTCGCCAATGCGTTGGGAGCGTTTCTCGGCGGTCTGGTCATTGCCCTGGGATGGGGCTTCACCGCCCCGGCGCTTGTCGGCGCCGTCCTGGCGCTCCTCGGTTTCGGCGTTGCCCTCTTCAGCGGCCTGATGGAACGCAAACGGCCGCTGGCTGCCTGAGTTGCGCGGGCCAGCCCTATTTTGAGTGGCCTGCCGACAGGGGGCCTAACGATGCTGCAACGCCGCCCCCGGGGCTACTGACTTTAGGGGGTGCTTATGTTAGCTTGAGCCTCATCGGGACTATTAATCCCGGTCACAATGAGGAGGAGACATGGGTTTTCTTGCTTGGATTATTTTGGGCCTGATTGTTGGGGCCATCGTTAAAGCCGTAATGCCCGGACGGGTTGGCGGCGGCTGGGTGACCAGCCTCATCCTGGGTGTCGTCGGAGCCATTGTTGGCGGCTGGATTGGCAGCCTCCTGTTCAACAAGGGCGATCTTGCCTTCTTCGACCTCGGCACCTGGATTCTCGCTATCGTCGGCGGCCTGGTTGTTGCCGGCATTTACGGAGCAGTCACCGGACGCGGAAAAGCCAGCCGCGCACCCTGATCGCTCTGTCAATCAATAACCCACGGGCCCCGGAATTCCGGGGCCTTTCTTTGTGCGCCGGCCCGCCGCCGTCGTCCGTGCTTGTGTCCAGACCTGCCTTTGTGCCCGCTCCTGCCCCGGGCGTCCTATCCGGCGCTTCCGGTCCCCGCCGCGGCTTCCACCCTGCGCTGGGACCGGGCGCTGGCGTACAGGCAGACGGTGGCTGCGGTCCCAAGGTTGAGGCTTTCGGCGGCGCCATAGACGGGGACGGCCACCCGGTGGTCCGCGACTCCCAATTCCTCATCGGAGAGGCCCTGCGCCTCGTTCCCAAAAAACCAGGCGGTAGCCCCAGCGAGATCGTAGACGGATTCCGGGCCGGTGCCGGTGAGCCTGCGGCGGGCGCTCTCGTCCTGCAGGACGTCCAGGTCCAGCTGGCCATAACCGTCCGCCGCGAGGACGCCGATGCCCCGGGCCTTGCATTCCGCCGCCAGTTCCGCAGGGTCCGCGGCCAGGACCACCGGAAGGTGGAACAGTGAGCCCGCGGTGGACCGGACCGCCTTGGGGTTATAGATGTCGACGCTGGAGGCTGTGAAGACCACCGCGTCTGCACCGGCGGAGTCGGCCGCCCGCAATACAGTTCCAGCGTTGCCCGGGTCCCTGACCTGGCACAGGACCGCAATCAAACGGGGGCCGGCATCCAGCACCTCCGCCAGGGAAACGTCCACGAAACGGCAAACGGCGACGATCCCCTGCGGATTGACGGTGTCCGCCATGGCGGCCAGGACGTCATCGGTGGCCAACCTGGCATTGGTGCCGTGGGCCAGCTCTTCAAACTCGGGAAAACGGTCAAGGCAACTTTCGCTGGCAAAAACTTCCGTGACCACTCCGGGAGCGCCAGCTGCAAGGCGCTGCTGGTGGAGCTTGAGGGCCTCCCGGACAGCCTGCGGACCTTCAGCAAGGAACTGGCCGCGCTTTAAACGGGCCGGGCGCCCTGCAAGTTTCGCCACGTCCCTGACCCGATCGGCTCGGGGGTTGGACAGTGGAAGATCTTGCGGGCGCCCGGTTTCGTTCATACAAGAACTGTAGTAGCTGCTGCCACCTGTTCCTGAATGGGCCCCTCAGGCGAGGGGCGGCAGCAATGGCTAGGCTGCGGCAACCTTCTTGGCGGAGGTGTCTGCCGGCAGGGAGTCCTTGGCAACCTGGACCAGTGCGGCGAAGGCGTTGGCGTCGGAGACGGCAAGCTCGGCCAGCATACGGCGGTCAACCTCGACCTCGGCGGCCTTCAGGCCCTGGATGAGGCGGTTGTAGGTGAGGCCGTTGGCGCGGGAAGCAGCGTTGATGCGCTGGATCCACAGGCGGCGGAAGTCGCCCTTCTTCTTCTTGCGGTCGCCGTAGCTGTACACAAACGAGTGCAGCAGCTGCTCTTTGGCCTTGCGGTACAGGCGCGAACGCTGTCCGCGGTAACCCTTTGCCCGTTCAAGGACAACCCGGCGCTTCTTGTGGGCGTTAACCGCCCTCTTCACACGTGCCACGTGCGTACTCCTTCGAAAATCTGATCCCAAGCATCTGTTGCCGGTAATCCGGCGGCGGCCTGAGAAGGCTGTTTGGCAGGTGACCGGCCACCAGGGGGCGGCCCGTCAGTAAAACTTGGGAACTAGATGCCGAGCATCTTCCGGATGACCTTGGCGTCGCCCTTGAAGACGATCTTGTCGCCGGCGAGGCGACGGGTCAGGCGGGAGGACTTGTGCTCCAGGTAGTGGCGGCGGTTGGCCTGCTGGCGGCGCAGCTTGCCGCTGCCGGTCAGCTTGAAGCGCTTCTTAGCACCACTGTGGGTCTTCATCTTCGGCATGGGAACCGATCTCCTTACGTTTCTGCAGGCCCGGGGGCCGCAGTTCTATCGCGCAGCCGCCCCTGCGGGCAGCATGCTGGTTGCTGACTGCCGGAGGGCGTACCCCGGCAGCTGTGAACTAGTTGGTCTTCTTGCCGGCCGGCTTCGGCACTGCCTTGGGGGCAGGGCGGGCAGCAGGCTTGGGCGCGGCAGGCCTGGCCACCGGCTTCGGCGGGGCAGGCACGGCAGCCGGCTTGGGCGCCGCCGGTGCTGCAGCTTCCGGCTTGGCAGCCGCAGGCTTGGGCGCCGGAGCGGCCTTCGGCGCAGCCGCCTTGGGGGCTTCCTGCTTCGGCGCGGCAGCCTTGGGGGCTTCCTGCTTGGGCGCCGCGGCCTTGGGGGCCTCCTGTTTGGGGGCTTCCTGCTTCGGAGCCTCGGCCTTGGGGGCTTCCTGTTCCGGAGCGGCAGCCTCGGGGGCTTCCTGCTTCGGCGCGGCAGCCTCGGGCTCGGTGGACACGGTAAAGCCTTCCGGCAGGAGGTCCGCCAATGACTGCGTCATGGGGGCCTGGTCCTGGCCGGAGGTGTCGACGCGTCCGGAAGCCTTGGCTTCGTTCTGTGCCTTGGCCTCGGCGCGCTGTGTGGCGCGCCGTGCTTCAGCCTTGGCCTCAGCCTTGTTCTTCAGCGGGCCAACCACCATGACCATGTTGCGTCCGTCGATGCGGGGGCTGGACTCCACCACGCCAACTTCGGCGACGTCGTCCGCGAAACGCTGGAGCAGGCGGATGCCCATCTCCGGACGCTGCTGCTCACGGCCACGGAACTGGATCATGGCCTTGACCTTGTCCCCGGCACCGAGGAAGCGAAGGGCGTGCCCGCGCTTGGTCTCGTAGTCGTGGGTGTCGATCTTCAGGCGGAAGCGGATTTCCTTCAGAACGGTGTTCGTCTGGTTCTTCCGGGCCTCACGTGCCTTGACCGCGGCCTCGTACTTGTACTTGCCGAAGTCCATCAGCTTGCACACCGGAGGCTTCGCCTGAGGTGCAACTTCAACGAGATCAAGGTCGGATTCGGCAGCCAGGCGCAGGGCATCCTCAATACGGACGATTCCTACCTGTTCACCTGCAGGTCCGACCAGCCGCACCTCGGGGACGCGGATACGCTCATTGATTCTTGGCTCGCTAATGTTAAAGCTCCTGTGTTTGTTGTTGTTTCCGGCAAATAGAGAAGGCCCCCAATTGCCGGAGCAATCGAAGGCCTCAAAGAGGTTGGCTCAGCAACCCCGCAAAGGGCTGCACGTGCACAGTTCCGGCAAATACCGGCCCATGCCCAACCAGGTACCCGGCAACCTTGCGCCCCTGCAGGTTCCAAAGGAACGGGCGGGACAGCGGCTGACGCGGGTGGGAGAGAACTCCGCTTGCAAACTGGAAGCCATTCTACAGAAAAAATTCCCGTCAACGCCGCGAAGCGCTGTTGGGAACCTGGTCGTTTGGGACAATCTCTGAAATAACGACATCCAGTCGGTCTGTGTCAAGCTTACCAGTATGAGCACCTCAGACAGTAATTCGTACGTCTTCGAGCCCGGCGAAGCAGGCGCAGACGTTTCACAACAGATCCGCGACATCTCCGAAGTTCCCTCCATCGAGGTCATCACCACGGCCGCCGTGCACCTGATGAGCGCGGCCGCGGTAAAGCTTGGCCTGGCCGCGGAAGACAACGCAGCCGAGCTGAAGGACCTGGACGAGGCCCGGAAACTGATCACGGCACTGGCCGGCCTGGTCACCGCCGCCGCCCCTGAGATCGGTTCCCAGCACGCCGGTCCCTTGCGCGACGGCCTGCGTTCCCTCCAGCTGGCCTTCCGTGAAGAGTCACTGATTCCGGACGCTCCGGGGAAGGGCCCGGGCGAAAAGTACACCGGGGCAGTGAACTAAGGAAGAACTCCCCCAAGCAACGTCCGACGGCGGGACGGCCTTTTGAAGGTCGTCCCGCCGTCGTTTTTAACATCATCCATTGCTCCGTAACTGCCGTTTAGCGGGGCCATAAGGACAACTACGCAGCAATCGATGGATGGGCAGGGCTTAGGCAGCAGCCCGGCGGCGGCGCTGCTGGAGCACCAGACCCACGAGGCAAAGCACTACGCCGGCGGCGCCGACGGACACGAAGCCGCCGGAGGGGCCCATCACGTCGATGAACACACCGGCCAGCGGGGAACCCAGGGCAACGCCGGCGGTGAGGGCCGATCCGTACCACCCCATCGCCTCCCCGCGCCGCTCCTCGGACACGAGATCCGCGACTTTTTCGGAGGCTGCCGAAAGCACGGGGGCGCACAGCAGGCCCGGCAGGACGGAGACGAAGGCCAGCGTCCAGGTGTCGTGGGCGAGGGCCATGGGCAGGGTCAGGGCAGCCATGCCCAGCAGCAGGAAGATCGGCGGGATGGGCCGGTGCATGGCGCCGTAAATCAAGCCGCCCACCACCGAAGCGGCACACCAGAAGACGAAGACGATGCCGATTTCGCTTTGGTGTCCGCCGATCTGCAGGGCTGCGACGATGCCGACGTCGGTTCCGCTGAGGACCATGCCGGCGCCGGCGGCCACGGCGAAGAGTGCGGCGACCGTGGCGGTGAACCACGAAAAGCCACCTGCCAGTTTCCCCCTCAGGCCCTGCGCGGCGCTGGTGGCGGCCCCGGCGGGTGCCAGTTCCGCGGCGGCTTCCTGCACATGGGCCGGAGCCGTGGAGACGACGGCGGCTTCCGCGGCATGCTGCTCATCCTCCGCGCATTCGACCGTCAGGCCCTCGCTGCGCGTGGGTGGGTTAAACCACATGAGGAACAGCCCGGAGAGGGAGGTGGCCACGCCCACCACCGTCAGGCCGGCAACGGTGAAGCCGCTGGTGGCTACGACGGCACCGGCGGCCGGTCCGATCATGAACACCACTTCCGTGGTGATGGCGTCGAGGGCGAACGCGGTCCGGCGCTGGTCGCCCTCGGCCAGCACACCCAGGGACTGCCGGACAACGCTGAAGATGGGAAGCGTGAGGAGGCCGCCCACGAAGACCAGCGGAAGGAGCCACTGGTAGGACACGTGCGGCACCACGGACCAGATCACCGCTTCGGAGACCACCGACGGGATGAGCGCGGTCCGAAGGCCCACTGTGTCCACGCGCCGCCCGCGCCACGGCGCACCAAGCGCGATGCCGATGGTCATGACAGCCGCGGCCGCACCCGCCGCAGCATAGCCCTGGCCCAGGGTGAGGACGATGTGCAGGGTGAGCAGAACGCCGGCGGCCGAGTGCGGGATCCGGGCAACCATGCCCACCAGCAGCAGCCGGCGGATGGGCCGGACGGCGAGCAACTCCCGGTAGAGAGCGAAATTCACGAAAGCGGTCCTTCAGGATGCGCCGCAGGCTGGCGGGGATCACCCATCCGGCTGGCGGCTAGTCGGGAGCGCGCCTCAGTTTGATTTCAAGGGAATCGACGCGCTCCCCAAACAATACATTCCGGGACCACTCCGCCTGCAGGCCGGCTACCAGTTGCTGGACACCGGCGGCGTCCAGGCCGTCCTCGAGGTACAGCACCACCTGCAGTTCCGGCCCGGCACCGCCACCGGGGACTACTGATCCGTCGGCGGCCCTGGCGGCCACTCCCCTGCCGGGCAGGAGTTCGAGCCGGCGGATGGCGGCGAAGCCTGACGCCGCGCGGCCCATTTCAGCGGCCAGTTCGTCGTCATTGTAGGAGGGGATCCAGCCATGCTGCTGGGCGAGGGCCCACACGCCGGGCCTGCGGACCACGAACGTCACATCGGCGCCCGGGTCCAGGACCAGAAGTTCGGCTCCTTCGGCCACTGCCGAAAGCGCCGCCCGGGCGGCGTAGACGGCTACCGGCCTGGCCTCGGGATGCCATGCCGACAGCGCAGCGGCCGAGGTGAACGCCGGCAGCGCGGTCCTCCCGTCGGCTGCCTTCAGTGTCACCAGGGCCATGTCCGCCTGCTTGTCGGCGTGCAGCCCGTGGGCGGTTTCTTCCTCCTCGGCCAGCTGCGCCACGATCGGGATGAAGACCCGCGCAGTTGCCAACGAGGCAACCACCGCCTCTTCACCGCCCCGTCCCTCACGGAGGGACGCAACCGCGGCGACATACCCGGCGTCGGCCGTGCCGTCGTCGTCCTCGAAATTATGGATCTTGGCGTCGTCGCCGGCGAGGCTCCGCCCTGCCCACGGCTGGCCCGCGGAGTCCGTGGCACCACCGGCACCGGCCAGCGCCGCTGCAATATGTCCGGGCAGCTGGCGGGCTGCGGGGGGTTGCGGTTCCTCGACGTTGGACATGGGTTTAATGCGCCCGGCCCTAGCGCCGGCCGGCGACATCGAGGGCTTCAGGCAGCGTGAAGGCTCCGGAGTACAGGGCTTTGCCCACAATGGCGCCTTCCACGCCCAACGGGACCAGCGAGCGGAGGACCTTGAGGTCGTCCAGGCTGGAAATTCCGCCCGACGCCACCACCGGCTTGCCCGTCTTCTCCACCATCTGGCGCAGGAGTTCAACGTTCGGTCCCTGCAGCGTGCCGTCCTTGGTTACGTCGGTCACCACGTAGCGGGCGCAGCCGGCCTCTTCCAGGCGGCCCAGGACGTCCCACAGGTCTCCGCCCTCCTTGGTCCATCCGCGGCCGGCAAGGGTGGTGCCACGGACGTCGAGTCCGACGGCGATTTTGTCGCCGAAGCGGTCGATGGCCCGGGCGGTCCACGCGGGATTCTCCAAGGCTGCGGTGCCCAGGTTGACGCGGGCAACTCCCAGGTCAAGCGCCGCTTCGAGGGTCTCATCGTCGCGGAGCCCGCCGGAGAGCTCCACCTTGATGTCCAGCCGGCCCACCACCTCGCGGAGCAGGTCCGCGTTGGATCCCCGCCCGAAAGCGGCGTCCAGGTCCACCAGGTGCACCCACTCGGCGCCCTGCTGCTGCCAGTTCAAAGCTGCTTCGAGCGGGGTGCCGTAGCTGGTCTCGCTGCCGGCCTCGCCCTGGACCAGCCGCACGGCCTGGCCGTTAACGACGTCGACGGCGGGCAGCAGTTCAAGTACCGGCAGGTCATGTGCGGTGGTCATACTCATCCTCGGTGTTGGTCCTGGGGCTCAGGGCGATTGGCTGGAATTAAGGCGGTGTCGGGGCGTGCCGTTGCGAATGTGCCGGGCGGGCTGCCCATAGCCAACCTGGCCACCGTCCGGTGGCGGGTCAACCGGCCGGCAGCGTGAGCAGGTAGGCGGCGAGCAGCGACATGGCCGCCAGGACATAGAAGGCTACCTGCGTCCACAGTGGCTTGCGCTGCTGACGGAAGGAGATGCCGCCGCCAATCAGGATGCCGGCGAGCCCCGTCAGCAGTACGGACCACATCTAGGCGCCACTGCCGGTGTCGGTTGATGCGCCGGGTCCGGGGTCGCCGCCGGCCGGCTTGCGCAGCCCTTCCACCCAGTTGCGCAGGAGACGCGCGCCGGCGTCTCCTGATTTTTCAGGGTGGAACTGGGTGGCGCAGAGGGGGCCATTTTCCACGGCCGCAATGAACGGGGCGCCGTGCTCGGACCAGGTAACCATCGGCGGAGCCATCCGCGGCTGGATGACGTCGAAGTTCCATTCCTGCACGCCGTACGAGTGCACGAAGTAGAAGCGCTCGTTTTCGACGCCGGCAAAGAGTTTGGAACCTTCAGGAACCTTGACGGTGTTCCAGCCCATGTGCGGGACAACTTCCGCGGGAAGGGCTTCCACCTTTCCGGGCCATTCCCCGATGCCTTCGGCTTCGGTGCCATGCTCCACGCCGGCCTCGAACAGGACCTGGAGGCCCACGCAAATGCCCAGCACGGGGCGGCCACCGGCAACGCGCCTGCCGATGAGCCGGATGCCGTCCACGGCCTTGAGTTCGCGCATCACGGTCTCGAAAGCGCCGACGCCGGGCACCACCAGTCCGTCCGCGTTCAGGACGTCCTCCGGCTTGGAGCTCAGGATCACCTCCGCGCCGGCACGTTCCAGTGCGCGCACGGCTGACCGGACGTTCCCGGAACCGTAGTCCAGCACGGTGACGGTCGGCTTACCCTCGGGTGAAGGCAGCTTCCGTGATGCGGAGGGGTCGATGATGGCCCCGTCCTTGAGGACCTGGCCGCTCACAGTGCGCCCTTGGTGGACGGGATGCCCTCAACGCGGGGATCCGGTTCGACGGCGGCGCGCAGGGCACGGGCGAAGGCTTTGAACTGTGCCTCGACGATGTGGTGCGGGTCCCGGCCGGCCAACACGTTCATGTGCAGGCAGATGCCGGCGTGCAGCGTGATGGCTTCGAAGACGTGGCGGGTCAGGGAGCCAGTGAAGTGGCCGCCGATCAGGTGGTACTCCTGGCCCGCCGGCTCGCCGCCGTGGACCAGGTAAGGGCGCCCGGATACATCGACCACTGCGTTGGCAAGCGCCTCGTCCAGCGGCACGGTGGCCTCGCCGAAACGGCGGATTCCCGCTTTGTTGCCCAGGGCAGTGCGTAGGACCTCGCCGAAGGTGATGGCAACGTCCTCCACGGTGTGGTGTACGTCGATGTGCGTGTCACCGGTGGCCTTGACCGTCATGTCGATCAGGGAGTGCTTGCACAGGGCGGTCAGCATGTGGTCGTAGAACGGCACTGAGGTATCGATGTCCGATACCCCGGTTCCGTCGAGGTTGATCTCCACGAGTACGGAGGACTCGCTGGTGGCACGCTCCATGCGGGCGGTCCGGGCCGCGGCCGTATTCGATCCGGTTGGACTCATGGTGAAGGGATCCTTAGTGGGAGAAGAAGTGGTTCAAGGCGTCCAGCGCCGCACTACAAGTCTAGGCGGGAAGCGCGGCGTGGCCCGCAAGGATGCGTTCCAGGGACGTGAGGAAGGCTGTGGTCTCCGCCTCAGTGCCTGCGGTGACCCGAAGATGACCGGGAATTCCGACGTCGCGGATCAGGACACCGGCGTCCAGCAGTTCCTGCCAGACCTGGTGGGGGTTTTCCAGGCCGCCGAAGAACACGTAGTTGGAGTCGGAGGCCGCGGGCGTCAGGCCCATCCGGGTCAGTTCCGCCACGATCCGGTCCCGCTGGGCCTTGATGTCCTGGACATCCGCCATCAGCGCCTCGCGGTGTTCAAGGGCGGCAAGCGCGGTGGCCTGCGTGATGGCTGAGAGGTGGTAGGGCAGGCGCACCAGCCGCAGGGCGTCGGTGACTTCCGGTGCGGCAGCCATGTAGCCAAGGCGGGCGCCTGCCAGGGCGAACGCCTTGCTCATGGTGCGGGACACGATGAGCCGCTCCCGGCCGGGAAGCAGGGTCAGCGCGCTGGGCGTGCCGTCGTGCGCGAACTCATGGTAGGCCTCGTCCACGATGACAATGGCCTGGCTGTCCTCCCCGGCCTCGTAGACAGCCTCCACGACATCCAGGCCGAGCCCGGTCCCGGTGGGATTGTTGGGCGAGCAGAGGAACACAATGTTCGGTTGCAGTTCCTTGACCTGGCGCGCGGCTGACTCTGCGCTCAGGTCGTATCCTTCGGCGCGCTCTCCGGTGATGTACTGCGTGTCGGTCCCGCTGGCCAGCAGGGGGTACATGGAGTACGTGGGAGGGAAGCCCAAGGCTGTGCGTCCGGGGCCGCCGAAGGCCTGGAGGATCTGCTGCAGGACCTCGTTGGAGCCGTTGGCTGCCCATAGGTTGGTCTCGTCGAGGCCATGCCCGAGGTACTCCGCCAGGGCTTTCCGAAGTTCGGTGAACTCCCGGTCCGGGTAGCGGTTCAGGCCTGCGGCCGCTTCAGTTACGGCGGCGCTGATGGCTGCCCGCACGTCGGCGGGGACACCATGGGTGTTTTCATTGACGTTCAGAAGGATGGGGACGTCCAGTTGGGGCGCCCCGTAAGGGGTGAGCCCGCGAAGGTTGCTGCGAAGGGGAAGCCGGTTCAGACGCTCTAGCTGGTCGTTCACCTGAACAGTTTAGTTGCCGCGGCAACGACCGGAAAATGTGACGGGTCTTGTTCGCCCTCGGCGTGTGCCTCGACAGCCTGGCGCCGGGCGGAGAGCGAGCCTCAGTGTGTTGGGACGAACAGCTGCTGCCCCGGCAGGACGGATCCGGCGCTGAGGTTGTTGAGCTGAACGATATCCGCGACCACGTCGCGGGCATCGCGGTCCGGATCAACCGCACCGGCGATGGTCCACAGCGACTGGCCCGGCTGCACCGTTACGGTGACCGTGGGTGTCACCGCCAGGTCCGCCGCGGAGTCGGAGGCCTTGGCCGGCGAGTTGAAGAACCCCGACAGCGACAGCAGGAGAACCGCGAGGAGTACCAGCGGAACTCCGATCAGGACGATCCGTCCCCGCCGGGTGAGCCGAAGGGGCGCGGGTGAAGCTGAAACCTGGTGACGAGATGAAGCTGACATGAACTGAGCCCTCCTGGACCTGCCGTGCTGCCCGGGTGTCCACCCGCGGCTGCCCCGACCCTTCAGACCGCGGTCCGGAACTTCCTCCGGCCACGTTTTCGAATAGGGCATGCGCTGGTTAGAATACATGTTCGAACTTTGCTTGTTAAGTTTTAGCACTTATCAACGAACAATGTCGAGACTCGCTAGAACAAATGTTTGAAAAAGCAATGCGGCTGGCCTAGCTTTGAAACCAAAGAACAACCACCCCTGAAGTTGAACAGCAGGGTCTGACAATGACAGTGGGAGTCCTTCCGGCGGTGCATGCAGACCAGCACCGGGGTGGAAGATCCGGCGGCAAGCGAAAGGCATTGGCGAATATGGCAGCAGCAGCCGCCGGGGGCAGGACCGCCCCGCAAAGCAAGAGGACTGCCAAGGGCCTGACCCCCCGGCAAAAGAAGATTCTCGAAACCATCCAGCGCTCGGTCAATGAGAACGGGTATCCGCCCTCCATGCGCGAAATCGGCGATACCGTGGGGCTGGCAAGCCTGTCCAGCGTGACCCACCAGCTCTCCCAGCTGGAGAAACTGGGTTACCTGCGCCGCGATCCCAAACGGCCGCGCGCCATGGAAGTGCTGATGCCCCTCACGCTGGACGGCGGTTCCGGCAAGGCAGCAGGCAACTCTCCTGCACCGCAGCCAGCCGGTGCGGGTGCATCGGTCACCGAACTGCCCACCGCGCTCGATACCGCAATGGTTCCGCTTGTGGGCCGGATTGCTGCCGGCGGTCCCATCCTGGCCGAACAGCTGGTCGAGGATGTCATGCCGCTCCCCCGCCAGCTCGTGGGCCAGGGCGAACTCTTCATGCTGCGGGTGGCCGGCGATTCCATGGTGGACGCCGCCATTTGCGACGGCGACTGGGTGGTGGTCCGGCGCCAGGCCGACGCCGCCAACGGGGATATCGTTGCTGCGCTGCTCGACGACGAAGCAACGGTCAAAACTTTCCGCCAGCGCGACGGCCACACCTGGCTGCTCCCCCAGAACACACAGTACGAACCCATCCTGGGCGACCACGCCACCATCATGGGCAAAGTCGTCTCGGTCCTGCGTTCGCTCTAGCGCGTTGCCCCCGGCGCGTACTGGCCGGCCCAAACCCACATCCGAAAAGTGCCTTAATCTGCCCCAGGTCCGCCCCTGTTTTACCGCGGCGGGCCTGGGGCACTTCCGGGTCTATCGGAGCGCGTCCGCGCCCAGCCTGGTGAGGGCTGCCAGCGCCTTGCTGCGGTCAGTGGTGGCCCAGAACGGAGGCAGGGCGCCCCGCAGGAATCCGGCGTAGCGCTCGGTAGCCAGCCGCGAGTCGAGTACGGCCACCACACCTTTGTCTCCCGTTGACCTGATCAGCCGCCCGGCACCCTGGGCCAGCCGGATCGCGGCGTGGGTGGCTGAAACGGACATGAAACCATTGCCGCCCGCCTGCGCCACGGCACGCGACCGCGCCGTCATCAGCGGATCGTCGGGTCGCGGGAACGGGATCCGGTCAATCACCACCAGCCGGCAGGAACCGCCCGGGACGTCGACTCCCTGCCACAGGGACATGGTTCCGAAAAGGCAGGTGTCCGGTTCATCGGCGAACTGCTTAACCAGGGCAGTCATGGTCGATTCCCCTTGGCAGAGGACGGTCATGTCCAGCTTGGGCCGGAGGGCGTCGGCAGCTTCCTCGGCCGCGCGGCGTGAGGAGAACAGGCACAGGGCTCCCCCGCCGGACGCCTTGATCAGTGCTTCCAGTTCCTCCAGCGCCTCCGGGGACACGCCGCGGCCGGGCTTGGGCAGGTGTCCGGCGACGTAGAGGATGCCCTGCTTGGGGTAGTCGAAGGGTGAGCCGACGTCCACGCCGGTCCAGCTGGGAGCGCCGTCGCCGAGAAGGCCCAGCCCTCCTGCAGCGGGTTCGAAAGCGGAACCGATGGCCAAGGTGGCGGAAGTCAGCACCACCGTATGGTCGGCAAAGAGCCCTTCCCGCAGCCGCCCGGCGACGGACAGCGGGGCAATGTTGATCAGCACCGGTGCATTCTCATCCGGCTGCGAGTAGCCCTGGCCGGGGTCGAAGGTGCTGGCGCGGGAGAACCACACCACTTCCCGGTTCTCCCGGGCGGCTACCAGACGCTCGCATAGTTCCAGGATGAGCATGAGGCGGGACCTGGCCAGCTGCCGGCCGCCGTCGGCCGTGGTGTTGCTGTCCCCCTTGGAATCGGACAGTGCAGCCCGGCAGGCCTCACGCAGCTGGTCCACACAGTCCAGCTGTTCATCGTTCAGGCCATTGGGAAGCAAGCCATTCGGTGCGCCGGCGAGGGCCAGCTCAAGGTTGGCGGCGGCGGCGTTGAGGGCGTCAACGGTGATGGCGGTGTGTTTCCGTGCACCGGCAGCGGCGGCGTGCACCATCGCGACGGACAGTTGCCCCGACACGGCTCCGGTGACCCGGTCCTGGAGTTCGTGCGCTTCGTCCACCACCACGACGTCGTATTCAGGCAGGACGGCAAGTCCTTCGAAGGCGCTGACGGCGAGCATGGCGTGGTTGGTCACCACAACGTCCGCTTCGGCAGCGTCCTGCCGGGCGAGTTCGCTGAAGCACTCTGCAGCCATGGGGCATTTCTGGGCGCCCAGGCACTCCATGGACGTTACGGAGACCTGCCGCCAGGCGCGGTCGGTCACGCCCGGGAGCAATTCGTCCCGGTCCCCTGTAGCCGTTTTCTCCGCCCACTCGCGGAGCCGGACCACTTCCTTCCCAAGCTGGGAGGAGGGTCCGCCCACGGACGCGGCAAAGTGCGGCACGCTGGTGTCCTCGCCAAGCGAGAAAAGCTGCCCTTCGGAGGGCTCCTCGGAGGGGAAACCGCCTTCGAGCTTGTGGCGGCAGACGTAGTTGGAACGGCCTTTGACCAAGGCGACCTTGACCGGACGTTCCAGTGCCGGGGTGATGTTCTTCAGGAGCCGGGGCAGGTCCCTGCCCACGATCTGGGTTTGCAGGGCAAGCGTGGCCGTGGAGACCAGCGCAGGCTTGTTGCTTTCCAGGGCATGGGCGATCAGCGGCACGAGGTAGGCAAGCGATTTGCCGGTGCCGGTGCCCGCCTGGACCAGCAGGTGGTTGCCCGTTTCGATGGCGCGGGCCACCTGCAGGGCCATTTCGTGCTGTCCAGTGCGGCTTTGTCCACCCATGCCTGCGACGGCCCGGTCGAGCAGTTCGATGACGAACTGCTCGCCGGCCGTCTGCGCGGCTTCGTCCGCCGCGGTGTCAGTCATTGACGGTGAAGGGTACCAGTTCGGACGCCAGGCCCTCCCGGACCATGACGGCAGCCCTGGTGCCGGCCTCCACGTGGTCCATGCTGAGGATCTCGGCGTCGGACTCGTGAAGCTTGCTGATCAGGTCGCCGCGGTCGTACGGGATGAGCAGCTGCATCTTCACCGACGGCCGGGGAATGGATTCGCTGATGACCTTCAGCAGTTCCGGGATCCCTTCGCCCGTGCGTGCTGACACCACCACATGGCGCGGTTCGCGCTGCCTCAGCCGCTCCACCACGAAGGGGTCGGCGGCGTCAGCCTTGTTCAGCACGATGATCTCCGGCACCTTCCGGGCGTCGACTTCGCTGAAGACCTTCCGGACGGCAGCAATCTGGCCTTCCGGATCGGGGTGCGAGACGTCCACCACGTGCAGGATCAGGTCCGCGTCCGCCACTTCCTCGAGCGTGGAGCGGAAAGCCTCCACCAGCTGGGTTGGCAGCGAACGGACGAATCCCACGGTATCGGCCAGGGTGTAGCCCAGGCCGTCGGCGGTTTCCGCCTTGCGGACCGTGGGATCCAGCGTGGCAAACAGCGCGTTCTCCACGAGGACCCCGGCGTCGGTGAGGCGGTTGAGCAGGGAGGACTTGCCGGCGTTGGTGTATCCGGCGATGGCCACGGAGGGCACTTCATTACGACGGCGGTTGGCCCGCTTGGTTTCGCGCGCGGGCTTCATCGCGGCGATTTCGCGCCGCAGCTTGGCCATGCGGGTACGGATGCGGCGCCGGTCCAGTTCGATCTTGGTTTCACCGGGGCCACGGGAGCCCATGCCGGCGGCGGCGCCACCGACCTGGCCACCGGCCTGGCGGGACATCGACTCACCCCAGCCGCGCAGGCGCGGAAGCAGGTATTCCAGCTGGGCGAGTTCCACCTGCGCCTTGCCCTCGCGGCTCTTGGCGTGCTGGGCGAAGATATCCAGGATCAGGGCAGTCCGGTCGATGACCTTGACCTTGACGATGTCTTCAAGAGCACGCCGCTGCGAAGGTGCCAGTTCGGCGTCCACCACCACGGTATCCGCTCCCGTGGACATCACGATGTCCTTGAGTTCCTGTGCCTTGCCCGAGCCCAGGAAGGTTCCGGGGTCCGGCTTGTCGCGGCGCTGCACCAGCCCGTCGAGGACTTCCGAACCCGCGGTCTCGGCGAGGGCGGCCAGCTCACGCAGCGAGTTTTCGGCGTCGGCAAGGGTTCCCTCGGACCAGAGACCGGCAAGGACCACCCGCTCAAGGCGCAGCTGGCGGTATTCGACTTCGGTGACGTCTTCCAGTTCGGTGGACAGGCCGGCCCTGCGGCGCAGCGCGCGACGTTCCTCAAGGTCCTGCTGGTCGCCGTCGTACGTTGAATGTTCTTCGTCGAGGCGGGAAATAGCCTGGGCCCTGCCAAGCACCGCTTTTCCATCACCGCTGCCCTCACCCCGGGGCGTGCTGACATTCTTGGCCGGTACGTCCTTGGCGAGGATCCGGTCGATAACAGCCTGGATTTCCTGCGGACTCATGTCCTGGGCGGCTGGATCGGAACCGGTGTTGGGCTGGCTGGTCATGGTCTCCTTTGAAGATTCGGCAATTCCAGAATAGTGCTGATTGGGTGGAAGTTGGAAAGTATTCGCGCTGGGCTGACGGCCTGCGGTCATGGTTCTCCTGATGGTCTGCGCCGGCTGCGATGCCGGGCTGGGAATGCCGCCTTAAAACGGCGGCACGGCGGGAAAGGGCCGGAGAATGGCGGGACGTGCAGCAGGAGGCTGACGTTCGAGTGTTGTCCGGCGGCCGGGCAGACTGGGTGGTCTGGCCGGTGCGCAAGCGGAAGGCGTGGAACCTGCGTCGCTGCGGGACGGACTGTCGCAAGAGGACAGGCTGCGGGACGGGCGTGGCCCGTGCCGGCTACTCGAAGATCAGGAACATGCGTTCCAGCGTAGCAGAGGGGCTGCAGCGCGGTTTCCCTTTACGCTGCAAGGGGAACTACTCTGGCGAGTTATGGAGTCAGCACACTATTTCAGCACGTCCCCCGCCGGCCCCTTCACCCGTAAGCCACTCAAGGTGGAGTTGGCGGGCAAGCCGCGCAGCCTCCACACCTCCACCGGCATCTTCAGTCCGGATGGGATCGACAAAGGCACTGCCGTGCTTCTGGCCGAGGTTCCTGATCCGAACCCCCAAGGCAACCTCCTGGACATCGGCTGCGGCTGGGGTCCCGTTGCGCTGACCATGGCCCTGCTGGCCCCCGGGTCCAAGGTCTACGCCGTGGACGTCAATGAACGCTGTATCGCCCTGACCAACGAAAACGCCGCCGCGCTGGGACTGTCCAAAATCGTTGCCAGCACGCCCCAGGAGGTGGACCCGGGCGTACGCTTCGACACCATCTGGTCCAACCCGCCGATCCGGATCGGCAAGGACGAGCTGCACGCCCTGCTCAAGCTCTGGCTGCCGCGCCTGGCCGACGGCGGGACGGCATGGCTGGTGGTGCAGAAGAACCTGGGTTCGGATTCGCTTCAGCGCTGGCTGGCTGCGGAACTGGATGATTCGTTCACCGTGACCCGGGAGTCAACGTCCAAGTCCTTCCGGATCCTGAAGGTTACGAGAGCGTCCCGCTCGCCACAATGACGGCGGGGCCGCTGAGTTCGACATGCTCGTGGCCGCCGGGACCGGCGAAGAACTTCACGCCCACCACGCCCCCGGGAACGTGGACCCGCCAGGCATCCGGGGCTTCCGCTCCGGCCCAGTGCCGGATGGCGACGGCGGCAGCACAGGCTCCCGTTCCGCAGGACTGCGTCTCCCCCACCCCGCGCTCATGCACCCTCATGGTCACCGAACCTACGCCGTCATGGACCAGCGGCTCCGCGGGAACCACGAACTCCACGTTGGTCCCGTTCGCCGGCACGGGGTCCACCTTGGGCGCGGTGAAGAGCCGGGTGCCGGCCAGTTCGGAAAGTTCGGCGAGGGCCACCACTGTGTGCGGATTCCCCATGCTCACGGAGAGCGCAGGCCGGGCAACTTCCAGCCCGTCGGCGGTGACCAGTGAATCCATGGCCTTGGCACTTGCCTCGCCGGGGAAAATGAACTCCCACGGCCCCATGTCCACCGCATAGCCGTCGCCGGTGCGGACCACGGTCTTCACCCCGCCGCGCGTGCCAATGGTGAGCGAGCCGCCGTCGGGCAGGTCGATCAGGCCCTGGGTGCGCAGGAAGTGGACGAACACCCGCACCCCGTTGCCGCACATTTCGGACAATGAGCCGTCCGCGTTGCGGTAGTCCATGAACCATTCGGCGTTCGGGGCACCGGCCAGCAGTTCACGGCCTTCGGGCAGGAACCGGGAAGGCACGGCCCTGATCAGGCCATCCCCCCCGATGCCGCGGTGGCGGTCGCAGAGCGCAGCGGCCTGGTCCGCACCAATGGCGTGCGTGCCGTCGGGATCGGCTACCAGGACGAAGTCGTTGCCGGTGCCGTGCCCCTTGGAAAAGCGGAGCCCGCTCAGTGTGCGCAGGGCGGGTCCGGTGGTTTCTGCGGGGGTTGCATTCATGGTCCCAAGCGTAGCGGCGGACCCGTCCGGCGCTGAAACCAAGGTCCTGAAACCGCAGTTGGCGGGACGCACTTCAGTCCGCGGGCCGCCATGTCTTTCCTATCTGCCCAGCTCCGCTGCCTTGCCCACGAGCTCCGGATCCTGCCAGTCCAGCCACATGATGCGGGGATCGGCGCGGAACCAGGTCAGCTGCCGCCGGGCGAACTGCCGGGTGGCCACGATGGTTTCCTCCGCGGCATCCTCGACGGTGGAGGTGCCATCAATGACCCGCAGGAACTGCGAGTAGCCCAGTGCGCGGGAGGCGGTCTTGCCCTGCCGCAGGCCCAAAGCGTCGAGCCGCCGGACCTCCTCGGGCAGGCCGGCGGCCACCATGCGGTGAACCCGTGCTGCCAGGCGCTCACGAAGTACCTCCCGGTCTACGCCAAGGCCAACCTGGATGGCAGGATGGGAGTACTCCCGGCGGGGCATGAAGGAACTGAAAGGCCGCCCGGTGAGTTCATGTACCTCCAGCGCGCGGATGATCCGCCGGGCGTCGGAGACCCTTTCCGCGGAGACTGGATCCACGCTCTTCAGCCGGGCCAGGAGCTCCTGGGTGCCGACCTCGGCGTGCTCTGCCTCCAGGCGGGCGCGCACGGCGGGGTCGGTGCCCGGGAACTCCAGGACGTCGAGGGCGGCGCGCACGTACAGCCCCGAGCCCCCGGCCAGAATGGCGCGCTTGCCGCGGGCGTGGATGTCCGCGATGGCCGCCCGGGCCTGTTGCTGGAAGTCGGAGACGCTGGCCTCCTGGGTCACGTCCAGGATGTCCAGGAGATGGTGCGGAACGCCTCTGCGCTCAGCCGGCGTGATCTTGGCCGTGCCGATGTCCATGCCGCGGTAGAACTGCATGGCGTCGGCGTTGATAACCTCGCCGTCCAGTTCCAGGGCAAGGCTGACGGCAAGGTCGGACTTGCCGGAGCCGGTGGGACCGACGACGGCGATGACGGGCGGGGCAGCCACCTGTCAGCGGGTGCGCAGCGGCAGCGAGGGCATGCCGAGGGAGACGCCCTTTTGTCCCGGCGCGGAACCGGGAGCGGGCGCTCCGCAGGAGTCTGCCTGCGACCTGTCCCAGGCGTCCCCTGCCCGTGACCGGCGCAGGCTGTAGTCCTCGAGCGTTGGATCGGACACCAGGTGGAAGGCGGCGGCCTCGGTGATGGTGACGGTGACCAAGTCCCCCGGTCGGGGGGCGGGTGCGCCCTCGGGAACCGAGAAGTGCACCAGCCGCTGGTCCTGGGAGCGGCCGGACAACCTGTGGGTCTCCTCCGATTTCCGGCCGGACTGCGCGGTGACCATGACCTCGAGCCTCCGGCCCAGCTGCTTCCGGTTCTCCTCCGCGGCGATGCGGTCCTGCAGGGCGGTGAGCCGTTCAAAGCGCTCCTGGACCACGGCCTTGGGCAGCTGGTCGGGGAGCTCGGCGGCGGGGGTTCCGGGGCGTTTTGAATACTGGAACGTAAAGGCCGTTGCGAACCGCGACTTTTCCACAACGTCCAGCGTCGCCTGAAAGTCCTCTTCAGTTTCGCCGGGGAACCCCACGATGATGTCCGTGGAGATGGCGGCGTGCGGGATCCTCTCCCGGACCTTGTCCAGGATGCCCAGGAACTTCGTGGACCGGTAGGAGCGCTTCATGGCTTTGAGGATGCGGTCCGAGCCGGACTGCAGCGGCATGTGCAACTGCGGCATGACGTTGTGCGTCTCAGCCATGGCGTCGATGACGTCGTCGGTGAAGGCCGCCGGGTGCGGGCTGGTGAAGCGGACCCGTTCAAGGCCCTCGATCTCACCGCAGGCGCGCAGCAGCTTGGAGAAGGCCTGGCGGTCGCCGAACTCCACACCGTAGGAGTTGACGTTCTGGCCGAGCAGGGTCACCTCGATGGCGCCGTCGTCCACCAGCGCCTGGATTTCAGCGAGGATGTCCCCGGGGCGCCGGTCTTTTTCCTTCCCGCGGAGCGCCGGCACGATGCAGAAGGTGCAGGTGTTGTTGCAACCCACGGAGATGGACACCCAACCGGAGTAGACCGAGTCCCGCTTGGTTGGCAGTGTGGACGGGAAGACGTCCAGGGATTCGAGGATCTCCAGCTGGGCCTCGTTGTTGTGCCGCGCCCGGTCCAGGAGGGCCGGCAGGGCGCCGACGTTATGGGTGCCAAAAACCGCATCCACCCATGGCGCCTTTTTCAGGATGGTTTCGCGGTCCTTCTGGGCAAGGCATCCGCCCACGGCGATCTGCATGCCCGGGTTGGCCGCCTTGACCGGGGCAAGAATGCCGAGGTTCCCATAGAGCTTGTTGTCGGCGTTTTCGCGAACCGCGCACGTGTTGAACACCACGACATCGGCATGATCGCCTTCCGCCGGTACGTAGCCGGCGTCCTCGAGCATGCCCGCCATCCGCTCCGAATCATGGACGTTCATTTGGCAGCCGAAGGTGCGGACCTGGTAGGTGCGCGGCTGCAGGGCTCCGGATTGCGGAACAGCCCCGGCTTCGACGGAAGGGGTGGCGTCGGATTGGGGGGAAGGAATGGTCAAACTCACCCGTTAAGGGTACCGGCTTTGGTCCGGACCATCGGCAGGCTCCTGCCGGGCATCGAGGACCTCGTTGACGATCCGGAACGCCTGGGACGGCTGGTAGCCTTTTCTGGCCAACATCGAGGCCAGCCGCCGGACAGCCTTGTCCCGTTCCCCCGGACCGGACACGTCCGTCCCGGGCCGGAGCTTGCGCTCCACCAGGGCGCGGGCCGCAGCTTCCTCGTCATCGTCGGTCAGTTGCTCCAGGGCCGAGGCCGCCGTTTCCTGATCGATGCCTTTTTCCGCGAGCTCACGCCGCAGCGCGCCCTTGGCCAGTTTGCGGGACTGGGCACGGCTCCGAACCCACATGTCGGCAAATTCGGCATCGTTGATCAGCCGCACTTCCTGGAACTTGTCCAGCACCGCTTCGGCAACATGGTCGGGGATGTTCCGTTCTGCCAATTTCCGGGCAAGCTGCAGCCTGCTCTTGGGCGCTGCAGTGAGCTGCCGGTACACGATGGCCTGTGCCACAGAGAAGGGGTCCGGTTCGGCGTCCAAGGACTGGGGGTCCTCAGGGACATCGAAGTCGTCCGGCGGCCCAGGGAAGGGGCCGCCGGACGTGGACCGCCGTGAGCGTGATCCAGCCAAGGGCTAGAACCCGTCGACGGCTTTCAGCTTGGGTGCATCCTTGGAGTCGTCTTCGGCGGGCTTGACCCCGACACCAAGCTTTTCCTTGATGAGGCGCTCCAGCTCGGCAGCGAGTTCAGGATTGTCGCGCAGGAACCGGCGCGAGTTCTCCATGCCCTGCCCCAGCTGGTCGCCATCGTAGGTGAACCAGGAGCCGGACTTCTTGATGATGCCGTGCTCCACGCCCATGTCAATGATGCCGCCCTCGCGGGAGATGCCCTGGCCGTAGATGATGTCGAACTCGGCAACCTTAAACGGCGGGGCCATCTTGTTCTTGACGATCTTGGCCTTGGTCCGGTTGCCCACGGAATCGGCGCCCTCCTTGAGGGTCTGGATCCTGCGGACGTCGATGCGGACCGAAGCGTAGAACTTCAGTGCCTTACCACCGGTGGTGGTTTCGGGCGAACCGAAGAAGACGCCGATCTTCTCACGCAGCTGGTTGATGAAGATGGCGGTGGTCTTGGTCTGGCTCAGGCGGCCGGTGATCTTACGCAGGGCCTGGCTCATGAGGCGTGCCTGGAGGCCCACGTGGCTGTCGCCCATGTCGCCTTCGATTTCGGCACGCGGCACCAGGGCGGCAACGGAGTCGATGACGATGACGTCCAGCGAGCCGGAGCCCACCAGCATGTCCATGATTTCCAAGGCCTGTTCACCGGTGTCCGGCTGCGAGACGAGGAGGGCGTCCGTGTCCACCCCAAGCTTGGCGGCGTAATCGGGATCCAGGGCGTGCTCGGCGTCGATGAATGCCGCGATGCCGCCGGCGCGCTGCGCGTTGGCCACGGCGTGCAGGGCGACAGTGGTCTTACCCGAGGATTCAGGCCCGTAGATTTCGATAACGCGGCCGCGCGGGAGGCCGCCAATGCCCAGGGCGACGTCCAGCGCGATGGAGCCGGTGGGAATGACTTCGATGGGGGCACGGACTTCGTCGCCCAGGCGCATGACCGAGCCCTTGCCGAACTGCTTGTCAATCTGGGCAAGCGCTGCTTCCAGCGCTTTTGCACGATCCGGGGCTGCCGCCATGGTTGACACCTCTAATGCTTTCTCGATGGTGGCCTACGCGGCCGATGTATTGGTCATCTCTGACGCTAAGGGGACCCACTGACATTCCGGCCGGAGGACGACGGCTATGTGGATAAACCCAATAGAAAAAGCATAGCGTTATCCGAACAGGTATTCGAAGAGTGCGATTCCCCCGGCGTGTCCGGCGGAAGGGGCGGGCTAGTCCCGCCGCGGCGCGATATCCCGTCCCAGCCGGCGTTCCGCCGGTACGTCCTGGACATCGCAGACGGCAAGCCAAACCTTCCGGGGCTCCACGCCGGCAGCGAGGGCCTGGTCGGCGGTGCGGCCACCTACGCCGGCAAGGACCAGGGTGCTGCTCAGCATGCGGGAGTAGCCCGCGCCGAACTCGTCATCCATGAGACGCCAGTACTCGCTGATTCGCATCGGTAAATCCTCTCATGATTGTGGACCATAGAATTATTGCCATGAGCACCTCCCCCGATGTCCCGCCGCGGCACGACGCTGGCCAAGAAGCCGCCGACTCCGCGCTGCAGAATGTCGAACACCAGATCAGCCTGTTTTGGCGGCGGGCCCGGGCCATTTCAAACCAGCTTTCACGCGAAGTCCACCCCGACATGGAGCCTGCCGCGTACGGGCTGTTGACGGTAATCCGCCGGGAGGGACCCATCCGGCTCACCGAGCTTGCCATGACCATCGGGGTGGGCAAGCCGTCAGTCAGCCGGCAGATCGCGTTCCTGGAAAGCCTGGGACTGGTATCCAAGGAGGCTGACCCACTGGACCGGCGGGCGCAGTCCATCCGCCTGACACCCAAGGGTGAGGAGAAGATGCACCAGGTCCAGGACGCGCGGCGCCAGGTCTTCCAGGAACGGCTGCGCGAGTGGCCGGTGGAGGACCTGCAGGAACTCGGCCGCTACATGGCCAAGCTGAACTCCACGTATGAGCGTGACGGCTTTCCCGGGGAAGCCGCAGGCGCAGCATCGGCCCAGGACCAATAGCCCAACCGGACAAGCATGCGGGGACCGGGACGAAAAGATACAGCAGGAAGCCCCCGGCCAGGCCGGGGGCTTCCTGCTGTTCGTCGGGCCCGCTGCGGGCGCCGGCTGCCTTTAGCGGGCGCCGGAGAGAAGGCCCGTGGAGAGTTCGTCGTCCAGTTCAGTGTTGAGGTCACGGCCGTAACGCTGGGAGAATTCCTGCGGAACGGTGTCCGGAACGGCGACACCTTCGGCTACTGCCACGCGGTCGCTGACCTCGCGGAGCATGCTTGACAGCGGAACATCCAGTGCCGAGCAAATCGAGGACAGGAGCTCTGACGATGCTTCCTTCTGGCCGCGCTCCACTTCGCTGAGGTATCCCAGGGAGACGCGGGCGCTGTGCGAAACTTCACGGAGCGTACGCCCCTGACGCTGGCGGACATCGCGCAGGACATCACCAATTTCGTGACGAAGTACTACCATCTTGCGCTCCTTCTGTTCGCTCTTAGCCTGTTCGGCGAGGCCCACATCCTTCCAGCGGACAACGCCGTTTACGGATACGGGCTGCTTTACCATCTGTATCGCCTTGCTCCCTCATTGGTCAGGTCCGCCGCCTGGCGGACCGTCGTGGTCATTTCATCCTAGGCGCCTCCGCTCTCCGGAAGCGACACAATGTAATAACTAATCGGTACCGGCTTTTGTTCCCGCCAACTTTACGCGCGGTAACTTAGGCGGCAACAGCCTCAGGCGGACAGCACTTCCCCGAGCCTTTCCAGGGCGGCAGCGCAGGCTGCGGCGCGGATGTCCGGCCGGCTGCCGGTGAAGGAATACTCGAAGGCGGCGGTTCCGGCGGCGGTTGAGATCCCGATGTAGACCCGCCCCACGGGCTTGCCGTCGTGGGCATCGGGACCTGCCACCCCGGTGGTGGAAAGTCCGACGTCGGCGCCGAGCTCAGCGCGCGCACCGGCTGCCATGGCCCGGGCGACGTCCGGGTCGACCGACCCGACGCGGGCCAGAAGATCGGCGGGGACGTGCAGCACCCTGTCCTTCACGGAGTTCTGGTAGGCCACCACCCCGCCCTGCAGCATTCCTGACGCTCCGGGCGTGTCGGCGAGAACCGCTGACACCATGCCCGCTGTCAGGGATTCGGCGGTGGCAACGGTCTGCCCGGACTCAAGCGCCTGGCGGACCGCCTGCGCTGCCAGCTGGTGAAGATTGCTCATGCCTGCTCCTGCCCCTGCACGGTCCCGGCCTGGCGCTTGCCCTTCGCACGGAGGCGCAGGGCCTCAACAACATACTCGACGCCGGTCCACAGCGTGATGGCCACGGCCGCCATCATGACCGCGAACGCCACCCAGGACATCCACGGTGCGAACGACCCGAACGGCAGGAGGTACAGGAAGATCGCCGCCGTCTGCACCACGGTTTTGAGCTTGCCTCCGCGGGAGGCAGGGATGACGCCGTACCGGATCACGAAGAAGCGCAGCGCCGTAATGCCCCACTCCCGGACCAGGATCACAAGGGTGGCCCACCAGGGCAGCTCCCCCAGCAGGGACAGCATCACCAGCGCGGAACCGATGAGGAGCTTGTCAGCGATGGGGTCGGCAATCTTGCCGAAGTCGGTGACGAGGTTCCGGCTCCTGGCGATGTCGCCGTCGAGCTTGTCCGTGTAGATGGCGACGGCGAACGCCGCCACCGCTGCCCAGCGCCACGGTCCGGATTCGCTGTGCAGCCCGGGCGCGTCCGCTACGAGGAACCACACGAAGAACGGGACCAGCGCGATGCGGATCATGGTCAGGACATTGGGGAGGTTCCAGACCCCGGCACGGCCCTGGCCGGCGGCGGTTGCATCGGTGCTAGTCACGTTTCTAGGCTACCGGCCTAACGCCCGGTGAGGGACCATGCATCTTCGGACCCGTCGTCGTCATCGCCGTAGCCGCCGGGCGCGGAATCGGAGCCGTCGTAGTATTCGACGCTCTGTTTCCTGTTGTCCAGGTCCGCAGCCACCAAGTCTTCGGCGTAGCCGCCCTGGGCGATGTTGGCGTTGGCATTGTCGCTCAGCGCGGCCGTCTGCGAGTCGGCCGTGGCCGGTGCTTCCTGGCCCTTCATGGCGGCCAGGACGGCGGCGAGGTCGTCCGGCTTGACCAGCACGTCGCGTGCCTTGGAGCCCTCGGAGGGACCCACCACTCCCCTGGATTCGAGCAGGTCCATGAGGCGGCCCGCCTTGGCGAAGCCGACGCGCAGCTTGCGCTGCAGCATGGAGGTGGAGCCGAACTGCGTGGTGACCACCAGTTCGGTGGCCTGCAGCAGCACCTCGAGGTCGTCCCCGATGTCGTCGTCGATCTGCTTCTTTTCCGCCTCGGGTGCGACGTCGTCCCGGTACACGGCCTGGAGCTGCCCCTTGACGTGCTCCACCACCTTGTGGATCTCCGATTCGGTGACCCAAGCGCCCTGGACGCGCATCGCCTTGGAGGCGCCCATGGGCAGGAAGAGCGCGTCACCTTGGCCGATGAGCTTTTCGGCGCCGGGCTGGTCAAGCACGACGCGGGAGTCGGTGACCGAGGAGGTGGCGAACGCCATGCGGGACGGCACGTTGGCCTTGATGAGGCCGGTGACCACGTCCACGGAGGGGCGCTGGGTGGCCAGCACCAGGTGGATGCCGGCGGCACGGGCCAGCTGGGTGATGCGGACGATCGAATCCTCGACGTCGCGCGGGGCGACCATCATGAGGTCCGCGAGTTCGTCGACAATCACCAGCAGGTACGGGTACGGCCGGATGACGCGCTTGGAGTCCGGCGGCGGCTGGACCTTGCCGGCACGGACGGCCTTGTTGAAGTCGTCGATGTGCTTGAACCCGTAGTTGGCGAGGTCGTCGTACCGGGCGTCCATTTCCCGCACCACCCACTGCAGTGCTTCGGCGGCCTTTTTGGGGTTGGTGATGATGGGCGTAATCAGGTGCGGGACGCCCTCGTAGGCGGTCAGTTCCACCCGCTTGGGGTCCACCATGACCATGCGGACCTCGTCGGGGGTGGCCCGCATCAGGATGGACGTGATCATCGAGTTCACGAAGGACGACTTACCGGCACCGGTGGCACCGGCGACCAGGAGGTGGGGCATCTTGGCCAGGTTGGCCACCACGTAGCCGCCCTCCACGTCCTTGCCGACGCCCATCACCATGGGGTGGTCCGTGCGGCGCGCGTTCTGGCTGCGGAGCACATCGCCCAGGGAGACGGTTTCGCGGTCCGTGTTGGGGATCTCGATGCCGATGGCCGACTTGCCGGGGATGGGGCTGAGGATCCGGACGTCGCTGGAGGCGACGGCGTAGGAGATGTTCTTGGACAGGGCGGTGACGCGCTCCACCTTGGTGCCGGGCGAGAGTTCGATCTCGTACCGGGTGACGGTGGGGCCGCGGCTGAAGCCAGTGACGGTGGCGTCCACATTGAACTGGGTCAGGGTGTCGGTCAGGGCAGCGACGACGGCGTCATTGGCTTCGGTGCGCTCCTTGGGGATGGAGCCGGGCGTCAGGAAGTCCGAGGCCGGAAGGGTGTAGGTGACGTCGCCCGCGAGCGAGAGCTGCTCGGTGCGTTGCGGGATCGGGACGGGCGGCGGCGCGGGCGCAACAGGGTTGGAAGGCACGGTGGGCGCGGCGGCAGGCTTGCCGACGGCAGCGGGAATGACCAGCGGGATGGCCTCGGTGGCGTTTTCGGCCGGCGCCCCGGCGCCCAGGCCCTGGGCTGCCTTGATCTTCTCGACGGCGATTTCCGCCTGGGTGGGCCGCCGCACGCCGGGCGCAGGCCGGGCAGGTTCGCCCTCGTCGTCGTCAATGACTGCGTGTTCAAAGGCTTCGTCGCCCACGTAGCCCTCAAGGCCGGCGTCGGGCTCCTCATCCTTGCCGAAAAGCTTGCGCTTCTTTTTCTTCGGGGCGGCAGGCCGCGTCCGTTCCAGGTAGCTGCGGTCGTGCGTGTCGCCGGGGCTCTCCTGGTCCATCAGGTCGATGCCCATGAGGTGTTCGTAGGCTCCCCGAAGGCGCCGTGGAATGGCCGTGAACGGTGTGGCGGTGAGGATCAGCAGCGAAATGAAAGCCAGCAGCCCATAGAGGAGCACGGGGACGGCCGGGTGGATGGCGGCCAGCGGCGCGGCAGCCAGGAAGCCAAGCATGCCGCCGGCTTTGCGCAGGCCGTCGAAGCCGTCCGCGACCGTTGGCTGGCCGCCCAGGATGTGCGCCAGGCCGCAGCCGGCGAACGCCATGATCAGGAAGCCGATGCCCACCCGGTTGTTGCCCCGGCCGTCGGAGGGCTGGCGGAACAGCCGGAACGCGCACACGAAAAGCATGAGCGGAAGCAGCAGGGAGATCCAGCCGAACGTACCGTTGACCACGGCGTAGACGGCGTCCGGGAACCAGCCTGTCAGGCCCCACCAAGCGAAGGTGGCAATGAAGATGCCCATTGCCAGGTTGAACAGGGCGGCGCCGTCGCGGCGCTCGTCGGCAGGGAGATCACTGACGTCATGGCCGATGCGGCGCACTCCCCCGCCCACCAGATGCCCCACGCCCAGCCAGGCTCCACCCACCACGCGCAGCAGCCAGGGCTGGTGGTGTTCGACGGCGGGAAGCTGGCGGGTACGGGCGGTGCTGGAGGAGCCGCCGCGTCCTGCCTTGCTGGCGGTGGAGCCGGTTCCGCGGCCTGTGGAGCTCCCGGATTTGCTGCCGGAGCTGCCCCTGCCGGTACCTTTGGGCGCGGAAGTAGTACGTGTGGCCATAGTAGCCACGCTACCGGAAGCATGCTGTGATTCCGGGGATATCGGGGCCGGGCAGGTGCCCGGCCCCATTGGTTAAACCGCTCCGGCCCGCACTCCTGCTGCCAGCGGGAGTGCGGGCCGGAGCCAGTGTACGGGTGTTGTCAGGCTTCGAGCACCACGGGGATGATCATGGGCTTGCGGCGGAGCTTCCGGTTGACCCACGTTCCGACAACCCGGCGGACAACCTGCTGGAGCTGGTGGCTGGTGTGGTCGGCGTGGTTCTGGACTGCTTCCTCCAGGGCCGCGTTGATCTTGGGGATGATGTCGTCGAAAACCGAGTCGTCCTCAGCCACGCCGCGGGCGTGGATCTCCGGACCGGATACCACCTTGCCGGTGGCGCGGTGGATGACCGTGATGATGGAGATGAAGCCTTCGTCACCGAGGATGCGGCGGTCCTTGAGGTCGGCGTCGGTGATCTCGCCCACGCTGGAGCCGTCCACGTAGACGAAGCCAACCTCCACCTGGCCGACAATGTCTGCCTGATGGTCGCGAAGGTCGATGACGCTGCCGTTGTCCGCGAGGATGACGCTGGCCTCCGGCACGCCGGACTCGATGGCGATCTTGCCGTTGGCGATCAGGTGGCGGGTTTCGCCGTGCACGGGCATGGCGTTGAGCGGTTCCAGGATGTTGTAGCAGTACAGCAGCTCGCCGGCGGCAGCGTGGCCGGAGACGTGGACCTTGGCGTTGCCCTTGTGGATCACGTCGGCGCCGAGCTTGAGCAGGCCATTGATGATCCGGAACACGGCGTTCTCGTTGCCCGGGATGAGGCTGGAGGCCAGGATGACGGTATCGCCGTCGCCCACCACCACCCGGTGGTCGCCGTTTGCCATGCGGGACAGGGCGGCCATCGGCTCACCCTGCGAACCGGTGGACATGAGCACCACGCGGTTGTCGGGAAGGTTGTCGATGTTCTTGATGTCGACAATCAGTCCCGCGGGAACGTCCAGGTAGCCCAGTTTTTCCGCGATGGCCATATTGCGGACCATGGACCGGCCCACGAAGGCCACCTTGCGGTTGTGCTTGGCTGCCGCGTCCAGCACCTGCTGCACGCGGTGGACGTGGGAGGAGAAGGACGCCACGATGATGCGCTTGGTGGCCTGGCCGAACAGCCGCTCCAGCGTGGGGCCGATTTCCTTCTCGGCCGTGGTGAATCCGGGGACGTCGGCGTTGGTGGAATCGGACATGAAGAGGTCCACGCCCTCTTCGCCGAGCTTGGCGAAGTGCCGGAGGTCGGTAATGCGCCCGTCCAGCGGCAGCTGGTCCATCTTGAAGTCGCCGGTGTGCAGGACGGTGCCGCCCGCAGTGCGGATGAACACGGCCAGGGCGTCCGGGATGGAGTGGTTCACGGCCACGAACTCGCATTCGAAGGGCCCGAACTTTTCCACCTGGCCTTCTTCGACGGTCAGCGTGTAGGGCCGGATGCGGTGCTCCTGCAGCTTGGCCTCGATGAGTGCGAGGGTCAGCTGCGATCCCACCAGCGGGATGTCGTTGCGCAGTTTCAGCAGGTACGGCACCGCGCCGATGTGGTCCTCGTGGCCATGCGTGAGGATCACGGCCACGACGTCGTCCAGCCGGTCCTCAATGTAGGAGAAGTCCGGCAGGATCAGGTCAACACCGGGTTGGGTTTCCTCGGGAAAGAGGACGCCGCAGTCCACGATCAGCAGTTTGCCGTCGATTTCGAACACGGCCATGTTCCGGCCGATCTCCCCCAGCCCGCCAAGCGGGACGATCCGCAGCGTGCCCTGGGGCAGGCGCGGAGGGGTGACAAGGCCGGTAAGGGCAGTTTGGGTCATAGTGCACTACTTTCCAGGCGGAAGGGTGCCGGTCTTAGCCTTAGGAGAAGACCAGCCCCGCTTCCGCCAAATCCCCGCGGATGGTTTCGATCTCGGTTTCGTCCGGCTCCACGAGGGGCAAACGGACAATCGAGTTGGGCAGGACTCCCTGCCATTTAAGAATCTGTTTGGCCGCCACGGCCCCCTGGACGCGGGTCATGGTGGCGCGGACCACGGGCTGCAGCTCGAAGTTGATCTTGCGGGCGGTCCCAAGGTCGTTGGCGTTGACGGCGTCAATCATTTCGCGGAAGCGGCGGGTGGCGACGTGCGTGGTGACACCCACCAGCCCGACGGCGCCCAGCGCCATCCAGGGAAGGGTCAGTCCGTCGTCGCCCGAGTAGAACAGGAGGTCGGTTTCCGCCATGACGCGCGTGGCCGCGGTGAGGTCCGCCTTGGCGTCCTTGACGGCGACGATATTGGGGTGCTGCGCCAGCCGGATCATGGTGTCCGGTTCGATCGCGATGGAGGACCGGCCAGGGATGTCATAAAGCATGACGGGGACGTCCACGGCGGACGCGATGGTCTCGAAGTGGGCACGGACGCCGGCCTGGCTGGGCTTGTTGTAGTAAGGGGTCACCAGGAGGAGGCCGTCGACGCCGAGGGCTGCCGCCTGCTGGGAAAGGTGCACCGAGTGCGCGGTGTCGTTGGTGCCCGTACCGGCGATGATCGCAGCGCGGCCGCCGACGGCATCCTTCACGGCGCGGAACATACCGAGGTTCTCTTCGTCCGTCAGGGTGGAGGTTTCACCCGTGGTTCCGGTGACCACCAGCCCGTCACAGCCGTCGTCGACCAGCTTGCTGGCAAGCGCTGCCGCCTGGTCGTAATCCACTGCGCCGTCCTTGGTGAACGGCGTGACCATGGCGGTCAGGAGGGTACCGAGGGCAGGGATGTGCGCGGAAGAGTCAGCCATGGAAAAAACGTTACCCTGTCCCCGGCTGGTTAGGACAATGCCACGGGCGTGACGAACGTCAAATACTCTGGCCGCCGGGCCGTGGCGCGTTTGTTCCGGCATGGCAATAGCGTCCGACGGCGGCCTGCCGGAGGTCCTCAGCCCAGGACGCAAGCCGCTGCGCAGCCCGCACATAGTGGAACAGCTCCGTTGGCGTCAGGGCATCAATGTCGGTCTCCGCCAGCCGCCGGGCCAGCTCGGCCCCTTCCGGCTGGGCAGCAAGACTGATGCCCTCCCGCTCCCACTGGACATCCTCGGCCGGACGACCCGAGACGAGTTGCCGGAAAAGATAGTCCACCACCCCGGGGCTCATTGCCTTCAGCGGGCCATCCCCGGCTGCGGCGTCGTCAGACGACGGACCGGCCGGCCGGAAACCTGCCGGTAATTCCCCTGACCGAAGGTTCCCGGACTGCAACTGTCCCGTGCGCAGATTCCCCGGCTGGCTGGATCCCCGCGGGGCAGGGGCTCCGGATGATGGCGTCTTCATGCAGCCATGCTATTCGAACATATATTCGAATACAAGGGGGTCCCGTACCGCCGCGACCCCTTCACCGTTTGAGGGTCACCTGCTTGACAGCAACGCCGCCAGTGCATGTGAGACGATCTGGTCATGACGTCCCGAACCCCGGCCACCCGGTCCCGGAAGACCCCAGGCCGGCCACAACCGGGGCGCCTTGGGGGCATCGACGCCGCCCGCGGCCTGGCGCTGCTGGGCATGATGGCCACGCACCTGCTGCCGACATTCGAATCGAATGCCAACCTCACCCCAACCTGGATCGGCCTGACATTCTCCGGGCGGGCCGCGGCGCTCTTCGCCGTCCTGGCCGGCGTGGGGCTTGCCCTCTCCACCGGCAGGGACAAGCCCCTGGAGGGCGCCGAACTGTCCGGTGCCCGGCGAGGAGTGGCGCTGCGCGCCCTGGTGATTGCCGCCGTCGGACTCACCCTGGGCGGTCTGGAAGTGAACGTGGCCATCATCCTGGTCCACTACGCCGTGCTGTTCCTGTGCATCCTGCCGTTCCTGGGACTCGGCGTAAAACGCCTGTGTGCGTGGGCTGCAGGCTGGATCCTGGTATCACCGGTGCTGGCTTACCTGCTGCGGCCCTGGCTCCTTGCCCCCGAGCCGCCCCTGAAGCTGGGCCAAAACCCAAACTGGGAGGACCTGGGAACCCCTTCGAGGCTGCTCGCGGACGTGTTCTTCACCGGGTATTACCCGGTGGTGCAGTGGCTGTCCTACCTGCTGGTGGGCCTGGCCATCGGCCGTCTGGTCCTCACCAAGGCGCTGGTTCCCGTCCTGCTGCTGGTGGGCGGAACCGTGGTGGCCGTGGCCGCCAAGACCCTGGGCACAGCCGCCATGGAGGACTGGGGCGGCCGGGCGGCACTGGAGAAGGTCCTCGACTCGCCGGGCTATCCGCTGGGCAGCGTGCTGCAGGTCAACCTGGCGGGACTGCCGCAGGAGGGCTCGTGGTGGTGGCTGGCATCCGCCGCACCACACTCCGGCACCCCGCTTGACCTCCTGCACACCTCGGCCGTGGCGGCGGCCGCCATCGGGGCCTGCCTGCTCCTGGGACGGCTCGCAGAATGGGTGGACCTGGACCTGCTGCTGCCGCTGCGGGGAGCCGGCGCCATGACGCTGACCCTGTATACCGTGCACGTGTGGGTGGTCTCCGGCTTCTACCTCAAACCCCTGCCCGCGGGCTGGACCGAAGACGGCATGTACTTTGCCCATGCAGCGGCCGCCATCGTCATTGGCATGGTGTTTGCCGTGATGGGGTGGCGCGGTCCGCTGGAATGGGTCGGCCACGCGGCGAGCCGCGTGGGCCGGGGCGGCCTCAAAGCCCTGCAGTGAACGGCAGCCATCAAAGGACGGGCGGCCATCCAGAGACGGGCGGCCATCCAAAGACCGGCTTCCACCTGACGATCCGTTTGTCGGTTAACGGAAAGGAACCCGCGGCCCACCACAAGATGGGGCCGCGGGTTCCTTTTTGAACACCTGCCGGGAGTTGGCTGCTTACTGGGCGGTCAGGTTGAAGGTGGCCGCCTTGTCGCCATAGTCATCAAAGACCACTACCTGGACCGGACCCTTTTTCACGTCGAACGCAATAATCCCCTTGCGGGCATCGCCGGCACCTACCTCATCGGTGGGCAGCGGTCCCAGCTTCTCGTCCAG
Source organism: Arthrobacter sedimenti (assembly GCF_042652025.1). Classification (NCBI taxonomy): domain Bacteria; kingdom Bacillati; phylum Actinomycetota; class Actinomycetes; order Micrococcales; family Micrococcaceae; genus Arthrobacter; species Arthrobacter sedimenti. Next base: position 543,715 of record NZ_JBHSDQ010000002.1, on the reverse strand, counting down.
GTACACCATCTCGCCCTCCTTGCCGTCGGCATCAAGGACGCTGAAGTTGGAGGGGCTGGAGAAGCTGCTGCCGGTTTGCGTCTCCCAGGAAACCTCTACGGCAAAGAAGCCACCGTTCTTTGCAGTCATGTAGTCCATGCCGGGAATCTTGTCCGTGTAGATGGAGTCGAGAACGCTGACCTTCACGGTGTTTCCTTCGGACACGGTGGCCACCGTGGAGTTCGCTCCGGCCGCGCTGCCGCCGGTCTGGCTTCCGCCGGAGGGGGCAGGCGCGGCCTGGGACGCCGAAGGAAGTTCAGGTGCCACGGGTACCTTCCGGGCATCGATGGCCGCACCAACCATGGCGATGGACGCGATAGTCAACAGAATCCCGGTAATAATGCTGACCAGCCAGACGACGGCAGTGATGATCCACGCCTTCTTCTTGTTTTCCTGGTAGCCCTCCAGCGGACGGCCGTCCTTGTCCCGCGTGTTTCCGGTCAGGGTCATGATCAGGTCCACAATCGACCAGATGCCCGCACCGCCGGCCGTGAGCAGCTTCGCCACGCCGGTGCCGATCTTGCCCAGGTAGAAGCGGTCCACACCGAAGGTACCCAGCAGGAGGGAAAGGAGCCACGTGACCATGAAGGACTTCCGCGGCGCATCGGAGTAGGGGCCCTGGCCGTAGGGCGCGGACTGGTATTCCCCCTGCGGACCTGCCGGATACTGCCCCTCGAAAGCGGGCTGCGCGCCAAAGGAGGAAGGCGGCGGCGGAATGGGGGGCGCCGACGGTCCGTTCTGCTGCGGGTGGGGGTAATTCGGGTGGCTCATTGATGGTCCTTCTGTGCGGTAACAGGGGTGCGGTGATAAGGGTGCAGTGGTCAGGATGCAGCGTCAGGCCTCCGGCGTCCGGGCACGCGGAACGACGGCGTCTGCGGGAAAGGGGTGGAGCTGCTGGGGCCGCGCCGGCGATATGTTGCCGCACCAGTGGAGCGGACAGTGCCGACGGTAGTGGCCATCCTCATGCTTTCCCCCAAAGCTAAAGAGTGTGTACTAAGTCAACCTACCGTGGACGGTAAAAAGCCGCGATGGGCAGAAATGCCCATCGCGGCGGGAAGCACCCCGGAAGCTAGGACGCGGCGGTGAAAAGCTTCACGGCGTCGCGCATGGATGCCCGGGCACGTTTACGGTCCCCGGCGGCGTCGTAGGCGCAGCTCAACCGGAACCAGGAACGCCAGTCGTCGGGAGCGGCCTCAGCCTCGGCCCGGTACTTTTCGAATTCGGCATCTGCAGCGGCCCGGACGATCCGGCCACCGGGCGTGCGCGGAAGCTCGTCCACCGGCAGGCCGCCTTCGGCCTCCAGGACCTTGGCCATCTGTTCGGTACGGGCCCCGAACATCAGCTCGCGGATCAGGGCCCAGGCGCCAACAATGGGCAGCACCAGGTAGGCGGCGCCGATGGCCTTGGCGGTCAGGTTGGCGTCCGACAAGAGCAGGAGGGAGCGCTGGAAGGACACCACCAGGTAGAACACCAGCAACAGCGTCACCGCTGCCACCCAGATCTTGGTGCGGTTCTTCCGGAAGCCGGCTGCGAGCCCGTGCACGGCCTAGAGTCCCAGGTCCAGGTAACCGTCCAGGCCCACGGTCAGGCCGGGGTGCGCAGCAACGTTGCGGACGCCCAGGAGCACGCCCGGCATGAAGGAGGCACGGTCAAAGGAATCGTGGCGGAGGGTCAGCTGCTCACCGGGACCGCCCAGCAGTACTTCCTGGTGTGCCACGAGCCCGCGGAGGCGCACGCTGTGCACGCGGACGCCATCCACTTCGCAGCCGCGGGCACCGGGGCGTTCACTGGTGGTGGCATCGGGGCTGGGCGGCAGCTGGGCGGCAGCACGTTCGGCGGCGATCAGCTGTGCAGTGCGGACGGCGGTGCCGGAAGGCGCATCCACCTTGTCCGGGTGGTGCAGTTCGATGATCTCCACCGATTCGAAGTACCTGGACGCCTTCGCGGCGAACGCGGAGGCCAGCACGGAGCCCAGGGCGAAGTTCGGTGCGATGAGGACGCCCGTCTCAGGGTGCTCCGCCAGCAAAGATTCCAGCGCGGACAGGCGGTCCGCGTCCCAGCCGGTGGTGCCCACCACAGCGTGGATTCCGTGCTCGACGGCGAAGCGGACGTTCGCTTCGGTGCTTTCGGGGACCGTGAGGTCCACCAGGTATTGGGCACCTGAGGCGGTCAGCTGCTCCAGTGCGTCACCCCGTCCCAGGGCTGCGACGAGCTTCATGTCGGGAGCGGCGTCGATGGCCTTGACGGCCTCGGCACCCATGCGTCCGTTGGCGCCGAGGACGGCCACCAGCTTGGGAACGGAGTGTTGTTCGGTCATGGCATTAACCCTACCGGCGCCGGTGGTTGGTGCAGGAACTGGGCGGCGTGCGTTACCTCGCAATCGGGATCAGTGGTGGGGGTCAGCCGCCGGCGCCAACCCATTCCACGGTGCCGTCGGAGAAAAACTGTTCCTTCCAGATGGGCACCTGTTCCTTGATGCGGTCCACGAGTACGGAGCACACGGCGAAGGCCTGGCCGCGGTGCGCGGCGGAGACGGCGCACACCAGCGCGGGGTCGCCGATTTCCAGCATGCCGATCCGGTGCGCTGCCCAGATCCGGACAGGCTGTTCAGCCCCGGCGTCCCCTTCAGCGCCCTGTTCGGCAACAAGGCGCGCGACGACGTCGGCCATCACCTGGTGTGCCGTGGGGTGCGCGCTGTAGCTGAGGCGCTGAACGGCCTTGCCGCCGTCGTGGTTCCGCACCACGCCGCTGAAGCTGACCACGGCGCCGGCCGTATCGCTTTCCACCGCGGCAATCGCCTGGTCCACGGAGATGGGATCCGCGCTCAGGACTGCCCTAACCACTTCGAATGCTTCAGTGCCCATGTCCGCCTTCCAGCTGGTCGCAGAGGTGCCCGATCAGCGGGTCCAGGACGGTGAGCCCGTCCATGACGCCCTTCGGTGATCCGGGCAGGTTGACGATGAACGTGTGCCCGGCGGCACCGGCGTAGCCACGGCTCAGGGCGGCGAGCGGGGTTTTGGCAGCGCCCGCCCTCCTGATCGCCTCCATGATCCCGGGAATTTCGCGGTCCAGGAGCGGCAGGGTGACGTCCGGCGTGCGGTCGTCGGGGCTGAGCCCGGTGCCGCCGCTGGTGATGATGACGGCGGGGTGCTGGGTGAGGAGCGCCCTGATGGCGGCACCCGCCGGGTCACCGTCGGGGACAACCATGGCCGGGAACACGTCGAAGCCGTGCTCGGCGAGCCAGTCAGTGATCACGGGGCCGGTTTCGTCGTCGTAGATGCCGGCAGCGGCACGGGTGGAGGCGATGACGACGCCGGCCTTCCGCCCCTGCACCTCGCCGTGCACGTGCGGGGCCGCCGCGCTGAAGGGTGAGGTCACAGTGCCCAGTCTCCGCTCTTGCCGCCACTCTTGGCCAGCACCTTGATGTCAGTCAGCACGGCGTGCTTGTCTACGGCCTTGATCATGTCGTAAACGCTCAGGGCGGCCACAGACACCGCGGTCAGGGCCTCCATCTCCACGCCGGTGACACCCCTGGTCTTGACGGTGGCGCCGATGGTGACGGCGTCAGCGCCAAGGTCAAAGTCGACCGTGACCTTGGACAGCGGCAGCGGATGGCAGAGCGGGATCAGGTCCGGCGTCCTCTTGGCGGCCATGATGCCGGCCACGCGGGCAACGGCCAGGGCGTCCCCCTTGGGGAGCCCGCCGGTGCCCAGGAGCTGCATCACTTCGGCGGTGGTCCGGACTGTGGCGGTGGCCGTCGCTTCCCGGGTGGTCTCTGCCTTGGCGGAAACATCCACCATCTGGGCGCTGCCGTCCTGGCGCAGGTGCGTCAGCGCGGGGGTCTGTTCTGCATTCACAGCATCCATACTTCCACCTCCTCCCCGGCCCCAAGCTCCGTGACGCCCTCGGGGATGTGGACCAGGACATTCGAGCCCGCGAGCGCGTGCATCAGGTGCGAGCTCTCGCCGCCTTCCAGCCGTACCGTCCCGTCCGGCTGCAGGTTCCCCCGGCGGACCTGGTGTTTGGAGCCGGGCGACGTGAGCTGCCGGTCATGCCCGTCAAGATCAAGGCGGGCGCGCAGGGGCAGCCGGGGCGCCGGCGCCCCCAGCAAGGCCGACAGGGCGGGGCGGAGGAACATCTCGAAGGACACCAGGCAGCTGACCGGATTGCCGGGAAACCCAAGGAAGGGGACGCCGTCGAACGTTCCGATTCCCTGGGGGCCGCCGGGCTGCATGGCGACGTGCAGGAAGTCGACCGGTTGTTCCGCCATGGCCTGCCGCACCACCTCGTAGGCTCCCTTGCTGACGCCGCCGGTGGTGACGATCAGGTCCGTGTCCCGGCCTTCGGTCCGCAGCAACGCCTGGAGTTCCGCAGGGCTGTCCGTGGAGATCCCGGCTCGGCGGACGTGGAGGCCTGCCTGCGTCATGGCCGCTTCCAGGAGGGTTCCGTTGGAGTCGTAGATCTTGCCCTCCGGAAGCGCCTGCCCGGGTTCCACGACTTCGTCCCCAGTGGTGACGAGCAGGACGGTCACCGTCCGGTACACCTCCACCTCCGCCATGCCAAGGGCGGCGAGCAGTCCCAGCTGCGCCGGCCCCAGGCAGGTTCGGGCGGCGAGCGCCCGCTCCCCCGCCGCAATGTCGCTTCCGGCGGCGCGCACGTACGTTCCGGGGGCTGTGGCAGGCAGACTCACAACGCGGCCGTCACCCTCGGGAAGGAAGTGGTCGGGCACCGCCTTTTCAATAGGTACGACGGCGTCAGCCCCCGCCGGGATCATCGCACCTGTCATGATGGGCGCCGCAGCCCCCGGCCCAAGCGGCTGCGGGCTCGACCCGGCGGGAATGGGAGGCATGATGCGCAGCTCAGCGCCGCCGTCGGGGATGTCCGCGGAACGGACAGCATACCCGTCCATCTGGGAGTTGGCGAAGGGGGGAAGATTGAGCGGAGCAAGGATTCCGTGCACCAGCGCCCGGCCCAGGGCATCAGGCAGGAGAACAACTTCAGCGCGGGATTCTGCCGCCAGCGGGGCGAGGAGGTCAGTGACTGCGGCCAGATGCGCGGCGACGGAGCGGGCGTTGTGGGCCTTGCCCGCAGGGGCGTGATGCGCAGTGGTCATGGGTACGCCTTTGGTCGCGGCCGTCAGGATTTCACGTCCACTCTAACCGTGTGGAATCCGGTGGCCCCGTCAGGCGCGGGCGGCCGTGATGTTTCATCCTGGGGCCGGCCGTTCATGTCGCTGGCGCGGACCTGGACTTCGTACTGCCCCGGTGAGAGGTCGACCGCCAGCTTCCACTGGTACCAGGTGTCCGCGGAGATGCCGGGCGCCAGCTCAGCTTCCCGCCAGGGCCCCCGGTTGAGCCGCACTTCCACCTTCCCGATGCCGGTGTGCTGGGCCCAGGCGACGCCGGCAAATACAACGGTTCCCGGGCTGACCGGGCGCCCGCTGCGCGGCACGTCGATGCGCGACGACGTCTTGATGGGTCCGCGCTCGGACCAGCCCCGCGGGGTCCAGTACCCGGCGTCGTCGGCAAACCTCGTGACCTTGAGTTCCGTCAGCCACTTGGTTGCCGAGACATAACCGTAAAGGCCGGGGACCACCAACCGGACGGGGAAGCCGTGCTCCAGCGGCAGCGGTTCACCGTTCATGCCGACGGCCAGCAGGGCATCCCGGTTATCCGTCAACACCTCCAAGGGCGTTCCGGCGGTCCAACCGTCGGTGCTGCGCGAGAGCACCATGTCGGATCCCGGCTGCGGTCCTGCCAGTGCCAGCAGGTCCCTGACCGGCCAGCCCAGCCAGCGGGCGTTGCCGATCAGGTCGCCGCCCACGTTGTTGGAGACGCAGGCGATGGTGATGTGGCGTTCGGTCAGGGGTTTGGCCATCAGGTCCGCTAAGGAGAGCTGGACCTCCCGGGCCACCATACCGGTGACTTTGAGCAGCCAGGTATCCGGGTTGACCGCCGGGACGGTGAGGGCTGTGTCGATCCGGTAGAAGTCACGGTTTGGCGTGACCAGCGGCGGCATTCCCGCCACGCCGGACTCCGCGGCCGCCGGGATTGGCGGCGCCGGAGATGCCGGCGTTGGAAGGGTGATGCGGGCCCTGGCTTCGCTGACCGCGTTGGCGGCACCGCGCCAGATGCCCGCCAGCAGCCCTGCAACCCCAGCGGCCGCTGCCGTGCCGGCAAGGGCCTGGAGGAAGCTGCGGCGTGAGCGCGCAACTGTGGCATCCGGAGTGCTTTCCCCGTCTGGGGTTGAAGCAGTACCCTCCCACGCCGCCAGCCGCCCCACCAGGAGCCGCAACAGCACGACGGCGGCAGCCGCGGCCAGGAGCGGCAGGACAACAGGGACCTGGGTCACCTGGGAACGCGTCAGCACGGCTGCCGCCCCGGCGAGGCCGAAGATGCCCACCAGGACGGCCCCAGAGAACCGTCTGCGGAGCTCAAGCACCCCAGCCAGCGCGGCCAGCCCCGCGATGACCAGCGCCATGCCCGCCAGCAGGGCAGCCTTATCGGCCGTACCGAAAAGGGAGATGGCCCAGTCCTTCACACCGGGAGGAACGGCATCGATCACCACTCCGCCGACGGCGGACAACGGGGACAGGGACGGGCTGGCGAATCCTGCCAGCAACTCCCCCGCGGCGACCCCGCCGGCGACGGCCACCATCCCGGCGGCAGCGGCCCAACGCCCCTTTGTGTCCCGCACCCTAGCGCGCGGGACTCCCGGTTGCCGGACGGAACGTTCCGGCCGCCCCTGAAGGCCGCCGCCGTCGTCGTCCGCCCCGTACCTGCGCCCGGAACTCTTCACAACTCCCAGCATAGGTTCGTGGCACCTGGATGACGCCGGGCCTCTGATGGTGTGATGCGCGGCTCAAGGTGGCGTAGCCTGAATTCATGAGTGTCCAGCTAGGCATGCCCCAGCCGCCGGAGGAAGCAGCATCGGCTGTGCCCGGACGCCGCCCCGCGGATGCACCGGCCGGCCTGGCGGACCGGTACGGCCGCCGCGCCACGGACATGAGGCTGTCCCTGACCGACAAATGCAACCTCCGCTGCACCTACTGCATGCCTGCCGAAGGCCTCGAGTGGTTGGCCAAGCAGGCAGTCATGACCGGCGAAGAAGTCGTGCGGATCGTCAAGGTGGGCGTAGAACAGCTGGGCGTCCGGGAGCTGCGGCTGACGGGCGGCGAGCCGCTGGTCCGGCACGACTTGGTGGACATCATCGCAGCCCTGCGGCGCAACCACCCCGGCCTTCCGATCTCCATGACCACCAACGGCGTTGGCCTGGCCAGGAAGGCCGCCGCCCTGAAGGACGCCGGGCTGACGCGCATCAACGTGTCGCTGGATTCCCTGCATGAAGAAACGTTCACCAAGCTGACCCGCCGCCCCTTCCTCGACCAGGTCCTGGCCGGTGTGGACGCCGCGTGGGCTGCCGGGCTGGGACCCGTCAAACTGAACGCCGTCCTGATGCGCGGGATCAACGATGCCGAGTCACCGCAACTGCTGGCCTGGGCCCTGGAGCGCGGATACGAACTGCGGTTCATCGAGCAGATGCCCCTTGATGCGGACCACGGCTGGACGCGCCGCAACATGATTACTGCCGCAGAAATCCGCGGGCTGCTGTCCAGGGATTTCGTCCTCAGTCCCGATCCCCGGGAACGCGACGGCGCCCCTGCGGAACGCTTTGAAGTACGACGCCGGGTGGCCGGCACTGCGGATCCGGAGGGTCCCGTTCTGGGAACCGTGGGGATTATCGCCTCCGTCACCGAGCCGTTCTGCTCCGACTGCCGGCGCACCAGGATCACCGCCGAAGGCAAGATCATGAGCTGCCTGTTCTCGCGCGAGGAATACGACCTGCTGGGCCTGCTGCGTGCGGGCGCCGGCGACGCGGAGCTGGCGCAGCGGTGGCAGGACGCAATGTGGATCAAACCAAAGGCCCACGGTATGGACCACGTGGGACTGGACGCCCCGGACTTCGTCCAGCCGGACCGCAGCATGAGTGCCATCGGGGGCTGACCGGAATGCTTGTACGTTACTTTGCTGCCGCACGCGCCGCCGCGGGTTTCGAGGAAGAAAAGTTCAACCTGCCCGACGGCGCTACAGTTGCGGATCTGGTGAAAGCTGTAGCGGCCGTGGAGCGGCCGGAGCCCCCAACGGGAACCCCGCCGCTTCCCCGGATCCTTTCCCGCAGCAGCTTCCTGCTCAATGAGGTGGCCGTGCGGGACCATGCAACCGTGCTGGGTCCCGACGACGTGGTGGACGTGCTGCCGCCCTTCGCGGGGGGCTAGCGGGCCTGGTTCGGCGGTTTTAGCCGCCGCTCACTTTCCGGCCAAGGCAGCGCGGACGCTCCCGGCAACGGCAGCGGCCCCCGTCTGGCCCATGATGATTGTGTAGTGGTTGACGTCCGGCACCTGCGTGAGCCGCAGCGTGGGAAGCTTTGCTGCCCAAGACTCCAAATATCCCGGGGCGTAAAGGGCTGCCGGTTCGTTCAGCAGTCCCCGGGGCGCCCGGAGGACCTCGGCCTCGACGGTAAGGCGGTCCAGTGCAGCCAGCAGCGAAGCGCCGCGGTGCAGGTCCGCCGTATCCTCCGCCATTGCCTCATACCGTGTGGCGGGCCGAAGTTCCGGCTCCTCGCCGGTGAGGTCGTAGTCCACATAGGCATCCACCAGCGGACCCCAGTCCGCGCTGAAGGCCGGGTGCTGCCGCCAGAAGGAGCGGTACACCTCCCTGCTTGGGAAGGTGGCATTGAGCCGCTCGGCGGCTGGACCCAGGACCGAGGAGATGATTTCCTCGTCCGAAAGGCCTGCCGGCACCTGCAGCGGCAGGCCCCCATCCACCAGTATCAGCGAACGGACTCGCTCCGGGAACAGGTCTGCAAGGACCAGCGAGGCGAAGCCGCCCATGGAGTGCCCCACCACGACGACGGGCCCCTCGGCCAGTTCCTCCAGGACGGCGGCCAGGTCCTGCGCGTGCGAGGTCATCCCGTACGGTGCCGGCAGTTGGTTGCTGCGGCCGCGGCCGCGCAGGTCCGGAGCGATGATCCGGACCTCGGGCAGTGCCGCGGCGAGATAGGCCCATGACTTGTGTGACGCCGTGACGCCGTGGACGGCAAGGATAGTGGGAGCGGCAGGATCATCCGGTCCCCAGACGGCGGTGTGGAGTGTTCCGCCGCGCACCGCCACTTCCGCTGTACGGTACGTTTCCTGGCTGGCTGTCTGGGTCATGGCAATGTCCCTTCCTGGGGCGGGGTGGTTTTAGCAGCGGAGTCAGGCGCAAGGCCACGCTCGATGAACTGCATCATTTCTTCAAAAACTTCTTCGGGAACCTCGGGCCTGGCTCCCTCGACCGGCGGTGCGCCTTCCGCGTCCCACAGGACCCAGCGCATGCCGATCAGTTCACCGATGCCCATAAGGGCCCAGGCTGCGACCGTGGGATCCATCTCCCTGACCTCGCCGCTGGCCTGCGCCGTCTTCAACCCTTCGATGTAGCCGTTCACGATGCGGGTGTAGTGCAACCGCAAGGCGCCCGGGGAAACGAACTCGGCCTGCCGGATGATCCGGTACAGCGCAGGGTGCTGGGCGGTGAAGCGGAAGAAGGCGCGGAATCCTGCCCGTTCCGCTTCCATCCGGTTGGGGGCGTTCCGTGCCGCGTCGGTCATGGCGTGCCGGACCCTGCGGTTGAGGTCCTCCACCACCTCGTCGAAGATGGCCTGCTTGCCGTCAAAGTACAGGTAGAAGGTCCCCAGACCCACGCCGGCGGACTCGGTGATCTTCACAATCGAGGCCTCGTGGTAGCCCACCGAGGCGAACACCGACTCGGCCGCCTCAAGCAGCTTGGCCCGGGTGCGGTTGCCCCTGGCGGTGCGCGGTGCCGTGCTCATGCCTGTCCTCCTGCCGCGGGTGCTGGTCCTGGGGCGGGTGCCGCTCCCGGGGCGGTACGGCGGGACAGGTCCTCGCGCAGCTTGGCCCGCAGGACCTTATTCAGGGCTGTCCGCGGCAGGCCGGCAACCATTTCGATCCGTCCCGGGACCTTGAAACGGGCCAGCTGTGAGCTGCAGTGTTCCAGCAGATCCTGTTCGTCGGTGACCACGCCCGGGCGGAGCACGACGAACGCCAGACCGCTTTCACCCCAGCGGGGGTCCTCCACGCCCACCACTGCGGCCTGTGCCACGGCCGGGTGGCCCAGCAGGACCGCTTCCACTTCGGACGGAGACACATTCTCCCCGCCGGAGATGTAGATGTCCTTGAGCCGGTCCACCACCCGGATGTAGCCCTCGGCGTCCCGTTCCACCAGGTCGCCTGTATGGAGCCAGCCGCCGGCCAGGGCAGCCGCCGTGGCCGCGGGATCCCGGAAGTAGCCGGCGAACACGCCCGGGCCGCCCACCAGCAGTTCGCCGCTGGCCGCGCCCTCGAGGATTTCGCCGGTGGCCGGATCCGCCACTGCCACGGAAACATGGGGATACGGTTTGCCGGAGTAGCCCACCATCCGCTCGGCGTCCTCATTGGGCAGGCAGAGCACGTTGGGGGACGCCTCGGTCAGCCCATACCCCTGGCTCAGGGCCACTCCCCTGCGGTGCCAGATCCGCAGCAGCGGCGCCGGCATGGGGGCCCCGCCCACCACGGCATGCCGCAGGCTGCCCAGTTCGGCAGTGGCGAAGTCCGGATGTTCGGCAAGCATGAGGTACTGCGTGGGCACCCCCATCAACATCGTGACGCGCCGTTCGGGGATTAACTGCAGGACCCGGCCCGGATCGAATCCGCGTTCCAGCACCACGGTGGCCCCCACCCACCACGCCAACAGGGGCTGGATGTTCCAGCCGCCCACGTGGAACTGCGGCAGCACGGCCAGGACCACATCGCTGCTGCCCATGTCGAGGGTGCGCGACAGCGAAAGGTTGTTCCAGAAGCAGTTGGCGTGCGTGAGCACTGCGGCTTTGCCGGCCCCCTCGGTTCCGGAGGTGAAGATCATCATCAGGGCATCGTCGTCGTGCACGTCCTGGCGTGCCGAGGGTTCGGGCACCGGTGTTACCCGTGTAGGCGGCGGCACGGATTTCTCCACGCCGCCGGGCCCCAGCGAGGAGCCACGCAGCCGGTGCGGAAGCAGGGCGCAGGCTGCCGCACCGAGTGCTTCCAGGTCGTCTTCCATGAGCAGCAGCTGCGGCTCGGCGAGTTCCAGTTGCAGGGCCAGTTCCCGGGGCGCGAGCCGCCAGGACAGGGGCACCAGCACCAGCCCGGCCTTGGCGCAGGCGAAGAAGGCCACCACGTGGTCCGAGCTATTGCCGGTGAGAGTGGCGATCCGGTCGCCCACCACGTACCCGGCGGCCCGGAACCCCGCGGCGAGGGCAGCGGCCCGGCGCTCCAGTTCCCGGTAGGTCAGGGTGCAGCCGCGATCGTCAATGGCAATCCGGTGGGGCGTGGCCTGGCTGCGGTCTGTGGTCCATCGGCCCAGGGTGTGCAGCCCGTCGCCGGTGGGTCCGTTGGTGCCGGTCATGCAGCGTCCTCCAAAATCTCGCGGGGTGTTTCGGCGCCGCCGTTCCCCGCCCGTCCGCGGCGCCTGCGGCCCAGCCGTTCGGCGGTACCAGCGAGGCCGCCGGGAAGGAAGAGCACCACGAGGATGAAGAGCGTGCCAAGGATGAACAACGGTTCAGACAACGGTACCCGCAGGATGTCCGGGAGGGACCTGACGGCCTCGGAGTTGGCGAGGGCGGTGAGGCGCTGGTCGAGGATGGTGTAGAAGACGCCGCCGATCACGGCGCCCCAGCGGGACCCGACGCCGCCCAGCACCACCATCACCAGCAGCGTTATGGTCAGGTCCGAGGAGATCGCCCGCGGGATAGCGCCGCTTTGCAGCAGCAGGAAGACCATGCCGATCACGCTGACCAGGATCGCAGAGAGCACAAAGATCAGCAGTTTGACCAGATAGGGCTGCAGGCCAAGGACGCGGACCCGCAGTTCGTTTTCCCGGACGGCGGCGGCCGCGTGCCCGGCCCGCGAGGACTGCACCCAGGTGACGATCACGAACACGGCCACCAGCACGGCCAGCGCCAGCCAGTACAGGTTGCGGGTGTTGACAACCCCGACCAGGAAGTCGGGCAGGTTGTCCGTGCGCAGCGTCAAGCCCTCGTCCCCGCCGGTTTTGCCGTCGGGGTTCCGTCCCACAATCACCGAACCGGCCTGGGCAAAGGCGAGGGTAACCATGGCGAACGGGATGCCGCTGACACGCAGGCTGATGCTGCCCACCACGTGGGCCAGCACAATCACGACCAGCAGGGTGAGCCCCATGGCCGGCAGCAGCGGGATGTCCAGGTTCTGCAGGATGATGGCCAGCCCATAGACGCCGGCGCCAAAGTAGAGCGCATGCCCGAAGGAGAGCAGGCCGGCAACGCCGAGAAGCAGGTGGTAGGTAAGGGCCGCGGCGGCCATCAGCATGCACATGGCCAGCAGTTGCAGGGATCCCGGGGTGTAGCTGGGACCGGGCAGCACGCCGGGCAGCGAGATGTTCAGCAGCGGGAGCAGGACCAGGAGCAGCACGCCGGCCAGCCCGGCAGCCCACGCCGCAAGGCGGCGGCCGGTGATGCCAGGACGGCCGGTGTCCGGGGCGCCGCCCGGCGCTCCCCCTGCCCCGCGCCTGCCGGTCCGGCGTTTCCCCGTCTGGAGGGTGGCGCCGCTGCCGACCGCGGGCCGGCCGGTGCTGTTGGTATCGGTGTCGGTGGTCATGCGGTTCTCCCGAGCAGGCCGGAGGGACGGAACAGCAGCACGAGCGCCAGCGCCAGTACAACGACGAAGTCGCCGGTGCCGCCGAGGTAGAAGTTCGCGAACTGCTGCAGGACGGCGACGGCGACGGCGGCGATGGCCGCGCCGGTCAGCGAGCCGAGCCCACCGATCACCGTGACGATGAAAGCGAAGATCAGCAACGATCCGCCGAGCATCGGTGAAACGTAGCCGAAATAGTGCGAGGCAAGGACGCCGCCGAGTCCCGCCGCCGCCCCGCCGATGGTGAAGACGAGGGTGAAGGCCTTCCGGACGTCGATACCGAGGGCGGTGACCATGGACCGGTTTTCGACGCCGGCGCGAATGATCATGCCGTAGCGGGTCTTCTTCAGGAAGTACACCAGGGCCAGCAGCACCATGACGGCGGCAACGATACAGACGAAGCGGTCATTGGGAATCCGGGCACCGAAGATGTCTGTCGTGTCCTTGAACCAGGCGGGGCCCTGGATGTAGACCGGGTCGGTGCCCCAGATGCCATCGAAGAGGGCCACCGTGGCGAGCGAGAGGCCCAGGGTGATGAGCACCTGCTCGATGTGGCGCTGGTACAGCCGGCGGATCAGGACGAACTCGGTGAAGGCGGCGAAAGCAGCCCCGGCCGCCGCCCCGATAATGAGGGACAGCAGGAAGATACCCCAGTTGTCGGAGCCCGCGCGGCGGGCAATCTCCCACCCGGTGAAGGCTCCCAGGGTCAGGAACGCCCCGTGCGCGAAATTGAGCACACCCATCAGCCCGTAGATCAGGGACAGCCCGGCGGCAACGAGGAAGTACAGCGCACCCAGGCCAAGGCCGGTGAACAGCAGCAGGATGACGGTGCTCACAGGGCAGCGCCTTTCTCGACCGGGTCCCCGTGGGACGCCGCGTCGGTGGAGACACCGAGATGCCTGTGGATCAGGCCGGCGTCATCAAGGAAGTCGAGGGCACGGCCGGTGTGGACCACGCGTCCGCCGGAGAGCACGACGGCTCCCTCCGCGAGCTGGCGGACCACGTGCAGGTTCTGTTCAACGAGCAGGATCGGCACCGTCTTGGCTGCTTCGGCCAGGGTGTCGGCCACCTCGCCGACGATCTTGGGTGCAAGGCCCTTGGTGGGCTCGTCGACCAGCAGGATTTTATTGGTGTTGAGCAGGGCCCGGGCCAGCGAGACCATCTGCTGCTGTCCGCCGGAAAGGGTGCCGGCCATCTGGCCCGCACGGGCCAGCAGGTCCGGGAAGAGCTCCTCGACCAGCTGCCGGCGCGGGCTGGCGTCCCGTTCGGCGAGCCGGAGGTTCTCCGCCACGGTCAGCCCGGAAAAGACCTCGCGGTCTTCCGGGACGTAGCCGACGCCGCGCTGGATGATCTTGAAGGTGGCTTCCTTTTCGATCCTTTCACCGGCCAGTTCCACGACGCCGGTGCGGTCGATCAGCCCGATAATGGCCTTGATGGTGCTGGTCTTCCCGACGCCGTTGCGGCCCAGCAGTGCCGTGATGCCCGTGGCCGGCACCGTGAAGGACACGTCCTCGACGACCTGCTGCCCGGCGATCCTGGCGCTGAGGCCCTCGACCCTGAGGATGGGAGCGGCCTCGGCGGGGCGGTGTTCGGCTGCGGTGCTCATACTGGTTCTCCGAGATAGGCGCTTTGCACGGTGGGGTCGGCCATGACGGCGTCGGGGCTGTCCAGGGCCAGCAGGCTGCCGTGGTGCATTACGGCCACCCGGTCCACCAGGCCCAGCACGACGTCCATGTGGTGCTCGACCATCATGACGGTGCAGCCGCGGTCCCGGTGCATGCCGCGGATGATGGCGGTGAGGGACGGGACGTCTCCCGACGCCACGCCGGCCATCGGTTCGTCGAGCAGGACGACGGCGGGATCAGTGGCCAGCAGCACGGCGATTTCCACCTTGCGCTTCTCGCCGTGCGAGAGGTCCCCCGCCGCCGTCGTCAGCTTGCCGGTGAGGCCTACCTCGGCGATGGTGCCCTTGGCGATCCGCGAAGCCTCGTCCGAGGCCGAGGGGAAGCGCAGAATGCTGAAGCTGCCACCCAGTTTCGCCTGGGCGGCCAGCCTGACATTCTCCAACACGCTGAGCCGCGGGAACAGGTTGGAGGTCTGGAAGGTCCGTCCCAGCCCTGCCGACGCCCGGCGGTGGATCGGCGCTGCCGTAATCTCCCTGCCGTTCAGCGTGATGCTGCCCGCGGTGGGCCGCAAGACGCCGGAAATCAGGTTGAACAAGGTGGTCTTGCCGGCCCCGTTGGGGCCGATGACGCCGATCATTTCGCCGGCGGCGACCGCGAAGCCCACATCCTGCAGGATGCGTGCACCGCCGATCTGCAGACCGAGGCCGTCCACCGCGAGGGCGGGCAGGGCTGGGGTTGTCATACGGGTCCTACTTCTTTTCCGGCGGGGCGACGGTGTCGCCGGGGACGGCCTTGACCAGTTGCGGGGCCCACGTGTCACCCTTCTGGACCAGCTTTGCCTGGTACATGTCCTGAATCAGGGCGTGGTCCGAGGCGCGGACGGTTTCCTTGCCCTTGGGGCCGTCAAAGCTGAAGCCTTCGAGGGACTTGACCATGGCGTCCGGGTCGGTTCCGCCGCCTTCCTTGATGGCCTGGGCGATCAGCTGGCCCGCGACGAACCCGTCCGGGGTGAAGAGGTCCGCCTTGCCGCCGGCCTTTTCGACGCCGGCAATCATTTTCTTTTCCACCTCGGTACCGGAGGCGCCCGGGAAGTAGTGGCTCAGGAAGCTGATCTTGGAGCTTGCCGGGCCGTAGGCGCCGAAGCTGGACGCGTCGCCCAAGCCGGTGACGACGGGAGCGGCGTCAAACACTCCCTGTTGGCTAAGCGACTGCCACATGGTGCCGGTGGTGGCACCCGCCCAAGCCACGAAAACCATGTCCGGCTTGGCGTCCAGAAGCTGCCGCGCGAAGGGGGTGAGCTCCTGGTTTTCCGGGACGAGCACGGAGCTCACCGTGGCGCCCTTGGCTCCCAGCACGGCCTTGACCGCGGCGACGTTGCCTTGGCCGAAGGCGTTGTCCTGCGCGAACACGACGACCTTCTTGCCGTTGGGGTCGATGAAGGTACCTGCGGTGGCGACGTCCTGCAGGCTCTGGCGGCCGGAACGGAAAGTGTACTTGTTGACGCCCTGGATCGCGTCGGTGGCGGCAGCACCGGAAATGTAGAGGATCTTGTTCTGCTGCGCCTGCTCAGCAAGCTTGACGGCGATGCCGGAGGACGCGGTGCCGCCGATGATCTTGTAGCCCTTGCCGATCATGTCCTTGGCGGCGGTGACCGCCTTGTCGGGGTCGCCTGCGTCGTCGGCGTAGGTCAGGTTGATCTTGGCGCCGTTGATCTCGCCGGTGCCGTTCGTGGCGTAATCGATGCCGGCCTGCAGGCCCTGGTAGTAGGTTTCGCCATAGGCAGCGAGGGCACCGGTCTTTGAGTAGATGATGCCAACGTTGACCGGCGCGGCCGCACTGCCGGAGCCGGACGGAGCACCTGCACCCGCCGTTGGTGCGCAGGCGCTCAGGGCCAGCCCGGACGCCATAACGGCGGCCATCAAAAACTTCTTTGTTTCCTTCACGGGATGCCTTTCGGTGAAGATCCGCGGGTGTGGTGTGGGAGGGAAGAACCCCGTACCTGAAAGGTGATTCAGATTACAGCAAATGTAGAGTCAACCCTCGGTTCTGTCAACGGTAAAAGCGCAGGTGAGTCGGCCGTCAGGCCTCTCGGTGGCAGGGGTGCACCGACCCCGCGGGAAGGTCCCGGCTAATCACGCGGCGCGGAGGGCACCCTTTGGCACACGGTGGTCATCAGGGGGACCAGTTCATTGCGATGACGGCGCCACAGGCCGGCAGAGTGCGTCAGCACGCCATCGCGCGCGTTAAGCACGTGCCTGACGGTGGCGGAGCCCCGGCGGCGCTCCACGGTCAGGGTGCCGTCGCGCCACGTGGCGCGGTCACGGCTTTCGAGCGGCATGCCGGCAGCGGTTGTGTGGTACCAGAAAGTGTTGGCGTGGATGGGGTCGGCGGCGAAGATCCCAACACCCTCGGAGCAGGAACCGTCGGGCTCCGTGTGGCGGTAGGTCATGGCGACCGCGTGGCCGCCGGCGGCCGTGGCGAAGGCGACTTCCACCGCGTCTGTATGTGCCGGGCTCCAGGCGGTGGCTTCCCAGTGCGTGGTGCCGCTCCAGTGGCCCAGGAAGGCTCCCAGCGCTTCCGGTACCGGGCCCGGCGGCAACGGTCGGTCCATGCTTCCTCCGCGCTGCTTCCCGTTTCAGACCACCATCATCACGCCCGCTCCTGCGGCTGTAAAGAAGTCCCTGACGCGGGCGCCGGCCCGCGGTTCGGGTCCTGCGGCCGGGTTACTGGAGCCGGTTCCTACAGCCCGAAGGTTTCCGTCTCCTCGAAGGGTCCCACCACGGTAATGGTCCGAGGCGCGGCAGCGAGTTCGGCGGCCAGTTCCTGGACCTGTTCGGCGGTGACTGCCTTGATCAGGCGCAGGGTCTCGTCGATGTCCTGGTATTCGCCGGAGACCAGCTCGGCCCGGCCAAGCCGGGACATACGGGAGCCGGTGTCCTCCAGGGCCAGGACGATTCCGCCGCCGAGCTGTCCCACTGCCTTGCGGAGTTCATCCTCGGAAATGCCGTGTTCGGCGAGCTTGTCCAGCTCCACGCCGAGCAGGTCCACCACCTGCCGGACCTTGGACGGAGTGCACCCGGCGTACATGCCGAAGTAGCCGGCGTCGGCGTAGGACGATGCAAAGGAGTAGGTGGAGTACACCAGGCCACGCTTCTCGCGGACTTCCTGGAACAGCCGGGAGGACATGCCGCCGCCGAGGACTGCGTTCAGGACGCTCATGACGTAGCGGCGTTCATCGGTGGCGACGATCGTGGGGCATCCCATGATGATGTTTGCCTGCTCCACGGCGCGCTTGACCACGTGCAGCCCGGCTGTCCCGGTGATCAGGGCGCGTTCGGTGGAGCGGCGCTGCACGGGCGCCGCGTCGGACTGCAGCGACCACCCCGCGGACTCGAGGGCATCCACCACAAGTCCGCATACGACGTCGTGGTCCAAACCGCCCGCGGCGGTGATAACCAGCTCCTCCGGCTTGTAATACCTGCGGTAGTGCTCCCACACCGCATCCCGGGCCACCGCCCTGATCGCCGCGGGGGTGCCGCCGATGGGGCGGCCCAGCGGGTGGCTGCCAAGGACCTTGGCCACGAAGTGCTCGTGGGCGACATCGGTGGGGTCATCGCTGTCCATGGCGATTTCTTCCAGGATGACGTCGCGTTCCTGCTCCATCTCGTCAGGGTCCAGCACGGCCCCGGTGATCATGTCCGCAATAACGTCGATGGCCATGGGCAGGTCCGTGTCCAGGACCCGGGCGAAGTAGCAGGTGCTTTCCTTGGCTGTTGCCGCGTTGGATTCCCCGCCCACCTCGTCGAAGGCCGAGGCGATCTCCAGGGCGGTGCGCCGCTTGGTTCCCTTGAAGAGCAGGTGCTCCAGGAAGTGGGTGGACCCGTGCTGGCCTGGGGCCTCGTCGCGGGACCCGACGCCCACCCAGAACCCGATGGTGGCTGACCGCTGGCCCGGCATCGCCTCCGTCAGTACCCGCACGCCTCCTGGCAGCACTGAACGGCGGACCTCGGACCCGCCGTCGGAGCCGTGGACCAGGGTGTCGCCGGCGTGGTTCTGCTCAAGCGGCAGGGGTACAACAGTCATTGATGCCTTTCAGGAGGGGCAGCCGGATCTGGCTGCCATCGTAACAGCGGCGGGACCGGTGGATCATCCACCGGTCCCGCCGATTCATGCTTGTGCCGGAAAGCCCGGGCTGTTAGACGTCAGCGCCTTCAGCGGGCTCCGTGGTGTGGGCGCGCTCGGTGTCGGCCGGAGCTTCTTCCTCGGCAACCACCGGCGCGAGCGAGAGCTTTCCGCGGTCGTCGATCTTGGTGATTTCCACCTGGATCTTCTGGCCAACGGAAACCACGTCCTCCACGTTGTCCACGCGCTTGCCGTTGGCCAGCTTGCGGAGCTCGGAGATGTGAAGGAGGCCGTCCTTGCCCGGGGTCAGCGACACGAAGGCACCGAAGGTGGTGGTCTTGACGACCGTACCCAGGTAGCGCTCGCCGATCTCCGGGACCTGCGGGTTCGCGATGGCGTTGATGGCGGAGCGTGCTGCGTCGGCAGACGGACCGTTCGTGGCGCCAATGTAGACGGTGCCGTCGTCCTCGATGGAGATGTCGGCGCCGGTGTCCTCCTGGATCTGGTTGATCATCTTGCCCTTGGGGCCAATGACCTCGCCGATCTTGTCCACGGGGATCTTCACGGCGATGACGCGCGGCGCGAACTCGGAGAGCTCGTCCGGGGTGTCGATGGCCGAGTTGATGACCTCGAGGATGTGCAGGCGTGCTTCGCGGGCCTGCTTCAGTGCTGCTGCCAGCACGGAGGCGGGGATACCGTCGAGCTTGGTGTCCAGCTGGATGGCTGTGACGAACTCCGAGGTACCGGCAACCTTGAAGTCCATGTCACCGAAGGCGTCTTCGGCGCCGAGGATGTCGGTCAGGGCTGCGTAGCGGGTCTGGCCGTCCACCTGGTCGGAAACCAGGCCCATGGCGATGCCGGCGACGGCGGCCTTCAGGGGCACACCGGCGTTCAGCAGGGACAGGGTGGAGGCGCAGACGGAACCCATCGACGTCGAACCGTTGGAACCGAGGGCCTCGGACACCTGGCGGATGGCGTACGGGAATTCCTCGCGGGACGGCAGGACGGGCACGAGTGCACGTTCGGCCAGGGCGCCGTGGCCGATTTCGCGGCGCTTGGGCGAGCCCACGCGGCCGGTTTCACCGGTGGAGTACGGCGGGAAGTTGTAGTTGTGCATGTAGCGCTTGCGCGTCACCGGCGACAGCGAGTCGATCTGCTGTTCCATCTTGAGCATGTTCAGCGTGGTGACACCCATGATCTGGGTCTCGCCGCGCTCGAAGATGGCGGAGCCGTGGACGCGGGGCAGGACCTCGACCTCGGCGGTGAGCTGGCGGATGTCCGTCAGGCCTCGGCCGTCGATGCGGATCTGGTCCTTCAGGATGCGCTGGCGCACCACGTGCTTGGTGACGGAGCGGAAGGCTGCGGACAGTTCCTTCTCGCGGCCTTCGAACTGGCCGGCCAGCGAAGTGAGGACCTCGTCCTTGAGCGCGTCGGAGGCGTTGTCGCGTTCCTGCTTGTCGGCGATCTGGAAGACCGCGGCGAGCTTGTCGGCTGCGGCGGACTCGACAGCGGCGTAAGCGTCGTCCTCGTAATCCAGGAAGACCGGGAACTCGACCGTGGGCTTGGCAGCGCGGGCGGCGAGATCGGCCTGGGCGTCGCAGAGTGCCTTGATGAACGGCTTTGCAGCCTCCAGGCCCTCGGCCACAACCTCTTCGGTGGGGGCGGTGGCGCCCTGTTCCTTGATGAGGTTCCAGGAGTTGTCGGTGGCTTCGGCCTCGACCATCATGATGGCGACATCGTCACCGGCGACGCGGCCGGCAACCACCATGTTGAACACGGAGTTCTCGAGCTGTGAGTGCTTGGGGAAGGCAACCCACTGGGATCCGTTTTCGTCGTTCACCAGGGCAACGCGGACGCCGCCGATGGGGCCCGAGAACGGCAGGCCGGACAGCTGGGTGGACATCGAGGAAGCGTTGATGGCCACGACGTCGTACAGCTCGTCGGGGTTGATGGCCAGGACGGTCACCACGATCTGGACTTCGTTCCGCAGGCCCTTGATGAAGGCGGGGCGCAGCGGGCGGTCCATCAGGCGGCAGGCCAGGATGGCTTCGGTGGACGGGCGGCCTTCGCGGCGGAAGAACGAGCCCGGGATGCGGCCGGCGGCGTACATGCGCTCTTCGACGTCGACGGTCAGCGGGAAGAAGTCGAAGCCCTCACGCGGGTGCTTGCCGGCGGTGGTGGCGGACAGCAGCGCGGTGTCATCGTCGATGTACACCATGGCTGCGCCGGCGGCCTGCTTGGCGAGGCGGCCGGTTTCGAAGCGGATTACACGCTTGCCGAAGCGGCCATTGTCAATGACTGCCTCTGAGAACTGGATTTCGGGACCCTCCAAGAGAGTCACCTCCGTTTCTGTTTCACGGAAGTCCAGCCGCATCAACCCAGCCCAGCATCTGTCTACTGGCCCTGCACCCGGTCATCGATCGAGACCCACGGGCCGGCGGCTTCTGTCAACGAAGCCGTTCCCGGAGATCACTACCGAGGACCGCGAATGCGTGATGCGGTTGATCCTCCTGTTTAGTTTTTCATTTGAAGAAGGCGGCCCCATCCGGAGGGAAAGGGCCGCCCCAAAGCCAGACTAGCGGCGCAGGCCGAGGCGCTCGATGAGCGAACGGTAGCGGGCGATGTCAGTCTTCTTGAGGTAGCTCAGCATGCGCTTGCGGCGACCAACCATTGCCAGCAGACCGCGCTGGGTGTGGTAGTCGTGCTTGTGCTCCTTCATGTGCTCAGTCAGATCCTTGATCCGCTGGGTCAGGACGGCAACCTGGACCTCGGGTGAACCGGTGTCGCCTTCGGCGGTTGCGTATTCCTTGATGATGGACTGCTTTACAGCGGCGTCAAGTGCCACAATAACTCCTTGGGAATGTGCCGTGAGGGCCCAGGTCAGTAACTCACTGCCGGGTCTGCCGCCAGCGTCCTGATCCGGAAAACCGGAGGGGGCGCCAACAACAGGAGCCAGCCGCCACGGACTGCAGCCGGATCCATCGTCCAGTTTACCGGCCCCGGCCTAACCTTGTCGAAACAGTGCGCCCGAAACGGGGCAGCGGTGACAGCGGGGCGCTCAGCGCTGCAGCCGGTCCCGGATGGCCGCCATGCCCTGCAGGACTTCGGCGAAGCTGGTGCTCAGCGGGGACAGCCCCACCCGGATGCCGTGCGGTGAGCGGAAGTCCGGAATCACGTCCCCGTCCCAAAGCGCCTCGACGGTGGCCTTGGTGAAGTCCGGGTGGTCCACGGTGATGTGGCCCCCGCGCTCCCCCGGTTCCCGGGGCGATGCCAGTTCGGCGCCCAGGGGTGCCAGCCAGGCGTCGAAGACGTCCACCGCGAAGCCGGTCAGCGCCACGGACTTCTCCCGGATGGCGGCCATGGATGCTTCCTCGATGAGGTCCAAGGTGCCCTGCATGGCGATCATGCCGAAGATGGCGGGGGTGCCGCTGAGGAAGCCCCGGATGCCCGCGGCCGGTTCATAGCCCGCCGCCATTTCGAAGGCGTCCTTGCGGCCCATCCAGCCCCAGATGGGCTGGTTCAGAGACGGCAGGTGCCGGGCGTTGACGTAGGCGAACGCCGGCGACCCCGGCCCTCCGTTGAGGTACTTGTACGTGCACCCGGCGGCGAAGTCCACGTCCGCGCCGTCCAGGTCGATCTCCACCGACCCCGCCGAATGGCAAAGGTCCCACACCACCACAGCGCCGGCGTCGTGCACTGCAGCGGTGATGCCCGCCAGGTCGGCGAGGTGGCCGGAGCGGTAGGCGATCTGGCTGAGGAGTACGACGGCGGTGCGCGGCCCGGTGGCCTGGCGCACCTGTTCAACGGTCACCCCGGCGGCGGGATCCGGCTGGATCCAGCGCAGGGTCAGGCCCTCCTCGAGGGCGATGCCCTCCACCAGGTACCGGTCCGTGGGGAAGTTTTCCGTGTCCAGCACCAGCTCGTTGCGGTCCGGGTCCTGCACCGCGGCAAGGGCTGCCCGGATCAGCTTATAGAGCACCACGGTGGTGGAGTCGGCGATGATGGTCTGCCCCGGAGCGGCGCCAAGGACCGCGCGGCCCAGCTGGTCGCCGATGGCATGGGGCAGGGCCAGCCACTTCTCGTCCCAGCCGCGGATGAGCCGGCCTCCCCATTCGTCCCGGATAAAGGCGGCCACATCGTCGGCAGTCCGCTTCAGGGGTCGGCCCAGGGAGTTGCCGTCAAGGTAGGACAACGCAGTGTCCGTGCCGATGAAGAGGTCCCGGTAACGCGCCAGGGCGTCCTTGCCATCCAGTCCTTCGGCCCGCCGGCGGAGGTCCTCGTCGGTCACGCCTGCGCGGTTTTCCTGGTGGATGCTCATTGTCCGATCTCCGTCCTGACAGCGAATAGTTCCGGGAAGAACGTCAGTTCCAGGGCCTTCTGCAGGAAGGTCACACCGCTGGATCCCCCGGTGCCGGTCTTCATGCCGATGGTCCGCTGGACGGTGCGCAGGTGCCGGAACCGCCAGAGCTGGAAGTTGTCCTCCAGGTCCACGAGTTCCTCGCACGCCTCGTAGGCGGCCCAGTTGTCCGCGGCGTTTTCGTAGATGTGCTTGAAGAGCGGGACAAGTTCCGGGGCGAACTCGTGGGCCAGCGTTACATCGCGGTCCATGACGGAACGGGGCACGTCGAACCCCTGCCGGGACAGGTAGGCCAGGAACTCGTCGTAGATGCTGGGGGCGGCCAGCAGCTCCGCCAGCATCCCGTGGGCCTGCGGGTCGGACTCGAAGATGGGCAGCATTTTGCTGTTCTTGTTGCCCAGGACAAACTCCACCGCGCGGTACTGGGCGGACTGGAAACCGGAGGAGTTGCCCAGGAAGCCGCGGAACTGCGAGTACTCGGTTGGTGTGAGGGTGGCCAGGACGGACCACTGCTCGGTGAGGGTCTTCTGGATGTGCTTGACCCGGGCGATGCCCTTGAGCGCCGAGCCCAGGTCGTCCTCCCGGAGCCAGGCGGCGGCGCTGCGCAGTTCGTGCAGGACCAGTTTCAGCCACAGCTCCGTGGTCTGGTGCTGGATGATGAACAGCAGCTCGTCGTGGTGTTCAGGCTGGCTGACCGGCTGCTGGGCACTGAGCAGCGTGGGAAGCTGCAGGTAGGAGGCGTAGCTCATCCGTGAGCTGAAGTCGCGGACAATCCCCTTATCCAGCTTGCGGGTGTTCTTCTCGACGGACACGCACTGCCTTTCGTTGGTTTCACCCCGGGCAAATGAGGCCGGAGTCAGGGGCCGGCCAGGATCTGGTGGGCCTGGGCCACGTCCAGCCGCATTTGTTCCACCAGGGCCTCAGGGCCACGGTAGGCCACCATGCCACGGAGGCGCTGCACGAATTCCACGATGACTGTCTGGTCGTACAGATCAAAGTCCTCCACGGCTTCCTCCGGCCTGTCGATCACGTGCGCCTCGACCTGGCGGCTGACGCCGTCGAAGGTGGGGTTGGAGCCTACCGAGATTGCCGCAGGCCAGCGCTTGCCCGCCTGGTCCACCAGCCAGCCTGCGTATATACCGTCAGCGGGGATCAGGCCCGTGGCATTCGCGGAAAGGTTGGCCGTGGGGAAACCAAGCGCCCTGCCCCGGGCAGCGCCGTGGACCACTTCGCCGCGCATCCGGTGCGGGCGGCCCAGGACGGACGCGGCGGTGGCGACATCACCCTCCTGCAGCGCCTCGCGCACCCAGGTGGAGGAGCAGCGGCGGTCCGTGCCGTCGTCGTCATGCAACGGGTAGCCCTCGGACCCAAACTCGCTGATGACCTGGACGTCGAAGCCGAACTTGTCGCCCAGGGCCTTCATGGTCTCAAGGTCGCCGGAGTTATTGCGACCGAAGCGTGCGTCGTGGCCGATGACCACGTGGCTGGCGTGGAGGCAGTCCACCAGGTACTGCTCCACGAACTCCTCGGCCGTGAGGCTGGCAAGGTCCAGCGAGTACTTGACCACCAGGATCGCGTCCAGGCCAAGCTCCCCCAGCGCCTCCAGCTTGTCATCCAGTCCCATGATCAGCTCCGGCGCCGCTTCGGGCCGGTGGATGACTGCCGGGTGGGGGTCGAAGGTGATGGCTACGGCCTTGGCCTGGGAGAGCCTGGCCGAACGGATCAGCTGGGACAGCACCTGCTGGTGGCCGCGGTGAACGCCGTCGAAGTTGCCGAAAGTGACAACAGATGGGCCGAAGTCCGCCGGGACATCGGACGGATCGTTCCAGATGTAGACCATCACCCTCGCCTTAAGCTGCGTGCAAGCATCGACGTTCCGCCGGCCGGGCGGCTGCGGAACTCTTCAAGGTTACCCGGATTCGCTGCGCGGCTTTCGCCGTCACTCCGCAGCCTTGGCAGAAGCTGCCGCAGCCGCGGAGGGGCGGCGGCGGTACAGCCACACCAGGCCAAGGATGGGCAGCAGCAGGGGGATGAAGCCGTAGCCACGGCCGAACAGGGACCAGACAGTCTCATGCGGGAACTGAACCGAGTCCAGGATGCTCAGCGTCCCAACCACCAGGACCCCCGCGAGCTCGACCAGCACGGCGGCAACAGAGATTTTGAACCAGGTGGTCCCTGCCTTGGCCAGCGACACCGTAGCCAGGATGTACACCACGGCAGCGAAGGCGGAGAGCAGGTATGCCAGCGGGGCCTCGGAAAATTTGGTGAGGATCTGGTAGCCGGCACGGGCGGTGGCCGAGATGGCGAAGACTCCGTAGACCGCGATCAGCAGCCGGCCTGGACCGGTGTTGCGGGTGTTGCGGACGGGTGCGTCACCGGTGGCCCCGGGGGCCTGCTGCTCTTTCATGCTTGCTGCTTCTTCCACTTCAGTACCAGATCTGGTTCATTCGGGCAGCCATCACCAGTGCAGTGACACCGACCGCGGCCAGGACAAAGTTGCTCCACCGCGTCCGCTCCAGGATGGCCCAGTAGATAGCCGCGGGCGGCAGGAGCATGGCGGTGGCCATGTAGCCCCAAAATTCCCACGCTTCGCCGGCGATCGGTTCGCCGGCGATGACGCGGACGATCGAACCCACCAGGTAGACCACCAGGGCCACTTCCACGGCCACGACGGACAGGAGGGTGACGTCGTTCGGCGCCTTCTTAAGGATTCCCGCCCCCAGGCAGAGCACCGTGGACACCAGGCCGACGACCAGGATGATCCAAAAATACGCATCCACGCTTATGCCTCCGCAGCCGCGGTGGCGGCCGCCCCGTTGCCGGGCGCGAAGACCAGGACCGGTTTGGCGTAGCTGCCCGCATCGGCGAGGAGCGCCACCAGGCTGCCGTCGGGGGCGAAGCCTGCCGCAGGGTGCTCAGCGGTGGCGGCGCCGGGGGTACCGGGAGCCGTACCGGCAGTGATCCGCCGGCCGAACGAGATTTCTGCGGTTTCCTCGGCGGTGAGTTCGCGGTTGGGCATCAGGGCACGCGCGGCCAGGGACATGTCCAGGACGTTGAGCTCTTCGGCGAGCTGTTCCAGAGTGCGGGCCTGGTCAAGGGTGTAGGGACCCACCTGGGTCCGGCGGAGGGCGGTGAGGTGGCCGCCGACACCAAGGGCATTGCCCAGGTCCCGGGCCAGGGCACGGATGTACGTACCGGAGGAGCACTCCACCGTCACGTCCAGGTCCACGACGCTGGCCGCGGCGTCCCTGCGGATGGCGTGGACGTCGAAGCGGTGGATGGTGACCGGGCGCGCGGCGAGCTTGACGTCCTCGCCGGACCGCACGCGTGCGTAGGCGCGTTCGCCGTTCACCTTGATGGCGCTGACGCTGCTGGGCACCTGCTGCAGCTCCCCCGTTAGCGCCGCGACGCCGTCGTAAATTTCCTGCTCCGTGATGCCGGCGGCGCTGGTGGTGTACGTGACCTCGCCCTCAGCGTCATCCGTCACCGTGGACTGTCCCAGCCGGATGGTGGCGGTGTAGGTCTTGGAGGTGCCCACGATGTAGGTCAGCAGGCGGGTGGCTTTGTTGATGCCGAGCACCAGCACGCCGGTGGCCATGGGATCGAGTGTTCCAGCGTGCCCTACTTTCCGGGTCCCTGCGAGGCGCCGCATCCTGCCAACCACATCATGGCTGGTCCATCCCTGCGGCTTGTCCACTATCACCAGTCCAGAAAGCACGCCTCCCAGTATATCGGCGCAGGTTGGGGGCGCCGTACGGACCACCGGGACAGCTAGGATGACTGGCATGCCCCAGCTTGCCGCCCATGTCCGCGACGTGCCCGTGAACCAGATCCGGGAGATCACCGAGGCCGCATGGCGGACTCCCGGAGCCATCGTGCTGAGCATCGGGGAGCCCGGCTTCCCGCTCCCCCGTCACGTCCTGGACGCGGGTATGGCCTGCCTGGACCGGGACGAGACCAACTACACCCCCAACGCCGGAATCCCGGCCCTGCGCGAGGCGTTCGCCGCCAGGTTCCGGGAGGAACAGGGTGTGGACGTCGGCGCCGAGCGGCTGTATGTGGTGTCCGGCGCCCAGCAGGGCCTGCACTTCGCCATGAGCATGCTGCTCTCCCCCGGTGACGAGATCCTGATCCCCAATCCCGGCTACCCCACTTTCGCCATGACCAGCCGGCTGCTGAACGCCGTTCCAGTGGGCTATCCGCTGCATCCGGAGCACGGCTTCCAACCGCGCGTTGCCGACGTGGAGGCCCTCATCACCAGCCGCACCCGGGTGCTGGTGCTCAACTCGCCCTCCAACCCGCTGGGTGCCGTGCTCAACGGTGAACTGGTGCAGGAGCTGGTGGAGCTGGCCCGCCGGCATGACATCTGGGTCATCTCGGACGAGTGCTACGAGGCGTTCACCTACGACGTCCCGCACGTCAGTCCCGCGAGGTTCGACGGCGGCACGGAGGCTGATGCGCGCGTGTTCACTTCGCTGACACTGTCCAAGACCTACGGGCTGACCGGGCTGCGGATCGGCGCGCTGGTCTGCCCGCCCGGGCTGGAAAAGAAGATGGACAACGTCATGGAATCGATCGTCTCCTGCGTGGCGTCCGCCCCACAGTACGCGGCGCTGGCGGCGCTTACTGGGCCGCAGGACTACGTCCGGCACGCACACCGGCACTACCGCGAGAACCGGGATGCGGCGTCGTCGGTCCTGGCCGCAAAGGGGATCCGCTACCTGCCTGCGCAGGGCGCGTTTTACTTATGGGCCGATATGTCCCACGTCACCGGCGGCGATGTCCGTGCCTGGGTCCGGCGCTTCCTCGCTGACTCCGGCGTGGCGCTGGCTCCGGGAACGGCGTTCGGCTCCATTGGCGAGGGCTGGGTCCGGATCGCGCTGTGCGGACGGCAAGAGGACCTGCTGGAGGGACTGTCCCGGCTGCCGGGCGCCCGGCAGTAGGTCCGCCGGGTCTCAGCTGCAGCCGCCCGGAAGGGTACCTTAGCTGCGGGCGCCGGCGAGGGCCTTGTCCAGCCACGACCGAAGGACCTCTGCAGGCGCCGCACCCGCCTGGCGCGCGGCTACTTTCCCATCAATGAGCACCATCAGCGTGGGAATGGCCTGGACGTCGAACCGCCGCGAGAGCCCCGGGGACTTGTCCACGTCCACCTTCACCAGCTTGATCTTCCCGGGGCATTCCCGCGCCAGCTTGTCCAGGACCGGGCTGACCATCCGGCAGGGTCCGCACCAGGCGGCCCAGAAATCGACCAGCACCGGCACGGCGGATTGCTCCGCCACGGCAGCGAAGTCGTTGTCGCCCGCGGCCACGATCCACGGCAGGTCCGCCTTGCAGTTGCCGCAGCGGGGGTGGCCGGAGGCCTGGGCGGGCACGCGGTTGGTCTTCCCGCAGGAAGGGCAGCTCAGCAGCGTCGTTTCCATGGTCAGTATTCCTTCCTGCTGTCAAAGGCGCGCCAGGTCTGGAAGGGGACGTCCGACGTCGGGATGTCGCCCCGGGTGACCGGCATCAGTTCCGGTGCGGCGCCGCTGAAATAGTCGTAAAAGAGGGCGTCGTCGAAGCCGGCGGCTGCGGCGCCATGGCGGTCCGCGGCGAAATAGACGTGCCCGATTCGAGCCCACAAAGCTGAAGCCAGGCACATGGGGCAGGGCTCGCAGCTGGCGTAGAGAACCGATCCGGTGAGGTCGAAATCAGCTGTGGCGGCCGCGGCGGCGCGGATGGCCACCACCTCCGCATGGGCGGTTGGATCGTTGTCCCGGGTCACCCTGTTGACGCCGGAGTGGACCCGTCCGTCGGGGGTCACCACCACCGCACCAAACGGTCCGCCGCCCTGGCCCACGTTCGCGGTGGCAAGGTCCACTGCCTGTTCGAGGTACCGGGCGCCTTCAAGGTGCTGGGCCCGTTCGAAGTGTTCCAGGGAACTGTTTCCATGCTCTGCGGCGCTCATAGCACGATCCTAGCCACCGGTGACCCTAGGGGGGATGGAAAGGGGGCCAGGAAGGGGGGATACCCCCAACACTACCCGCCGGTAGGGGCCTACTCTTGCGCCGGGGGATACATATTTTGCCTCAGCCGAGGCTTCCATATCCAGCCCGCAAGGGCCCCGCACCCCGGAGTACCCAATGAAGAAAAGACTCGCACTCTTAGCTTGTATCACCGCCTCGGCCGCTGCCATAGCGTCCGCAGGCCCGGCCGCCGCTTCCACCAAGGCGCCGGACTACGAGGTACTTGCAGGCGGCCTGGTCTCGCCGCTGCATGTGGCCGCAGGAACCGGCAAGGCCGTCCTGGTGTCCCAGGATTTTGCCGGGAAACTCACGCGCATCAGCCGTGACGGATCAGCCGAAGACCTGGATACGGCCACGCCCAAGGGCTGGGAAGTAGCCGGTTCCGATACCCGCGGCAGCACAACCTACTTCCTTGAAAGCGTGGGCGCCGGGCAAGGGGACCCCGCCGGGCTGCACGGATACCTGAAGTCGATTGACTCCAAGGGCACCGTGGACACCATCGCTAACTTTGCCGATTACGAGCGGCGCCACAACCCGGATGGCGACCAAAGTTACGGCTTCGGGGATGACGTCAGCGCCCAGTGCCTGGCCAACTGGCCAAACTTCCCGCCTGCCACCTACAAGGGCACCGTGGATTCCCACCCATACGCCCTGGCCGTCAGGGACAACACCGCGTACGTTGCGGACGCCGGCATGAACGCTGTCCTGAAGGTCAACCTGAAGAGTGGCGACATCGATACCGTCGCCGTCCTGCCGCCACGGCCGGCGGTGATTCCGGCGGGTCTGCGGATCCCTACAGATATGCAGGGGAACACGGTGGAGGTGCCGGCCTGCGTGGTGGGGCATGAATATGCCTTCGAACCCGTCCCCACGGACGTCGCGATCGGACCTGACGGCATGCTGTACGTAACGTCACTGCCCGGCGGACCGGAAGGACCCGAATTGGGGGCCCGCGGTGCCATCTTCAAGGTAAATCCGTGGAACGGTGACACCGACGTGTGGGCGGACGACATCCTGAGCCCCACGGGACTTGCTGTGGCCGGCAACGGTGACGTGTACGTTGCGTCGCTGTTCGGCGGCGAGATCCTGACGTTCACCTGCAACGGTGACCGTTCGACGTTCCTGAAGGTGAACATGCCGGCTGACGTCGACATCAAGGGGAACAACCTCTACGCCACGATCGACGTCCTGGGTGACCCGATGCAGCCGCCCGCAGGAAAGGTCATCAAGGCAGACCTGCCGTAGCCGGCGGCGAGGAGCCCCGGGTAAGGACGGGGTGGGTTAAAAGCAGCCAGGGCCCGGGATAAGCTCCCGGGCCCTGGTGTGCGTCTTACTTGTTGCGGTCCTCGTCGAGGTCTTCATCGTCGTTGAGGTCCAGGTCCTCTTCGTCGAAGTCGTCCTCGTCGATGTCCACGTCACCGGACGCATCGGACTTGTACGGGTCGGCGTCCCCGGCGTGGCGGGCGTTGGCAGCAAGGGCTGCCACCTCGGCGTCCCGCTTGCGGGCTTCCCGCAGCAGTTCCTCCAGGTTGGAAGCGTTGACCGGGATCTGGTCGGCGACAAATTCCAGCGTGGGGGTCAGGCGGGCGGTGATGTTCCGGCCCACCTCCTGCCGAAGCACACCCTTGGCCTTCTCAAGCCCCTTGGCAGCATCAGCCTGGACAGCCTGGTCCCCGAAGACGGTGTAGTAAACAGTGGCGTGCTGCAGGTCGTTGGTCACGCGGGCATCGGTGACAGTAACGCCTTCAACCCGCGGATCCTTGATCCTCCGGCCCAGGGCCTCAGCAACAACAACCTTAATCCGCTGCGCCAACTTGGCAGCACGTGCCGGATCAGCCATGAACAACTCCTATGAGAAGAAAAAATTAGGGACGTACGACGGCGACGCAGAGGCTGCCAGCACACGTTTCAGTTTTGTGCCGCACACTAAAGGCGAGCCAACGACGATGCCGAAGAGTCTTGGGGGCCGGCGCTTTGGAGCCGTGAAGGGGGCCCGGGAGTGGCATCGGGCCTGCCGGAGACGGGTGGCTGACGATCGCAGATCGTCAGCCACCCGTCGAAGGGGCGGGGCCCCCTTCACGGTGGAAAAGCGAGGGGCAGGGCCGCCGGAAAAATTCCGACGGCCCCACAACAGACAGACTAGACGCGCGGCTTCTCGCGCATCTCGAAGGTCTCGATGATGTCACCTTCGATGATGTCGTTGTACGACCCGAGGCCGATACCACATTCGAAGTCCGTGCGGACCTCGGTGGCGTCGTCCTTGAAGCGCTTGAGCGACTCAACGGTGAGGTTGTCACCGATGATCTTGCCGTCGCGGCTGACGCGTGCCTTGGCGTTGCGTCGGATGATGCCCGAGCGGACGATCGAGCCGGCGATGTTTCCGAACTTGGAGGAGCGGAAGACTTCGCGGACCTCGGCGGTACCGAGCTGGACTTCTTCGTATTCCGGCTTGAGCATGCCCTTGAGCGCTGCTTCGATGTCATCGATTGCTGCGTAGATGACGGAGTAGAAGCGCATGTCCACGCCTTCGCGGTCTGCCAGTTCGGCAACCCGCTCGGCGGGCTTGACGTTGAAGCCGATGATGACGGCGGAGTCGACCGTTGCCAGGTTGACGTCGTTCTGGGTGATGGCACCCACACCGCGGTGGATGACGCGCAGCTGCACGCCTTCGCCGACGTCGATCTTGAGCAGCGCGTCTTCGAGGGCTTCGACGGCACCGGACACGTCACCCTTGAGGATGAGGTTGAGGGTGTCGATCTTGCCTTCGGCGACGGCCTGGTCGAAGTCTTCCAGGCTGATGCGCTTGCGGCGCTTGGCCAGGGCGGCGTTGCGGTCGGCGGCTTCGCGCTTCTCGGCGATCTGGCGGGCGGTTCGCTCGTCAGCGGTCACGAAGAAGGTGTCACCGGCGCGCGGCACGTTGGACAGGCCCAGCACCTGAACGGGGCGGGACGGGCCTGCCTCGGTCAGCGCGCTGCCGTCGTCGTCGAACATCGCACGGACGCGGCCGTGGGCCGTGCCTGCCACGATGGTGTCGCCGACGCGCAGGGTACCGGACTGCACCAGGACGGTGGCAACCGCACCGCGGCCCTTGTCCAGGTTGGCTTCGATCGCGATGCCACGGGCGTCCTTGTTCGGGTTGGCGCGCATGTCCAGGGCAGCGTCTGCGGTGAGCAGGACGGCCTCGAGCAGCTCGTCGATGTGCAGGTTCTGGCGGGCAGAGACCTCCACGAACATGGTGTCGCCACCGTATTCCTCGGGAACCAGGCCGTACTCGGTCAGCTGGCCGCGGACCTTCTCCGGATTGGCGCCTTCCTTGTCGATCTTGTTCACGGCCACGACGATCGGCACGTTGGCCGCCTGGGCGTGGTTGAGGGCTTCAACGGTCTGCGGCATAACGCCGTCGTCCGCTGCGACCACCAGGATGGCGATGTCGGTGACCTTGGCACCACGGGCACGCATGGCGGTGAACGCCTCGTGTCCCGGGGTGTCGATGAAGGTGATCTTGCGATCGTCGCCTT
This sequence comes from Arthrobacter sedimenti, assembly GCF_042652025.1. NCBI lineage: Bacteria > Bacillati > Actinomycetota > Actinomycetes > Micrococcales > Micrococcaceae > Arthrobacter > Arthrobacter sedimenti. The sequence continues at coordinate 511,313 of NZ_JBHSDQ010000002.1, read as the reverse complement.
CGTGGTTGTGCGTGACCTGGTAGGCACCGATGTGCTGGGTGATACCGCCGTGCTCGCCCGCCATGACGTCGGACTTGCGGATGGCATCCAGCAACCGGGTTTTACCGTGGTCAACGTGGCCCATGACGGTGACTACCGGCGGACGTGCCTCGAGTTCCTCGTCGCCTTCGGCTTCGAGTTCGGCTTCAAAGTCGATGTCGAAGCTGGAGAGCAGCTCGCGCTCCTCGTCCTCCGGGGAGACGACCTGGAGCTTGTAGCCCAGTTCCTCGCCGAGCAGGGCGAAGGTGTCCTCGTCCAACGACTGGGTGGCGGTGGCCATTTCACCAAGGTGGAACAGCACGGTGACCAGCGCGGCGGGGTTTGCCTCGATCTTGTCGGCGAAGTCCGTGATGGACGAACCACGGCGAAGCCGGATGACGGTGTTGCCGTCGCCGCGGGGTACGCTCACGCCACCCAGCGACGGGGCACTCATCTGCTCAAGTTCCTGGCGCTTTGCGCGCTTGGACTTGCGCTGCTTGCCACGGCCTGCGCCGCCCTTGCCGAAGGCACCCTGGGTGCCGCCGCGGCCGCGGCCGCCCTTGCCGAAGCCACCGCCGGCGGGAGCACCGCCGCCACCGGGACCACCGGTGCCGGGAGCGCCACCGGGGCGTCCGGGACCGCGGCCGCCACCGGGACGGCCTGCACCTGCGGGTGCGGGACGCTCGGTGCGGTTGGGCATCATGCCGGGAGTAGGACGGGGACCACCGGGGCGGGGTGCGCCCGGACGGGGACCACCGGCGCCTGCTGCGGGGCGGGGACCGCCGGCACCTGCTGCGGGACGCGGCCCACCGGGGCGCGGTCCGCCGGCACCCGCTGCGGGGCGGGGACCACCGGGGCGGTCGCCGTCGGTGCGGCTGCCGCCCGGACGGGGCATGCCCTGGGAGGTGGCAAACGGGTTGTTGCCCGGACGGGGTGCACGGTCACCGTCTCCACCACGGCCGCGGGGCATGCCCTGCGAGGTGGCGAACGGGTTGTTGCCCGGACGGGGACCGCCGGGGCGGGGCCCTGAGCCACCCGGACGGGCGGAGGGAGCCGGGGCGTCAGCCTTGGGCGCCGGACGTGCACCCGGCTTGGCACCGGTGGACGGGGCACCAACGGACGGGGCACTGGAGGCCGGCGCACCGGAAGCCGGAGCCGCGGGGGCCGCAGGCGCGGCGGGGGCTGCCGGGGCTGCTGCCTGTGCAGGAGCAGCAGGAGCGGCCGGAGCCGGTGCCTGGGCCCTGGCAGCCGGAGCCTTGGGCGCAGCCGGGCCGGGAGCCGGTGCTGAGGGGCGTGTTCCTGCCGCGGGAGCGGGTGCCTTGGGCGCAGCGGCTGGCGCTGCGGCCGGAGCCGGCGACTTTGCGGCGGCGTCGGGGAAGGCGTTGCGCAGTTTACGCACAACGGGGGCCTCAATGGTTGAAGAGGCAGAGCGAACGAATTCGCCCAGTTCCTGCAGTTTTGTCACTGCATCTTTGGAAGTTATACCGAGCTCTTTAGCGAGCTCATGTACGCGGACCTTGGCCACATTTCTCCTGTCTCGGTCCGCACCGAGCCAGGCACGAACCGTCTACTTCTTACTGCGGACCCCAGCCGCTGTTGATGCGAAGGGGCCCATTGCAGAGCGCAACAAAGTTGTCATCGTTACGCACTCATCGCTGGGAACTCATCGGGTTTCCATCAGATTTCTGACCCGCTTTCAGGTTGGACGGTTGGTGTTGCAGCCACCGGGGCGGCGTCAACGTTCGGGCCTGACGTGATCCAGCGTTCGACGGCGGTTGCTTCAGTTGCGCCCGGAAGGGCACGTCCGAATGCTCGCCGCTTGACCGCCAGGGCCAGGCACGATGCGCTGGGGTGCAGCCATGCACCCCGGCCAGCCATCCGGCGTCGTTCATCCACCAGGACAGCGGTTGACCCGCTGCCTTCGGCGACGAGCCGGAGCAACTGCGACCGCGGCCCCTTCTTCCGGCATCCGATGCAGGTACGCTCGGGCTGATTCCCGGTGGAAAGCATTTCTGCCACGGTCATCGTCCTGACGTTCTTTCTGCTGGCCGCAGGTTTTACTGCCTCCGCAGTTGCGGAAACGAGCACGCCCAAAGCACACGGCTACCGGCTCTTAGGCGCGGTCTTATCCATTCTAGCCCCTCGGGGCCATTCTGCCCGAAACGGGTGGCTGCCGCGGTGCGCCAGCCACCCCCATCCCGGTAGTTACTTGTCGCGGGCCACCGCGGCGTCGGAGACGATGTCGATGCGCCATCCGGTCAGCTTTGCCGCGAGGCGGGCATTCTGACCCTCCTTGCCGATGGCCAGGGACAGCTGGTAGTCCGGGACCACCACCCGCGCGGAGCGGGTGGCCTCGTCCGTGATGGTGACCGAATTCACCCGCGACGGCGACAACGCACTGGCGATGAAGGTCGCCGGGTTCTCGCTGTAGTCGACAATGTCGATCTTTTCGTCGTTCAGCTCGGTCATGACGGCACGGACGCGGGAACCCATCTCACCGATGCAGGCACCCTTCGCATTGATCCCGGGGGTGTTCGCCTTAACGGCGATCTTGGTGCGGTGGCCGGCCTCGCGGGCCAGCGCCACAATCTCCACGGAGTGGTCGGCGATTTCCGGGACTTCCAGTTCGAAGAGCTTCCGGACCAGGCCCGGGTGTGACCGGGACAGTGTCACAGAGGGGCCCTTGGTGCCGCGGTGTACGTCGATGACAAGGGCGCGCAGGCGGTTTCCGTGAATGTACTTCTCGCCGGGAACCTGCTCGGGCGGCGGAAGCAGGGCCTCGAGCGAGCCGAGGTTGACCTGGATCATGTGCGGGTTGTTGCCCTGCTGGATGGTGCCGGACACCAGCTCGCCTTCGCGGCCCTTGAACTCGCCCAGGACGTTGTCGTCCTCAACGTCGCGGAGCCGCTGCAGGATGATCTGGCGCGCGGTGCTGGCAGCGATGCGGCCGAAGCCTTCGGGGGTGTGCTCGAATTCGCCGATGGGGGCGCCGTCGTCGTCAATCTCCACAGCCCAGATAGTCACGTGGCCGCTCTTGCGGTCCAGCTCGGCACGCGCTTTTTCGAAGGCGCCGGGCGACTTGTGGTAGGCCACCAGGAGCGCCTGCTCGATGGTGGGGATCAGGAGGTCCAGCGGGATTTCACGCTCACGCTCCAAAAGTCTCAGTGCGCTCATGTCAATATCCATCAGGCCTCCTCAGAAGGTCCATTGTGTTCAGGTTCCAGACCGTCCTCCGGGAGGTGGCTGAATTCGATCTCGACTTTTCCGTTGCGGATCCTGTCGAAAGGAAGCTTTACGGGTTCGCCCTGCCGGGGCTTCATGCCCTTCTTGACGGCGATCTCCGGAACGAGGGTGACTCCCCCGTCATCCACGGACTTGATGCGGCCGGTCATGTTGTCGCCCTGGATGACGTTGACCTTGACCATCCGGCCCCGGGCACGGTGCCAGTGCCGCGGTTCGGTCAGGGGACGGCCGACGCCGGGCGAGGACACTTCGAGGTCATAGGGACGGCCGTCGTCGTTGGGATCGTTGTCCAGCACGTCCGAAAGCACCTTGGAGATGTCCGCGATGACGTCCAGGCTGACGCCGCCCGTTTCCTCCTGCGGCAGGTCCACCACGACGTGGACCACGCGGTGGGAGCCGGGGATGATGGCCACGTCCTCGAGGTACAGGCGGTTGGCGTGAACGGCGGGTTCCAGGAGGGCCCGGAGCCGCGCAGCCTCGGGGTTGTGGGCCGGAGCGGTTCCGCGTCCCGTGCCGGTGTGGTCTGGTGAAGCCGTAGCTTCTGCGTTGCTCACGATGCCGGCCGCCTCCCTATAGATGATGTGGTGTTTACTAGCGTAGCTATTTTACCGGCCCAGTGGTGCAACCGGGTGCCCCCTCAGCGTGACACCATGGTCTGTTGTGAAAGACCCCCTCAAGGATCCCCACCCGCGCGTGCGCCCGTTCCGATTTGCCGTCTTTGCCCTTGCGGCTCTGGTGGTCCTGAGCCTTGGTTTCGCCTTGATTCCCGCGGAAAAGCCGGCCCCAGCCGAGCCGCCGTTCACGGAACGGGCCAGGGCGGCGGCGCTCACTGCTGCCATGGACCTGCGTGCTTCCGGGATGGAGCTGGCTTCCGCCGGCGCAGCGGATTCCACCCTCCTGGACCCCGTTGTGACCTTGCTGACCATCCAGGCCAGGGCGTTGAGGGGCCCTGCGCCGGAAACCGCGCCCGCCATGCCGGCAGCCTCTGTCCGGCCGTCTTCCACCGCCGGTCCCGCCGGTGTTGCCGGGCTGGTCCAGGCGCTGGCCGGCAGCGGGACCGCCCGCCTCAAGGACGCAGAAACAGCCGACGGCGGCATGGCGCGCCTCCTCGCGGGCGCCGGCACCGCGCAGCTACTGGCCGCCGGACGCCTGGCCGCCGCCACAGGAGTACCCGCCCCTGAGGGAACGGCCGCCGCAACGGTGGAAAAGACGTCCGGCCCGGCAACCGCGTCCCCGTGCCCGTCGCCTTCCCCGGCTGCCTCCGAGGAGGGCGGGGGCCCGGGTACTGCTGCCGGTGTGCGCCAGGCCCTGGCCGCTGCCATCACCGCGGAGCAGGAGGCTGCCTACGGATACCAGGCGGCACTCCCCCGCCTTGGTCCCGCCGAGGCCGGGCCGGCGTCGGAATTCCTGGCCCGGCACCGGGAACTGGCCGCCGCCGCGGAGGAACGCCTCAGGCTCGCGTGTGGAACTGCCGTACCGCAGCAGCCCGGCTATGTCCTTGATCCGGGCTTCCTGGCCGCACCGCCGGCAGGCCTGGGCAGGCTTGAGGCAGCGACGCTCGCCTCCTACGGCGACCTGGTGGCGCTGTCCCAGGGCCAGGACCGGATGTGGGCACTGTCAGCGCTCCAGGCTGCCGCGGGAAGGGCGCTTCGCTGGGGCGCTGACCCTGGACCCGTTCCGGGCCTCGCCCTGGACGTTGGCCAACTGCCTGCCCTTCCCGCTGGTACTGGACTTCCTGCCGATACCAGCACGGCGCCGTCGTCCCCGGGGTCCTGAACCGCAGTCAGCCTTCCTGGATGTCCGGGCGCAAAGAAGGCCACGCAGAGGGTGGCACTGGGAAGGCAGGGGTGGTTTGCTGAAGGCATGAACGCCGATGATCCAGCCGATGTCCCGGGAACCGGTGCCGCAGGCCCGGAGTTGGGCAGCCACCTTGAGACGGAACCGCACGGCAATGACATTGCCCACCGGCTGAACTGGCTGCGCGCCGGCGTCCTCGGAGCGAATGACGGCATCGTCTCCGTGGCCGCCATCGTGGTGGGCGTCGCAGGCGCCACAGCTGAGCTGGGCCCAATCCTCACGGCTGGGGTGGCCGGGGTGGTGGGCGGTGCGGTGTCGATGGCGTTGGGCGAATATGTCTCGGTCAGCAGCCAAAGCGACAGCCAGCGGGCCCTGATCGAGAAGGAACGCCGCGAACTGGAGGAAGAACCGGAAGCGGAGCTCGCCGAACTGACCGCCATCTACCTGGCCAAGGGGCTGACCCCCGAGACCGCGGCCAAGGTCGCCCGGGAACTGACCGCCCACGATGTCCTGGCCGCGCACCTGTCCGCCGAGCTCAACATCGCCGAGGAGGACATCGTAAGCCCCTGGCACGCAGCATTCGCCTCCGCCATTGCGTTCACTATCGGCGCGATCCTGCCAATGCTCGCCATTCTGCTGCCTCCGCCCGACCTCCGGGTGCCGCTGACGTTTGCGTCAGTCCTGGTGGCCTTGGCGTTGACGGGCGCCCTGGGGGCATGGATCGGAGGCGGCTCAAAGATGCGGGCGGCTGTGCGCGTGGTGGTGGGTGGCGCGTTGGCGCTGGTGGCGACGTTTGTGATCGGCAACCTGCTGGGCGCCTCGGGTGTTGTCTGACCCCGTGGTGCCGGCGCCGCCCATCCCGCCGGACCTCATGGCGCGTTACATGCGCGACAGAGCGGGACGGACCTGGCTCGACAGTCTTCCGGGGCTGCTGGCTGACCGCCTGGAGCAGTGGCAGCTCGACGTTGACCTGGCGCCCGGCAGCCTGCCCTGGAGCGGACATGGCGGCATCGTAGTGCCGGTGCGGCGGGAAGACGGTTCACCCGCTGCCTTGAAGATTGCTTTCCCCCAAGATGAAGCCAGGGTGGAGCGGCATGCGCTGGCGCTTTGGGGCGGCCATGGCGCTGTTGCATTGCTGGCCTCGGACGCGGAATCATGCGCGATGCTCCTGGAACGCCTCGACGCAGGCCGGTCGCTGGCAGACGTACCGCTGGACGACGGTGCCGTGGTGTGGGGCGGGCTGGTGCGGCAACTGGGGCTGGCCCCGGACCACCGGCCCGAATGGCGGGAGTTCGCCCACATCGCCGCCCGCGCGGAACAGTGGAGCGACGAGCTGCCGGCGGACTGGGACCAGTTGGGCCGCCCGTTCCCCCGCTGGCTGCTGGAGGCAGCCCTGGAGGTATGCCAGACGCGCGGAACCGTGGGCCGCCGGTCAGCGCACGACCTGCTGGTTCACACGGACCTGCATTTCCTGAATGTCCTGGCGCGCCCGGGGATACCGCCCGCAGGTGCAGTACCGACGGCGGCGGGCTACGCGGCCATCGACCCCCAGCCCATGATTGGCGAACCCGAGTTCGCCGTGGCCCCGCTGCTGTGGAACCGCCTTGCGGACCTCCCGGCATCCCAGGCCGGCGCGGCGCTGCTCAGGCGCTGCCACGACTTCAGCTCCGCTGCCGGCCTGGACCCTGACGTGGCCCGGCAGTGGTGCATCGCCAGGGAAGTCGAAAACGCACTGGGGTACGCCGCTCAGGGCCGCAGGGGCGGTTTGGCCCGGTCTCTCTGGGTGTCCAGCACGCTGGCCGGCAAAACACTGGACGGCCTGCCGGATCCCCATGCGCTGCCGGAGCCAGGACACGACGGGTAGGGCTGGCGGCACGGGGCGCGGGAACGGTCAGAAGTTCCGTACTGCGGCCAGTGCTGACCGCACGGCCTCGACGGCGGTGCCCACGTCCTCCCCCGCCGTATGCCAGTTGCTCACCGAAACCCGGAGGATGTCCCGCTCCCGCCAGCGCGAGCCGGACATCCACACTTTCCCGTCCTCAATGATGCGGGCCGTGACCGCGCGGGTGGTGTCGTCGTCGCCGAAAGCCAGGCACACCTGGGTGTAGGCGACGTCGTTGAGCACCTCCACCCCATCCAGGGCGGCCATCCCCTCCGCGATGGCCGCGGCGGCACCCGCCAGGCCGCCGACCTGGGCTGCCACGCCCTCGCGGCCCAGGCTTTTCAGCGCGGCCCACACGGGTACTCCCCGTGCCCGGCGGGAGAGTTCCGGGACCTTCTCGAAGGGATCGCCCGGGCCGTCCGCGTCGTGCACCAGGTAGCTCGCGTGCAGTCCCATCGCTGCGCGCAGCGCCGAGGGGTCGCGGACGATGGCGATGCCGCAGTCGTAGGGCACGTTGAGGGTTTTATGGGCATCGGTGCCCCAGGAGTCTGCCTCTTCATAGCACCGGGTGAGGTGCTGCAGTTCCGGCGCCGCGGCAGCCCACAGGCCGAACGCGCCGTCGATATGTACCCAGGCGCCGTGTTTGCGTGCGACGGCGATGGCCTCGGCAAAGGGGTCGAAGGCGCCTGAGTGCAGGTTGCCTGCCTGGAGGCACACCAGGGCGGGCCCGGTGCCGCCGGCAAGCGCGGCGTCCAGGGCGGCGGGGAGCAGGCGGCCCTGCCCGTCGGCGTCGACTTCCGTTGGTTTTCCGAGGCCCAGGTAGCGCAGGCCCAGGTCTACGGTGTCGTGCCGTTCCCGTCCCACGAAGCACCGGATCCGGGGCGCGCCGAAGAGCCCGTCGCGGTCCAAGTCCCAGCCGGCGTCCGCGAGCAGCCGCCAGCGGGCGGCAGCCATTCCGGTGAAGTTAGCCATGGTGGCGCCGGTGACGAATCCGACGTCGGCGGTGGAGGGCAGGCCCAGCAGGTCCAGCAGCCAATGCCCGGCGGCTTCCTCAATGGCAGCGGTGGCCGGGGTGGCGTAGCGCAGGCCGGCGTTCTGGTCCCAGGCGCTGACCAGCCAGTCCGAAGCCAGCGCCGCGGGCAGGGTGCCGCCGATCACCCAGCCGAAGAACCGGCCAGAGGGCATGGCCATGAGGCCGGGCTCTGCCTGGGTGGCCAGGAAGTCGATGACGCCGGCCGCAGGCATTCCTGCTTCAGGCAGCGGCCCGCCGAAGACTGCGGCGAGCTCTGAGGCGTTCCGGCCGGGTCCAACGCGGCGGTGTGGAAGGCTGTCCAGCCAGGCCTGCGAATACCCTGCGGCGGCTGCCAGTGCCGCGGCAAACCCGTCATCGCCGTGTGCCATACCTGCATGCTACGCCGGGCTGGTCCACGCGACGAGGACCAGTTTCCCGGACTGCTCAGGAGAAGTTTTCCTGCCACACGTCGTAGCCGAGCTTGACGATCAGGGCCGCCACGACCACCAGGAAGACAACCCGGACGAATTTGCTGCCCTGCTTCACGGCAGTGCGGGCGCCGAGGTAGCCGCCGGCCATGTTGGCTCCCCCGAGCAGCAGACCGATCCCCCACAGGATGGACCCGTGCGGCAGGAAGAACAACAGGGCGCCGGCGTTGGTGGCCATGTTGACGATCTTCGCCTTGGCGCTTGCTTCCAGGAACGCATAGCCCATGGCGGACACCAGGGCGATGACCAGGAAGGAGCCCGTCCCCGGACCGATAAGCCCGTCATAGAAGCCGATCACAGCACCGATGAGGCAAGCTACGACGTAGTGCTTATGGCCTTCATGGCGCAGCGCCGTCAGCTCGCCCACGCTGGGCCTCAATGCCGTGAAAAGCGCGACGGCGACCAGGGCCACCACGATGATGGGCTTGAAAACCCCGGCCGGCAGGGTGGCGGCCAGGCTTGCCCCGCCGAAGCTGCCTGCCAGTGCTATCACCGCCATGGGCACCGCGGTCCGAAGGTCCGGCCCCACCCGCCGGTAATACGTGACAGCACTGGTGGCGGTGCCGAAGATGGAGCCCATCTTGTTCGTGGCCAAGGCCTGGACCGGCGCGATCCCGGGAACCAGGAGCAGCGCCGGAAGCTGGATGAGGCCTCCGCCTCCCACCACCGCATCCACCCAGCCAGCTGCGAATCCAGCCACCACGATCAGGATGATGGTGGTGAGCTGAATCGACTCGAAGCCGGAGGTCACTGGTTGCGGACGGCGTTGACCACGTAGTCGACGGCCTTGTCTACCGCCACGTTCTCGGCGGCGCCGCTGCGGCGGTCCTTGATCTCCACCACGCCGTCCACCAGGCCACGGCCCACGGCCAGGATAGTGGGGACACCCACCAGCTCGGCGTCGCCGAACTTCACGCCCGGCGAGACCTTGGGCCGGTCGTCGTAGATGACGGACAGGCCGGCTTCTTCGAGTTCCACCGACAGCTTTTCCGCCGTCTGGAAGATCTCGTCACCGCGGCCCACAGCGACCACATGCACATCGGCGGGAGCCACCGTCCGGGGCCAGACCAGTCCGCGGTCATCGTGATTGGCCTCCGCCAGGGCCGCCACGGCGCGGGTGACTCCGACGCCGTAGGAACCCATGGTGACCACCACCTGCTTGCCGTTCTGGTCCAGCACCTTGAGGTCCAGGGCTTCGGCGTATTTGCGGCCGAGCTGGAAGATATGGCCCATTTCGATGCCACGGGCGGTCTCCAGCGGGCCGGAGCCGTCCGGGGAGGGGTCCCCGGCACGGACTTCGGTGCACTCTATGACGCCGTCCCAGGTGAAGTCGCGGCCAGCCACCAAGCCGAAGACGTGCTTGCCGGCCTCGTTGGCGCCCGTAATCCACGCAGTTCCGCTGACCACCCGCGGGTCCACCAGGTAGAGCAGGTTGGTGGCGCTTTCGGCGCCCAGGAGCGGTTCGTCCAGGGACAGGCCGGGGCCAAGGTAGCCCTTGACGATCAGCGGCTGCTTCTTAAGGTCTTCCTCGCCTGCCTGCTCCAGGCCGATCTCTCCACCGATCGGCAGGAAGGCGCCAATGTTTGCCTCCACCCGCTTGAGGTCCACTGCGCGATCGCCGGGGACGCCGATGACCACGAGCTGCCGCTCACCGGTGGGCAGCGTGACGGCGAGGACCACGTTCTTGAGCGTGTCCGCTGCAGTCCAGGCGCCGCCGTCGGACTCTGCGCGCGGGGCAATCTGGTTTGAAGCGGCAACCAAGGTCTCGATGGTGGGAGTGTCCGGGGTGTCCAAAACCTCGGCGGCGGGGGCGCTGCTGAAGTCGATTTCGTCAGGGACCACCGTGGTGACGGCCTCGACGTTGGCCGCGTAGCCGCCGGCGGACCGGACAAAGGTGTCCTCGCCGATCTCGGTGGGGAAGAGGAATTCCTCGCTCTTGGAACCTCCCATGGCGCCAGCGGTGGCAGCCACGGGCACCACCTCGAGGCCCAGGCGTTCGAAGATCTTCAGGTAGGCGGCGCGGTGAGCTGCGTAGCTGGCATCGAGGCCGGCATCGTCCACGTCGAAGGAGTAGGAATCCTTCATGATGAACTCGCGGCCGCGGAGGAGCCCGGCGCGGGGACGGGCCTCATCGCGGTACTTGTTCTGGATCTGGTACAGGCTCAGCGGCAGGTCCTTGTAGGACGAGTACAGGTCCTTGACCAGGAGCGTGAACATCTCCTCATGCGTGGGGGCCAGCAGGTAGTCGGCGCCCTTGCGGTCCTGCAGCCGGAACAGGCCCTCGCCGTATTCGGTCCAGCGGTTGGTAGCCTCGTAGGGCTCGCGCGGCAGCAGGGCCGGGAAGTGGACTTCCTGGGCGCCAATGGCTGCCATTTCCTCGCGGATGATCTCCTCGACCTTGCGCAGGACGGTCAGTCCCAGCGGAAGCCAGGTGTAGATGCCGGGGGCAGCGCGGCGGATATAGCCGGCGCGGACCAGGAGTTTGTGGCTGGCGACCTCGGCATCGACGGGGTCTTCGCGCAGCGTGCGCAGGAAAAGCTGGGACAGTCGTAGGACCACGGGTGGTATCCGTTTCTGGGGAAGTGCTGGGTCAGCAGGGCCGGACAATTCGTCTGGATACTAATCTACCGGCACGGAACCTGCGGCAATTACGGGCCGCGGAAGCAAGCCGGGCCGACGTGCCCGGCAAGGGCCGGAAACAGTAGAGCCACGCCCGGGAATGCAAAGCCCCTGGCCCCCCAATGAGGCTGGTCATCGCATCCGGGCGTGGCTCAACGCCGTTATCGCCTGAGTACTGGTGAGGACTGGTGAGACCGCCCACCCCACTTCCAGCGCAGCTATAACGAATTTATGTGATCGTGCGCAAGTTTGACAAGTGTTTTTATTTTCGGAATTCGTTTACCCGATATATGTCGCCGCGCATTACTTCCGGTGTTGTTTCTTGGCGAATTGTTGTTACGCGACACGGCTGTTGTTACTTAACCAGCGCGGCAGCGGAGTCCAGGAGGGCACCTGCCCGCCGCACGGCGTCGGCCTCGCTCCCGCCGCCCGACGCAACCGAGGTGAGTACCACGCCCTGCTTGACCACCTGGGCAGTGACGGTTGACTGCTTGCGGCCATCGGGCAGGGCGCTGTCGGTCCGGTACGCAACGGTGCCGGGAAGGCTGCCGGCCCCCTCCACCGGTTTTACGGTGACGGCAACCTCCACACCGGAGGCGGTCATGGTCATGGAGGAGCACTTGGCCAGCTGGTCCGGCTGGTCCTTGACCTTGGCGAGGAAACTTTGGTCCAGGCCGGCAATCAGCGATAGTGCTGTGACGGCCCCGGTGCCGGAGTCCGTGCTCATGCCCATCGCCATGGTTGCTCCGTCGACGGAAGGCACCGTGCTTGCCGCGGCGAGTTCCTTGCACTCTGCCGGCTTGACGTCGATGGACGCCATCATCGCCTTGGTTTGTTCCAGCGTGGTGTTGATGTCAGTACTGGGCAGGACGGACAGCCTTCGGTCGGCTGCGTCCCGGACCTGTCCCACGATGGCAGCGAGTTCGTCCGTGGTGTAGGCCTTGGCGGTTGGCGTGGGGGTTGCCGTTGGGGTGGGGGTATGTGTTGCTGGGGCCGCAGACGCGGCAGCTGTGGATTCCCCTGCCTGCGGCGCGGATGTCCCGCCGCACGCAGAAACACTAACGGCAAGAAGGGCGCAGGCCCCGAAAGTTCCAAGCACGGACGTCTTCAATTTTTCCCCCAATATTCAGCACGCGGCAGACAGCCGGCATTTACCGGCTAGAAGAGGACTGTAGCGAACGTCCCCACCTGGCGGAAGCCCACACGCTCGTAGGTGGACCTGGCCCTGGTGTTGAACCCGTTGACGTAGAGGCTGGTCATCGGCGCAATCTGCCGGGCTTTTTCAACCACTGCCGCCATGTACGCCGCGCTGAGCCCCTGGCCGCGGAAGGCAGGATTCATCCACACCCCCTGGACCTGGGTGACGTCCTCCGTTACTGCACCCAGCTCGGCTTTGAACACCACTTCGCGGGCTTCGTTGAGATGGACCAGGGAGTGTCCCTGCCTGATAAGGCCCTCCACCCGCCGGCTGTAGAACTCCCTGCCGCCCAGGTAGGGCGAGTACCCCACTTCTTCCTCGAACATGGCGGCGCAGGCGGGAAGGATGCGGTCGAAGTCGGCCAGGTCCCCATGCGCCAGGCCCGGGTGGGGCTGTACCCGGGGCGGTCCGTCGATGACCATCAGCGGCTGGTCCGCCCGGACCTCGTGGGCATGGTGCCCCAGTTCCGTGAGTTCGGCATTGAGTGCCAGCACGGCATCGGCGGGACCGAAAGCGGACGCGTACCTGCGACCGGAACTGTTGGCGGCCTCCGCTACCAGGGGGGCCAGGGCGGGGTCGAGCTGGACCGGAACAAGGTTGGCCCCGGCCCAGCACGCACCCGTCAGGATGCCGTCGTCGAAAACGCCGATGACGCCGGCCCCGCCGCTGGTGGGTGCCGCCGTCCCGGTGCCGCGAAGGTGGGCCAGGATGAATACGTTGGCCACCGGATCCTGCTGGGCCAGCGATGTCAGCGCGGGGGTGTCCTGGCCGTCGAGCGCACGGACAGAAAGCCCTGCCGGGTCTGGTGCGTCCCTACGAGACGCTAACCACGGGGCTACCTTTGACAGCATCTTCGCCATCGGCCTCCCCCATCTCTTCCGCGATACGCATAGCCTCTTCGATCAGTGTCTCAACAATTGCGCTCTCGGGAACAGTCTTGATGACCTCGCCCTTAACGAAGATCTGGCCCTTGCCGTTGCCTGATGCGACACCAAGGTCAGCCTCGCGCGCTTCGCCCGGGCCGTTCACCACGCAGCCCATGACCGCCACGCGCAGCGGAATTTCCATTCCCTCCAGCCCGGCGGTGACCTGTTCTGCCAGAGTGTACACGTCCACCTGGGCCCGGCCGCAGGAAGGGCACGACACGATTTCCAGCTTGCGGGGCCGCAGGTTCAGCGACTGGAGGATCTGGTTACCCACCTTGATCTCCTCCACCGGCGGCGCGGACAGGGACACGCGGATGGTGTCGCCGATCCCCCGCGACAGGAGTGCGCCGAACGCCGTGGCGGACTTAATGGTCCCCTGGAAGGCCGGGCCGGCTTCGGTGACGCCCAGGTGCAGGGGCCAGTCACCCTTTTCCGCGAGCATCTCGTATGCGGCCACCATGACCACGGGGTCGTTGTGCTTCACGGAAATCTTGAAGTCGTGGAAGCCGTGCTCCTCGAACAGCGAGGCTTCCCAAACCGCCGACTCGACCAGCGCCTCAGGCGTGGCCTTGCCGTACTTCTTGAGGATCCCCGGCTCCAGGGAACCTGCGTTCACGCCGATGCGGATGGAGGTGCCGTGGTCCTTCGCGGCGGCTGCGATCTCCTTGACCTGGTCGTCGAACTTGCGGATGTTTCCCGGGTTCACGCGCACGGCCGCGCAACCGGCTTCGATGGCCGCGAAGACGTACTTGGGCTGGAAGTGGATGTCCGCGATAACCGGGATCTGGGATTTCCGGGCAATGATGGGCAGCGCCTCGGCGTCGTCAGCGGACGGGCAGGCGACGCGCACGATGTCGCAGCCGGACGCCGTCAGTTCGGCGATCTGCTGCAGCGTGGCGTTGATGTCCGTGGTGGGCGTGGTGGTCATGGACTGCACGCTGATGGGGAAATCAGACCCTACGCCTACCGAGCCGACTTTGATCTGGCGCGTCTTGCGGCGGGGGGCAAGGACGGGCGGTGGTGCTGACGGCATTCCCAGGCTGACCGAGGTCACGTGGACTCCTTGAGTTGAAAGGGTAAAGAGGCGGCTACGCGGAAATCCCGGCCAGCATGCCGGTTACCGGTGACCATTCGGTGATGCGGGTACCGGCGATCACACCGGATCCGGCGAACGGGTCCTGTTTGAGGATCGAGTTGAGGGCGGCTTCATCCAGGGCCTTGAAGATCAGCAGGGCACCGGCACCGTCACCGTAAGGGCCGCTGGCTACGATGACGCCGTCCTGCGCCAGGTTCCCCGTCCATTCGCGGTGTGCGGGCCGGACCTCGTTGCGGGTTTCAGTGGAGCTGGCGGCATAAACGTACTCAACGGCAAAAACTGTCATACCGCTACCCTATCGCCATGGCTGGCTTGCTACCGTACACATCGCAGGCAGGGCCGGTGGTGGATGCAGCAAAGACCAGCGGTGCGGCAAAGACGGGGCGGCCGTGACCTCAGTGCAGGAAGAGGACTTTGACTGCGGCAGCGGTTCCGGCCGCCCAGAGCATCGATGTCAGCGTCCCGATGATGAAGCGCTCGGCTGCCACCGGGGTTTCCTTCAGCTCGGCGAACCTGCCCAAGCCCTTGATGGCAACGATGTAGGCGATGGCCACGGGCTGCCCGGTGAGGATGGCGAGGCAGACCCCCAGCCGCTCCAGTACGCCGATGATGGCGCCGCCGCGCAGGATGCGCTGGGTGGAGAGCGGCGGTGCGGCGGGAGCGTCCGACGGCGGCTGGACAGGCGGCGCGGTCAGCTCACCGTCAACCGTCTGGCCGGCTGCGCTGCCTGCTGTTTCAAGGGCAGCATCCGGGGCCGCAGCGGCGTCGTCCACGGTGACGTCGGCAGCGGGATCCTGCTCGGCCCTGCGGGCTGCGTCCGCTGCCTTCGCAGCATCGGCCCGGTCATCGATGGTCCGTGCGAGCTTGAACACCCACGCCGTGACCGGCCAGCCGGCGAAGCCGGCCACCACCAGGGCCACTGCCACCCACAGTGCAGTCACCTGTCTCCTTCGTTGGGGTCGTCTGCATTACGGTCGTCTTTGAAGGGGCCGCTGATCTGCGAGTCCGCGAAACCAAGAAGCATCGCCGCAGCGGGCCTTGCTGCCCATTCTTCCTGCCACCCGGACCGAAGCACGGTGCGGCTCACCGATTGTTCCGAGATGCCGAGTTCAAGCGCCACCTGTTTCTGGCTTCCATGCCGGCCCGGCCCCTGGCCGCGCGGGGCCTGGCGGCCCAAACCCGCACTGTCCGAACCCAGGCGGCGCAGGGCATCCACCACCCGCCACTGGGCCTCCGTGCGGTCCTGGACGAGCCGGCCGAGCAGCCGAAGCACCGCCTCTGCATTTGCACACGCCTGGCTCCCTTCCCCGCCGGGGACACCCCCACCGGTCTTTGCCATGATGCCCGGCACCACTGACAGCGGCACCTGCGGCCCGGCGGCTTTGGCCAGCTCAACGGCCTTGCGGGCGGCAACAAACGCAGTACCGGTTCCTTCGCGGGGACTGGCGCCTGGAGCCAGGGAGACGGTTCCGACGCCGATCCCCACGTACCAGCGTCCGGCGCGGAGTGCATGGAGGGCAATCTCCACGACAGCCAAAGCGTCGGATACTACTCCCTGGACTTCGTCACCGACGGTACGTTCGAAGACCGGCTGCTCCGTTCGGGGAAGTTGCAGCGCTGCGATCCCGGCGAGAAGGTCCGGGACGAGGTCCTGGGCGCCGGTACTTCCCCGCTGGTCGATGGTCAGAACGAACATTCCTCAACCATAGGTGGCTGATGCCAGCGAATCAATCACATTTGGCTGATATTCCGGAATCAGCCGATATCGGCTCACGCCAGCGGAACGGAAGCCATCCGTGCCGGCCAACGACCCGGCCCGACAGAAGCCGCGGCTACCCGAAGAGATTGACCGGCTTGACGATGTCGGCGTAGATCAACAGCACGCTCATGCCTATAAGCAGCGCCGCGACCACGTAGGTGACGGGCAGCAGCTTGGCGATATCGAAGGCCCCGGGATCGGGCCGGCCGCGCAGCTTTGCCACCTTGCGCCGTACGCCCTCATAGAGCGCCCCGGCAACGTGGCCGCCGTCGAGTGGCAGGAGCGGGATCAGGTTGAACACCGCGAGTGCGAAGTTCAGGCCTGCCAGCAGGCCAACGAGGGTTGCCACCCGGGACTGCAGCGGCACGGCCTCCATGGCGGCCACTTCGCCTGCCACCCTGCCTACGCCCACCACGCTGATGGGCCCGTTGGGGTCGCGCGGCTCTTCGCTGAACGCGGCCTTGGCCACGCCCACCACGCGGGCAGGAAGGTTGAAGACCACCCCGGCCACCTGGCGGATGTTCTCCCCCGCCATCGGCAGGACGGACGACGCCGGCTGGGGCACCAGTGCCGTTTGCGCACCAATGCCAAGGAAACCGACGTCCTGGTACTGGAGGGTGCCGGCGGCGTCGGTGGCCTGGCGTCCATCGTTTCCCATCACCGGCCGGGCCGAAAGAACGGGAGTCACGGTGGTGGACACGGGGTTGCCGTCCCGCTGCACGGTGATGGCCACTTCCTTGCCTGCAGAAGCACGGATCCATTCCGTCAGCTGGCTCCAACTGGTCACGGCCTTGCCGTCGAAGGAGGTAATGGTGTCGTTCGGCTTGAGCCCGGCAGCAGCTGCCGGCGTCAGCTGGCAGTCAGCGGAATTGGGATCAACGGTTTGGCCGGCGGCCACCTGGCACTTGGACACGTCGGAGATGGTGGTGGTGGCTGTGGCAACCCCAAAGCCCATGAGCAGCACGGCCGTGAACAGCAGGCCGAGGATCATGTTCATGGCCGGGCCGCCAAGCATCACGATGATCTTTTTCCAAACCGGCAGCCGGTAGAACACCCGGTTTTCGTCGCCGGGGCCAACTTCCTCGTGCGCTTGGGAGCGCGCCTCGGTGGCAAGTGTCTGGAACATGCCGGTGCTGGAGGGCCGGACTGAGCCGTCTTCCTTGTTGGGCGGGTACATGCCGATCATGGAGACGTAGCCGCCCAGCGGTACGGCCTTGACGCCGTATTCGGTTTCGCCCCTCCGGCGGGACCACAGCGTAGGCCCGAAGCCGATCATGTACTTGGTGACGCGGACCTTGAACAATTTGGCGGGAACGAGGTGCCCCACTTCGTGAAGCGCAATGGACACGGCGATGCCCACCGCCACAAAGACGACGCCGAGGATGAAAAGTAAAACAGGGGTCATGGAGGTGCTGCTGCTTCCTAGAGACTGCTGACTGCTAAACGTTCGTGGGCGCGGGCGCGTGCCCAGCTTTCAGCATCCAGCACTGATTCCACCGTCAGCCCGGAGGAGCCTGAGTGTTCGCTGAGCACGGTGTCGATGGTATCCACGATGTCGGTGAACCGGATCCTGCCGGCATGGAACGCCGTGACAGCTTCCTCGTTGGCCGCATTGAACACGGCAGGGAACGTGCTGCCCTGCTTGGCCGCATCCTTGGCAAGGCCCACGGCGGGGAACGCCGAAGTGTCCAGCGGCTCGAAGGTCCAGGTGGCGGCCTTGGTCCAGTCGCACGCGCTGGCGGCTTTGGGCACCCTGGCCGGCCAGCCGAGCCCCAGCGCGATGGGCAGCCGCATGTCCGGCGGGGAAGCCTGGGCGATGGTGGAGCCGTCAACGAACTGCACCATGGAGTGCACCACGGACTGAGGATGGACCACGACGTCAATCCGGTCCAGTGGAATATCGAACAGCAGGTGCGCCTCGATGACTTCCAGGCCCTTGTTGACCAGCGTGGCCGAGTTGGTGGTAACCATGATGCCCATGTCCCAGGTGGGGTGGGCCAGGGCCTCCTGCGGCGTCACCCCGTGGAGTTCCGCCCGGCTCCTGCCACGGAACGGGCCGCCCGAAGCGGTCAGGATCAACTTGTCCACCTCGTCCGCAGTGCCGGAGCGCAGACACTGGGCAATGGCGGAGTGTTCGGAGTCGACCGGAACAATCTGGCCCTCCGCGGCCGCGGCTTTGACCAGGCTGCCGCCCACAATCAGCGACTCCTTGTTGGCCAGGGCAAGGGTGGCGCCGGACTTGAGCGCCGCCAGTGTGGGGGCCAGTCCGATCGATCCGGTGATGCCGTTGAGCACCACATCGGCTTCGACCGCCGCGATCTGCGCAGACGCATCCGGACCGGCCACGATTTGGGGCCGGTAGCCGGGGCGGCCTGCTGCGGCCGCGGCTTCACGGATCAGTGCTTCCAGCCGGGCGGGGTCTCCCCCTGCGATTCCCACGGCTGCGGCACCGGTGTGGACGGCCTGCCGGGCCAGGAGTTCCAGGTTGCCGCCCCCGGCACTCAGTGCCACCACCTCGAACAGGTGCGGGGCGCCGTCGACGACGTCAATCGCCTGGGTGCCGATGGAACCGGTGGATCCGAGGAGGACGACTCTGCGTGGCTGCATGGGTTAAGTATCCCGCACCCTCCGGGGCCGGCCGCGCGCCGTCCCGCGCCGCTGACCTGCTGCTGCGCCTTGACCCCGGGGTGGCCGGGCGTAACGTGGACTGCGTGGACTGGCTCTCATGGTTTGATGCGCCGGAGTACGAATTCGCCCGGCAGGTGCTGCAGCGGGGTGTGGCGGCACTGTACTTGGTGGCGTTCCTGTCCACGCTGAACCAGTTTCCCGCCCTGCTTGGCGAGCGCGGCCTGCTGCCGGTCCCGGAGTTCCTGGCCGGGTTTACCCGGATGCGCCGGCCCACGCTGTTCCGGTGGCGGTACTCGGACCGGCTGCTGCGCGGTGTCTGCGCCGCCGGCCTGGTGGTCTCGGCGCTGCTCGTGGCCGGAATTCCGCAGATGGGGCCGCCCTGGGTGCCGCTGATTGCCTTCCTGGCCCTGTGGCTCCTGTACATGTCGATCGTGAACGTGGGGCAGACGTTCTACGGGTTCGGCTGGGAGATGCTGCTCCTGGAGGCGGGCTTCACCGTGGCTTTCCTGGGTTCCAACCAGACCGAGCCGCCCCGGACCATCCTGATCCTGATCGTGTGGCTGGTGTTCCGGCTGGAGTTCGGGGCGGGCATGATCAAGATCCGCGGCGGCCGGGAGTGGCGGGACCTGACGGCGCTGTACTACCACCATGAAACCCAACCCATGCCGGGGCCGCTCAGCCGGCAGGCGCACCTGTTGCCCAAGCCGTTGCACCGCATCGAGGTGGTGGGGAACCACATCGCGCAGCTGGTGGTGCCGTTCCTGCTCTTTGCGCCGCAGCCCGTGGCCAGTGTTGCGGCCGCCGTCGTGGTGGTTACCCAGCTGTGGCTGGTGGCCAGCGGCAACTTCGCCTGGCTGAACTGGATGGCGATAGTGCTCGCGTTCGCCGCGATCAGCGATCCCGTGGCGCACGCAGTGATCCCGGCCATCCCGGCGGACTGGGACGCGGCCACCGGAATGCAGCGGGCCACCCCGCCGTGGTGGCTGGCCATCACCCTGGCTGCGTCCCTCCTGCTGCTTGCCCTGAGCTACTGGCCGTTGCGGAACCTTTTCTCCCGCCGGCAGCTGATGAACGCGAGCTTTAACCGGTGGCAGCTGGTCAACGCCTACGGCGCGTTTGGCTCCGTAACCAAGCAGCGCATCGAGATCGTGGTGGAGGGCACCCTGGACGAGGACCCCGGCGACAGCTCGGACTGGCGTGAGTACGGCTTCAAGGGCAAGCCTGGCGATGTCCGCAGGATCCCCCGGCAGTGGGCCCCGTACCACCTGCGCCTTGACTGGCTCATGTGGTTCCTGCCGCTGCGCAGCGTGCACGAGGAATGGTTTTATGCCTTCCTGGCAAAGCTGCTGGCGGCGGACCGGCAGATGCTGCGGCTGCTGCGGCGAGACCCGTTCGACGGCGCCGCGCCCCGTTGGGTGCGCGTGCGCAGCTTCCATTACCGTTTCGCCAGCCGCAAGGAGTTCCGCGGGACGGGGAACCGTTGGGTGCGGACCCTCCTGCACGAACCGATCCCGCCCACGTCCCTGCGTCGGCCGCAGGGACGGCAGCGCTAGCTAAACCTTCTGGGCAGCCCGCCGGATGATCTCCTGGGCATGTTTGAGGATGGGGCCGTCGATCATTTTCCCCTCGTACCGGAACACTCCGGACCCGGCTGACTCCGCGGCAGCCAGAAGGGCCTGGGCCGCGGCAACTTCGTCATCGGACGGCGCGTAGGCCTTGCGGACCACCCCGGCCTGGCTCGGGTGGATGCAGGCCTTCGAACTGAAGCCTGAGGCCACCGCGTCGGCCGCCTCCGCCCCAAGGCCCTCAAGGTCGGGAATGTTGGTGTAGACGGCATCCACGGCTTCCTTGCCGAACGCCCGGGCCGCCACAAGCACCGACGAGCGGGCGTGCAGCGCAACAGCCCGGTAGCCGCCGTCGTCCGTCCTGCTGGACGTACCGCCAAGCGTGGCCAGCAGGTCCTCCGCCCCCCACATGAGGCCCACCACGTTGGGGGCGGCGGCGATGGCCGGTGCGTTGAGCACGCCAAGGGCCGTCTCGCACAGCGCGATCACCTGGTACCCCTCAAGGGCCTTGAGCTGTTCTGCGGACTCGGCCTTGGCCAGCATCACGGTGCGGTAGGGCGTGTGGGCCAGGCAGTGCATGTCCTTTTCGAAGTCTTCCGTTCCTACCGGGTTGACCCTGACGATGGTGCAGCTGGGTTCCAGTTCCGGTTCCACCCCGGTGGTTCCCAACTGGGCCAGGATGGCGCCGCGGGCGCGCTGTTTGTCCGCCGGCGCCACCGCATCTTCCAGGTCAAGGATCACGGCATCGGCCCGGGCGGCGGCCTTTTGGTAGCGCTCCGGCCGGTCGGCGGGGCAGAACAGCAGGGCGGGGCCCATCACGAAAGTCATAAGGCTATTCTCCGATGTTTTGAACGTTTTGCGCGTCCTGGTACGCGTCCCGCGTCCACATCAGGCAGCTGCGCGTGGCCCGGGCCACCACGGTTCCATCCTGGTTGCGGCCGGTGTGTTCCATGGTCACGATCCCCTGGCCGGGGCGCGAGGCCGAAAGCCGCCTGCCGGTGATGACGGTCTCCGTGTAAAGCGTGTCGCCGTGAAAGAGCGGGTGCGGGAAGGACACGTCCGTCAGGCCCAGCTGGGCAATGATGGTCCCCTGGGTCAGCTGGGTTACGGACTGGCCCACCATGGTGGCAAGGGTGAACATCGAGTTCATCAGCCGCTGGCCGAAGGGCTGCCCCGCGCTCCAGGCGGCGTCCAGGTGGAGGGCCTGGGTGTTCATGGTGAGCGTGGTGAACAGGACGTTGTCGGCTTCGGTCACGGTGCGCCCCGGGCGGTGCGCGTACACCACGCCTTCCTCCAATTCGTCGAAGTACAGTCCGCGCTGTTCGACGACCCGCCTGCCGCCATCGCCCCCGGCGGTGGTTGGGCTGGCGGAATCCCTGCCCGGAAGGCTGTTGCCGGTCATACGGTAAGTTCCCGGTCTTCCTCGAACAGGTCGGCGCCGGTGGCGGCCACCACGTCCTCGACGGAGACGTTGGGGGCGAGTTCCTGCAGGACCAGCCGTGACGAACCGCCATCCTTGACGACGTCGATGACGGCCAGGTCCGTGATGATCCGGTCCACGCAGCCCTTGCCCGTCAGCGGCAGCGAGCATTGCTGGACGATCTTGGGGTTGCCGTTGCGGTCAACGTGCTCCATCATCACGATCACCCGCTTGGCCCCGAACACCAGGTCCATGGCCCCGCCCATGCCCTTAACCATCTTGCCCGGGATCATCCAGTTGGCCAGGTCGCCGTTGGCAGCCACCTCCATGGCGCCCAGCACGGCCACGTCCACGTGGCCGCCGCGGATCATGCCAAAGGACGTTGCGGAGTCGAAGAACGCCGCTCCCCTGTTGACGGTCACGGTTTCCTTGCCGGCGTTGATCAGGTCCGGGTCCAGCGCGTCTTCAGCGGGGTAGGGTCCGACGCCGAGGATTCCGTTCTCGGAGTGCAGCACCACTTCCACCCCGTCCGGGATGTAGTTGGGAATCAGGGTGGGCATGCCGATTCCCAGGTTCACGTACTGGCCGTTCCGGAGTTCCTTGGCCACCCGGGCGGCCAGTTCATTCCGGTTCCAGCCTTTCGTTTCAGCCGGCGATGTTGAGTCGCCTTGGCCGGCGTGCTGCTGGGAGCCTGCGCGCCGGTATTCCGGGCGTACGGCTTCCGGCCGCGGAGCTTCGGGGCTGTTGGGATCCATGGTCATGCTCCTGCCTCCTGGTTGCTGCCGGCTGTTCCCCTGGAAGACGGGGCGGTCAGTGCCACGGTCCGCTTCTCAATGCGCTTCTCCCCGTTCTGCACCAGGACGACGCGCTGGACGAAGATGCCGGGGGTGTGGATGTGTTCGGGGTCCAGTTCGCCCGGCTCCACGAGTTCCTCCACCTCCGCGATGGTGATCTTTCCGGCCATGGCACACAACGGGTTGAAGTTCATGGCCGTGGCGTGGAAGACGAGGTTGCCGTGGCGGTCGCCCTTCCACGCGTGCACCAGCCCGAAGTCCGGGGTGAGGGACTCTTCGAGGACGTAGTCGACGCCGCCGAACGGGCGAACTTCCTTCGGTGCCGAGGCAACCGCGATGCCTCCGTTGGCGTCGTACCTCTGCGGCAGGCCGCCGTCGGACACCTGTGTGCCCACCCCCGCCTTGGTGTAGAACGCCGGGATGCCCGCGCCGCCGGCGCGTAGTTTCTCTGCCAGCGTGCCCTGCGGGGTGAGCACCACCTCAAGCTCGCCGGCCAGGTACTGGCGGGCGAACTCCTTGTTTTCGCCTACATAGGAGCTGATGGTGCGGCGGATGCGTCCGTCCCGGAGCAGGATGCCAAGCCCCCAGTCGTCAACGCCGCAGTTGTTGCTGACGGTTTCCAGATCCGTTGTGCCGGCCCGGTGCAGGGCATCGATCAGGGCCACCGGGATCCCGCAGAGGCCGAACCCGCCCACGGCCAGGGAGGCGCCGTCGGGGATATCCGCCACGGCCTCGTCAGCGCTGGCAACAACCTTGTCAATCATCATTGATCCTTTCAGGCCGGCTTACGTACCCTGCGGCAGGCGCAAGGGCTAAAGTCCCAGTTCGCGGGCGATCAGCATCAGCTGGACCTCCGTGGTGCCCTCCCCCACTTCAAGGATCTTGGAGTCGCGGTAGTGGCGTGCCACAGTGAACTCGTTGATGAAGCCATAGCCGCCGAATACCTGGGTGGCATCCCGCGCGTTGTCCATGGCTGCCTCGCCTGCGACCATCTTAGCGATGGCCGCCTGGGTCTTGAACGGCTTGCCGGCCAGCATCCGGGCGGCCGCGTCGTAGTAGGCCAGCCGGGCGGTGTGGGCCCGCGCCTCCATGCGCGCGATCTTGAAGGAGACCGCCTGGTACTTGCCGATTTCGTGGCCAAAGGCCCGGCGCTCGCGGGCATACCTGACCGACAGGTCCACGCAGCCCTGCGCGGCGCCCGTTGCCAGGGCGGCGATGGCGATCCGGCCCTCGTCCAGGATGGAGAGGAAGTTCGCGTAGCCGCGCCCCTCGGCGCCCAGCAGGTTTTCTTCCGGCACCCGGACGTCCTTCAGGGTGAGCGGGTGGGTATCGGAGGCGTTCCAGCCCACCTTGTTGTAGGGCTTCTCCGCCTTGAAACCCGGCGTGTCCGTGGGAACCAGGATGGTGGAGATTTCCTTCTTGATGCTGCCGTCCCGGCGCTGCTGCTGTCCGGTGACAGCCGTGACGGTGACAAGGCGGGTGATGTCGGTTCCGGAGTTGGTGATGAACTCCTTGTTGCCGTTGATCACCCAGTTGCCGTCCTCGCGCCTGGCGTGGGTCTTGGTGCCGCCGGCGTCCGAGCCTGCCTCGGGCTCGGTGAGCCCGAACCCGGCGAGCGCCTGGCCGGATGCCAGCATGGGCAGCCACTCCTGCTTCTGCGCGTCTGTACCGAAGCGGTACACGGGCATGGCGCCGAGGGAAACGCCGGCTTCCAGGGTGATGGCCACCGACTGGTCAACGCGGCCCAACTGTTCCAGCGCGAGCGCAAGGGCGAAGTAGTCCCCGCCCATGCCGCCGTATTCTTCCGGGAACGGCAGTCCGAACAGGCCCATCTCCGCCATTTGCTTCACCACTTCATAGGGGAAGCTGTGCTCTTCGTCGTGCTTGGCGGATACGGGGGCCACCACGTTGTCCGCGAAGTCGCGCACGGTGTCGCTGAGGTCCTGGTATTCCTCGGTGAGTTCAAAACCGGTCATGGTCAGGCTCCTTCGCCTTGGTCTTCGTCTGTAGCTGTTTCTGCGTCCGTGGAAGCGGGTTCTGCAGCCGCGGGATGGGGGTGGACAGTGGCCAGCACCTGGTCGGCCTTCACCAGGTCACCGGTGCGGGCGGCAAGGTGGACCGTCCCTGCCTGCGGGGCCACCAGATGGTGCTCCATTTTCATGGCCTCCACGGACACCAGGACCTCCCCGGCCTGGACCTCGTCCCCGTCACTGACCGGGACGGCGACCACTGTTCCGGGCATCGGCGAGCGCACCTCGGGATCCGCGGCGCCTTCCTGCCGCTGGACGGCTGCCAGCACCCGTTCCAGCCGCGCCTCGCGGGTCAGGACGTCGAGCCGGCAGGACCAGCCGCCGTTGCCGAGGAAGAGCTGGGTGGGACGTCCGGGCAGTGGGTTGCTCCACGTCGGTTCCACCGGCCCAGTGAAGACCGGCGCAAGCCGGTAACTCCGGCGTTCGCCGTCAAGGTCGAGGTTGATGCTTTGCCGGCTGGACCAGTGCAGCGCCGCACGTCGCGTCGCGCCGCCGTCGACCGTTACCGTGGCGGTCTGTCCCCCGTTGGGGCTGCCGCTGACCAGCACGCTGGCCACGCCGCCGTCGGGCGTTCCCAGGCTGATGCGGCGCGGCGCCGGCGCGCCAAGGCGCCAGCCGCTCCTGCCCTGCCAGGGCCCGGCGTCCGGGGCGGGGTCGTTTTGCGCTTCCAGGGAGAGCGCGTAGAGCGCGGCAGCCACGAGTTCGGGCTCCCCGATGCGGCGGAATTCGAGGGCGGGCAGCTTCCGTTCGATCAGGCCGGTGTCCAGTCGCCCGGCGCGGACGTCGGGATCGTTGAGCAGGAGCCGCAGGTACTCGACGTTGGTCTCGATGCCCAGTGCCGTGTAACCTGCCAGTGCCGCGTCCAGGGATGCGAGTGCTGCTCCGCGGTCCGCGCCCCAGGCGACCACCTTGGAGATCATGGGATCGTAGTGTGCCGAGAGCTCCAGTCCTTCCACCAGGGAGGAATCCACCCGGACCCGGCCGTCCGGGTTCGGGGGCACCTCATCCAGCTGCAGCACAGTCCCGGTGGACGGCAGGAAGTTCTTCTCCGGCACCTCGGCGTAGACGCGCGCCTCCACTGCATGGCCGGACAGTTCGACGTCGGCCTGCCGCAGCGTCAGTTCCGCACCGGCGGCGATCCGCACCTGCCATTCCACCAGGTCGATGCCGGTGATCATTTCCGTTACCGGGTGTTCCACCTGCAGCCTGGTGTTCATCTCCATGAAGAAGAACTCGTCCGGGGCGTCGTCCGACACCAGGAATTCCACGGTTCCCGCCCCGGTGTAGTCCACGCTGCGGGCGGCATTGCATGCAGCCTCGCCGATCCGCGACCGCACCTCCGCCCCATTTAGCAGGCCCTCCAGCAGGGGCGACGGGGCTTCCTCAATTACTTTCTGGTGCCGCCGCTGCAGGGAGCACTCGCGCTCGCCCAGGTGGATGACATTGCCGTGGTTGTCAGCCAGCACCTGCACTTCGATGTGCCGCGGTGTGGTCACCAGGCGCTCCAGGAACAGGGTGTCATCACCGAACGCCGCGCTGGCCACACGCCGCGCCGTGGCCAGCACGGCGGGCAGGTCCGCCGGCCTTTCCACCACGTGCATGCCTTTGCCGCCGCCACCGGCGGAGGGCTTGATCAGGAGTGGATAGCCGACGGCGGCAGCGGACTCCGCCAGTTCGCTGTCCGTCATGCCGGGCCTGGCAACGCCGGGGACCACGGGCACGCCGTACCCCGCCACATGGTTCTTGGCGCGGATCTTGTCACCCATGACGTTGAGCGCTTCAACGCCCGGGCCAATAAAGGAGATGCCGGCTTTTTCGAGGGCACGGGCGAAGTCCACGTTCTCACTGAGGAAGCCGTAGCCCGGATGGACCGCCTCGGCGCCGGACTGCCGGCAGGCTTCGACGATCGCGTCGGCGTTCAGGTAGCTCTCGGCCGCGGCGGCGGGGCCGATCCGGACGGAAGTGTCGGCTTCGCGCACGTGGCGGGCGCCGGCGTCGGCATCGCTGTAGACGGCCACCGAGCGGATCCCCAGCTGGCGGAGGGTCCGGATCACGCGGCAGGCGATTTCGCCGCGGTTGGCTACCAGGACCGTGCTGAAGAGGGGCGTGGCGTCATTGGCGGCCGCCCCGCTCCCGGCGTCGGCAGTGGTCTGCGTGGCGGTGTTGGTCTGCATGGTCATTGCTGGCTCACATCCGGAAGAGGCCGAAGGAGGTCTCCGGCAAGGGGGTGCGGGAGACGACGTCCAGGGCGAGACCCAGGACGGTGCGGGTATCGGCGGGATCGATGACGGCGTCGTCCCACAGCCGGGCGGTGGAGTAGTAGGGGCTGCCCTGGTCCTCGTACTGCTGGCGGATGGGGGCCTTGAAGGCTTCCTCGTCGCCCGCCGGCCAGTCCTCCTCTGCCGCCTCATACTGGTCCCGCTTCACGGTGGCCAGCACGCTGGCCGCCTGGTTGCCGCCCATCACGGAGATCCGGGCCGCCGGCCACATCCACAGGAATCGCGGTGAATAGGCGCGGCCGCACATGGAGTAGTTCCCGGCACCAAAGGATCCGCCGATCACCACTGTCAGCTTGGGGACGCGGGCCGTGGCGACGGCGGTGACCATCTTGGCCCCGTTTTTGGCGATGCCGCCCTGTTCGGCGTCCCTGCCCACCATGAAGCCGGAGATGTTCTGCAGGAACAGCAGCGGGATGCCGCGCTGGTCGCACAGTTCGATGAAATGGGCTCCCTTGAGCGAGGACTCGCTGAACAGCACGCCGTTGTTGGCCACGATGCCCACCTGATGTCCGTTGATCCGGGCGAACCCTGTGACCAGGGTGGTGCCGTAGTCCTTCTTGAACTCGTGGAACCTGCTGCCGTCCACCAGCCGGGCGATGACTTCGCGGACGTCGTAGGGTGCGTTGACGTCCGTGGGCACGGCGCCGTAGAGCCCTTCCGGGTCAACGGCCGGTTCGACGGCGGGTTCCACCTGCCAGGCGGGCGCGGCGGGCGGCGGCAGGGTGGCAACGATGTCCCTGATGATCTGGAGGGCGTGTTCGTCGTTTTCGGCCAGGTGGTCCGTCACCCCTGAGATCCGGGAGTGCACCTCGCCGCCGCCGAGTTCCTCTGCGGTGACAATCTCCCCGATGGCGGCTTTCACCAGCGGCGGTCCGCCCAGGAAGATGGTGCCCTGGTTCCGGACGATGACGGTTTCGTCGCTCATGGCGGGGACGTAGGCGCCGCCTGCCGTGCAGGAGCCCATAACGGCGGCAATCTGGGGGATCTTGGCGGCGGAGAGCCGGGCCTGGTTGTAGAAGATCCGGCCAAAGTGTTCCTTGTCCGGGAACACCTCATCCTGCTTGGGGAGGAAGGCACCGCCGGAATCCACCAGGTAGACGCACGGCAGGCGGTTTTCCAGCGCGATTTCCTGGGCGCGCAGGTGCTTCTTGACGGTCATGGGGTAGTAGGTGCCGCCCTTGACGGTGGCGTCATTCGAGATGACCAGGACCTGCCGGCCGTGCACCAGGCCAATCCCGGCAATGACCCCGGCGCCCGGGGCATCGTCGTTGTACATGCCGTTGGCGGCAAGGGGCGCGATTTCCAGGAACGGGCTGCCGTCATCCAGGAGCTGGTCGATCCGGTCCCGCGGGAGCAGCTTGCCCCGGGCCACGTGCCGGTCCCGCGACTTCTGGGGACCGCCCAGCGCCGCATCCGCCAGCCTCTTCCGCAGATCCTCCGCGAGCGCCAGCTGCGCTTCACGGTTGGCGCGGAAGGACTCGCTTGCCGGGTCGAGCCGGGTGGCCAGGGTCTCCATTGACGATCCGTCCTGTGTGCACCGGCCGGCTCCACGCCAACTCGGTTAGTGACTAATAACTGAAATTCAGGTTAGTCTCGATTAACTGTGATGTCCAACACATGGGCTCCTTGTTAGACTCTGCGTCGGCCCCAGGAGGAAAAGTGTCCAGCAATCCAGCGCAGCCGGTCCCTGCCACGCACGCCCCCACAACGCAGCGCGGCAAGGCCAAGGAGAACCGGCGGCAGGCGTTGCTTACTGCCGCGGCGTCGCTGTTCGCAGTCAACGGCTTCAACCGGGTGTCCCTGGAGGACCTGGGCGCGGCCGCGGGAGTCAGCGGCCCCGCGGTTTACCGCCACTTTCCCGGCAAGCAGGCCGTCCTGGCCGACCTGCTGGTCACCGTGAGCCAGGAACTGCTCGACGGCGGGCGCCAGGTTGTGGAGCAGACCGCCGACCCCCTGGCGGCGCTGCGTCGACTGGTGGAGTTCCAGGTGGATTTCGCGCTCGGCAAGCCCGACGTGATCCGGGTGCAGGACCGGGACCTCAGCAACCTGTCGGAGCAGGACCAGTCCGCGGTGCGCGCGCTGCAGCGCAGCTACGTGGAGCTGTGGGTGGACGTCCTGGCAAAGGTCCACCCCGGTATCGATGCGGCAGAACTGCGCATGCGCGCCCACGCCACCTTTGGCCTGATCAACTCCACCCCGCACTCGGTCCGCAGCCACGGCCGGCGGATGGCTGCCAGCGTTGCCCGGCCCCTGCTGGAACGGATGGCGCTGGCAGCCCTGATGGTGGAGAGCACACCGCCGCGCGGCTAGACCATGGTGAGGACCATGCCCGGCTCGGCCAGGATGGCGCCGACGTCGGCAAGGAAACGGGAGCCCTGCTCGCCGTCCACCAGGCGGTGGTCGAAGGACAGGCTCAGTGTGAGCACCTGGCGCAGCGCCACTTCGCCCCGGTATTCCCATGGCATGGTCCGGACAGCCCCGAGGCCAAGGATCGCTGCCTCCCCCGGGTTGAGGATGGGGGTGCCGGCGTCGATGCCGAAGACACCGATGTTGGTGATGGAGATGGTGCCGCCGGAAAGGTCGGCAGGGGTGGTCTTGCCGGCCCGCGCGGTTTCGGCGAGCTCCGCCAAGGCCTGGGCGAGCTCCGGGAGCTGCAGGGCGTCGGCGTCCTTGATGTTGGGCACGGTAAGTCCCCTGGGCGTGGCTGCGGCGATGCCCAGGTTCACGTAATGGAACGTGACGATCTCCTGGTTTTCCTCGTCCCAGCGCGAATTCAACGCCGGCTGCCGGCGCAGGGCGATGAGGACCGCCTTGGCTGCGAGGGTCAGGGGCGTGAGCTTGATGCCGGCGAATGCCCTGCTGTCCTTGAGCCTGGCCAGCAGCTCGAGGCTGGGCGTGACGTCCACGGTGAGGAACTCGGTGGCATGCGGCGCGGTAAAGGCGCTTTGCACCATCGCGGCCGCGGTGTGTTTCCGGACGCCCTTGATGGAGGTCCGGGTCTCCCGCTCCCCCGCGCCGGCCCGAGGCGTTACCGCCTGGCCAGCCATAGGGGCGGAGGGTTCTTCCGCCTGCCCGGCAAATTCCTGGACGTCTTCCCGCGTGATCAGCCCGCCGGGACCGGTACCGCGGATCTGCACGAGGTCCAGCCCCAGGTCCTTGGCCAGCTTGCGGACAGGAGGAGTGGACCTGGGCCGTTCGGTGGGCCTGGTATCGGCAGGGCGGGTGCCTGCAGGCTCAACCACCTGCACTGCACTTTCTGCGGGCGTTGTTTCGGCAGGCCCGGCCACGGGGGCGAAGTTCCGTGCCCGGCGCGTGGGGCGACCGGAACCTTCGACGACGGCACCGTACCCCACCAGGTTCGGTTCCCGTTTGGGCGTTTCCACCGCAGCTTCCCCGGACCCCTCGTTTCCGGCACCGGACGGAACGGTGCCGGACGGCACACAAGGTGACCCGCCGGCGTCGTCCGCCACCTCGAAGGAGACGATGGGCTTGCCCACCTCCACCACGGAACCGGGCTGCTCGTGAAGTTCCTTGATGACCCCGGCAAAGGGCGACGGAAGCTCCACCACGGCCTTGGCCGTTTCCACCTCGGCGATGACCTGGTTCAGGCTGACGGTGTCGCCAACACCCACTTTCCAGCTGAGGATCTCGGACTCGGTGAGTCCCTCCCCCAGGTCCGGGAGCCGGAATTCCTTGATCATGGTGGCGCTCATCCTTCCAGCCCGCTCAGGGAATTGGGGCGGCCCAGGGCACGGTCAACGCCGTCCAGGATGCGGTCCAGGCCCGGCAGGTGGTGCATTTCCAGCTTGGAGTACGGGTAGGGAATGTCGAAGCCGGTCACCCGCACGGGTGCTGCTTCCAGGTGGTAGAAGCACCGCTCCGTGATGCTGGCAGCCACTTCCGCACCGAGGCCGCCGGATTGCCCGGCCTCGTGGGTCACCACCAGCCGCCCGGTCTTCCGCACGGAGGCCACCACGGGTTCGTAGTCCACGGGGGCCAGCGAGCGCAGGTCAACGACTTCAATCGAGATGCCTTCGTCCGCAGCGGCGGAGGCGGCGTCCAGGGCAGTTTTGACCAGGGGCCCGTAGGCCACCAGGGTGACGTCGCTGCCGTCTGTCAGAATCCGTGCCTTGTCCATGGGCAGGGCCTTGGCCGGATCCACGGACTCGTCCACCTCGCCTTTGTCGTGGTAGCGGCGCTTGGGCTCGAAGTACAGGACGGGATCGTCGCAGGAGATGGCCTGCTGGATCACGGTGTAGGCGTCCTGCGGGTTGGCCACTGTCACCACCCGCAACCCGGAGGTGTGGGTGAAGTAGGCTTCCGGGGATTCCGAGTGATGTTCGGGTGATCCGATGCCGCCGCCGAAGGGGACGCGGATGGTGATGGGCATCTTGACGGCCCCGCGGGTGCGATAGTGCAGCTTGGCCACCTGGCTGACAATCTGGTCGAACGCCGGGTAGATGAACCCGTCGAACTGGATCTCCACCACCGGCCGGTAGCCCCGGTAGGCCAGGCCCACGGCGGTGCCCACGATGGCGGACTCGGCCAGCGGCGTGTCCACGACGCGGTGGGTCCCGAAGTCCTTTTGCAGGCCGTCCGTTACCCGGAACACCCCGCCCAGGGTGCCGATGTCCTCGCCGAGGAGGACCACCTTTGCGTCGTTTTCCAGCGACTTGCGCAGCCCGGCATTGATGGCACGGGCGAAGGTCAACTGCGTCATCAGCGTGCACCTTCCTCTGAAACGGCTCCTGCGGGATCGCCGAAGGACGCCAAATAACGGGCGTAGTGGTCCTGCTGGCGTTCCAGCCAGGAGTTGGGCGTG
Source organism: Arthrobacter sedimenti (assembly GCF_042652025.1). NCBI lineage: Bacteria > Bacillati > Actinomycetota > Actinomycetes > Micrococcales > Micrococcaceae > Arthrobacter > Arthrobacter sedimenti. The sequence goes on along the minus strand of NZ_JBHSDQ010000002.1, from coordinate 479,737 downwards.
CTGTAGACGTGCTTGAAGATGTCCATCGGCTGGGGATCGGGCATGGTGGTGCAGCCCCGGCGCATCTCCGCCGCAACGGCGTCTGCCTTGTCCTTGACCTGTTTCTGCAGTTCCGGGCTGAGCAGGCCCTTACGGTCCAGGAGGCCGGCCAGCCGTGAGATGGGGTCCTTCGCCGCCCAGTCCTCCAGCTCATTCGCGTCGCGGTAGCGGGTGGGATCGTCCGCGGTGGTGTGCGGCCCCATGCGGTAGCTGACCGCCTCGATGAAGGTGGGACCCCCGCCGCGCCGTGCCCGGTCCAGTGCCAGCCGGGTAGCGGCCATGACCGCCAGGACGTCATTGCCGTCCACCCGCAGGCTGGGGATGCCGAAACCGGTGGCCCGGTCCGCGAGCTGGATATGGGACTGCAGTCGTACCGGCTCGGAGATGGCCCAGTGGTTGTTGGTGCAGAAGAACACCACGGGCACCTGGAAGCTGGCGGCAAACACCATGGCCTCGTTGACGTCGCCTTCGCTGGTGGCACCGTCGCCGAAGTAGGTGACGGCGGCCGCGTCGGCGCCGTCATTCTGGATCCCCATGGCATAGCCGGTGGCGTGCAGGGTCTGGGCACCGATGATGATCTGCGGCGTGGCCATGTTGATGGTGTACGGGTCCCAGCCGCCGGACGCATTGCCGCGCCATACCCGAAGGAGGTCGGTCAGATCCACGCCGCGGCAGTACGCCACGCCGTTCTCGCGGTAGCTGGAGAACACAAAGTCGTCCGCCCGCAGGGACCTGCCGGAGCCAATCTGGGCCGCCTCCTGTCCGAGCAGCGGGGGCCACAGGGCCAGCTCACCTTGCCGCTGCAGGGCGGTGGCTTCCACGTCGATCCGGCGGATGACGGTCATGTCCTCGAACAGGGAACACAACTGTTCGTCGGTGATATCCCTGACCCAGAAGTCGAATTCCGGGTGGCTGATGCGTTCGCCTGCCGGGGTGATCAGTTGAAGAAGTTCCTGCCCGGGCGTGCCCGGATTTCCTGCGCTTTGGGGGGTCTGTGCGCCGCCATGGCCCGTTTCGTCTGTAGACACGATTGCCGCAACCTTCGTACGTCGTTGACCCGTGGCCTCCGGGCTTTTGGCCCTGCCGCCACCGGCCTTCCGGGCGTCATTGCCCCAGATACTGTGACCCTACTCACAACATCCATGGGGTACAACCACTCGGGCATTTTTTGAGCAAAATGCCCTGTCCGCCCTATCGGCACCGTGCTAGCGTTGCGCATTATGCAAGCTTTGGATGGCACTGACACCCGCCTGCTCTCGGCGCTGGCGGAAGATCCGCGCCGGACGGTGGTGGCGCTCGCCCAGAAGCTGGGCCTGTCCCGCAACACCGTCCAGGCGCGCATGGCCCAGTTGGAAAAGAAGCACGCCTTCCTGTCCTTTCAACGGCGCATTAATCCGGCGGCGCTGGGGTACCCGCTCATGGCCTTCATCTCCGTGCATGTCCAGCAGCAGAAGCTTGGGAGGCTGGCGGAGGAGATCGCGGCCATTCCGGAGGTTCTGGAGGGATACGGGCTGACGGGATCGGCGGACCTGCTGCTGCGCGTGGTGGCCCGGGATGCCGAGGACCTGTTCCGCATCAACGGCAAGATCCTGGCCTGTGACGGCGTGGAGCGTGCGGACACCGCTTTGGCAATGGGCGAGCTGATCCCCTTCCGGGTGCAGCCCCTGCTGGACCGGGGCTCCGAGGGCGGGTAGCGGCAAAATTTCGAGGCGGCGCTGAAAGCACGACGGCGGCGGGCCGGGTTATAGGCTGGTTTCAGTCATGCGCGGGCCGGGGACCGGTCCGTCCGCCGCCGGCGCCAGAGCGCCTGTTCAATGAAAGGCACCCCACTTGACTAGTCCCCAGGAAGCGGGCAGTCCCCAGGACCAGGGCAGCTCCCAGGATCCGTACCAGCAGGGCCCGTACCAGCAAGGCCCACACCAGCAAGGCCCGGCGGGCTACACGCCGCAGCAGATTCCCCCGATGCCGCAGCAGCCGGCGCCGTTCGGCCTGCCCGGTGAGCCCCCTCTGCAGAGACGCCGGCAGCGGAGCCGGCGGAAGCTGTGGATCATCCTTGGCAGCATTGGCGGGGTGCTGCTGCTGGTGATCATCGGCGTCGTCATCCTGGTGAACATCGTGGGCAGTGCCACCAACCAGGCCAGGGGCCTTGCGGACGACTTCACCAAAAAGGTGATCGCCGGCGACACCTCCGGTGCGTACGACGAGTACCTTGACCCCGCCCTGCAGAAGCAGCTCTCCAAGGAGGCATTCATCTCCGGGGTGCAGAGCCTGGAAATGGACAGCTCCTGCCAGCCTTCCTACAACAACCTCAAGGTCGCCACGGACAACGGCGTCAAGTCGGCCGAGGTGGTGGGCCAGATCAGCTGCACCGGCAAAAAGGTGGACCTGGCCTACAAGTTCGAGGGAACCGACCAGCTCCGGATGACCAACATCAAACTGCGTCCCGCCTCCTAGGGACCACGCGGAGGGCTGAAACACCGGGAAAGTGGAAAGGGTACTGATCTTTTTACCCATCCACCTCCGGCCATGATCCGAATCGCTTCCGAGGGTCCCGACCAGGGACCACACACGGCGGGTGGACACGCCCGCCCTATCGGAAGGATCCAGGTCATGCGCAACTCACCCAACCGCCTCGTCGCCACCATTTTCGGAGCCGTCTACCTGCTGGTGGGCCTCCTGGGCTTCGCTGTCACCTCCGGCATCGGTTTCGCCGCCACCGAGGGCGCCAACCTCATCATTTTTGAAGTCAACCCGCTGCACAACGTCATCCACCTGGCCATCGGCGCCGCGCTGCTGTTCGCCGGACTCCGCGGAACGGCCAGCGCGCGCACAGTGAACGCCACCGTGGGCGGCGTCTACCTCCTGGTGGGCATCGTTGGCCTGTTCCTGCTGAACTCGCCGCTGAACATCATCGCGCTGAACGGTGCCGACAACGTCCTCCACCTGGCCAGCGCGGTACTCCTGCTCGGCGTGGGCCTGTCCCTGGACAAGTCCCCGGCCGCAGCCCGCGCCTAGCATGCCAGGACAGGACATGGCGGGCCAGCGCATGACAGCGCACGATGGAGCAGCCCTCCCGCTGTCAGCACGGGCGGACCGCCCGGCGCCGCGGCAAGAGGTGGTGCCCCAGAGGCACCCCTCGGTCCGCCTGGTCGCCGGGTTCGCGGGACTCGGCGCGGGGTCGGTCAACCTGGCCATCTCGTCGAGCGTCTTTTCAGCTGGTTCCGGTGAGCCGGAAAGGGTCCTCGCCGGCGCGCTGGCCGGACTCTGGGGCGCGGCCCTGCTGGCCGGTGCCGTGGTATTCCTGGCCAAGGACAGGCCAGCGGGCGGCCGGTGGATGCAGTTTGTGCTGGCAGCCGCGGCCGTGGCCCACCTCGCCGCCATCGCTTTCCCCACCCCTGCGACCTCCGGGCTGGGCTTGACGCAGCTTTCGGCGCTGCTGCTGACGCTGATGATTCTTGCCTCGCTGGGTTGGCTGCGACGGGCAGCCGGGGAAAGGGCGGCAATGCGCCCGGGCAGGCTGCTGCTGGCAGCGTTCGCGGGCGCGCTCCTGGTGGCGGGCATTACGACGCCGGGGCTTGCCGCTTCAACCGCCGGCCAGTACGCCGTACCGCACGGTGGACACGGGAACCTGGCACCGCGCGGCCACCACCAGCGCTAAGCCGGCAGCGTTGAGCCACCCGCGGCAAGACCCTCCCGGCCCCAACGAAAGAGCCTCCGTGCCGCAGTTCAGTCTGCGGCAGGAGGCTCTTCGCGTTGCGCCGGAAAAGTCCCGGTGCTGGTTGGCAGTGGACCCTCTTCAGGGACCCTGCCTAGTGGTCCACGGCCTTTTCGGCTCCGATGCCCGTGAGCGACCGGACTTCCATCTCGGCCTGCTTGGCGGGATCCTCCTTCTGCTTGTCCAGGGTGGTGCCCAGCCAGCCCAGGAAGAAGGCCAGCGGGATGGACACGATGCCCGGGTTGCTGAGCGGGAAGAGGGCGAAGTTGGCGCCCGGGATCATCGAGGTCTTCAATCCCGAGACCACCGGGGAGAACACGATGAGCAGGATCGCGGAGGCCAGGCCGCCGTACATGCTCCACACGGCGCCCTGGGTGGTGAACTTCCGCCAGAACAGCGAGTAGATGATGGTGGGCAGGTTCGCAGATGCCGCGACGGCGAAGGCCAGCGCCACCAGGAAGGCCACGTTCTGGCCGTTGGCGAAGATGCCGCCGAGGATTGCCAGGATGCCGATCACCACCACGGTGCGGCGGGCTACCCGGACTTCGGTGGCGGCGTCGGCCTTGCCCTTGGCGATGACGTTGGCGTAGATGTCATGGGCAAAGGATGCCGCGGCCGTAATGGTCAGGCCGGCCACCACCGCCAGGATGGTGGCGAACGCGACCGCCGAGATGAACCCGAGCAGCAGCGGGCCGCCCAGGTGGAACGCCAGCAGCGGGGCGGCGGCGTTGACTCCGCCGGGTGCGGACTTGATGGTGTCCGCGCCCACCAGGGCTGCGGCCCCGTACCCCAGCACCAGGGTGAAGAGGTAGAACAGGCCGATCAGCCAAATGGACCAGACCACGGACTTGCGTGCTTCCTTGGCGGTAGGGACGGTGTAGAAGCGCATCAGCACGTGCGGCAGGGCTGCCGTACCCAGGACCAGGGCCAGGCCCAGGGACATGAAGTCCAGCTTGGAGGTTTCGGTCTTGCCATACTGCAGGCCCGGGTTGAGAACTGCCGGGTTGTTGGCGGTCTCCACGGCGCCGCCCAGCAGGGCGGAGAGGTTGAAGCCGTAGATGGCCAGGACCCACAGCGTCATGACGGCGGCACCGGCGATGAGCAGCATGGCCTTGATGATCTGGACCCAGGTGGTCCCCTTCATGCCGCCGATCAGGACGTACATGATCATGAGGGCGCCGACGACGATGATCACCAGGGCCTGGCCGCCCCAGTCGCTGATGCCCAGCAGCAGGGAGATCAGGCTTCCCGCGCCGGCCATTTGGGCCAGCAGGTAGAAGAAGCAGACGGCGAGGGTGGAGATGGCGGCGGCGATCCGGACCGGGCGCTGCTTCAGCCGGAAGGACAGCACGTCAGCCATGGTGAACTTGCCGGTGTTGCGCAGCAGTTCAGCAACCAGCAGCAGCGCCACCAGCCAGGCCACCAGGAAGCCGATGGAGTACATGAACCCGTCGTAGCCGTTGATGGCGATGGCGCCCGTGATGCCCAGGAAGGATGCTGCGGACAGGTAGTCGCCGGCGATGGCGGTGCCGTTCTGTGATCCGGTGAACGACCGTCCTGCCGCGTAGTAGTCGGCGGCGGTCTTGTTGTTGCGGCTGGCGCGGAACACAATCACCATGGTCACGGCCACGAACAGGCCGAAGATGCCCATATTCAGCAGGGTGGTGTCCTTGAGGGCGGCGACATCCACCGCTGCGGGAATTGCGATCATTTGTTGGCTCCGCCCACTCGGTTTCCGTTCCTATCGAATTCATGCCCCTCGATCTCGTGCCTGATCTCCGAAGCGATGGGGTCCAGCCGCTTGTTGGAGTAGTGCACGTACCAGCCGGTGATGGCGAAGGTGGAGACAAACTGGAGCAGGCCCAGGATCAGGCCGATGTTGATGTTGCCCCAGACCTTGGTGGACATGAATCCCACCGCGTAGTCGGCCAGCAGGACATAGGCGAAGTACCACAGCAGGAAGGCCACTGCCATGGGGAAGACAAAGCTGCGGTGACGCTTGCGCAATTCCTGGAACTGCCCGGTCGACTGGACTTGTTCAAAGTCCACGGACGCCGCTGCGTCCGGAGTATGGGCATCGTTACCCATCGTTCCTCCTCATTGAGTTGCCGGAACACACCGGGCGGCAGGCCCTGATCACGCAGGGGCACCGCAGATGTGACACCAATCACTTTGCCGTCCGGCCCCGCCCGTGTTCCAGCACATCATCCCCCACCGTCGCTCAACGGTCGCGATGCTGCGGCAAACGGCACCCGCCGCTACGCTGGGCACCATGCCGGACTCCCCCCTCCTCACCGCCGCGGCAGTGGCGGTGATCGCCATGGCCATTGCCGTCGTCGTCGGCGTGGGCCTCAAGGTGCTCCGTTCCTTCCGCGAGCTGGGCACTGATGCCGAACGCGCCACCTACCACACGCTCCATGCAGCCTCCCAGGCCGGGCAGCACCTGCGGCGCGGCCTGAACCCCGCCGGAGCCGCCAAGGCCAGCCGCCAGCTACGCGCCCTGCTTGCCTGCGACGCCCTGGCGATCACGGACACCTCGGGCGTGCTGGCCTGGGACGGCGGCGGCGAGGACATCAGGCCGCGCCTCATGGAACTCGCCGCGGAGGTCCTGGCTTCGGGCCGGACAGCCGTACTCCCCGCTGGAGGGGAAGGAACCGGCGGCCACCTCGCCGGCGTCATCGCCCCCGTCCGGGCGGGCACCCGGGTGGTGGGTGCCGTGGCCGCCTTCGCGCCTTCAGCTGGGGCAGGCCTGGTCAGGGCGACGGGGGAAGTGGCGGACTGGGTGGCCGTCCAGGTGGAACTGGCTGAACTGGACGCTTCCCGCACGCTGCTCATGGAAGCGGAGGTCCGGGCACTGCGCGCCCAGATCAGCCCGCACTTCATCTACAACTCCCTCAACGCCATCGCGTCCTTTATCAACACGGACCCGGAGCGGGCCCGGGAGCTGGTGGTGGAGTTTGCGGACTTCACCCGCTATTCGTTCCGGCGGCACGGCGACTTCACCACGCTTGCCGAGGAGCTGCGCTGCATCGACCGTTACCTGCTCCTGGAGCGGGCCAGGTTTGGCGACCGGGTCCAGGTCAGCCTGCGGGTGGCACCCGAAGTCCTCAGCACCGTCATCCCCTTCCTCAGCCTCCAGCCGCTGGTGGAAAACGCCGTCCGGCATGGGCTTGAAGCCAAGGCGGGGCCCGGCCACATCAGCATCACGGCGGAGGACGCGGGTGCCTTCGCTGAGGTAACCATCGAGGACGACGGCGTGGGGATGGATCCGGAGCAGCTCCGGTCGGTCCTGGCGGGCCACACCGACGGGGACCACGTGGGACTGCGGAACGTGGATGCCCGCCTGCGCCAGGTGTACGGCAACGACCACGGGCTGGTGGTGGAAACGGCGCCGGGCGAGGGAACGCTGATCACCATGCGGGTGCCCAAGTCCCAGCCCGGGCATGATGCATAAGGCCGGCCTCCCCCTGGAAGTACCCTAGGAGAATGATTAACGTCCTCGTCGTTGATGATGAGCTGCCCGCCGTTGAGGAACTGGCGTTCCTGCTGGGCAGGGACGAACGCATCGGAAAGGTGCTGCGGGCCACGTCCGGCGCGGAGGCACTTACAGCCCTGTCCGCCGGCGGCATCGACGCTGTCTTCCTGGACATCCACATGCCCGCCGTGTCCGGCCTGGAGATTGCCGGCGCCATCGCCCGGAGCAGCAACCCGCCCGCCGTCGTCTTTGTCACCGCCGACGAGGACCACGCCCTGGCCGCCTTCGAGCTCGCCGCCGTGGACTACCTGCTCAAGCCTGTGCGCTCCGAGCGCCTGGCCCGTTCCGTGGGGCGGATCAGTGAACTGCGCGACGGCGGGGCGGCACCGGAGATGATCACCGTGGACCAGGGCGGGACCACCAGGATGATCCGACGCGACGACGTCACGTACGTCCAGGCCCAGGGGGACTATGCGCGGCTGCACACCGCCGACGCGAGCTACCTCATCCGGGTGCCGCTGGCCGACCTGGAACAGCAATGGGCCGATGCCGGTTTCATCCGCACCCACCGCTCCTACCTGGTGGCCCTGAAACATGTTTCCTCCATGAAGCTGGCGGCCGACGGGCCGCGCGTGACGGTGGCCGGCGCCGGCCTACCCATCAGCCGCCGGCACCTGCCCATCGTGCGGGAGAAGCTGGAGGCCACCCGCATCAGGCCGCACGCATGACCCGGGTCCGGGTCACGGCCCCGCACGCTGCGCCGCTCATTCCGGTGCGCGGCGCAGCGAAGCCCCTGGAATCGCGCGAAGCGGCGCAGGAGTCCGACGTCGGACAGGTGTTCGTCCGCTCGCTGATCCGGTCCCAGCTGCGGCTGGCCCTGGTGGTGGCGGGTGGCTTCCTGCTGATCCTTGCCGCGTTCCCGCTGATCCTGGTGGTGGTGCCCGGCCTCGCCGACGCCCGCATCGCCGGCATCCCCTTTGGCTGGCTGCTCCTGGGCGCCGGAATCTACCCGGTGATCGGGTTGAGCGCGTGGCTGTACGTCAGGACGGCGGCCCGCAACGAGGCACGGTACCGGGACCTGGCAGGGGAACAGTGATGCAGGGGTGAATGCCGGCGTCGCCATCACTGCCGTCACCGTGGTGTCCCTCGCCACCGCCATCATCGGGTTCTATGGGCTGCGGATTTCGCGCACCACGGGGGACTTCTACGTTGCCTCGCGGACCGTCCGGCCCTGGTGGAATGCATCGGCGATCGGCGGTGAGTACCTGTCCGCGGCCAGCTTCCTGGGTGTGGCCGGACTCATCCTGCTGTCCGGCACCGACGCGCTCTGGTTCCCCGTGGGCTACACGGCCGGGTACCTGATGCTGCTGCTCTTCGTCGCCGCTCCGCTGCGCCGGTCGGGGGCCTACACCATCCCCGACTTCACCGAATCCCGGCTCGCTTCCCGCACGGTCCGCCGGGTCACCAGCCTCGTGGTGGTGATGGTGGGGTGGCTGTACATCGTGCCTCAGCTCCACGGCGCCGCACTGACCATCCATATCGCCACCGGCCTGCCGTCCTGGGTGGGCTCCGTGGCTGTCGTGGTGGTGGTGTGCCTGACGGTGGTGGCGGGCGGAATGCGCTCCATCACCTTTGTCCAGGCATTCCAGTACTGGCTCAAGCTGACGGCCCTGGCCGTACCCATCCTGTTCATCATCTTCGTGCTGGCCGGGACCGGCGTGGAGCCGCAATCCGCGCCGGCTGTCAACCCCACGGACCTGGCGCCGGCCGGGCCCTACCAGAACGTGTCCCTGCTGGTGGCGCTGCTGTTCGGCACCCTGGGCCTGCCGCACGTGCTGGTGCGTTTCTACACGAACCCGGACGGGCACTCAGCGCGGCGCACCACGCTGATCGTCCTGGGCCTGCTGTCCGTGTTCTACCTCTTCCCCAGCGCGTACGGCCTGGTGGCCCGCATGTTCGCCCCTGATCTTGCCCGGTCCGGCCAGCCGGACGCCATGGTCCTGCGGCTGCCGGGCGAACTCGTCGGCGGGGTGGCCGGCGACCTGCTCACCGCCCTGGTGGTGGCCGGGGCGTTCGCGGCCTTCCTGTCCACTACGTCAGGCCTGGTGGTGTCCCTGGCCGGCGTCATCAGCCAGGACGTCCTTGGCGGCAGCGTCCGGGGCTTCCGGCTCGCGGCCGTCGTGTCCGCCGTCGTCCCCCTTGGCTTTGCCTTCATGACGGGTTCCCTGGCACTGGCAGGCAGCGTCGGCCTGGTCTTCGCCTTCACTGCCTCCACCGTGTGCCCGGTCCTGCTGCTGGGCATCTGGTGGCGCGGCCTGACCGATGCCGGTGCCATTGCCGGAATGGTGACCGGCGGAGTGCTTTGCGGCGGGGCCATGATCGCCGGGGCCCTCCCCGGCTCGGGTCCCACGCCGGCCTGGCTGGCTCAGCCCGCGGCCTGGAGCGTTCCCGCCGCGTTCGCCGTGATGGTCATCGTGTCACGGGCCACTGCCAGCCGGATCCCGGCCACCATGCCAAGGGTCATGACCCGGCTGCACACTCCGGAACGGCCACTGGCAACCGAACGGTGATCGGGAGGACAATAGCGCCATGTCCATCGAGGACGGCGCGTCCCACCAGCACGGCGGGGTCCCGGCCTCCGTGCGGGCACAGCTGCTCGCTACGGAACACTGGGGCCTGCTGGCGTCCCGCAGCACAGCACAAGCGGAGGTGCTGACCCGCATCAGCATGTTCCTCACCTTCACCTCAGCCAGCGTGGTCAGTGTGGCGCTGGTGGGCCAGGCAACCGGATTCTCGGATGCGTTCGTCCTGCTGGCAGTGGTGGTGTTGTTCATCGACGCGGCGGTCGGGCTCCTGACCCAACTCCGGGTGAACAACGTGGCCCACGAGGACCTCATGTACGTCACGGCCATGAAAAGGCTGCGCGCCGCCTACGTGGACCTCGATCCGGGTGTGGCTCCGTACTTGATGGCGTCACACCACGACGACGAGGCCGGCTCCGTGCAGACCTACTACTTCTTCGGCAACCGCGGCAGCTTCAGCCATGTGGCGGGCAGCAGCATGATCTTCATGACGACGGCGAACGCTGCCTTGATTGCCATCCTGGCGGGCCTGCTGGTGACACTGGCAGGCGCCGGTACGGCACCGGCCGCAGTGACGGGTGCAGTGTGCGGGGCCGCGTTCCTGGCTGCCTCCGCGGTCCGCGGGTACCGGAGCTACCGCGATGTGTGGCGCCGTTTTACGCCCTTGTCCCCCACGCCGCCGTCCGGGGACTAAGCGTCCAGGAGCAGGGCCTCCGGCAGGGGCAGGTCAGTCGATGGCTGCCATCAGCTCGACTACGCGGTCCAGGAAGGCGTCCACCTGGGATTCCTCGTATCCCTCCTGGCCCACGGCAGGACGGAAGACTGCGCGCCGCACACTGTCCACGCTCAGCGGCTTGTCCTGCTCAAGGTAGGCGATGAGCTCATGGCACAGCCGGTCGACGTCGTCCGTGTTGTAGCTGCGCCCCTTCTTCTTGCTGGGCCGGCGGAAGCGGTCGCCGTCCGGCCGGTGAAGCCGTCCCCGGAGGATGCCGGACAGGTTTCCGATTTCGCGCAGCCAGGCTTCCTCGCCCTGCGCTGCGATCAATTCGTCCCGCTCCCGGCGGGCGAAGGCGTCCTCGAGCCGGTCCAGCGCTGCGTCCACCACGGCAGCCGAGTAGCCGCCCTTGACGGGATCGAAGGACACTGCCCGCACGTCGGAGCTGTTGACCGGCTCGGTTGCAGCTTCAGGCGTTTCCAGGGAAACCCGCGCCCGCTGCAGGAACTGGTCCACCTGCTTGGCGTTGTAGCCGTACTCGGTGCGCTGCACGCGCTCAAAGGACGCAGGGATCTGCCGATGAATGTCCAATGCCACTTCGATTCCTTCAATGCTCTTCAGCCGTAGTGCTTCCGCACCAGTTTAGGGTGCCGGGCCTGGTAAGCCCGTCCGGACCCTGTTTGTGTCAGTGCCCGGGTGCGCCTGGCTGTAGGGGCCTAGGCGCCGGCCACAAGTCCGTACAGGATGAAGGCCACAGGCGCGGCGAACACGATGGAGTCCAGCCGGTCCATCACGCCTCCGTGTCCGGGCAGGATGCTGCTCATGTCCTTGACGCCCAACTCACGTTTGACCATGGATTCAGCGAGGTCGCCGGCAGTGGAGGCTGCCACCGTTCCCACGGCCAGCACGGCGCCGACCCACCACGGCTTGTCCAGCACGAAAAGGGCTGCGAGGATGCCGATCAGCATGGCCCCCGCCACCGATCCCGCGAATCCTTCCCAGGACTTCTTCGGGCTGATCTTTGGCGCCATGGGGTGCTTGCCGATCGACGCGCCCACCAGGTAGCCGAAGGTGTCGTTGGAGACCACCAGCAGCAGCATCACCGCAATCTCCCACGCTCCGATGGGGGCCAGGCCGCCCGGCCAGAGTCCCAGCGGTGTCGTGCCGGCGGCATGCAGCGGCAGTGCTGCGAAGCTGATGAAGAACGGCACCCAGCCCAGGGTGAAGACGCCGGCGAAGATACTGTTCGCGGATCCGGCCGCACTTTCGATGGACCTCCACACCAGGACCGCCACGGCGCTGAGCAGGAGGGCAAAGAGCTGGCTCTCGATCCCGCCGAAGTAGGCGGCGAACGGCATGGCCAGGGTTCCGGTCATGACCGGAACAATGGGCATCCTTGTACCGTTGGCCTCCAGCGCCCGGTAGATCTCCCAGACGCCGAACACAGCGAAGGCCGTGACGATGGCGACGAAAACCAGCGGGAGGAACAGCAGCCCGCCCAGGACGGCGATGAGCATGGCCAGCCCCACCACGACGGCGGCGGGCAGGTTGCGCCCGGCCTTTGGTGTCGGGTTGCTCCTGGGCTGCTTCCCCCGTGTGCGCGCCCTGGGTGTGGGGGCCTGATCTGCCTGGCCCATCAGACTTCGAGCAGCTCTGCTTCCTTGCGCTTGAGCAGCTCGTCGATGCCGTCCACGTGGGCCTTGGTGAGGCTGTCCAGTTCCTTCTCGGCGCGGTTGCCCTCGTCCTCGCCGGCTTCCCCGTCCTTGACCAGGCGGTCCAGCGTCTCCTTGGCCTTGCGGCGGATGTTGCGGATGGAGATCTTGGCGTCCTCGCCCTTGGTCTTGACGATCTTGACGTATTCCTTGCGGCGTTCCTTGGTCAGCTCAGGAATGGTGATCCTGATGACGTTGCCGTCGTTGGACGGGTTGGCGCCGACCTCGGAATCGCTCAGGGCACGCTCGATGTCCCGCATGGCGGACTTGTCGAACGGGGTGATCAGGATGGTCCGGGCGTCCGGGATGGCAAAGGAAGCCAGCTGCTGCAGCGGCGTGGGCGAACCGTAGTAGTCCACCAGGACCTTGTTGTACAGGCCGGGGTTGGCGCGGCCGGTGCGGACGGAAGCGAAGTCTTCCTTGGCTACCTCAACCGCCTTGTCCATCTTTTCTTCGGCTTCGAGCAAGGTTTCTTCGATCACGGTCTCTCCTGACGGTTCTGGTGCGGTCCGGGGCGCCGGTTATCTGCACGCACGTGGTTCTTGGTTGCTGTTTTCCGTCCCCGCCGGGAGGGGCGGGGACGGAACTGTCCTGAAATCATCCTAGCTGCAGCTAGGCGGTGACCAGGGTGCCCAGCTTTTCGCCAAGGATGGCGCGGGTGACATTGCCTTCACCCTCCATGCCAAAGACCACCATGGAAAGGTTATTGTCCTTGCACATGGTCATGGCGGTCTGGTCCATGACGCGGATGTCGCGGCGCAGGGCGTCGTCGTAGCTGAGGGTTTCCAGGCGCTCCGCGGTGGGGTCCTTCTTGGGATCTGCGGTGTAGACGGCGTCCACTCCGCTCTTGGCCATGAGGACCACGTCGGCATGCACTTCCAGGGCGCGCTGGGCGGCAACCGTGTCCGTGGAGAAGTATGGCAGGCCGGCGCCGGCGCCGAATATGACCACACGGCCCTTTTCCATGTGCCGGATGGCGCGGCGCGGAATGTAGGCCTCGGCCACCTGTCCCATGGTGATGGCGCTCTGCACGCGGGTTTCAACGCCTGCCTGCTCCAGGAAGTCTTGCAGGGCCAGGCAGTTCATGACCGTACCCAGCATGCCCATGTAGTCGGCCCGGGAGCGGTCCATGCCGCTCTGGGAAAGTTCGGCGCCGCGGAAGAAGTTGCCGCCGCCCACCACGATGGCCACTTCCACCTGCGGGACAGCGGCTGCGATCTGTTTGGCAACGTCGCGGACGGTTTCGGGGTCGACACCCAGTTTTCCGCCGCCGAAGACCTCGCCGGAGAGCTTCAGGAGGACGCGCCGCCGGCTCTTCTCTGAATGCGTGACAGTGTTGACGGCTTCCATGATGCCTTCCCGTTGATGACTCTGAAAAAAGGGTATCCTGCCGGATCCGGTGGCCGGAACCGGCTGCGCTCCACATGGACTGGACTTCCAGTGGTTTGGGCGCATGCAAAAGGGGCGGCCACCGAAGTGGCCACCCCTTGCAGTTTCGACTAGGAGCCGACGCGGAAGCGCGTGAACGCGGTTCCCTTGACACCGGCCTCTTCGAGGACCTGTGCCACGGACTTCTTGGCGTCCTTGGCGAATGCCTGGTCAACCAGGACCTCACCCTTGTAGAAGCCCGTCACGCGGCCTTCCACAATCTTGGTGAGGGCGGCTTCGGGCTTGCCCTCGGCCTTGGCGGTCTCTTCGGCGATGCGGCGCTCGGACTCAACGAGCTCGGCCGGAACGTCCTCGCGGGTGAGGTAGTTCGGAGCCATGGCGGCGATGTGCACGGCGACGTCGTGGGCGGCGGTGGCAGCGGCTTCGCCTTCACCGTCGACTGCGAACAGCACGCCAACCTGGGCCGGGAGGTCCTTGGAGGTCTTGTGCAGGTAAGCGTCAACCGTGGCACCCTCAACGCGGGAGATGCGGCGGACAACAACCTTCTCGCCCAGGATGGCGCCCTCTTCGACGACGACCTCGGAGAGCGGCTTGCCGTCAACGTCGGTGGCCAGCAGGGTGTCAAGGTCGGCAGCGCCGGACTCGACAGCTACGGCCAGGACCTTGTCGGCCAGCTGGATGAACTTGTCAGCCTTGGCAACGAAGTCGGTCTCGCAGTTGACCTCGATCATGACGCCGACGCCATTGCTCACCTTTGCGGCCACGAGGCCTTCAGCGGTGGAGCGGCCTTCACGCTTGGTAGCGCCCTTGAGGCCCTTGATGCGGATGATCTCGATGGCCTTCTCGGCGTCACCGTTGGCTTCGTCAAGAGCCTTCTTGACGTCCATCATGCCGGCGCCGGTGCGCTCGCGCAGGGCCTTGATGTCCGCGGCAGTGTAGTTCGCCATGTGAACCCCTCTGTCTAGAAATGTGTGGTGGTGTACGGACCGACAGGACGGCAGCCCACGGGGGTGGGCTGCCATCCTGTCAGCGGCTCCGGCTGCGGACAGCGCGGAGAATCCGGATTTAAGTGACTTACTTGGCGTTTTCGGCGGGAGCCTCGGCGGCAGCCGGAGCTTCAGCGTTCTCTGCCGGAGCTTCAGCGTTCTCGGCCGGAGCGGCGGCGGCTTCTGCCTTGCTGCCTTCGAGGAGCTCGCGCTCCCACTCGGCCAGCGGCTCTTCCGGAGCCTCGGTGGTGCCGGTGCCGCGGTTGTTGCGGGCGATCAGGCCCTCGGCAACGGCGTCGGCAACAACGCGGGTCAGGAGGTTCACGGAACGGATGGCGTCGTCGTTGCCCGGGATCGGGAAATCAACTTCGTCGGGATCGCAGTTGGTGTCCAGGATGGCCACAACCGGGATGTTCAGCTTCTTGGCCTCGTCAACGGCGAGGTGTTCCTTCTTGGTGTCGACAACCCAGAGCACGGAGGGTGCCTTGGTCAGGTTGCGGATACCGCCCAGGTTGGACTCCAGCTTGGTGAGCTCGCGCTTGAGGAGCAGCAGTTCCTTCTTGGTGTAAGCGGAACCGGCGACGTCGTCGAAGTCGATCTCTTCGAGTTCCTTCATGCGCTGGATGCGCTTGGCGACCGTCTGGAAGTTGGTCAGCATACCGCCGAGCCAGCGCTGGTTGACGTAGGGCTGGCCCACGCGGGTTGCCTGCTCGGCAATTGCTTCCTGGGCCTGCTTCTTGGTGCCGACGAAGAGCACGGTGCCGCCGTGGGCAACAGTGGCCTTGACGAACTCGTAAGCGCGGTCGATGTAGGACAGCGACTGCTGCAGGTCGATGATGTAGATGCCGTTGCGCTCGGTGAAGATGAAGCGCTTCATCTTCGGGTTCCAACGGCGGGTCTGGTGTCCAAAGTGGACGCCGCTGTCAAGCAGCTGGCGCATGGTTACGACGGGCATTCCGGCGCTCCTTATTTTCCGGCAGGTCATTCATGAGAAAACCCGGAGGCTTCTTACCCTGCCAATAGTTGACGGTTGATTAGCGTGGCCCGGTTGGGCCGTGCTCCTGGCATCCACCGTTCTTCCCATCAGGAACAAAGCCTGACCGCAGGAAGTGCGGTCCTCCATGGACGAACGCCGGGGCGTCGCCCGCCGGAGGGCTGGATGCGCGTAGTCAGCCGCTGCTCCCCCACACTCCTGAATGAGATGTGCCGACGCAATCCGGACAGGGCAATGCACCGCGAGGGTGGAGCACTGGGACGGGAAGCGTTGAGGGCGCAGCAAACTGCTCCATCAAGTGTACTACAGGCACCCCCGGCCGCCGGACAGGGAAGCACCCCGCCGGAGGCGTTGTCCACATAGCCGGAACAGGCCCTGCCCGGCCCGCACCGAGCCGGGCAGGCTGGTGGGATGAAACCACCAGTCCTCCTGGCCGCGCTCCTGCTGCTGCCGGCATCCGTGGCCTCCCCCGGTCCGGCCTTCCAGTACACCGCGGCCGACGGGCAGCCCTTCCGCACCCCGTCCACCATTACCCGGGAAGAAAGGACGACGGCGGCTGCCGGGGTGGGTGCCAGGCCTTCCTGGCGCTGGCCGCTGGCACCGCGTCCGCGGGTGTTGCGGGGCTTCGATCCCCCACCCAAGCCCTGGCTCAGCGGCCACCGCGGCGTGGACCTGGATTTCGCGGCAGGATCACAGGTTGTGTCACCGGCGGCCGGAACGGTCAGCTTCGTGGGAGTGGTGGTGGACCGCCCCGTGATCACCATCGACCATGGCGGCGGGCTGCGCAGCAGTTTCGAACCGGTGGACAGCACTCTGGTGGCGGGTTCCACCGTCGCGGCCGGCCAGGTGATCGGAACAGCCATCCCTGGGCACTGCCCCGCGGCGCAGTGCCTGCACTGGGGCGTGCGGGAAGGAGAGGACTACGTCAATCCCCTGCAGTTCGTCCTGGACCTTCGCCCGTCCATCCTGCTTCCACTGCCCGGGCCGCCATAGGCCGGGTGGAAGCGGCCGGGTAGAAGGAAGCTGGTTAGACGATGGCTGAGATGCCGGTGATGGCCCGGCCCGTCACCAGGGTGTTGATCTCGGCGGTGCCCTCGTACGAGTAGATGGCTTCGGCATCGGCGAAGATCTTGGCCATCTCATAGTCGGTCACGATGCCGTTGCCGCCCAGGATGCTGCGGCCCAGGGCCACACTGTCCCGCATGCGTCCCGTGGCGAAAGCCTTGGCCAGGGCGGACTGTTCGTCCTTGGCCGTGCCTTCGTCCTCCAGCTGGGAGAGGCGGACCATCATGCCCATGGAGCTCACGGTATTGCCCAGGATCCGGACCAGCTGGTCCTGGATGAGCTGGAAGGAGGCAAGCGGCCGGCCGAACTGGTGCCGCTCCACGGCATAGCGGCGGGCAACGTCGAACGCGGCCAGCTGGAGCCCAACGGCCTGCCAGGCAACGGACAGGCGGGTGGCCTTGAGTACCTTGTTGACGTCGCGGAAGCTGTTGGCGTTGGCCAGTTTGAAGTGGTCCGGGACTACAACGTCCGTGAGGACGATGTCGGCATTCTGGACGGTGCGCAGGGAGATCTTGTTTTCGATCTTTGTGGCGCTGAATCCAGCCAGCCTGGTGTCCACCAGGAAGCCCTTGACCTGGTTGTCGGCAACGTCGCGGGCATAGATGACCACCCAGTCGGAGAAGGTGGCGTTGCCGATCCATCGCTTCGCCCCGTTGAGGATCCAGTTGCCGCCGTCCCGGCGCGCCGTGGTGCGGGTTCCGCCGGCCACGTCGCTGCCGCCCAGCGGCTCGGTCAGGCCGAAGGCGCCGATCTTTTTCAAGGCGTAGATGTCCGGCAGCCACTCGTCCTTCTGCTCCTGGGATGCCAGCAGCTCGATGGATCCGGTGAAGAGCCCGTCGTGCACGCCCAGGAAGGTGGCAATCGAGGCATCCGCGCGCGTGACCTCGGCGTGCAGCATGCCGGCGAAGAGGTTGGAGTATCCCTGCCGCCGGACCGGGCTGACCAGGTCCAGGTCGGCGCACTTGGGCACCAGGTCCATGGGGAACTCCCCCCGGTTCCAGCAGTCCACGGCAAGGGGCTTGACTTCGCGCGCCAGGAAATCGCGGACCTCGGCAAGCCTGTCCTGTTCCTTGCCGGACAGAAGCTGCTCGAAGGCGAAGAAGTCGCCGTCGGCGTAGGGAAGCTCGTTGGACTCGGCTGCGGAGGTTGCCATGGGTACCTTCTTTGGTGATCAGCGCTGGCCGTGCCGCGGAACCGGACACGGAATGTTACTGGGCAGTAACTTACCGCAGGGCCCCGGGTTAACCAAGAAGAACCGCGGCCGACGAAAACTGTCGGCCGCGGTTCTTCCTGGCTGTTCGGTAGGGCTACTCGGACTTGAACCGAGGACCTTAGGATTATGAGTCCCGCGCTCTAACCAGCTGAGCTATAGCCCCCAAACCCCGCGAAAACGTCGTGGAACACCACGCTCCAGCAGGGCAAAAACACTCTAGCAAACCCGGGAACGGGTTCAGACCACCTTGTCCTCGTACGTGGCGCCGCGGTACAGGTCCTCGAAGGTCTGCAGCGTTCCCTGGATGCTGTGCGGTTCCACCATGTGGCGGCTGGCCCGGCCCATGGCCTGCTGCTGGTCCTTGGGAAGCTCCAGGACCTGGGTGATCTTCTTGGCGAGGTCGTCACTGTCGTTGGGCGTGAAAAGGTAGCCGTTCTCGCCGTCGCGCACCAGGTGCGGCAGGGCCATGGCGTCGGCCAGGACCACGGGGGTGGAGGCGGACATGGCTTCCAGGGTGACCAGAGACTGCAGCTCAGCCGTTCCGGGCATGCAGAACAGGTCCGCCCGGATATAGGCGGTGCGCAGTTCGTCGTCGCTGGCAAGGCCCAGGAATTTGACCCGGCTGGTGAGTCCCAGCCGCCGCACCAGGTCCTCCAGGGCAGGGCGCACCTCTCCCCCGCCCACGATCTCCAGATGAACGTTCAGCTCCGGCGGCGTCTTGCCGATGGCCTGGATGAGCACGTCCACGTGCTTTTCCTCCGCAAGCCGCCCGGCGAACAGGACGGTGGGGTGGGCATGCGGCTCGATGTGCTCGCCGGGCTGCAGCTCGTAGGCGGCGGAATCGATCCCGTTGGACAGCGGGAGCACCTTCCGCAGGAAAGCGTGTTCGTGCATGGCCCGGGCGGCAAGCGGCGTGGGGGTTGTCACCACGTCCGCCTGGCCCATGACCTTGCCCATGTCCTTCCAGGAGACCCGTCCAATGATGTCCTTGAACCACTGCGGGAACGGCAGGAAGGGGTTGAGGTTTTCGGGCATGAAGTGGTTGGTGGCGATGATCCGGACGCCGCGTTTCACGGCTTCGTAGAGCACGTGCTCGCCAATCATGTAGTGGCTCTGGATGTGCACGACGTCGGGCTTCACGCGGTCAAAGAGGAGGCTGATTTCCTTCTTGATTTCCCAAGGGAAGCAGAGGCGGAAGCTCTCATGGGTGAACGCCTTGTGCGAGCGGAGCCGGTGCACGGTTGCTTCCTCGCGGAACTCGGTGAAGCTCTTTCCCTTGCTGTCGCGGGAGGCCAGGACATGGACGTTGTGGCCGCGGGCGGTCATGCCCTTCGCCAGGCGGTATCCGAACTGGGCAGCACCGTTGACGTCCGGCGGATAGGTGTCGGCGGCAATGAGGATGGTCAGGGGACGCTGGTCGGCTGGCGTGGTCATGGGAGTACTCCTGATGGTCACGGTGCGGACAGCATGGAACTGACAGCACGGTTGGCCGGTGGCGCAGGGGCTCGGGCCTCGTGGGTTTGCTGGGTCTGGAAGGAACTGGGCTAGTGGGACGGCCTGCCGGTGGCCTTCCGCGCATCCTTCTTGCGCTTGGTGACCTCCGGGTGGTGCCGGGAGAGGGCGATAACCCCAACGATAGCAAGGCACGCAGCCGTTCCCATCGCAATTGCCATGACCGCATGGACGTCTGGACGCAGTTCGCCCAGGATGATGATGCCGATGGCAATGCCCACCATCGGGTCCACCACAGTGAGTCCGGCGATGACCAGGTCGGGCGGCCCTGTGGAGTACGCGCTTTGCACGAACCACGAGCCCAGGCCGCCGGCCGCAATGATGGCCACCACGGAGTACCACTGGACATTGAGCAGGAAGAGGCCGTTGGGGTCCAGGAGGTGTTTGCCGATGATCCGGGTGAGGACCGCCACGAAGCCGAAGAGGATGCCGGCGCCCAGGATGTAGATGAAGGCGTTCATGCGGTGCTTGAACGTCACTGCCAGCGTGCCGAACAGCCCCACAGCCAGGGCCAGCAGCAGGACGATGGTGAGCTCGTCCTCGGGGCTGACATGGTGGCTTTCCTGCGTGACGTTGACCGCCAGGAGGACAAAGAGTGCCGAGCCGGTGACGCAGGCGCCGATGGAGACGGCGGTGGCGCGGTTGATGGTCAGGTCCTGGTCGCGGGCGTTGACCACGGTGGTGATCACCAGGGCGATGGCGCCGATGGGCTGGATCACCGTGAGCGGTGCGGACACCAAAGCCACGGCGTTCATGGCCATCCCGGTGCAGAGCAGCAGGAGTCCGAACATCCACCGGGGATTGCGGAGCAGGCGCAGGAAGCCGTTGGAACTCAGGGCAAGTCCGCCGGTGTCGGCTTTGACGGCGCTGCCCTGGCGCTGGGCACCCAGGGCGAGGCAGAACGCACCAAGCACCGCCAGGCCGACGGCAAGCCACACCATCAGCCGTTCCCGCCGTCGTGCTGTTTCAGTTCCCTGCCCTTTCGCAGGATGGCCCAGAAGTAGTTGTAGGCCGCAATCCAGTGGCCGATCAGGCCCAGGCCCAACACCACCCAGGCAGCGATAAGGAGTTGGTCCGAGACGCCGGTATCCAGGCGGGAGAGGACCAGCAGCGGGGTGCCCAGGAGCAGCAGCCCGGTGCGCACCTTGCCCACCACGCTGACGGGGAGGTCCGGGTGGCCATGGAAGAAGGAGAGCGTCAGGGCCAGCAACACGGCATCGGGCACCACAAGCGCGGCCAGGTAGAGCCAATGCACGACGCCGGCAATCACTAGGGTAAACGCCACGGCCAGCAGAGCCAGCCGGTCAGCGATGGGGTCGAGGACCCTGCCGAGCTTGGAGGCCTGGTCGAAGCGCCGGGCAATGTAGCCGTCGATCCAGTCCGTGCCTGCCATGACGGCCAGGACGATCACGCCGGCGCCGTATTCCTTTTGGGCCAGGACGAGCCACATGAAGAGCGGAACGCCCATGAACCGCACCACGGTGAGCAGGTTGGGGATGGTGAACACGAGGTCATGGTCCACCTGGGGACGGCCGGGGCGGGCGCCTGCACCAATAAACTTCACCCGTCCCCCTCTCCTTTCCTGCTGCGCCGGAGCGCAGTGTTCAGTAATTCCCCGTGTACCGGGCCGTGCGTATAAGGCAGCAGCCTAGTTGGAACGGAACAGCCTGCGGAGGAGGACAACCAGGACGGTTCCTGCGGCCACGAAGGCTGCCAGCGGCTTCCATCGCCTGGACAGGTCCGCGGAGCCGGACAACGCCGCGAACCGTTCGCCCGCTGCGTCCACGCCGTGCTGCGCCAGCACCTGGCCTTCGCGCGCCTTGACTTGTGCGGCGGCCAGCAGGTAGCGGGCCTGGGTTTTGAAGTCCAGCTCGGTACCGAGGTCGTCGCGGACTTCGGTGAGGTGGTGCCTCCGCTGGCTCAGGCGGCGTGCCAGCTCGGGTTCGGACGCGTGCGGGAACTCCTGCTGCTCGCGGGCGGCCTTTGCTTCCTTTTCGGCCTTTGCCTTGGCAGCGGCCTCGGCTTTGGCCGCCTTCGCAGCCTTCGCCTCGGGACTCTCCGGGTCCAGGATGGCGGGGTTGAAGGCGGAGCCTTCCCGGGCAACGCCGATATCGTGCCTGATGCCACGGATGGTTTCCTCGGGCATCAGCGGCATGGCCTTCTTGAACCTCGCGAGGCCAATCAGCCCGCCGATGAGGGCTATCAGCAGGAAGGCTGCGGAGACCAGGAGGGCTGCCAGCCAGGCGGGCATGATGGTGGCCAGTCCCATGATTGCCGCCACGATCAGGCCGACCACCAGGAACGCCAGGAAGAGAAGCGCCACCGCGAAGAAGGCGGCGGCCACCCCCACCTGGATGCCCTTGCGCTTGAGTTCGATCTTGGCGAAGGCGATCTCGTCGTTGAGCTGGCGGGGTGCCAACCGGAAAAGGAGTCTTGCCGTTCCAGGCAGTGCAGTGATACGCAATCCCGGGCTGGTACGCCCGCTGTGACGTCCGCTCATCGGTTCCGCCTTACTGGTTTCATGGGTCGATACTGCTTCCGTTTATTGCGGAAATGTGCAGCCGCACAGTCCACGCCACCAAAACTACCATTCAGGTTCAGGGCGAACTTGGGGGCTTGCCGGACGGCGCGGCCTACAACGATGCAAAAACAGTCCCGGCGGGGCCTAGGATTGTTCTCCGTGACCAATCCCCCCAATCCGGGCGACTTGCTCAGCCGCCGCCGCAAGCTCCTCTACATCCTCCTCCTGGGCGCCTTGACGGCCCTTGGCCCATTCACCATCGACCTGTACCTGCCGGCCTTCCCCGCGCTGGAGGCAAGCCTGGGGGTGACCGAGGCGCAGGTCCAGCTCACCCTGGCGGGCACCACTGTCGGATTTGCGTTCGGCCAGCTGGTGGTAGGGCCCTTCAGTGACAAGTTCGGGCGCCGAACCCCGCTGATCCTTGCCACCGCGTTGCACATTGCCGCGTCCCTGGGTGCCGCCCTGTCCACTGACATCGCCACACTGGGGGTGTTCCGTGTCCTGATGGGTGTGGGCGCAGCCGGCGGCGGCGTGGTGGCCATGGCCATGGTGCGCGACCTGTTCTCCGGGTATGCCATGGTGCGGATGTTCTCGCGGATGGCCCTGGTCAACGGCCTGGCTCCCATCCTGGCCCCGGTGATCGGCTCACAACTGCTCCTGGTGATGCCGTGGCCCGGCATCTTCGTGTTCCTGGCCGCGTACGGGACTCTGGTCATCGTGGCCGCCCTGCTCCTGGTGCGCGAAACGCTTCCGCCGGAGAAGCGGGGCCAGAGCGGCATGACGGCCAGGCAGCGCTACAAGGCGCTCTTCAGCGACCGGATCTTCGTGGGGCTGCTCATGGTGGCCGGCTTCAATTTCGGCGGCCTCTTCACGTACCTGTCGGCCTCCCCGTTCCTGTTCCAGGACGTCTTCGGGTTTTCGGCCCAGCAGTACGGACTGCTCTTCGGCATCAACTCCCTGGGCATCGTGGCAGGCGTGCAGACCAGTTCACGGCTGATCAGGATTGTCCCGCCGCAATGGATCCTGGCCGCCGCCACGGCATGGATGTTCCTGATGGCCCTGCTGATCGTGGTCTTCGACCAGCTGGGCCTGGGGCTGTGGGGTGTCATGGTGCCGCTCTGGTTCTACATCCTGGGCACCGGCTTCATGTTCCCCTGCGTCCAGGTGCTGGCCCTGGCAAGCCACGCCTCCCAGGCGGGAACCGCGGCATCCCTCCTCGGCGCGGCCACGTTCCTCATGGCCGGGCTGATCTCCCCCGTAGTGGGGTGGGTGGGCATCACCAGCGCCGCGCCCATGGGGGCCGTCCAGGCGGCATGCATCCTGGTGGCCATTGGCGCCCTGTGGCTGGTGGTCCGGCCGCGCACGGTACCCTCGATCCACTGAGTACCTACACCCCACTGGCCGCACCCGCCAGGCACCAGGAAGGCAGCACATGACCCCCAGACCGCACCGTAATGGAAGGGGACTCTTCCTCGGGGCGGTGCTTGGCGCCGTCGTCGGCTATTTTGCCGGCCGTGCCGTGGGCAACCCCGCCTGGGGCATAATTCTGGGAACGCTGGCGGGTGCCGCGCTCCTGTACCGGGTGAATCCGGGCCGCCGCAACCGCCGCTGACTGCTCCTGCTGCCGGATACTGCTTGGCGCCGGCCGTTCCTGCCGTCCGGCTCCACTGCACGATAAAGCTCAGCGCGATAAAATGGTCCCGTGTCCAGCTGGCAGAACCAACCGCCACTTCCGGCCACATGGCAACGGTGCGACGCCAGGATCCTGCCACTGTGGTGGGAGCGGCTGTGCGCGCAGGCAGGCCAGCAATCAGCGGCGCTGTACGCGGCAGGGCTGTTCACGGAGGACCGGCGCCGGCCCATCGCCCAGTGGTTCAATCCAGCCTTCAAGGCCGCCCTGCTGGTAGCGCCGGAAACCTCGCCGGAATGGCCCGTCCAGCGCTTCGGCATCTTCTACGCCCCGCCGGATGCCGGCTTTGTCCGCATCCACTCGGCCCCGCACGAATGGAATCCCCGCGAACCCCGGAAGTCCCCCACCGAGCGGGAGGCCTTCGAGTCTGCCATCGCCGAGGCCGAAAGGTTCCTGCAGGTGGAAATGGACTTCGTCTGAGCCCATCTCCCCACCCCAGGCTTCCCACCCCGCGGAATGAAAAATCCCCGTTCCTCCAGCCGGAGGAACGGGGATTTTTCGTTGCGCTCCTCCTGCTGGACTTGAACCAGCAACCCTTCGATTAACAGTCGAATGCTCTGCCAATTGAGCTAAGGAGGAATGAAGCAGGTATGACATTAGCAAAGGTTTCCGGCCCAAGGGAAATCGGCGGTTTTCCGGGCCAAAACACGCCTCGTGCCGTTCAAAAGCGGAAACAAAAATCCCCGTTCCGGAAACCGGAACGGGGATTGGAAGCTCCTCCTGCTGGACTTGAACCAGCAACCCTTCGATTAACAGTCGAATGCTCTGCCAATTGAGCTAAGGAGGAATGAAGCGGGTACAAGCCTAGCAAACACCCGCTGCGGAAACGAAATCGGGAGTGCCGTGACCTCCCCCACTTCCTGGTTCCACCCAGCAGGCAGCCGCCTACGCCTCTGCCCGCAGGGCCCGGCGCTCCATTTCCAGCATCATGAGTTCGCGGTTGAGCCGCTGGTATGTTTCCGGGTCCGCTTCGGCGTCGAGGCGCTGCAGCTGGCCCATCTTGTCCGCCTTGACCCGGGTGATCTGGAGTTCGAACAGCCGGGACAGGATGTCGCGGCAGTACTTCAGCACCGCCTCCTCCGTATGGGCCGGAAGCGGCACCACCGACAGCTCCGACACCAGCGGCCGGAGCGGCTCCGGGACCTCGTGCATGACGTGTTCCACCCAGCGCACCGGATCACCCACCAGTCCCTGCCCAGTGGCGCGCATGGCGTCGTGCACGGCCTGGAAGGCAGGGGTGGAGAAGCGGGCGGCGGCGAACCGGTCCCAAACCTCTCCCGCCAGCAGGGCCGGCTGCTGCAGGGCCACCTCCAGCGCCTGCCGTTCCATGGAGGCCACGGGGTCGCGCGGGTCGGGACGGTGGAAGGAAGGAACAGCGCCCGACGACGGCCCGGCAGCTACGCCGGGTCCGCCGGCAGGTGCGGTGCCGGTTTGGCCCTCGTACCCCCTGCCCTCGTGGCCAGAGCTGCGCTGCTGCTGTCCACGGTTGGACGCGCCCTGGCCCCCGGGGCCTCCGGCGTCCCCCCGTTTCGCTGCGTTTTTCACCTCGGCGTTGACCAGGCGCAGGACTTCGTTCGGGTCGGGCATGCCCAGCCAGCCGGTCAGGGCCTGGCAGTATCCGGTCCGGGTGGAGCCGTCGCGGATGGCCGCCACCACCGGCACGGAAGCCTTCAGGCCCTGGACGCGGCCTTCCACGGTGTCCAGGTTGAACTGCTTCAGGGTGGTGCGGATGGCGAACTCGAACAGGGGCCGCCGGGACTGGATCAGGGCGTGTACGGCCTCGTCCCCCCTGCTGAGCCGGAGGTCGCAGGGATCGGCTCCGGTGGGTTCCACGGCCACGAAGGTCTGGGCGGTGAACCGCTGGTCCTCCTCGAAGGCGCGCAGTGCTGCCTTCTGCCCGGCGGCGTCGCCGTCGAAGGTGAACACCACTTCTCCCCCGGTGCCGTCGTCGGACAAAAGCCGCCGGGCGATCTTGATGTGTTCGGTGCCGAACGCCGTGCCGCAGGTGGCCACCGCCGTCGTGATTCCTGCAAGGTGGCAGGCCATCACGTCCGTGTAGCCCTCCACCACCACCAGCTGGCGGTCCTTTGCGATGCTCTTCTTGGCCAGGTCGATGCCGTAAAGGACCTGGGACTTCTTGTAGAGCGTGGTCTCCGGGGTGTTGAGGTATTTGGGGCCCTGGTCGTCCTCGTAGAGCTTGCGGGCGCCGAAGCCGATGGTGTCGCCGGCCATGTCCTTGATGGGCCAGATGAGGCGGCCGCGGAAGCGGTCGTAGATGCCCCGGTTTCCTTCGCTGAAGATGCCGGTGAGCTTGAGCTCGGCATCGGT
The DNA here is from genome assembly GCF_042652025.1 of Arthrobacter sedimenti. Classification (NCBI taxonomy): domain Bacteria; kingdom Bacillati; phylum Actinomycetota; class Actinomycetes; order Micrococcales; family Micrococcaceae; genus Arthrobacter; species Arthrobacter sedimenti. The sequence continues at coordinate 453,801 of NZ_JBHSDQ010000002.1, read as the reverse complement.
GAAGCCGCGGCCGCGAAGGTGCTTCAGGAGCGCGTCCCAGCCCTGCGGAGCGTAGCCGCAGCCAAAGTGTTCCGCGGCCGCCCTGTCGAAGCCCCGGCCGAACAGGAAGTTCCGGGCCTCTGCCGCACCTGGGGTGAGCAGTTGGGCGCGGAAGAACTCGTCGGCGATCTTGTGCGCGTCAAGCAGCCGCTGGCGCCGGCCCACTTCCTCGCGGTTGGGTCCGGTCCCGCCGTCCTCGTACCGGAGCTCGTAACCGATTCGGGCAGCGAGCTTTTCCACGGCTTCCTGGAAGGAGCTGTGGTCCTGCTTTTGCACGAAGGCGATGACGTCGCCGTCCTCGCCGCAGCCGAAACAGTGGTACCGGCCCACCTGGGGACGGACGGTGAAGGACGGCGAGCGCTCGTCGTGGAAGGGGCACAGACCCTTGAAGGTGCCCAGCCCGGCGCCCTTGAGCGTCACGTAGCCGTCAACAACTTCCTTGATGTCCGTGCGCTGGCGTACTTCATCGATATCTTCGCGTTTTATCAGCCCAGCCACACAGCAATCTTAGTGTCACTGGCTTGGTGCCACTGGCAGGGCTACCGGCCGGGCGTCCCGCCCGGCATCCGCTGTCCCGCTGCGGGCGCCGCGCGCTCCACCAGGCTGAGGGCAAGCTTGGGACAAAGGAAGACGGCCTCCTGCGCGGCGTCCCGGTCGGCGTCCCGCAGCGGAACGTCGGTGCGGTCACGGCCCACCTTGCCCCGTGCCACCGGGTAGCCCCAGTCGTCCCTGTCGAGCACTCCGGGAAGCAGCTCTGAGCACAGGCCGCGGCCATCGCAGCTGGTCCAGTCGATGTGCAGGTACGTTTTCATGCCGCCACGCCTCCCGGGACTGTGCAGTAACCGGACAGATGGGCGCGGAAGTCAGCGGCGAAGACCTCCAGCGCGCTGCTGACCATTCCGGTGGTCCCTTCGGGATGGCGGCATGCGCCGCGCCCGGAAACCAGACGCCCCAGGCGGTCCAGCTCGGAGCTAAGCCGCGGATTTGTTTCGCCTCCGGCGATGCGGTTGAGGACGGACGCCATGGCCGGCAGCCCGAACATGCAGGGGCCGCACTGCCGGGCGGACTGGCCGGCCAGGTAGTTGAGGATCCGGGCCGTGGCCTGGATCCCGCAGGTCTGCAGGTCCAGGGCATGGATAACTCCCGCACCCGGGCGGACTGCCCGGCCCGGCGCTCCTGCGGGTGTGAGGGCGAGGTCGGCCGGCCGCACCCACCGGCCGTGGTACCCGCCCACCAGGACGGCGGATAAGGATCCCGGATCCATTCCGGCTTCCTTCAGGACGGCGGAAAGTTGCACCCCGCCCGGTACCTCCAGCACTACGTCCCTTGTAAAGGCAGGACCGGACATGGACACCAGCCTGGTGCCGGGATCGGTGGCGGTGCCCGCCTGCCGGAACCACTGCGCGCCGTAGCGGGCGATCAGGGCCACCTGGGCCAGGGTCTCGACATTGACCACCAGCGTGGGGCGGCCGTTCAGGCCTGACTCGCTGAGGCGCCGGCGCTGGTCCGTGGGCAGGGCGGTACCGTTCTCAATCATGTTGACGACGGCGCTCGACTCACCGGAGATGAACGTTTCGGGAGCCTGCACTACCCGGATCTTTTTGCCGCCCGGACGCTCCCCGAGGGCTTGCTTCACACGGGGCAGGCTGGCCGCCGGGGCGTAAACGTACATGCTTGTGCCGCCCGCGCTTGTCTGGCTGCTTGTCCTGCCGCCTGTCTGGCCCAGGGCGGCGGCGAGGGCGATCAACCCGTCAATGACAAGGTGGGGCGCGTGGGCGAGGAGTGTCCGGTCCTTGAAGCTGAGCGGTTCGCCCTCGGCGCCGTTGGCAATCACCACGGGCCGGGCGGCGAACAAACCCTTTCGCCCGGTACCGGCAGTTGCAGTGGCCTTGCGCCAGGTTTCGAATGCGGCTCCGCCGCGGCCGGTCAGCCCGGATTCAGCGAGCACTTCCAGGAGACCCGGACCTGCCGCCTGCGGCTCCCACTGGCCGAAAGTGTCCAGGTGCCGGGCCCAGCCTGCATCGGGGCCTGCCGCCAGGAGGCGCGGCTCCTGGCGGATACTGTCCTGGATGCCGTCCCGGTAACTTCCGCCCGGCCCCTGGCGGGGCACGGGAGTGTACGCGTCCTGGTGGCCGTTGTGCTGACGGCCCTGGTAGCTGTCCTGGTAGTTGTCCTGGGACGTCTGGGGGTAGCTGTCACGGGGTTGGCTCAAGGGAGGTTTCCTTGCCTGGCGCGGAAGGTTTCGAGGAAGGACGGGCTCGACCGCCACATCAGGGCAGCGGCAACAGCCACTGCGGACGCCGCAGCCAGCAGGAGGAACCATCCGCTTGACACGTCAGTGCCGTTTCCGAGGGCGTGGGCCATGGCCACGGGCCAAACGCCATAGCTGAGCCAGTGGACGGCCCTGAAGGTGCGCTGCCCGATACGATGCCGCAGCAACGCCGTGACCACGACGGCCAGGACCAGGTCCAGGGCGACCGTGCCCAGCCCCTGCCAGAACGGCTGGTACGACCCCAGGAACGGCACCACCATATCCACGGGATTGAGCTTGGCAAAGGAGTCAAGGAGCAGGGATCCAACGTGCAGCCCCAGGAAAACCGTGGCGAGCAGGGCAATGTTCCGGTGCAGGAGGCTGATGGAGAACCGCGGCAACACCAGCAGTGGCCGGCCTGACCGGTTCAGGATGCCCAGCAGCACCGACGCGGTAAACAGCGCCAGTGACACGAAGCCACTGACGCGTCCGAAAGCCCACATTGCCTCATCCACGGCGCAGGCCTCCCCTGCTGGAGCTTTCGGCTGGGAGGTAGTTTTGGGCGGGCCAGTCTCCGGTTGCCGCCACCCTGCCGCGGCTGTCCACGAACCGGGCGGATATGCCCTCGGCCCGGAACCACTCGAGGGCTTTGAAGCCCCGGACGATCGCCCCGGTGCTGAAGGCGTTCGCCTCCAGGCAGGTAGGCGCCGCCACGGTCACCGAGCGCCACACCGGTTCCGCGGGCAAGCCAAAACGGGGATCGAGGATGTGGTGCACCTGGGTGCCTTCGTGGAGCCAGCGGCGCTTTTGCGTGCTGGAGGTTGCCAGGGCAAATCCCGAAGCCAGCGAAATGTGCTGGGCGGGGTCGGCAGGAAGGTCCTGCACCAAGATCTGCCACTGGCCGGACTTGGCCTCCGACTGCTCGTCCTGCGGGCCGGGTCCTGCGCTGGCCAGATCTCCACCCAGGCTTACCAGGACTCCGCAGCCCAGCCGCCGGTGCACTTCAGCAGCGGCGAGATCCGCTGCGACAGCCTTGGCCGTTGCACCCAGGTCGAGGCGAAGCCCGTCCGGGACGGTCAGCACGTCGCCGTCCACATGAACCTGCGACCAGCCTGGCGCCCGCGGTGCCGGCGGCGGCATCGGGCCCGGGGGCGAAGGCACCGGCGATACGTGCACGCTCCGGATTCCCGGCCTGCCCGCTGTGTTTGGCGGGTTGGAGTGTTCACCCGGAATTTCCGGACCGTGGCCCAGGGCGGCCAGATCCGCTCCGAGAGTGGGATCAACAGCGCCGCCGGTCATCCTGGCAGCGTCAAGGGCGCGCTCCAAGAGCAGCCGGAACATGGGACTCACCCTGACGCCAGATGCCATTCCGGGCTGAAGCGCCACCAGTTCCGAGTCGGCCCTGAAACGGCTGCAGGCATGGTCCACCGCCGCCAGCACCTGACGAACAATCTCTTCCGCATCATGCAGCAGGCCGGGCGCGGTCACCGTGACGGCTGCCTCGAGTTCCCATACGATCCAGTTGGATTGTGCTGTGGGAGCCAGTGCGGCTTCGTGTTCGGGGGCCGCTGCGGATTCCCGGGCCCCCATGCGATGGGTGGTGTCTGAAGCGGCCACGTCAGGACCCTGAGGACCTTCCGTGGATGGTGCCGCCCTTTCCGGGCTGGACCGGGCTGGTGCTGCCGTTGTTGCCGTAGCTCTTCGAGCGCCGCGAGCCACCATTCTGGGTGCCGCTGTTCTGCCCGGTGCCGCTGTCCTGCCGGGTGCCGTAACCGTCGTCATCCGAGCGGCCGGAGCCGGACTTTGGCGTGCTCCCCTGCGTACCGCCGTCCTGCGTGTTGCTGTCCGTACCCGCGGTTGTCCTGGCAATCACGGAAGGAGTCGCGGCATAGACAGCGGATGCGGCCACGCCTGCAGCAGCGAAGCTGCCAACGCCCACCGCTGCGGTGATTCGGGTGGCCAGCCGCTTGCCCCTGCTTCGAGTACTCATGACCTGCTCCCGTTCCTAGCGGCCTGCCTTTCCTCCCATGGTGCGCTTCCTTCCTGTGTAGATGCTTTAAGGAAGCTGTTGATCAGGAGGACGTCGAGGAGTTTCCCCGCACGGGGTACGGGCCGGTTCACCAGAGCGAGGGCAGGCTCCCCACCAGGCGCTCGTACATTGCCAGGGCCGACCCGTCGGTGAGCGAAGCCACCTGGTCGATGACCACGCGAAGGCGCTTGCCGTCGTCGTCCGCTGCCCGCCAGTCCGCTGCAAACATCGGCTCCAGGTGCCGGTCACCGGTGGCGCTGAGGGCCGTGACCAGGGCATGGAGCACTTCCCGCTGGCGCTCGTAGATGGGCTGCCGGTGTTCGGTGGTCATGACGAAGGTGGTGGCAAGGCCCTTCATCACCGCGATTTCCATGACGGTCTCGTCCGGAACAATGAGTTCGGCGTTGTAGCGCGTCAGGTTTTCCGGGCCGTAGACCGCGCGGGTGGTTTCCAGGGCGGACTGGCAGAACCTGCCGATCAGCTGGCTGGTCATGTTCTTCAGGGCAGCCATGGATTTGCGGCTGCCGTCGGCTTCGCGGACCCACACGTCGGTGGCCTCCAGCCGGGCCAGTGCGGCGTCGATGGCGGCGGGGTCGTTGTGCGGCAGGTACCACTGCTTGGCGTAGCCCACCACACGGGCGCGGTGGTCCGGGTTGTCCATCCAGCGCAGCTGGAAGTGGCCGGCAACGATCGCGTCCTCCACGTCGTGTACGGAGTAGGAGATGTCGTCCGCCAGATCCATCACCTGCGCTTCCAGGCAGGTACGGCGTTCCGGGGCTCCTTCCCGGATCCAGTTGAAGATGGGGAGGTCATCCTCGTAGGCGCCGAACTTGCTGGTCCGCTGCCCGTGGATTACAGGTGCTTCCAGGGCTGACCAGGGATATTTCGACGCCGCGTCCAGGCTTGCCCGCGTCAGGTTCAGTCCGGCGGGGTGGCCGTCAGCCGTGAGCACCTTGGGTTCCAGGCGGGTGAGCAGGCGGAGTGTCTGGGCGTTGCCTTCGAAGCCGCCGATGGCATGCGCCACTTCATTCAGCGCCGATTCGCCGTTGTGGCCGAAGGGCGGGTGGCCGAGGTCGTGGCTGAGGCAGGCCGTGTCCACCACGTCCGGGTCGCAGCCCAGGGCCCGGCCAAGCTCGCGGCCCACCTGCGCGACTTCCAGGCTGTGGGTGAGGCGGGTGCGGACAAAGTCGTCGGTGTCCGGTGCCACCACCTGGGTCTTGGCGCCAAGCCGCCGCAACGCCGAGGAGTGCAGCACCCGGGCACGGTCCCGTTCGAAGTCCGAGCGGTAGGTGCTCTTGGGCGGTTCCTCCACCCAGCGGGCGGAATCGTGCGTGTCGTAGCCGGGCAGGGCCAGGGCTGCGGTGGGAGTTCCGGCAGTCGGTGTTTCAGCCACCGGAAACGTCCAGTTCGGCGGCGGCGATATTGCGGGACTGGTCATCGTTCAGGGCACGGGAGTCCAGCCAGTCCTTGGGCAGGGCGGGCTTCTTGGGCGACCCTGCGCGGCCGCGCGGGCCTTCCGCATCCACCCCCGGATAGGGCGAGTCCAGGTCCAGCTCGGCGAGGGTGTCCCGGAGCACCTCGAGGCTAGTGACCAGGGCCAGCCGGGTGCGCAGCTCCCCGCCCACCACGTAGCCCTTGAAGTACCAGGCGATGTGCTTGCGGATCTCGCGCAGCGCCTTGCCTTCATCACCAAAGGTTTCCACCATCAGTTCGGCGTGCCGGTAAACACCTTCGGCCACCTGGCGGAGGTTGGGGCGGTGCCGGACCTCGCTGCCCTCGAACGCTGCCTGCAGGTCACCGAAGAGCCAGGGCCTGCCCTGGCAGCCGCGGCCCACCACCACGCCGTCCACGCCGGTCTCCCGGACCATCCGGACGGCATCCTCTGCGGACCAGATGTCGCCGTTGCCCAGCACGGGAATGTCGGGCAGCGCCTCGCGGAGCCGGGCGATGGCGGACCAGTCGGCCTGGCCCGAGTAGAACTGCGCGGCGGTGCGGCCGTGGAGGGCGACGGCGGCAACTCCGGAATCGCGGGCGATGCGCCCGGCGTCGAGGTACGTCAGGTGGTCCTCGTCGATGCCCTTCCGCATCTTGATGGTCAGCGGGACGTTGCCTTTGGACGCCTCCTTGACGGCGGTCTGCACGATGGACGTGAAGAGGTCGATCTTCCAGGGCAGCGCCGAGCCGCCGCCGCGCCGGGTCACTTTGGGGACGGGGCAGCCGAAGTTGAGGTCGATGTGGTCGGCCCGGTTTTCCTCCACGAGCATCCGCACCGCGGCGCCCACCGTGCCCGGGTCCACGCCGTAGAGCTGCACGGACCGGACTTTTTCGTCGTCGTCGTGCGAAATGATGCGGAGGGATTCGGGCGTCCGCTCCACCAGCGCACGGGAGGTCACCATCTCCGCCACGTACATGCCGCCGCCGTACTCCCGGCAGAGCCTGCGGAACGCGGAGTTGGTTATGCCGGCCATCGGGGCAAGGATCACCGGGGTGTCAACCGTGATGGGTCCCAGCTTCAGGGGCGGGAGTTCCAGCTTGGGGGCGGGAGGAGTTGCTGCAACAGTCACCTGACCATTGTTGCAAAGCCGGGCAAATCGGGCTTTGCCGGTCCCCTCCGGCTCCGCCGCGGCAGCAGTCAGCCGCGGTCTGCCCGCCGTCCCCGGCGGGTGGCGGGCTCCGTGGCGGGTTCGACGGCGGGTTCGACGGCGATACGCCGGCTGCGTGCCTCAAGCGCGGCTGCGGCGAGCGCCCCGGTGTCCGCAACGTCCTCCGCGTGGTGGTGCCCGCCGTCGTGCATTCCGTTCCGGCGTCCGGCGTCCAGCGACTGGGTGCCCGCTGCCTTAACTCCTGTGGCCTTGACCACCAGCACGGCGATCAGCGTGGTGACGGGGATAGCCAGGACCAGCCCGATGGAACCGACCAGTGTCCGGATGACTTCCTCTGAGAGTTCAGCGCTGGTGAGGGTGTCCATCAAGGGCCGGTCGTAGAGCATGACGATGATCAGGATGGGCAGCGCCGCGCCGGCGTAGGCAAAGGCGATGGTGTACACGGTGGAGGCGATGTGGTCCCGACCGATCCGCATGGCGGAAGTGAACAGCTTCCGGGCGCTGCTGGCTGGTGCCAGTTCGTAGAGCTCCCAGACGGCAGAGGACTGCGTGATGGTGACGTCGTTGAGGACACCCAGGCCGGAGATGATGAGCCCGCAAAGAATCACCCCGGAAATGGAGATGTTGGACGATGTGTTCACCAACGTGGCGGCGTCGTGGCTGCCCACACCCGCGAGGTTGGCGGCGTCCGTGGCCCAGGCTGCGAGCAGGGCGGTGATGGCTAGCCCGAAGATGGTGCCCAGGAGCGCGGTGGACGTGCGGGCAGAGAAGCCGTGGGCGAAGTACAGCACCCCGATCATGATCACCGTGGACCCCACCAGGGCCAGCAGCAGGGGCGGCTTGCCTTCCACCAGCCCAGGGAGCAGGAAGTTCGCGAGCACGAAATAGGCGCCCACCAGCCCGATCAGGGCGCGCAATCCGCGCCACCTGGCGACGGCGATGACCACCACGGCGTAGAGCACGGCCAGCAGGATGATCGGCATGGTGCGGACGAAGTCCATGAAGATGTAGGCTGGCGAACCCTGTGACCCGGTGGCGCCCTGGACATTGGAGAGGTTCAGGTAGCGGATCTGGTCCCCGGGCTTCACGCCATGGGAGGAGGCGACGTCCGGGTTGATGACCACCTTCACCGGGCTTCCGCCCTTGTCCGGCTCGGTGACGGCGAAGGTGCACTCGGAGCCCTGGCTTGGTGGTTGCTGTGTGGTGCGTGGCTGGCCGGACCCCTGTTGGTCTGAACCCTGCTGGCCGGACCCCTGTTGACCCGTGCCCTGTTGAGTTGGACCCTGTTGCCCGGATCCCTGCATGCAACTCCCGGTCAGCACGCTCTGGATCGTGCCCGTATCGAAGGTGACCCCGGGCGCGGTGGAGTACGGGTTGGCGAGCGAGATGCCCTCCTTGCTCCCGGAGGGCCAGAGGGCGGCCATCCCGGCCAGGGTCAGCAGCGCCACGGGAATCAGCACTAAGGCCAGGATGCGGTTCGCTTTGCTGCGGGCAGCCATCGCCTGGGGCGTCGGCTCCGAATGATCCAAGGAAGCGTGGGAGTGACCGGCGCCCATCAGCAGTACAACCTCATGGTTGAACTCTACGTGCGGCGCCATAGGGTTTGATAAATGGACCATCGGGATGGGGAGGAGCCAAGCATGGACAACCGTGGTGGGCATGGGGGCGGCAGCAATGGAGCACCTGGGAAGGGCGGTGTGCAGGCCGGGCAGGTGCCGGACGTTTCCGCCCACCAGCCCGTACTCAGCGTCCTGGATGCCTCCGGTGACACCAAGGGCGTGGTCCTGGTCCTGCACGGCGGCAAGGCCCACAGCCGGGATCCCGTGGAGGCGCGGCATCTGAGCCCGGCGCGTATGGTGCCCTTCGCCCGGCACCTGCACCGCGCGGGCCGTAAACACGGGCTGGCCGTGTGGTCCCTGCGCAACAGCGTCCGCGGCTGGAACGGGCCCGACATGTCCCCCTTGCAGGACGCACGGTGGGCGCTGCGGCAGATCGCAGAACGCCACCCCGATGTTCCGGTGTTCCTGCTGGGCCACTCCATGGGCGGCCTGACCGCCGTGTGCGCCGCGGACCATCCGCAGGTGGAGGCTGTGGTGGCGCTGGCCCCTTGGCTGGACCCGCAAACCCCTGCGGACAGGGTTAGGGGCCGGAAGGTCCTGATCATCCACGGGACCACGGACCACATGACCAGCCCCACGCAGTCCCTTGCCTTCGCCCGGCGCGCCGCTTCGGACGCAGCCAGCATGCAGTACGTGTCCCTGAGGGGCGTGGGGCACTTCATGCTCCGCAAGGTCCGTATTTGGCACACCCTCGCCACCGGTTTTGTCATCAAGTCCTTCGCCGAGAGCACAGGGGCGGCGGTCCAACCGCCGCGGGCCTTCACCGAGCTGCTGCCGGACACCTCCGTCCAGGTCACCCTCTAGGCCGCCCGGCCATGCCCTGGCGTCCCCCATCCAGCGACCGCTTCTACCGGCTGATCGTCCGCACCGGGCTGTTCCTCCGCTGGGCCCTGCAGCTGGACATCCGCGCAGAGGGCCTGGAGCACCTCCCGGGGGCACCACCCCCGGCCGGCCCGTCCCGGCAGGTGCCCCCCGGCGGCGCGGTGTTCGCCGTCACGCACTTCAGCTACCTGGACTTCGCCGTCCTTGAGCTGCTCCTGTGGAACCGCAGCCGTGCCCAGCTGCGGTTCCTGGTCCACCAGGGCGCGGCGGACCATTGGCTGGCCGGCCCCGCCATCAGCGCCTCCGGCCAGGTGGTGGTGGGATACAACGACCGCTCCGACGCCTACGGCACCGCCGTGGCCAAGCTGCGCGCCGGCGAGTACCTGGCGGTATTCCCCGAAGCGGGAGTGAGCCGCAGCTTCACGGTCCGCGAGTGCCGAACGGGGGCTGTACGCATGGCGGCGGAGGCCGGTGTCCCGGTTATCCCGGTGGCCGTCTGGGGCGCACATCGGATCCTGACCCGCGGCCATGGCTTCTCCCTGCGGCGCAGCTGGCAGGCTCCCATCCAGGTCCGGGTTGGCGTGCCGATAGTGTATCCGCCGGACGTTGATGTGGACGCTGCCACGAAGAAGCTGCGCACCACGCTCCAGACGGGGATTGACCGCTGCATCGCCGCTTTTCCGCTTCAGCCCGGACCAGGGGCGTGGTGGATGCCCGCGCACTTGGGTGGCAGCGCCCCTACGGACGCCGAGCGGCAACTGCTGGACGCGGCCGACGCAGCCGCCGGCCGCCGTCGTGCTCCCCGCCCGAAGTAGCCTGCTTAAGCGGCAGTGCCACGCGCTGTCACAGGGACGGCGCGTGGCACGGTGCTGACGTGGACCGGCAGTCGCTAGTCCGAAACCACCAGGGTTTCGGCGCCCGCCAGCCGGGCTTTGCCGCTCTCCAGGAGGGGCTCGACGGCGGCGCGCAGGGCGGTCATGGAATCGTCCAGTTCCAGCATGACCGGGTGCTGGTAGGCGATCAGGGCGAGGATGTCGCGGACGGCTTCGGCGGCGTCGTCAGCGGCCAGGGATGGCTCATGCCCCACGAAAACGTCCGTGGGGGTGTCGGCGCCCGTTGCCTCTGCACCGGAGCTGTCAAGGTGGGCCGGCGCTGCATCCGGGTCCGCGGGTGCAGCGTAGCTGACCGCGAATGCGCGGATGCGGCCCTTTTTGCTGGGCGCTACTCCCTGGCCGAACGCGGATTCCGGCTGGGCCCGCAGGACGATGGCGCCGTGGGCTCCGGTGAGCTCGTCCAGGAACAGTCTCTGCACCTGTCCAACGGACAGGACGCCCGGGGAGTCCCAGCCGTGGATGGAGGTGTAATACCGGCCCACCACGTCCGTCAGCTCCACGGAACCGGTGGCCAGGTCCATGACGACATCGGAACCGGCGTTTTCACCGTCGATAGGGCGGCCGCCGTGGTCCTTGTCCGGGAAGACGGGCAGCTTCAGGGCTCCGGGTTCCACGATGACCAGCCGGGAGCGCTGGATCGGCGCCAGCCCGGACTCTTCAGCGAACGCGGCACCCGCCGTGCCGGGTTCCACCTTGGCGCGGAGTTTGGTGACGCCCGACGGTGCGTTTTCGGCTTCGCGCCGCAGCATGGTCAGGAGGCTGGCCCCGATGCCGGCGCGGCGATGGTCCTTCGCCACTTCGATGTACGTCCACAGGCGCTCGGGGTGCAGCGAGGCTTCATAGACGACGCCGGCGGCCACGGGAATGCCGACGCCGTCAACGACGTCTTCCGCCACGATGCAGCGGCGCCAGGGCATGCCGTCCCTGGCGTTGGAGGACACGGCGAGGGCGCCGCGGAACTGGCGGGCCTGGGCGGTGTCCGGGTCGCCCCAGATTTCCAGGAGCGCCAGGTCGTCGCCGTCGCGCCATTCACGATATTCGATGGCCATGCTCAGGCGCCGATCAACCGTGCCGCCAGGTAGCCCTCCACCTTGTCCAGGGAGACACGCTCCTGGCTCATGGTGTCCCGCTCGCGGATGGTGACGGCTTGGTCCTCAAGGGTGTCGAAGTCCACCGTGATGCAGAACGGGGTGCCGATCTCGTCCTGGCGGCGGTAGCGGCGGCCGATGGCACCCGCGTCATCGAAGTCGATGTTCCAGTTCTTCCGCAGCTGGGCGCCCAAGGCCTTGGCCTTCGGGGACAGGTCCTCGTTGCGGCTCAGCGGCAGCACGGCGGCCTTGACCGGGGCCAGGCGCGGGTCCAGCTTCAGCACGGTGCGGACGTCCACGCCGCCCTTGGCGTTGGGGGCCTCGTCCTCGGTGTAGGCATCCACCAGGAACGCCATGAAGGAACGGGTCAGGCCGGCCGCGGGCTCGATCACGTACGGGGTGTAGCGCTCGTTGGTGGCCTGGTTGAAGTAGCTCAGGTCCGTGCCGGAGGCCTTGGCGTGGGTGGAGAGGTCGAAGTCGGTGCGGTTGGCGATGCCTTCGAGCTCGCCCCATTCCGAGCCCTGGAAGCCGAAGCGGTACTCGATGTCCGTGGTTCCCTTGGAGTAGTGGCTGAGCTTTTCCTTGGGGTGCTCGAAGAAGCGCAGGTTCTCCTCGCGGATGCCCAGGCCGGTGTACCAGGCCATGCGCTCGTTCATCCAGTACTTGTGCCACTCTTCGTCCGTGCCGGGCTCCACGAAGAATTCCATTTCCATCTGCTCGAACTCGCGGGTGCGGAAGATGAAGTTGCCGGGCGTGATCTCGTTGCGGAAAGACTTGCCGATCTGGCCGATGCCGAACGGCGGCTTCTTCCGGGAGGTGGTGAGGACGTTGTTGAAGTTCACAAAGATGCCCTGCGCGGTTTCGGGGCGCAGGTAGTGCAAGCCTTCCTCGCTGGCCACCGGGCCCAGGTAGGTCTTGAGCAGGCCGGAGAACTCCTGCGGCTCGGTCCACTGGCCGCGGGTGCCACAGTTGGCGCAGACGATGTCCTTCAGGCCGTTTTCGGCGGGGCGGCCCTTCTTTTCCTCGTACTCTTCCTCGAGGTGGTCCGCGCGGTAGCGCTTGTGGCAGGAGAGGCACTCGACCAGCGGGTCGGAGAAGACCTCCACGTGGCCGGAGGCTTCCCAGACCTGGCGGGGCAGGATCACGGAGGAGTCCAGGCCCACCACGTCCTCGCGGCCGCGGACCATGGACTGCCACCACTGGCGCTTGATGTTTTCCTTCAGCTCGGCGCCCAGGGGGCCGTAGTCCCAGGCAGACCGCGAGCCTCCGTAGATCTCACCGGCCTGGAACACGAAGCCCCTCCGCTTGGAGAGGGAAATGACCTGGTCGAGGACGGATTTTGCTGCCATGGGATAACTCCAATTTCTACAGGGCCGCTGGGTGCGGTCCGCGGGTTGTTCGGGCCCCGGCTGCTGTATGCCTGGGCACAGCGGGCAACGCTTCGGGGCGGATGAAGGAAGACGGTGGAAAGCTCGTGTCCTAGCGTACCGGCCGCTGCCCGCGCAGCGCGCCCCGCGGCCAGGGCAGGGTTGCCAGGATAATGGCGCCGAGGGTCAGCAGGGTTCCCAGGACCGTGGCCGGAGCCACGATGGTGCCCGGCGCGGGAAGCGCCAGGTCCAAAGCCAGCGAGCCGAGCAACTGGCCGGCGATCATGCCCAGCCCTGTGACCAGCACGCCCAGGCTGCGGACCAGGAGGGCGCCCAGGCCGATGAAGACGCAGCCCATGGGGCCGCCCAGGTAGTACCACCACTCCCCCGGCAGCGGGTTGGCGGGGCCGGCCACGGCCAGCTTCACCCCGAACGCTGCCCACAGCACGATGCAGCCGGCCACGAAGTTGACCAGGGTGGCCGCGATGGGGGTGCCGTAGTGGAGCGTTGCCGTACCGTTCATGGCCTGCTGGAAGCTCATGAGGAAGCCCGCCGCCACCGGCAGGAGCAGGGGAAGCAGCAGCCCGGCCGCACCGTCCCCGGAGCCTCCGCTGCTGAACCGGGGCGACACCGCCCAGGCCACGGCGGCGATGGTCAGGATGCAGCCAATGATGCGGATGCCCGTCACGGATTTCTTTCCGGCGGGGCCGATCCCCAGCCGGTCCACCAGCAGGCCGCTCACCGTCTGCCCGGTAACGGTGGCGACGGTGAAGAGTGCCACGCCCAGGATGCCCACCGTGAAGGACTGGGCAAAGACGAACAGGGCACCGATGGCACCGGCCACCACGTAGATCCGGGGAAACGCCCGGTTCCGGACGGCCGGGAGGATGTTTGCCAGGCCGGCGCGGCCTCGCGGCAGCACCAGGGAGATGATGATCATGACCAGCAGTCCTGTGCTGAAACTCACGGCCGCGGCAGCGATTCCATCGTTGAGCCGCGCCCCCAACGCCCCGTTGATCCGCCCTTGGACGGGGATGGCAAGGCCGGAGCCCACGGCCAGGGGCAGGCCTGCGAGTACCGGCAGGCGGGAAGGGGAGGTCATTGAATCCACCTTAGTTCAGGCATTATTGCTCTATGAGCAACCCCATTGACGACGTCCCCATCCGCGACAGCATGATCCGGCTGGGCCAGCTGCTGAAGCTCGCCAACCTCGTGGAGGACGGCGTGGAGGCGGCGGAGCTCATCAAGAACGGGCTGGTCAAGGTCAACGGCGAGATCGACGACCGCCGCGGCCGGCAGCTGCACAACGGGGACACCGTCACCGTTAACGGCCAGACCGTCCGGGTGGTGGCACCCCAGGCGGACTGACGGCGGCAGCTGTTGCGCCGCCGTCGTACGTTCTATTTGTTCAGCACCTCGTGGGTGAGGAACTCCCCCACGTGCCCAATCTCCTGTTGGTTGATGCCGTGCCACATGCCGGTGTAGAGGACCTTGGTGAGCTTCACGTGCTTGCGGACCCAGCCCATGGTGAATTCGATCTTGTCCTGGGTGATCACCGGGTCCTGCTGGTCGCGGCCCCAGAACATGGGCACGGTGCCGTCCAGCTCGTCGTCCTTGAAGGTCGGGTCGCCAGCGGCGTCCACCACGAAGCCTGAAAGTCCGACGACGGCGGCAAAGTCGGTGGGCCGCTGGCGCAGGAGCGTGGTGGCCATGGCCATGCCCATGGAGAAGCCCAGGAGGGTCACCGAAGGGTGGCCGGGCCTGATGGCGTCGATCCAGTCGAGCACGTAGGCCGAGGCCTTCTTGACCCGGTCCAGCGAGTATTCGATCGACGCGGTAAGCGGAAACCAGGTGAAGCCGGGACCCATGGCGATGGGCGCGCGGACGGAGGCGACGGCGAAGTCCCCGGGCAGCATGTCGGCCAGGCTGAGCAGGTCCTGCTCGTTGGCGCCGTAGCCGTGGAGGAGCACCAGCAGCGGCTTGCCGGCGCGCTGGTCTTCCGGATGGGACCACAGGACAACAGGGGCAGGAAATACTTCGGCGTCAGTCATGGTTTCCATTCATACCAGTTACTTGGAAGTAACAACCTACGTTCGCGTAGGCAGCGAGGCGGAAGGCAGGATAGGACCGTGACTGACGCAAGTGCCATCCAGACCCCGTCCGCGCACCCCGGTTCCCACCCCTGGACCCGGTATGTGGCGATGGGTGATTCGTTCACAGAGGGCATCGGCGATCCCGAGCCTTCAAGCCCCGGCGGCCACCGCGGCTGGGCCGACAGGGTTGCCGAAGAGCTCGGCCGTACCCAGCCGGACTTCGCGTACGCCAACCTTGCCGTCCGCGGCCGGCTGCTCCAGCAGATCGTGGACCAGCAGCTCGCTCCCGCGCTGGAACTGAAGCCGGACCTGGTCACCCTGTCCGCCGGCGGCAACGACCTGATCCGTCCCGGCGGCGATCCCGACGCGCTGGCCGAGAAGCTCGATTCCGTGGTCCAGATCCTGTCCATGGGCGGAGCCACGGTGGTTTTGTTCAACGGGCCGGATACGGGCTCCTCCGTGCTCAGCCGGATCCGCAGCAAGGTGGCCATCTACAACGAGAACCTTCGGACGGTTGCAGCGCGGCATGATGCGGTGATCGCGGACATGTGGTCACTGCGGCAGCTGAGCGACCCGCAGATGTGGGACCAGGACCGCCTGCACTTCTCCCCGCTGGGACACCACACCATTGCGGCCATGGTGCTGGACGCGCTCAACGTGGAGCACTCCCTGGAACCGCTGCAGCCCAAGCCGCTGCCGCCGCGCACCTGGCGCGAGGCCAGGAGCGGGGACCTCGTGTGGGCGCGCGAATACTTCGTACCGTGGGTGCTGCGCCGGCTGCGCCACCAGTCGTCCGGGGACGGCATCACGGCAAAGCGGCCGACGCCAGGTCCGGTCTTCGGCCCGGGCGTTCCGTTGGGTTCCGGCGAGGGTCCGCTGGGATCCGCCGAGCCCAGCCGCCAGTAGGCCTGCCGGGGTTACGCTGGAAGGACAACACACGAGAGGCGCGGCACCGTGAGCAGCTTGTTTTTCTGGATCATCATCCTGTCCTTCGTGGTCCCCATGGCCATGCGGGCGTACCGCCGCTCCATGGCACGGAGGGACCGGGACCAGGGCTTGCCCGGGCCGTTTTCCGGACCTGGCCAGTTCCCGGGGCAGAACCAGTTCCCCGGTCCGGACCAGTACCCGGGCTATGGCCAGTTTCCGGGCTCGGGCGGGCCGCAGAACCGCCAGCCCCGCGACGGGTACACCCAGCAGGACTACTTCTCCGGCGGCTTCCGGCAGCCGGGCCAGCCGCCGCAACCCTATGGCGGGCAGCAGCTGCCGCCGTACCAGTACGGACAGCCGCCCATGCCGGACCCCCGGTTCGGCGCTGGGTCACAGGACTTTGGGCAGGAAGCGCCGTTCCAGCAGCCCGGGTACCAGCAGCCTGGGCAGGGGTACCAGCAGCCAGGCCGGGGCCAGCAGGGGCAGGGCCAGGCCTTCGGGCCTGCCACTCCCCCTCCGCCCTCGGCGCCACAGGGGTTCCGGGCACGCAAGCTCGCCGAACTGGACCAGCAGTACAGCAATGGTGAGCTGTCCATGGAGGAGTACATGAAGCGCCGCGGCGACATCATGAACGGCTAGCCAGCCTGATTTCGCAAGAAGGTCGGGGACCGGTTTCCGGTCCCCGACCTTCTTTTTGGTTAATCCATCTGCTGAGTCCGCTGGTTCAATCCAGCCTGCTAATCCACCTGCGGGAAGCCCAGGTCGATCACCGAGGTGGATGGGTCCGGCCAACGCGTGGTGACCACCTTGCCCCTGGTGTAGAAGCGGATGCTGTCGGGCCCGTACATGTGGGTGTCGCCGAACAGCGAGTTCTTCCAGCCGCCGAACGAGAATGTGCCCACCGGGACCGGGATGGGCACGTTGACGCCCACCATGCCCGCTTCGACGTCGAACTCGAACTGCCGCGCCGCTCCGCCGTCGCGGGTGAAGATGGCCGTGCCGTTGCCGAACTGGTTGTCGTTCACAAGCCGGACTGCGTCGTTGTAGGTGTCCACGCGGACCACGGACAGGACCGGGCCGAAGATTTCGTCGTCGTACACCTTCATGCCTGGCTTGACGTGGTCCACCAGGCTGACGCCGATGAAGAACCCGTTGGAGTCGAAATGCTGCGAGCGGCCGTCCACCACCACGGTTGCGCCTTCGCCTTCCGCTCCCGCAACGTAGGAAGCCACGCGCTCCCGGTGCTCCGCTGTGATCAGGGGGCCCATCTGCGAGGCGGGATCCGTGCCGTCACCAATTTTGAGGTCTGCCATGCGGCTGGAAATCGCCTTCACCAGGTCGTCGGCGATGTTGCCCACTGCCACCAGGACGCTGACAGCCATGCAGCGTTCGCCGGCGGAACCGTAGGCGGCGGATACCGCAGCGTCGGCAGCCATGTCCAGGTCGGCGTCGGGAAGCACCACCATGTGGTTCTTGGCACCGCCCAGGGCCTGCACCCGCTTGCCGTGTTCCGCTGCCCGCTTGTAGATGGACTGGGCCACGGGGGTGGACCCGACGAAACTGACTGCCTTTACGTCAGGGTGCTCAAGCAGGACGTCGACGGCTTCCTTGTCCCCCTGGACCACGTTGAGCACGCCTGCCGGCAGCCCCGCTTCGGCGAAGGCCTCTGCGATGAAGACGGCCGCCGACGGATCCTTTTCACTCGGCTTCAGCAGGACCGTGTTGCCGCAGGCCAGCGCGCTGCCGATCATCCACAGCGGCACCATGGCCGGGAAGTTGAACGGGGTGATGCAGGCCACCACGCCGACTGGCTGGCGGATGGAATGGACGTCAATGCCGCTGGAGACCTGCTCCGACCGCTCGCCTTTCAGCATGTGGGACAGGCCGGTGGCGAAATCGATGTTCTCCAGACCGCGGGCGATTTCGCCTTCCGCGTCGGAGAGGACCTTGCCGTGCTCGCTGGTCAGGATCGCGGCGAGTTCGGACTTCCGCTGGTTCAGGATTTCGCGGACCTTGAAGAAGATGGTGGTGCGCTTGGCCAGGCTGGTGGCGCGCCATGCAGGCAGCGCGGCGCGGGCGGCCGCGATGGCTTCCTCTGTCCGGGCCGCGGAGGCGAGCGCCACCTGCTTCTCCTGTTGGCCGGTGGCGGGATTGAAGACCGGACCGAAACGGTCGGCATCGGTGACGCGGGCGCCGTTAATGTAGTGCGGGATGGTTTCCAAAAGAGTCTCTTTTCCTGCGGTTCTTGCAGTGGGCTGGTTGGACGGCGCAGTTAGTTGGACTGCGTGTTGGACGCCGTCCGGTCGGCGGCCTCAAGCGAGCCGTCCACGAGCTTGATGATCATGGAGCAGTCCTTGCCGGCTTCACCGGCGTCGATAAGCCGCTGAAACAGCTGCTGGACGTGCTTGCCGATCTCCAGGGGCGTGCCGGTGTCTTCGGCTGCGCTGACGGCCAGTCCGATGTCCTTGTTGGCGAGCTCGGTGGTGAAGGTGGGTGCGAAGTCATTGTTCGAGGCCGCGGTGGGAACCACACCGGGCACGGGGTACCAGGTCCGGAGCGCCCATGAGTCCCCCGAGGAGACCGAGGCGATGTTCCAGAAGACCTGCTTGTCCAGGCCCAGACGGTCAGCCAACACAGCCCCTTCAGCGGTGGAGGCAAGGTTGATGAAAAGCATCAGGTTGTTGCAGATCTTTGCCGCCTGCCCTGTGGTGGGGCCGCCCGTGGGGATAATGTTGCCGGACATGGGACCGATGTAGCCGGCAGCATCTTTGACGGCACCTTCTTCACCGCCCACCATGAACGTCAGGGTTCCGGCCTCCGCGCCGCTCATCCCGCCGGATACCGGCGCGTCCACGAAACGGAAGCCGGCGGCAGCAGCGGCGTCGTGCAGTTCCTGGGCGGAGGCGATGTCGATGGTGGAGGAGTCAATGAGCAGCGTGCGCGTGTCCGCGTGCGCCAGCACCCCGTCCCCGCCGAGATACACTGCGCGGGCGTGCTCGCCCTTGGGGAGCATGGTGAACACGGCGTCCGCGCCGTCCACCGCTTCAGCGATGCTCGCGGCCCGCTTGACACCGCCTGCTGCAGCCGCGTCCAGGGCCGCGGGGTTGAGGTCAAACCCGCGGACCTCGTGCCCGGCCTTCACCAGGTTCACCGACATGTGGCCGCCCATGTTGCCCAGGCCGATCCAACCGATAACTGCCATGCGTAAGCTCCTTTGCTTCCATTCCGGCGCTCTTGCCGGCATGCCTGTGTCAACCATCACACCGTGTTAGGGTGCAATCAAGGGGAAAAATCACAGACACTCTGTGCATTGATGCACATCAACGGAAGGTCCATCGTGGACTCCAGACGGCTGCCGAGCCCTGACGACCTGCTCATCCTTCTGACCGTTGCACGCCTCGGCCGGTTCAACGCGGTGGCCGAGAGCCTGGGGACCACCCACACCACCATCTCGCGCCGGATCCTCGCGCTGGACAAGCAGCTGGGCGGCCGCACGCTGGAGCGCAGCCCGCACGGCTGGGAGCTGACCCAGCTCGGTGCTGCCGCCGTGGACGCGGCGGAGGCGATCGAGAGCACGCTCGGCTCGCTCTCGGGCCTGATCCGCCAGGACCAGAGCGCGCTTGCAGGCCTGGTCCGGGTTGCCACCACCGACGCAGTGGGAGCGGTGTTCGTCACTCCATCGCTGGTGCGGCTCCAGCAGCAGAACCCGCAACTGAACATCGAAATGCTCAGCGCCACCCGTAAAGTCAGCCAGAACCGGTCCGGGGTGGACCTGGAGATCGTGGTGGGCCGGGCCGATGTCAGCACCGCACAGACCATCTTCCTGAGCAACTACTACCTGCGGCTCTACGCCAGCCAGGACTATGCCGCCCGGCACGGCATGCCGGAAACGCTCGACGACGTGGGGCAGCACGCGTTTGTCTCTTACGTCGAGTCTGCGCTCCAGGTGGCGGAGCTGGGCCCCCGCTGGTCATCGCAGCTGCCGATGCCCCGGACAAGCTTCCAGGCCACCAGCGTCTTCGCCCAGGTGGAGGCCGTCCGCCGGGGCGCCGGCATTGGCCTGCTGCCCAACTTCATGGTGGCGGACCGGGAGGATTTCGTTCCCGTCCTGGCAGGCGACTTTGAGCGCCAGCTCCCTATCTGGGCCGTTGCCCGTCCGGAGTCGCTCCGGTCGGCCCGGGTGCAGGCGGTGATTGCGGCCTTGAAGGAGGAGCTGAAGGAGCGGGCCGGACTGCTGGCAGGCTGAGTCAGGCCTGGAAGAGGCGGCGCACTACCTGCCCGGCCGCGAGTGCATCCAGGCCCTCGTTGATCTCGCTCAGTGGCCGCGTGTCGGTGTGCAGCAGCTCAACCGGCAGCCTCCCCTCCCGCCAGTACCCGAGGTACTGCGGGATATCCCGGGCGGGAACGGCGTCACCCATATAGGAGCCCAGCAGCCGCTTGCCGGCACCGGCGAATTGGAGGGCCGGGACGGTCAACTCGGCGGACGGGTGCGGCAGGCCCACCGCGACCACTGCCCCGCCCCGGGTGACCCGCTCCAGGCAGGATGCGATCACCGCGGCCGAACCCACCGCTTCAATGGCTACATCCACGCCGTCGCCCGAAGCTTCCTCGATCAACCGCCTTGCATCCTCCGACGTTCCCACGGCGGTGGCTCCGGCGTCGAGCGCGAGCTGGTGCTTGCCCTGGTTCGGATCAATGGCGATCACGCTGGCAGCTCCGGCCAGGCGTGCCGCCATGACGGCGGAAAGGCCCACCGCCCCCAAGCCGAACACTGCCACGTGCTGCCCCTGGCTGACTCCCGCCGTGTTGAACACCGCGCCCATTCCGGTGAGCACGGCGCAACCAAACATCGCCGCAACCGTGTCCGGGACGTCGTCGTCAATTACCACCACTGATTCCCGCGCAACCACTGCATAGTCCGCGAAGGCGGAAACGCCCAGGTGGTGGTTAATGCGCTCTCCCTCCGGCGTCCGCAACAGGGCAGGCCCGTGCAGCAGGTCCCCCGAACCGTTGACCTCTGCTGCCCGGTGGCAAAGCGCGGGCCGCCCGGCCAGGCAGGCCCGGCAATGGCCACAGCTGGGCACGAACACCAGCACCACGTGGTCGCCCACGGACACGTCCTCCACACCCTGGCCAACGGACACTACGCGCCCCACCGCCTCATGGCCCAACGCCATGGGAAGCGGCCGGACCCGTGAGCCGTCCACCACGGAGAGATCCGAATGGCACAGGCTCGAATAGGTGATGGCAACCCCCAGCTCACGGGCGCGGGGCTCCGGCTGCTCGAGCTCCTGCACCAGCAGCGGCCGGTCATCGGCGTAGCTGCTCTTACCGGGGGCATTTCCAGTGGCGGGGACGGTTGCGTACAGGACGGCGGCTTTCATGGGATCCCTACTTCCTGCCGGCGGCCAACAGGTCGGCGGTGCCCTTGGCGTCGGCGGCATCCACGTCGTGGAGTGAGACGCCGCGGGTCTCCTTCAGGAAGAAGACCGCGACGGCGGTGATGGCGCAGGCGATGAGCAGGTAGACGGCCACCGGAACCGAGGACTTGTAGGTGCCCAGAAGTGAAGCGGCGATGATCGGGGCCAGGGAGCCGGCCACGATCGAGGTCACCTGGTAGCCCAGGGAGACGCCTGAGTAGCGCATCCGGGTGGGGAACATTTCCGCCATGATGGCAGGCTGCCCGGCGTACATAAAGGCGTGGAACACCAGGCCGATCATGATGGCGGCCAGGATGATGAAGTCGTTCTTCGTATCCATCATCGGGAACGCGAAGAACCCCCATGTGGCCCCCATAATGGCGCCGGCCATGTAGACGGGCTTGCGGCCAAAGCGGTCCGAGAGCTTGCCGATCATGGGCACCACGGCGAAGTGGACGGCGTGGGCCAGGAGCAACAGGAGGAGGATGCGCGTGGTGTCGGCCTGCACCACGGTCTTGAGGTAGGTGATGGAGAACGTCACCACCAGGTAGTACAGGATGTTTTCCGCGAAGCGCAGGCCCATGGCGGTGAAGACGCCGCGCGGGTAGCGGCGGAAGACCTCGGCCACGCCGTAGCCCTTGTGGCCGGCATCCACTTCCTTGCGGGCCTCGAGGAAGATGGGCGCGTCGTTGACCTTGGTACGAATGTAGTAGCCGATCAGGACGATCACCGCGGACAGCCAGAAGGCAACGCGCCAGCCCCATCCGAGGAAGGCGTCCTGGGTCAGTGTGGAGGACAGGACGAACAGCACGGCCGTGGCCAGCAGGTTGCCCAGCGGCACGGCGGACTGCGGCCAGCTGGCCCAGAACCCGCGTGACTTGCTGGGGCTGTGCTCTGCCACGAGGAGGACGGCGCCGCCCCATTCCCCGCCAACAGCGAAGCCCTGCGCAAACCGGAGGATGACCAGCAGCGCCGGAGCCCAATAGCCGATCTGCGCGAAGGTGGGCAGGCAGCCCATCAGGAAGGTGGAGACGCCCACCAGCACGATGCTCAGCTGCAGCAGCTGCTTGCGGCCGAACTTGTCGCCGAAGTGGCCGAACACGATGCCGCCGATGGGACGGGCCACGAAACCCACGGCATAGGTGAGGAAGGCGGCGATGATGCCGTCCAGTTCGGTCCCGGCGTTGGGGAAGAAGGCCTTGCCGAACACCAGGGTGGCGGCCGATGCGTAGAGGAAGAACTCGTACCACTCCACGACGGTGCCGGCCATGGAGGCCGTCACCACTTTCTTCAGGCCTGATGCCTTGACGTCGGTTTCCTCGGTGAACCTTGCGGCGGAGCGTTCCGTACTCATGCGAACTCCTTCGGCGTCGTCGTCGACACCACGGGGACAGTCGATGGCAGCCGCGTGTGATGTACACCACGAAAGCCGGCTTCGATGAGTATGGTCTGCCTGCCCGTGCAACCTCAACGCCCATTAGTGCAGAAGGCATCTGCACTAATGCACATTGCTGGCGGTTTGCTGGATGGCCCTAGACCAGGAAGCTGCTCCTCAGCTGTGCCCCCAGTTGCCCAATTTCGGTGAGGAACCCGTCGTGGCCGATGGGCGCCTGGATGACGTGGACGTCCACGTCGCCGGGCAGCGCCTGCGCCAGCTCCCGCGACTGGGACGGGAAGTAGAGCCGGTCGGAGTCGACGGCGGCCACGAAGAAGCGTGCAGTAGCCGCGGCCAGCGCTTCGGCCAGGGTTCCCCGGCCCCGGCAGACGTCGTGGCTCATCAATGCCTCGGTCAGGGCGATGTAGCTGTTGGCGTCAAAGCGCTTCACGAGCTTGTTGCCCTGGTGGTCCAGGTAGCTTTCCACCTGGTAGCGGCCGCGGGCTGCGAGCACTTCCCCCTGAAGGGGCGACTCGGATGCCTGGGCTGACCGGCCAAAGCGGCCTTCCAGTTCTGCGGCGGACCGGTAGGTGATGTGGGCGATGCGCCGGGCAAGGGCCAGGCCCTCTTCAGGACAGGGACCGCCGTAGTAGTCGCCGCCGTTGAAGTTTGGATCCTGCCGGATGGCCAGGGTCTGGGCCTGGGCAAAGGCGATTTGTTCTGCCGTGCTGGCAGCCCCGACGGCGATGACGGCGCAGCGCTGCACCCTTTCCGGGTACGACACTGCCCATTCCAGTGCGCGGGCGCCGCCCATGGAGCCGCCAAGGACCGCGAACCAGCTCTTGATTCCCAGCTGGTCTGCGAGCCGGGCTTCCGCCACTGTGCTGTCCCGCAGCGTGACCAGGGGGAAGCGGGAGCCCCAGGGCGATCCGTCGGGGGCGGGAGAGGAGGGGCCTGTGGAGCCGTAGCAGCCGCCCACAATGTTGATGGACACCACGAAGAAACGGTCGGTGTCCACGGGGGCGCCCGGGCCCGCGAGTTGTTCCCACCAGCCTTCTTCGTCCGTGTCGCCACGGGTTACGTGCGTGCTGCCGGTCAGCGCATGCTCGATCAGGATGGCGTTGCTGGCGTCCGCGTTGAGCGTCCCCCAGGTTTCGTAGGCCAGGGTGACGTCCGGGAGGTATCCCCCGGCTTCGAGTTCCAGTCCCCCGATGGAGGCGTAGCGGACAATTCCGTGTTCGGGGATGGTTTTTGGGGCGACGGTAACCGTCATGGCAAGACCTCTTCTACGCGCTTGCCCGCCGTCATTTGACCGGCAGGCCAGGTCCTCACCCGGGGCACCCCACCGCGGATGGAGGGTTGCCGGCCAGCAAGCCGGGGCTGTCACTGGCACTCATGACCTGGATCGAGTGTACGAAATACTCCCCGGTCCAGGCCAAGAGTGTGACTGGTTGTGACTTCCCGGCTTGCTGCCCGCCCCGTCTTACCGCCCGAGCGGAGGCCCGGCGTCGTACTTTGCCCGTCTAGGCGCTCTTCGCAGCCCTGAAGCCCGCTTCCAGGTCGGCGAGGATGTCGTCGATGTGTTCCAGCCCCACGGAAAGCCTGACGAGTCCCGGGTGCACCCCGGCCACAGCCTGCTGCTCCGGGGAGAGCTGGCTGTGGGTGGTCGACGCCGGGTGGATGACCAGGGAGCGCACGTCGCCGATGTTGGCCACATGGGAGTGCAGCTCCAGGGCGTCGACGAAGCGTTTGCCCGCCTCCGCTCCGCCGGCCAGGTTGAAGGCGACGACGGCGCCCGTCCCCTTGGGCCCGTACTTGCGGCCACGCTCGTACCAGGGGCTGGACGGCAGCCCGGCATAGGCGACCGATTCGACGTCGTGCCTTGCCTCAAGCCAGCGCGCCACTTCCGTGGCGTTGGCAACGTGGCGCTCCACCCGCAGGCTCAAAGTCTCCAGGCCCTGGGAAATCAGGAAGGCGTTGAAGGGCGAGACCGCCGAGCCCAGGTCGCGCAGGAGCTGGACCCGCGCCTTGAGGATGTAGGAGAAGTTGGCCCCCAGCGCTCCATCGGCTCCCAGATCGCGGGCGTAGACCAGCCCGTTGTAGGTGGGATCCGGGGTGTTGAAGCCTGGGAACCGTTCCGGGTCCTTGCTGAAATCGAACTTGCCGGAATCGACGATCACGCCGGCGATGGCTGTGCCGTGGCCGCCCAGGTACTTGGTGGCGGAATGGATCACGATGTCCGCGCCCCACTCCAGCGGGCGGATGAGGTACGGGGTGGAGAGGGTGTTGTCCACGATGAGGGGCACGCCGGCCTGGTGGGCGACTTCGGAGATGCCCTCGATGTCCAGGACGTCCTGGCGGGGGTTGGAGACCACTTCACCGAAGAAGAGCTTGGTGTTGGGCTGGACTGCGTTGCGCCACTGGTCCAAGTTGTCGGGGTCCTCCACGAACGTGACGGAGATGCCGAACTTTTTCAGGGTGTGGGCGAACAGGTTATAGGTTCCGCCGTAGAGGCTGGGGCTGGCCACGATGTGGTCGCCGGCCTCCGCGATATTCAGGACCGCGAACGTTTCAGCGGCCTGGCCGGAACTCAGCAGCAGCGCTGCCAAACCACCTTCGAG
The DNA here is from genome assembly GCF_042652025.1 of Arthrobacter sedimenti. Classification (NCBI taxonomy): domain Bacteria; kingdom Bacillati; phylum Actinomycetota; class Actinomycetes; order Micrococcales; family Micrococcaceae; genus Arthrobacter; species Arthrobacter sedimenti. The sequence continues at coordinate 428,654 of NZ_JBHSDQ010000002.1, read as the reverse complement.
GCTGGCGATCCGCTGTTCCACTGCGTCCTGCGTCGGGTTGCCGATGCGGGTGTAGATGGGCGCGAGTTCGGACAGTGCGAAGCGGTTTGCCGCGCTCTCGGCTGTAGGGAACACGAAGGACGTGGTCTGGTAGATGGGCAGGGCACGGGCTCCCGCGGCACTGTCCACTTCCTGGCCGGCGTGGATCTGGCGGGTTTCGAAGGACCAACCGTTGGACATCCAAATCTCCTTTGACATGGGCCCGGCATGCTCACCGGCAGTGCGGGCCGCGCTTGCTGCCGACTCTTGCCGGACAGCCAAGTCTTCACCCGGGGCACCCCACCGCGGATGGAGGGTTGCCGGCCAGCGAGCCGGGGCTTGGCGCTGGCACTCATGACCTGCGCCAAGTCTAGGAACAGCGTTGTTGCTGTGAACAGGATTGTGACGAACATGGTCTTTTCGGCGGCCTCCCCATGGCCATTGAGTGCGCGCAAATCCAGTAAGGGTACCCTTAGCTGAGAGCCGCATCACAAAGTGCCAAGATGTTGCCATGCGCATGGATCACGTCTCTTACGCCTGTGAACACGACGGCCTCGCGGCCACCACCGAACGTATTGCAACTGCCCTCGGCGTTGAGGCAGTGAAGGGCGGGGTACACCCCCGGTTCGGAACCCGGAATATGATCATCCCGCTCGCCGGTCACAAGTACCTCGAGGTTGTGGAGGTCCTGGACCACCCCGCATCGGACAAGGCACCGTTTGGACAGGCCGTAAGGGCCCGATCCGCGGCAGGCGGCGGCTGGATGGGCTGGTGCGTCGAAGTGGACGACCTCGCCCCTTTCGAGGAACGCCTCGGCCGCTCCGCTGTCAACGGCAACCGCAAGTTCCCGGACGGGCGCGAGCTGGTCTGGAAGCAGATCGGCATCCTGGGCCTCATTGCCGATCCCCAGGTCCCGTACATGCTCAAGTGGGAGGGTGATCCCTCACTTCACCCGTCCAACGCCTACGAGAGCAGCCTCAAGATGAGCTGCCTGACCATCGCAGGCTCCGCCTCCCGGGTCACCGAGTGGCTGGGTGAGCCGGTGGAGAAGCCGCTTGAGGACGTTGCGGTCGAGTGGGTCGCACCTCACGGGACGCCGGGCATCCTGTCGGTCACGTTCGAAACCGCCAACGGGGCTGTCACTCTCTGACGCTCCAGCTTCCCTTGTTGGGAGATGAGTGCGCCGGGTCCATGCCCGGATAATCTTCGGCCGCCATGAGGTGGTGACAACGGCGTCACCACCTCATGGCGGCCGAATTCATTTAAGCAGCGGCTGCTTTCGCCTGGTCAGAGCCGCGGATTTTTCTGCGCCATGCATGTTCCTTTGCGCGCGCCGGGCGTCTGGGCTGCGGCAGGGAACCTTCGCATAGAAAACGTACGACGGCGGCTGGCGGGCTTTGTGCTCCGGCTGGCGCGCTCCGGCGCTGCATCTATTCCTTTTCGCACCACATATATTCCTGCGCCACGCATATTCCTTTTCGCGACGAGTATATGGGGCTCGAAAAGGAACATGCGCGGCGAAAACGTACGACCGCGGTACTAGACTGGCGCGCCCCCGGGCGCCGGTCCATGCCGTAAGTCTGCATGACAGGTTTGAATGTCAGTGCCTCGAGGGACGATGTTCGTATGGGAATCAGCAGGGGTGTGGGGGCAGGTGCGGAAGGCGTTCATGCCTCCGTGGCCGCTCTTGATGCCTTGGACCGGGAGGATGGGTTCCTGGCCTCCGGCACTGCTGTTGGTTCGGGTGCAGCTGTTGGTTCCGGTGCTGCTGCTGTTGGTTCCGGTGCTGCTGCTGTTGGTTCCGGTGCTGATGTGTTGCAGCGGCGGTATGAGATCCGGCTGGAACGGCTCGAAGTTATCGCCCGGCTGGAGGCGCGGCTGTCCGCGATGAAGGCACGGGACTCAGCCGAGGCCGTCGGGTTTCAGCAGGCCATGACACCGCCGGACGCGTCCCTGCACGACCGCACCTACGCGGAGATGTCCGTAGTGGAGGAAATCGCCGGAGTCCTGACCATCAGCTCCGCCGCCGCCGGGGCGTTCCTGGAACAGTCCCGGAAGGTTTGCTCCCTCCCACCCGTCTTCGAGGCCCTGGCCGCCGGTGACATGTCCTGGCAGCACGCGAAGGTCATCGTCGATGAAACCGAAGGCCTAACTCCTGAGGGCGCGGTGAAGTTGGTGGCGCATTTCTTCGACCCCGACGCACCCAACGCCGCCCGCGGCGCAGCCCCGGGTGAACTCGTCCCCTCCCGGTTCCGGGCTAAGGTCCGTGGCTGGCGCGAACGCCACCACCCCGAATCCATCGAAAGACGCCACACCAAAGGTTGTGCCGACCGGCGCATGGAATACACCCCCGACCGCGACGGCATGGCCTGGATCTCCCTCCACCTCCCCGGCGACACCGCCTGCGCCATCTGGAACCGCACCACCGCCACCGCCCGCGGCCTCCAAGGCCCCAACGAACCACGCACCATCACCCAACTCCGCCCCGACATCGCAGCATCACTGCTCCTCAGCACCGGCAACGCCATGGAGACCAACCGCAACACCACCGCTGCAGCAACCGAGCCGGTCAGCAACGATGAAGGAACCGGTAACGACGACGGGACCGGCACCGCTGCCGGTTCGCGGCCCGTCCGGGAGATCGGGAAGGTACCCGCCCCGCGGGCCGATGTCCTGGTCATGGTGCCGGTGCTCTCCCTGCTGGGTGCGACGGATGAGCCGGCAGTACTGGACGGGGTGGGACCGATCCCGGCCTCGATGGCACGCAAACTCGTCGCGGACGGGGCGGAGTCCTTCTACCGGGTCCTGGTCGACCCCAGGGACGGGGCACCGCTGGAGATCGGGAGGAGGAACTACCGGCTCACCGAGTCCATCAAACGCTGGATCAGGATGCGCGACGCCAAATGCACCTTCCCCGGCTGCACCAACCGCACTCCGGACAACGAAACCGACCACCTCCAAGCCTGGCAACACGGCGGCAGTACTGATGTCAGCAACCTGGCGCAGCTCTGCCCCAAGCACCACCGGCTCAAACACCACAGCCAGTGGACACCGGACCCGGCGACCACCAATGAACCACCCGGCTGGACCTCACCCACCGGCCGCCACTACAAACCCGAACACCCAGACACCGAACCAACCCACTGGCCAGCGGGCATCCTGCCGATGGAGGCTGTTGCGCGCGCAGCAGAGGATCTGGAGTGGGAGCCACTACTCGCGGACATGCCAAACTGGCCCGACCCGCCACCTGAAGAACCACCCGCCGAGAATCTGCTCGACCCCAGCGGACTGTGCCCCACAGATCCACTATGGGACGACTTCTACGCGCAACCATTCAATCTGCCACCCGACCCCGAAGCAGCTTCGTGGCTACTACTGTCGCTAATGTGACAGTTGAAACACGTTCTCCTACCAGCGCACGACTTGTCGCCAGGCCCGCCCCACCCTGAAGGCCGGTTTGCCTAACCCAACCCAACGGCCTTGCCGAAGAGGCTGAAACCCACAAACGCCACGATATCCAGCAGGGCATGGGCGATCACCAGTGGCATGACCCGGCGGGTTCGTGTGTACAGCCAGGCGAACACAACACCCATCACGGCGTTGCCAATGAAAGGCCCAAAACCTTGATACAGGTGGTAGCTGCCGCGGAGGACCGAGCTCACGGCGATGGCCAGCGGCATACTCCAACCGAACTTGCCGAAGCGGTCCATGAGGTAGCCCACCACAATGACTTCCTCGAGAACCGCGTGGCGCACAGCCGACAGGATCAGGACGGGAACGGTCCACCAGTAGGCATCAAGCGCACTCGGAATGATGGCGGTGGTAATGCCCAGGGCCCGGCCCGCCGCATAAAGCCCCAGCGAAGGTATGCCAATCAGGGCAGCCAGCCCCAGGCCCTGCAGCAGATCCTTGCCCGGCCGGGCGAAGTTGAAGCCAAGCTTCCGGAAAGCGGAGCCGGAGTTGCCCGCTTTGCCAGGCACGGCCTGGCGCTGGTCGGTGAGGAAGTAGAGGACCAGCAGCACCGGCACCAGCGCAAAGATGATGTCCAGCAGCTGGTACGTCAGGTCGAAGTACTCCCGCGTGCTCTGCGAGCGGTTCAGGGTGGACGTCCCCTCGGCCAAAGGAGCCCGGGTCATCTTGTCGAGCAGCTGCACCACGGAATAGACAGCCGACTGGCCCAGGGACAGGCCCAGGACGATCCAGACTTCGAGCCGCAGGCGACGGCGGGAGGGAACCAGCATGTTCCCATCTTGCCTTCAGTTTCTGGATCCAGCCTGATGGAACTGCCGGTGCACCCAGTCTCTCCGCAACGTCAGGCGGGCGCGACGATCACTTCCGTGCCGTTGGCCTCGAACGCAGCCTTGTCGCGGGCAGAAATGCCGGCGTCTGTGATCAACCTGTTGAAGTCATAACCGTCCATGGTGGCGAAGGCGCGCACTCCCACCTTGGAGGAATCCGCGATGACATAGGACACGCGGGCGCGGGATGCTAAAAGGGCGTTGACGGAAGCCTCCCCCTCCCCCGTGTTGGTGGGGCCAACCTCGGGATCGATGCCGTTGACGCCGATAAAAGCGATGTCCAGCACCACCTTCTGCATGATGATGTCCGTATAGGGCCCCACCAGTTCGTAGGACCGCGGGTTAAGGATCCCGCCCGTGACCATCACCTTGATGTTCGGCCGGACCGCCAACTGGCCCGCAATGTTGATCGCATTCGTCACCACGGTAAGTGTGGGCTGGTTGGAGGGGGCGTTCAGGTCCTCCCGCGTAGCCAGGATCTGTGCAAGCGCCGTGCTGGTGGTGCCTCCGCAGAGCCCGATGACTGCCCCCGGACGGATCAAGGCAGAGGCGCATTGCGCGATCTGTTCCTTGGCTTCGGCATGGTCGTCGCGGTTGTAGCGGCCGGGCAGGTCGTAGGCCAGGGCACCGGTGGTCGCACCGCCCCGGGTCCTGGTCAAAAGCCGGCGCTTGGCAAGGCTGTCCAGGTCGCGGCGGGCAGTGGCCGGGGAAACATTGAGGGTGCTGACAATCTCGTCAACCTCCACTTGGCCGCTCTTGGCCAGCAGGTCGAGGATCGCCGTAAGCCGGTCAGTGCGCGTCATGCAAGGGGCCCTTCCGATCATTCAGCCACCATTCCTGATGACGTTTTCTGATTCTAACCTACGGCATACGATCAGAAAGGAGCACATCGGGATGCTGGTGCTACCGCTCCCGGGCTCCGGCCCGCCACACAGCGTACGTCAAAGGCATGCCCGGGCGGTAAGCGAGGTGCGTGGCGGAGGGCGCGTTCAGGAGGTGCAGGTCCGCACGGTGCCCGACCGCGATCGACCCCACGGCGCGTTCACCGTCCGCATCCCGCCCGGTGTCCTTGTGCAACGCCAGGGCGCCACCGTATGTGGCGGCGCGGACTGCCTCGTGCACGCTCAGGCGCATCTGGAGGACGGCAGTGGTCACGCAATACGCCATGGAACTGGTGTAGGAGGTGCCGGGATTGCAGTTGGAGGCAAGCGCCACCTGCACTCCGGCATCGAGAAGCTCGCGGGCAGGAGCCAGCGGCTGGCGGGTCGAGAGGTCGCACGCAGGGAGGCAGGTGGCCACAGTGCCCCGTTCACCCGCGCCGCTAACACCGTCCCACCCGGACCAGGAGGCTGCCAGGGCCTTCACGTCCTGCTCCGCCAGGTAGTTCACATGGTCCACGCTCGCCGCTCCCAGTTCCACGGCAAGCTGCACCCCCGGCCCTTCACCCAGTTGGTTGCCGTGCACGCGCAGGCCCAGGCCCGCATCGCGGCAGGCCAGCAGCACGCGCCGGGACTGTTCCGCGGTGAATGCGCCCTCTTCGCAGAAGACATCGGCCCACTGGACGTACGGACGGACGGCGTCGAGCATCGGTCCGCAGACCAGGTCCGTGTACTCGTCGGAATTCTGGCCGCTGGGAACCAGGTGGGCGCCGAGGTAGGTCACCTGGTCTGCCACGGTGGAGGCGATGCGGGCGCTCCGGGCCTCATTCTCCACATCCAGGCCGTAGCCGGTTTTGGTTTCCAGGTACGTGGTTCCCTGCGAGACGGCCTCGGCGACCCGGCCCATCGCCAGCCGGGTGAGGTCGAAATCGGAGGTGGCGCGCGTGGCTTCCATGGTGACGGCGATGCCACCGGCCGCGTAGGCCTCCCCCGCCATCCGGGCCTCAAACTCTGCGGTGCGGTCCCCGGCGAACAGCAGGTGGCTGTGCGAGTCCACCCAGCCTGGCAGCATGGCCCGGCCTCCGGCGTCGACGGCGTCATCCGCTGCAGGTGCATCGGCTGCGGCGCCGATCCACGAGATCCGTTCCCCCTCGACGACTACCGCCGCATTCTTCAGGACCCGGTGCTCAAGGTCCTGCGTCATCAGCTCGGCGATGTTGGTGATCAGGGTGCTCATTGCACCATTCTTCAACGCCGGATGGACCAGCGCGTGGCTGCCAGGGCCTGCGCTGTCCGGGATACCGGACCGTCGGCGGCGCCACCAAAGGAAGCAGTACCTCCGGACGGGTCCTGCCCGGCAAGGATCTGGGACGCCGCGAATTCCGCCAGGGCTGACGAGGTTTGGAACCCATAGCCGCCCTGCCCTGCAAGCCAATAGAAGCCTGCCGCTTCGGCATCGAACCCCGCTACCGGAATCCCATCTGCCGCTTCGGTGCGCAGCCCGGTCCAGGCCCGGCGGACTGCCGTAATTCCCAGGCTGGTGAAGGCGTTGAGCTTCTCCACCAGGCGTTCCACATCTCCGGGCCGCGGGCGTGCGTCCTCGGGGCCGCTGGGAACGGTCTCGGACGGCGAAATCAGCACGTCCCGGCCGTCAGGACGGAAATAAAACGTGTTGTCGGCCGCAGCCACCATCGGAGTGGCAGCCGGAAGGGGACGTTCCACGGCGGCAATCGCCGCAGTGCGCCGGTACGGCTGCAGGCCCAGCTTTTCGACGCCGCTGAGCACCGCGAGCTCGTCCGCCCACGCTCCGGCAGCGTTGACCAGCACACCCACCTCGAACCCCTCGGCGCCGGCACCAACCTGCCAGCCGGAACCCAGCCGTTGCGCCGAATGGACCCGGGCTCCAGTGACGATGTCGGCGCCGGCGGCGAGCGCCCGCTTGCGGTGTTCGTCCAGAAGCAGGGGTGCGTTGCAGCCAAAGGATCCGGTATCGAGTCCCGCGGCGGCAAAGGTTCCAGGCTTCAGGGCAGGGCACAGTTCCAAGGCACGCTCAACCGTGATGGGCTGCATGTGGCCGCTGGCTTCCGCGGCCACTTCCGCCTCGGAGCCGATCAGCATGAAGCTGCGCGGCGTCAGGACCGGTTCCGGGAGCTCCGCGTCCCGTGCCGCGAGCAGCTCAAGGGTCCGGACAGTGAGTTCCTGGACCACCGGCGGTCCGTAGCTGGGGATCAGCTGCCGGGCCGAGCGGGAGGACGTGTGGTACGCCAACTCCTGCTCCGCCTCCACCAGCACAACACTGCAGCGGCCCGCGAGCGCGGACGCCAGGGAGAGGCCGGCAATGCCCCCGCCCACAATCAGGACATCGTAACGAGCTGCCATTGATCACTCCTGTCCGCGTCGTTGGGTCCTCACAAAGCTTATTCCTGTCGGCTCTCCCTGCCTGCCGGCTGTTCGCCGGAACCGCCGGGCTATCCGAAACTACTGTCAGGCTGCCGCCTCGGCGCGGGCGGCGACGAAGGCACGCACGCAAGCTTCGACGTCGCCCGCTGAATGGGCGGCTGAAAGCTGCACCCGGATCCTTGCGGCACCGCGCGGAACCACGGGGAAGCTGAAGGCGGTGACGAAGACGCCGTGCTGCAGCATCCGGTCGGCCACCTTGGCGGCCATCACGGCGTCACCGAACATCACCGGGACAATGGCGTGCTCACCGGGGAGCAGTTCGAACCCCTCCTCGGTCATGCGGCGGCGGAACAGCTCGGCGTTTTCGAACAGCCGGCGTCGCAGGTCACCGGATTTCTCCACCAGGTCCAGCGCCTTGAGGGTGGCGGCCACGATAGCGGGAGCGAGGGAGTTGGAGAACAGGTAGGGCCGCGCCTTCTGGCGGAGCATGGCGACGATCTCCCTGCGGCCGGACACGTAACCGCCGGAGGCTCCGCCCAGCGCCTTGCCAAAGGTACCCGTGTAGATGTCCACGCGGTCACTGACACCGGCGTGTTCCGGGGTACCGGCACCGGTGGCACCCATGAAACCCACGGCGTGGGAGTCGTCCACCATCACCAGTGCGCCGTACTTGTCGGCGAGGTCGCAGATTTCCTTGAGCGGAGCCAGGTATCCGTCCATGGAGAACACCCCGTCGGTGACAATGATCTTCCGCCGGGCGTCCTGTGCCTCCTGCAGGCGGGCCTCAAGCTCGGCCATGTCCCGGTTGGCGTACCGGTAGCGCTTGGCCTTGCACAGGCGGATTCCGTCGATGATGGATGCGTGGTTCAGGGCATCGGAGATCACGGCGTCCTCGGCCCCAAAGAGGGACTCGAACACCCCGCCGTTGGCGTCAAAGCAGCTGGAGAACAGGATGGTGTCCTCGGTACCCAGGAACTTGGAGACCCTGGCTTCCAGCTCCAGGTGCAGGTCCTGGGTGCCGCAAATAAAACGGACGCTGGCCATGCCGAAGCCGCGCTCGTCCATGGCGGCCTTTGCGGCACTTATGATGTCCGGGTGGTCCGCCAGGCCCAGGTAGTTGTTGGCGCAGAAGTTCAGCACGTCGGCGCCCGGGCCGCCGATCTGCCCGGCGGTGATGTGGCTGGACTGCGGCGAGCTGATGCTGCGTTCGGTCTTGTAGAGCCCGGCTGTGCGGATTTCTTCCAGCTCGTCGTGGAGCTGGTCCTTCATGGAGGTGTACATGGGGTTCCTTACCGTCGGGTCTTAGAGTCGGGTCCAGTCGAGGACAACTTTGCCGCCCACGCCGCTGCGGGCAATCTCAAAGCCCTTCTCCCAGTCCGTTGCGGGCAGCGTGTCCGTGACCACGGCGGAAATCCCGGCGTGGAGGACCGGATTGGAAGAGAGCATGGCGCTCATGGCGTACCAGGTTTCGTACATCTCGCGGCCATAGATGCCCTTGAGCGTGAGCATGTGGGTGACCACCTTGCCCCAGTCGATGGTGATCTCCTGGCTGGGCAGTCCCAGCATGGCGATCCGGCCGCCGTGATTCATGTTGTCGATCATCTCAGGCAGCGCGGAGGGATGGCCGGACATTTCCATTCCGACGTCGAAGCCTTCACGCATGCCCAGCTCACGTTGGGCGTCGCGCACCCGAGTAGTGGAGACGTCGATGGCAAGGTCCGCGCCGAGCTGCCGGGCCAGGTCCAGCCGCGGGCGGGAGATGTCCGTGACGGCGATCTTGCGTGCGCCTGCGTGGCGGGCGACAGCGATGGCCATGAGTCCGATGGGACCGGCGCCGGTGATCAGCACGTCCTCGCCCACCAGGGGGAAGCTCAGCGCGGTGTGGGTGGCGTTGCCGAACGGGTCGAAGATCGCGCCAAGCTCCGGCGTGACTGAGGGGTCGTGGTGGACCCAGGCGTTGGTTTCGGGGATCACCACGTACTCGGCAAAGGCACCGTCACGCTGGACACCCACGCTGACAGTGTGGATGCACATCTGGCGGCGTCCTGCCCGGCAGTTACGGCAGATACCGCACACCACATGGCCTTCGCCCGAGACCCGGTCACCTACCTTGACCTCGCGGACGTCCTCGCCCACCTCCACCACTTCGCCATAGAACTCATGCCCGGCGATAAGGGGAGCCTCAATGATCCCCTGCGCCCAGGAATCCCAGGACTGGATGTGCAGGTCGGTGCCGCAGATGCCCGTGGTCATGACCCGGATTTTCACGTCCGCCGGACCGGCCCCGGGTTCGGGCCGGTCTACGAGCTCGAAACCGGCGTGCGGGCCGGCCTTGTACAGGGCCTTCATTGGCGTCCTTACTGATTGGGGTTCACGTTTGCGGGGTATGTCATCCCCATTGAAGCCCTGCTGAAGCGTTAGCACAACAGGATTTTTCTCAATCAACGATGTAGCAGTAGCTAATGAATAGACTGGAGCCATGGAGGTTCATCAGCTCGAAATCCTGCGGGAACTGGGTGCCCTGGGCAGCGTGAAAGCGGTGGCCGATACGCTCATGGTGACCCCGTCGGCAGTGTCGCAGCAACTGGCCCATCTGCAGCGCAGCGTGGAGGTGCCGCTGACGCGCAAGGAGGGCCGGAACCTGGTGCTCACGGAGGCCGGCCAGGTCCTAGCCGACGCGGGTGCCGCCGTCGTCAGCGCCATGGCCGAGGCCCGCGGTGCGCTGGGAACGTATCATGGATCTCCCGCCGGCCGGGTGACGGTCAGCGGGTTCCACAGCGCGGGACAGGCCCTGTTCGCGCCGCTGGCCAGGATGCTGGACCGGCCCGAGCATCCGCGGATCGAGCTGTCTGACGAGGATGTTGCCCAGCAGGACTTTCCCGCCCTCACTGCCCGCTATGACCTGGTGCTGGCGCACCGCATGGACCACAGTCCGCGGTGGCCGGCGGAACGGGTTGCCGTCATCCCGCTGGCGCACGAGCCCCTGGACGTGGCACTGCCGGTCAACCACCCCCTGGCACGGAAGGATGCGGTGACGGCGGACGACGTCGGCGCCGAGCCCTGGGTGACCAGCCACCCCGGTTACTCCCCCGCCGATGTCCTTGCCGCCGTCGCAGCCGTTTCCAGCAGGGAGCCGAACATCGTCCACCGTATCAACGACTACTCCACCGTGGCGGCGCTTGTGGCCACCGGTGGCGTGGTGGGGCTGCTGCCCAGGTACACGGCGGGTCCGGTCCTCAATCCCGACATCGTGCTGCGCCCGCTGGAGGGGATCAGCACTCGGCGCAGGATCGACCTGCTGGCCCGGCCGGAGAACCTGAAGCGGCGGTCCGTGGTGATGGTTTGCGAGGCGCTGGAGGACATCATGGCGGGCCTGGTGCGCCAGGGCTGAACAGCCCTATGCGAAAGGGGGTTCCGCCCCGGAAGGCGGGCATGCCCGGAATCTGCCGGAGTTACGCTCCCTGGTCATCATTGCCGTTGCCCCGGCCCATTCCTTTGCCATGCCCAAGTCCGGGTGAATGTTCCAGTCCAGGTGCGTGTCCCAAACCGCGTCCCAGCCCAAGGCCGGGCTTGTCGCCGGCGCCCTTCACGATCCGCCTGGCCGTGGCTGTGTCTCCGTCCTTGACGCCTGCAATGCGAACCGTGTCCCCTGCCGCGATGTCCGCGATGGTTCCGTCCGTCGGCTTGAGCCGCTTGCCGTCGTCGGACTTTCCTCCGGGGCTGGGGGTTGCGCCTTGATTCGGCGTTGCTCCAGGGCTGGGCGTTGCGCCACGGCTGGGCGTTGCACCGGGATTGGCGGCCGGAGGAATCCTGGTGATCTTCGTGTCGTCGTTGACGGTGTAGGCCTGGGTGAAGCCGTCCTCGCTTTTGACGGTGATGGCCGAGTCGCTGACGGACTCGACGGTCCCCCGCTGTTCCAGGATGGTCTGGAAGGAGCCGTCCGAGTTCTTGACTACCTCCTCGCCATGGAGGGGCTGGGAACGCTGGACTTTGCCCGGCTTATTCTGCCCGGGCGCCTCGCCTGAATTTCCGGGCGCCGACTGCGACGGCGAGGGCGACGGTGTGGGCGTGCCGGTGGCAGACCAGGCAAGGGCAGCCCCCGTCCCGGTCAGCGCCAGGGCCACCGCCCCGGCAAGCGCCGCCTTGCGCACCCTCATTGGTTCCCGGACCACCATGATTGTTCCTCCCGCACGCTCGCGCCGCAGCTCAAAGCCGGGGGCATCAGCGCCCCGTGGCCTCCAGTGTAAGTGCGGCGGTGCACGCTCAACCACGGGTACTTTCAGCGGCAGGCATCTGAGTACTTAAAGCGCAACTGGGTCGCAGTTGTTGTCGTTATGAGGGCTCAAAACGACAACAACTGCGACCCAGTCGGGTGGACCTGCTAGACGGTGACGCCCAGCTTCTCCAGGATCAGTTCACGGACGCGGGCTGCGTCGGCCTGGCCGCGGGTGGCCTTCATGACCCCGCCCACGATCGCACCGATGGCCTGCACCTTGCCGCCGCGGATCTTCTCCGCGACGTCGGGCTGCGCGGCGAGTGCGGCGTCGATGGCTTCCAGGAGGGGGCCGTCGTCGGACACCACGGCGAGGCCGCGCTTTTCGACGATCTCTTCCGGGGTACCTTCACCGGCGAGCACGCCGTCCAGCACCTGGGAGGCCATCTTGTTGTTGATCTTGCCGGCCTCCACCATCCGGCTCAGCTCCACGACGGTGGCGGGGCTGACGCCCAGCTGGCCAGGGTCAACATCGGCGGCCTTGGCGCGGCCCACGATCTCGCCCATCCACCACTTGCGCGCCACGGATGCGGAGGCGCCGGCGGCAATGGTCTCCTCGATCTCGTCCAGGACGCCGGCGTTAACCACGTCGCGGAACTCCAGGTCCGAGTAGCCCCAGTCGGCCTTGAGCCGCTTGCGGCGCTCGGCGGGCGGCTCGGGCAGGGTTGCACGCAGTTCCTCCACCCATTCCCGGGAGGCGACCACGGGAACCAGGTCCGGTTCCGGGAAGTAGCGGTAGTCGTCGGCGTCGGACTTGGGCCGGCCGGAGGTGGTGGTCCGGGTGTCCTCGTGCCAGTGGCGGGTTTCCTGGACAACGGGGTTGCCGGAGTCCAGGACGGCGGCGTGCCGCTGGATTTCGTAGCGGACAGCGTGCTCGACGGCACGCAGCGAGTTCACGTTCTTGGTTTCGGACCGGATGCCGAACCGTTCGCGGCCGTGCGGGCGCAGCGAGACGTTGGCGTCGCAGCGGACGTTGCCACGTTCCATCTTGGCATCGGAGACGCCCAGGTTCTTCACGATCTCGCGGACAGCGGCCACGTACGCCTTGGCCAGCTCCGGTGCGCGGGACCCGGCGCCCTCGATGGGCTTGGTGACGATTTCCACCAGCGGAACACCGGCACGGTTGTAGTCCACCAGGGAGAAGTCGGCGCCGTGGATGCGGCCGGTCGCACCGCCCATGTGGGTCAGCTTGCCGGCGTCCTCCTCCATGTGCGCGCGCTCGATCTCCACGCGGAACACGGTGCCGTCCTCAAGCTCGATATCCAGGTAGCCGTCGTACGCGATGGGCTCGTCGTACTGGGAGGTCTGGAAGTTCTTGGGAGTGTCCGGGTAGAAGTACTGCTTCCGGGCGAAGCGGCAGGATTCGGCGATCTTGCAGTTCAGCGCCAGGCCGATCTTGATGGATGACTCGATCGCGGTCCGGTTCACCACGGGCAGGACGCCGGGCATGCCGAGGTCCACCTCATTGACGTTGGTGTTGGGCTCGTCGCCGAAGACGTTCGGGGCAGAAGAGAACATCTTGGTCTTGGTGTTCAGCTCCACGTGGACCTCGAACCCCAGGACGGGATCGTACTTCTCCATGGCCTCTTCGAAGCTCAGGATGTCGTCAGTGCTCATTATTTTGCCTCCTGGGTTTCGAGGGTTCCGGCAGCGGCGAGGTCGGGAGCCTGCGCCAGCAGCGGGCCGCCCCACTTGGCTTCGAGCAGCGATTCCAGGACCGCGCCCACCCGGTACAGGCGGGCGTCTTCGCGGGCCGGGGCCAGCAGCTGGATGCCAACGGGCAGCCCGTCTTCGTCGGCCAGGCCGCCGGGCAGCGACAGGCCGGGGACGCCGGCAAGGTTGGCGGGGATGGTTGCGACGTCGTTGAGGTACATGGCCAGCGGATCGTCCAGTTTTTCGCCGAGCGGGAACGCCGTGGTGGGGGCGGTGGGCGAGATCAGCACGTCGGCCTTTTCAAAGGCGGCCTCGAAGTCCCGCTGCACCAGCGTGCGGACCTTCTGGGCAGAGCCGTAGTAGGCATCGTAGTAGCCGGCGGACAGGGCGTAGGTGCCCAGGATGATGCGGCGCTTGACCTCGTCGCCGAAGCCGGCGGCGCGGGTGGCACCCATGACGCGTTCGATGGTCATGGGGCCCTCTTCGGGGAGGACGCGCAGGCCGTACCGGACGCCGTCGAACTTGGCCAGGTTGGAGGAGGCCTCGGACGGCATGATCAGGTAGTAGGCGCCCAGGGCGTACTGGAAGTTGGGGCAGGAGACCTCCACGATCTCCGCGCCGGCCTCCTTGAGCAGCTCCAGGGCGTCGTTGAAGCGGTTTTCGACGCCGGCCTGGTAGCCCTCGCCGTGCAGTTCCTTGATGATGCCGATCCGCAGGCCCTCCACGTTGCCGGTCTTCGCGGCGGCAACGAGGTCTGCGAGGGGTTCGGGCAGCGAGGTGGAGTCGCGGGGATCGTGCCCGCCGATGACCTGGTGCAGGAGCGCGGAGTCCAGGACGGTGCGGGTGACGGGGCCAATCTGGTCCAGGGAGGATGCCATGGCGATGGCGCCGTAGCGGGAAACGCTGCCGTAGGTGGGCTTCACACCAACGGTTCCGGTGACGGCGCCGGGCTGGCGGATGGAGCCGCCGGTGTCCGTGCCCAGGGCCAAGGGTGCCTCGAAAGCGGCGACGGCGGCAGCGGAGCCACCGCCGGAGCCGCCGGGGATCCGGTCCAGGTCCCAGGGGTTGCGGGTTGGGCCGTAGGCGGAGTGCTCGGTGGAGGAGCCCATGGCGAACTCGTCCAGGTTGGTCTTGCCCAGGATGGGCATCTTGGCGGCACGCAGGCGCTCGACGACGGTGGCATCGTACGGGCTGTGCCAACCTTCGAGGATCTTCGAGCCCGCCGTGGTGGGCTGGCCGATGGTGACAATCAGGTCCTTCACGGCGATGGGAACGCCGGCCAGGTAGTGCAGGGCCTCGGCTTCGGCACCGCCGGCGGCGCGGATGGCGTCCACCTCTGCGGCGACGGCGAGCGCTTCCTCGGCGTTGACGTGCAGGAAGGCGTTGACCTGGCCGTCGACGGCGGCGATGCGGTCCAGGTAGGCCTGAGTGGCTTCGACGGCGGTGACTTCGCCGGCGTGGAGTTTCTCGGCAAGCTGCGCGGCGGAAAGCCGGATCAGGATGTCGCCGCTGGTGGTCTTGTCAGTCATGTCTATGCCTCATCCAGGATGGCCGGGACCTTGAAACGGTTGTCATCGGAGTCCGGGGCGCCGGAGAGAGCCTGTTCCGCCGTGAAGGTGTGGCCCACGACGTCGTCGCGGAACACGTTGGTGAGCGGGATGGGGTGCGAGGTGGCCGGGACGTCGTCCCCCGCGGCCTCGCTGACGGACTTGACCGAATCCACGATGACGGCGAGCTCGCCGGCCATCCTGTCCAGCTCTTCGGCACTCATCTCGATGTGAGCGAGCCGCGCGAGATGCGCGACGTCGTCACGGTTGATCGCAGCCATGGATCTCCCCTGCAAAGTTCGAATTGTTTTCCGATCCAGTCTAGTGCGGAAACGCAGATGCCCGTCTGACATCCCCCAGCGGGCGTCAGACGGGCACCTTCGATACCCGGCCTGCCTCGGGGACAGGAGCACGGGCAGCTATAGACTAGCCGATTCCAATGGCTCCGGTAAGCATCCCGACGCCGAGCATCACCAGGGAGATGACGGCGGTGCGCCAGAGGACCTTCTTGTGGTGGTCGCCCAGGTCCACCTTGGCCAGCGAGACCAGCAGCAGGATGGCCGGAACCAGGGGGCTCTGCAGGTGGAAGGGCTGGCCCGTGATGGAGGCGCGGGCCATGTCGGCGGCGCCGACCCCGTAGTGGGCTGCGGTTTCGCTCAGGACCGGCAGGACGCCGAAGTAGAACGCGTCATTGCTCATGAAGAACGTCATGGGGATGCTGAGCACACCGGTGATGACCGCCATGAACGGGCCCATGGAGGTGGGAATGATCTGGACCAGCCACGCAGACATGGCTTCCACCATGCCGGTGCCCTTGAGGACGCCGGTGAGGACGGCGGCGGCCATGACCATGCTGACCACGGCGACGATGGACGGTGCGTGCGCAATCAGCTGGGCGCCCTGGTCCTTGACCTTGGGGAAGTTAACCAGCAGGGCGATTGCGGCGCCCACCATGAACACGAACGGCAGCGGAATGACGTTGGCGACAAGCACCACCATGACGGCGACGGTCAGGGCCAGGTTGAACCAGAACAGCTTGGGGCGCAGGGTGCTGCGGTTGGGGTCGAGCGCGGTGTCCGCCATGGCGGTGTCGTGCTCGTCCACCAGGGTCTCGGTGCGGTCCAGGACTGCCACCGAACCACCGGCGGGGGCTGCTCCGCCGGGGGTGCCGCCCTTGCGGCCACGGCCGGTACCGGAAGCGCCGGTTCCGGAGGCACCTGCGGAGGTGCCGCCGTCGAACTCTTCTGCAGTGTCCGGCACGCCCCAGATCTCGGGGGCGGTGGCGCGGAGGCGGTTGCGTTCCTGCAGGCCCAGCAGCCAGGAGAAGGCGAAAACGACGACCAGGCCGGCGACGAGGGACGGGATCATGGGGACGAAGACGTCGTTGACGTCGATCTTCAGGGCGGTGGCGGCACGGGCCGTGGGGCCGCCCCAGGGCAGGATGTTCATGGTGCCGTTGGCCAGGCCGGCCACGCAGGTGAGGACCACGGGGCTCATCTTGAGGCGCAGGTAGACCGGCAGCATGGCTGCGGTGGTGAGGATGAAGGTGGTGGACCCGTCACCGTCCAGGGACACGGCAGCGGCCAGGATGGCGGTGCCCAGGACAACCTTGGCGGGGTCGTTGCCCAGTTTGCGGAGGATGAACTTCACCAGCGGGTCAAAGAGCCCGACGTCGATCATCAGGCCGAAGTAGATGATGGCGAACATCAGCAGGGCCGCGGTGGAGGTCATGGACTTCATGGAGTCCATCACCATGTCGCCGATGCCCAGGCCGGCGCCGGCGAACAGGCCAAAAACAGTAGGGACGATGATCAACGCCAGCACTGGCGTCAACTTCTTCGTCATGATCAGCACCATGAAAACCGCGATCATGGCGAATCCAAGTATTACCAGCACAGCCGGCTCCTTCTTGTGAACAGCACCACAGCGTTGTGATGCGTGCTACAGACTGTAGGGTGGCGGCCGTCACGGCAGCGCCTTTGGCTCAATTGATTGGCATACTGCTTATTGGGAGCATTTTGCTCATTGTGCTCACCGCGCTTTCGCACTGATAACCACCACCGCCAGACCCGTCAAGGAGGATGAATGCAGCGATCCACGTCCCGGCAGCCGCTGCGGTTTTCCACCCAGACGCTGCTGCTCCAGCTGGCCGTGGTGCTGCTGGTGGTGCTGCTGAGCACTGCCGTTCACGCCTGGCTGACCTACGACCGGGTGGGCAGCGACGCGGAGAACCAGGCATTGACGCTGGCCCGGACGGTGGCCTCCGATCCGGAGGTCCGCGCCGACGTACTCGCCATCAGCGACAAGCCCGGCACTCCCCCGCCGGCCGAGCTCCTGGCCGGTCCGCTGCAGGCGTCGGCGGAGGCGGCGCGCACCCGGACCGGGGCGCTGTTCGTGGTGATCACCGACGAAACGGGCATCCGGCTGGCCCATCCGGATCCGCAACGGCTTGGCGAAAAGGTGAGCACCGATCCTTCCGAGGCATTGTCCGGGCAGGAGATCACCACCCGGAACACCGGAACGCTGGGACCTTCCGCCGGGGCGAAGGTTCCCGTGTATGCGCCGGGCACCAGCACGGTGGTGGGCGAGGTGAGCGTGGGCTACTCCATGGAAACCGTGGCCCAGAGTGTGGCGCGCGACATCGGTCCCGTTGCCCTGACGGCCGCGGGTGCCCTGCTCGCCGGGATCCTGGGGTCATTCCTGCTGCGCCGCCGCCTGCAGCGCCTCACCCTGGGGTTGGAACCGGAGGAGATCAGCACGCTGGTCCACGACCAGGTGGCGGTGCTGCAGGGCGTTGACGACGGCGTCATCGGCGTCAGTGCCGACGGGCGGGTCAGCGTCTTCAACGCCGCGGCGCAGCGGCTGCTTGATTTGCCGGACTTGTCCGGATCCCGCTGGGAGGACGCGCCGGTCCCCGAACAGCTGAAGTCCCTGACCCGGCCGGCGTCTGCAACTGCCGGTCCTGGCGTTTCCACCAGCGCGGTTTCAACACCTGACGCCCTCGAGCTCGTGGCCGGCGGCCGGGTGCTGGTGGTGAATGCGCGCAAGGCCCTGCACCGCCGGGAGGACCTTGGCTGGGTGGTCATGCTGCGCGACCGCACGGAACTGCAGGAGCTGACGCGGCAACTCGACGCCGTCGGCACCATGTCCACCGCGCTGCGCGCCCAGCGGCACGAGTTCGCCAACCAGCTGCACACCCTTGCCGGCTTCCTGGGCATCGGACAGCACCAGGAAGCGCGCGACTACCTTGCAGGGCTTGCAGCCACCGGCCCGCTGAAGTTCCCGGTGGACCAGGCCGAGCTGCTCCAGGACCCGTACCTGCAGGCGTTCGTGGGTGCCAAGGGCGTGGAAGCGGACGAACGCGGGGTTGCGCTGCGCATCGGCCCTGAGACCCTGGTCCGCGGGCAGGTGACCGAAGCCCAGGATGTGACCACCGTGCTGGGCAACCTGATCGACAACGCAGTCAACGCCGCCGTGGCGGGGTCCTCAAGGGACCGCTGGGTTGAGCTGGAGGTGCTGGATGAGCCGGGCGACGACGGCGGCACCCTGCACATGGTGGTGGCGGACTCGGGTGACGGGTTGGCAGAGGGCACCGACACGGAAAGCGTGTTTGCCGAAGGTTTTACAACGGCCTCCGGGCCGGTGCGTGCCGGCGGCGGGCAGGGCTTTGGGCTGGCGCTGGCGCGCCAGTTGGCGCGCCGCCGGGGCGGCGACGTGAAGGTGCTGGAACGCGGGGGCAGGGGTGGGCCCGGCGCCGTGTTCATGGCGACCCTTCCGCACACGACGGCGGGAAGCCCCACATTAAAGACCACGGGGGAAGCCGGAAAGGAAAAGAATGGCTGACGATTTTCGGGTCCTGATCGTGGACGACGACTTCCACGTGGCCAAGCTGCACGCCGCCTATGTGGATTCTGTGGCAGGCTTCCTTGCCCTGGCGCCCGTTGGCACGGCGTCGCTGGCACTGCAAGCCATACACAGCCTGCGGCCGGACCTGGTGCTCCTGGATGTGTACCTTCCGGACGCCTCCGGCCTGGACCTTCTCCAGCAGTTGGATGTGGACACGATCATTCTCAGCGCCGCCTCCGATCCGGCGTCGGTCCGGGTGGCGTTCCGCCGTGGGGCCCTGGGGTACCTGCTCAAGCCCTTCACGTCGGAGTCGCTGTCGCAGCAGCTGCGCTCTTACGCCCGTTACCGGCGCCTCCTGGGCCAGCCCGGGGCATTGGACCAGGAGGCGGTGGAACGCGCGAAACGGTCGCTGATTCCGGGAGACGTCACGCCGTCGTCGAAACCCCGCTCCGCAACGGAGGCCGCGGTGCTGGAATCACTGGCCCCGGGCGAGCAGTACTCTGCCGCCGAGGTGGCCTCCCGGGTGGGCGTCTCGCGCGCCACCGCCCAGCGCTACCTGTCGTCCCTGGCCGACGACGGCGCGGTGGACATCCAGCTCCGCTACGGCACCACCGGCAGGCCGGAGCACCGCTACGGCCTGCCGGGAAGGTAGGGCAGGAAAACTACGCGCTCTTCTGGGCGACCAGTTCGATCTCGACAAGCATCTTCGGGTCCAGGAACGGGAGCACGTGGACCAGGGAGAGGGTAGGACGGATCCCGCCAAACACTTCGCCGTGGGCCCGGCCGGCCTCTTCCCACTTGCTGATGTCCGTCAGGTACAGCTTGGACTGCACCACGTCCTCGTAGGCGAAGCCGGCGTCGGCCAGGACCTTGCCGAGTTTCTGCAGGATGTACTGGGTCTGGGTGTAGAAGTCATCCCCCACCACGCCGTCCTCGCCGCTGGCAGCGGTGGGCTGAGATGTAGAGGGTGTTGTCCACCTGGACGGCACGGGAGTAACCGAGGGTCTGTTCCCAGACGGATCCGCTGCCGAAGGTTTTGCGCATGGTGGGCCTTTCAAAGCTGGAATGGGTCGCCACCACTGTAGGGCTGCTACAGGTCGCGCCGATAAACCAGCAGTTTTGTGTCGGTGCCGGGAACGAACCAGTCCCGCTCGGGCACGCGCTGGAACCCGGTCTTGCGGTACAGGCCGTGGGCGCTTTCCCAGGCCTGGCCGGTGGTGAGGGACACTCCCTTGATGCCGGGAAGGGTTTTCGCATAGCTGAGGATGGCATCCACCATGGCCTTGCCGGCACCGCTGCGCTGCACGGCCGGGTCCACCACCAGCATGCGGAATTCCAGCTCGTCCTGCTGGGCGATGTCCGCGTACGGTTCCCCGGCCAGCGCCAGGGTGACCGAACCGATGACGGTTCCTTCCCGTTCTGCCACCCAGATGGTGGCCTGCTCGGCGCGGGCCGCAACGTCCATGATCTTGACCATGTACGGGTGGGCGGCGTCGTCGAAGTAGCCGGCGGACAGGTAGGAGTCGCCGGTGATGCGGGCAACGGCGTCGAAATCGGCCTTGACGGCGGGACGGATGGTCAACTGGTTGTGCACCCGTCAATGGTAGTAGCCCGCGCGCCTCCCCTCCGGCGGAAACGCGCTTTCCGTGATCGAACTATCAGTAGGTGCGCGAAGCTCAGAGCGGGAACTTGCCGGACAGTTCCAGGCTGGCGGCGCAGGTCCAGGCGTCCAGGCGCTCGTCGTCGGTGGGGCCGCCGTCGAGGGGGCTGGTGAGGCGTGGCCTGCGCACCCAGCAGCCGGCTTCCTCCGCGATCAGGGCGCCGGCCGAGAAGTCGTGCTCGTTCAGCCCCCGCTCGCCGTAGGCGTCATGGGTTCCATCCGCCACCATGCACAGGTCCAGGGCGGCGGACCCAAGGCGGCGGACATCGGCAAAGCCGTCCATCAGGGTACCGAAGGCCGCAGCCTGTTGGACGCGGATTTCCGGCTCATAGCTGAACCCGGTGGCCAGGATCTGCCCGGCGCGCCCCGGAACCGGTCCGTCGAGCCTGGTGACGGTGCCCCGCTCCTCCAGCCACGCACCGTGGCCGCGGGCAGCGTAGTACACCCGGCCCAGGGCAGGGGCGTTGACGACGCCGGCCTGCCAAACGCCATCAGCATCGGCAACTGCCACTGAGGTGGCGTAGTAGACGATGTTGCGGATGAAGTTGGTGGTGCCGTCCAGGGGGTCGATGGACCAGCGGTAGCCGCTGGGGTGGGCAGCGCGGGTGGTTCCCTGTTCCTCACCCGTGACGCTGTCGCCTGGACGGGCAGCGGAAATGACATCCCGCACGGCACTCTCGGCAGCGACGTCGTAGGCGGTCACCCAGTCCCCCGCCGCTCCCTTGTTGCTCGCGTCCAGGGCGTTGCCATTCCGGCCGGACAGGACCTTCGCGCCTGCCGCGGCGGCCTCTTTGGCCACCTCCAGGAGCTCCGAAGCGGACGTCATGCGTTCTCCTCGACAGTGTTCTCCCCGACAGTGTTTTCCTCGACAGTGTCCTCCCCCGCAGTGGCCGGCACGGTCGCCTCTTCGTTGCCGCCGTCACCCAACGCTGCCGGGCCGCCGTCGAGCAATTGCCGGAACCCGTCCTCGTCGAGCACGCGGATTCCCAGCTGTTCTGCCTTGTCCAGCTTGGTGCCGGCGCTTTCGCCGGCCACGACGTAGCTGGTGTTCTTGGAAACGGAGCCCGCGGCCTTACCGCCCCGGAGCAGGATGGCTTCCTTGGCCTCGTCGCGGCTGAAGTTGGGCAGGGAGCCGGTGACCACCACGGTGAGCCCTTCGAGGGTGCGTGGCATGGACTCGTCCTGCTCGTCCTCCATGCGCACCCCAGCGGCGGCCCAACGGTCGATGATCTCCACGTGCCAGTCCTCGGCGAACCATTCCTTCAGGGCGGCGGCGATGGTGGGCCCCACCCCGTCCACGTGGGCCAGTTCCTCCTGGGAGGCTGCGCGGATGCGGTCCATGGAGCCGAACGCCTGTGCCAGGGCCCGGGATGCGCGGGGACCAACGTGCCGGATGGACAAGGCAACCAGGACGCGCCACAGGGGCTGCGTCTTGGCCTTTTCGAGTTCCTTGAAGAGCTTCTGCGTAGTGGCCGTGGGCTTGGACGGCGACTTGGCGGTGCCCTTGCTGAAGAAGTAGGGCACCAGCTCGTACTCGCCCGTAGGGACTCCCTTGGCCTTTTTCTCGCGCCGGATCCTGACGTCGGCCAGGTCCTCGGGGGTGAGGTCGAAGAGCCGTGCTTCGGAGGTCAGCGGCGGCACCTCGGGTTCGGTGGGCTGGGTCAGTGCGATGGCCGCTTCCCAACCCAGGGCCTCGATATCGAAGGCACCCCGGCCGGCTACATGGAACACCCGCTCGCGCAGCTGTGACGGGCAGGACCTGGCGTTGGGGCAGCGGACATCCACGTCCCCTTCCTTGGCCGGGGCCAGCGGTGTTCCGCAGGAGGGGCATTCGGTAGGCATGACAAAGTCGCGTACGGGCGGGTCCTGCTGGTCACGGAGGTTCAGGACCGGGCCCACGATCTCCGGAATGACGTCGCCCGCCTTCCGCAGGATGACGATGTCGCCGATCTTGACGCCCTTGGCTTTGACCACGTCCTGGTTGTGCAGGGTGGCCATCTCCACGGTGGAACCGGCAACCTTGACCGGCTCCATGACGCCGTAGGGGGTGACGCGTCCGGTTCGGCCCACGTTGACCTGGATGTCCAGCAGCTTGGTGTGGACTTCCTCCGGCGGGTACTTGTAGGCCACGGCCCAGCGGGGAACGCGGGTGGTGTTGCCCAGGGCCCGCTGGGTGACGAAGTCATCCACCTTGATCACGATGCCGTCGATCTCATGGAGCAGCTTGTGGCGCTGGTCGCCGTACCGCTTGATGAAGCCCAGGACATCGTCGCGGGTTTCCAGTACCTCGAAATACGGGCTGACAGGCAGGCCCCATTCCTTGAGCAGCCCATACGTTTCCGACTGGCTGCCGGCAACAAGCCCCTCCCGGGCGCCGATGCCGTGGACGAACATCTTCAGCGGCCGCTTGGCCGTCTCGGCCGGGTCCTTCTGGCGCAGCGACCCGGCTGCGGCGTTCCGGGGGTTGGCCAGCGGGGCCTTGCCGGCTTCGATCAGTGCTTCGTTGAACTCCGCGAAGGCCTTGGAGGGGATGAAGACTTCACCGCGCACCTCCATCTCGGCCGGGAAGCTGCTGCCGCGCAGTTCCTGCGGGATTTCCTTGATGGTGAGGAGGTTGTGGGTGATGTCCTCACCCGTGGTGCCGTCACCGCGGGTGGCAGCGCGCACCAGCTTGCCGTCCCGGTATAGGAGGTTGACGGCCAGGCCGTCGATCTTGAGTTCGGTCAGCCAGGCTGCCGTGGCGCCGCCGTCACCGATTTTTTCGATGCTGGCCTCGGCCCGGTTGAGCCAGGCTTCAAGCTCTTCCAGCGAGAAGACGTCCTCCAGGCTGTACATTCGCTGCAGGTGTTCCACCGGCGCGAACGCTGCGGAGACCTCGCCGCCCACTTCCTGGGTAGGTGAATCGTTGGCCACCAGTTCCGGGTGCAGCGCCTCGATCTCCTCGAGCCGGCGGAAAAGGGCGTCGAATTCGGCGTCCGATACCAGCGGCGCGTCCTCCTGGTAGTACGCGAACCGGTACTTCCGCACCAGGTCCGCAAGGTTTTCGTATTCCTCGCGGATGGCCTCGGTGGGGACCGCCTCTGGTTCGTGCGGTGCCGGGGGCCGGGCGTCGGTCTTTTCTGCGGGTCCTGGTCCTGTGCTCACAGACCTATCTTGCCTTACACCTCCGACAGCCACCCGGCAGGCCCGCGCGGCAGGCAGGACGCGTTGCAGCCCGAAAGCGCCGCAGCCAAGCGGTGTTGCGCAGGATCAGCTCAGTGGACCCGGAGCCGGTTGCGGTTCCGGGTCCACCACGCGAAGGCTCCGGCGGACACTGCCAGCAGCACCGTTCCGGCGACGATGGGCAGCAGCGCCGGGCCGTTGGGTCCCTGGCCACCTGCGGGAGCTGCAGCAGCCAACTGGGCAGGCGCGGCGGACCGGGTGACCGGGCTGTTCCAGTCCTGGCCGCTGGAGGGTCCGGTGGGAGGCCGGTAACCTGCGGCGGCCGAGGCAGTGTCAGGGGCAGGCTCAGCCGGGACGGCCGGCGCGGTGGCCGGGATTGCGGCCGGATCAGGTGCCGGGGCATCGGGCTGCGGGGTCGTATCCGCCTGGGGAGGCTGGGGTTGGGCGGGCTGGGCGGGCGGCTCGGCAGGGGGCGCCGGCTGGGCGGGCGGCGGAGCAGGTTCCTTGGACTTCCGCGGCCGTCCATTCTGGCCGGTGTCCGGGCTGCCGGCAAGGATGGGAAGGCAAACCAGCCCGCAGTCCGTGGACTGCGTGCCCGACGCCGGAGTGGGCGAGGGTGCGGTGGTGGCGGCAAGAGCCGGGCCGGTTGGGAAGAAGCCAAAGGCGAGGGCCAGGACGGCTGCGGATGCGGTCGTCGAAACGGCGTGGCGGAACGGTGCGGACGGGGTCATTGCTACCTTTCGATGCGCGCAGCCCCCCACCACGGCTTTCTGGTGTCCCCGGTAGTCTTCTACAGCGCCCTGCGGGGCCGCAAATCCGCAGCTGTGGCGGCCCCGCAGTTATCGGGCCTGTTCAGTCCCGGTTTTCAGGCGGCAGCGCCACCTGGATCTTCCGTGCTTTGCCGCGTCCCACCACGTAGCCGCGGCCGGGGATGAACTCCGGACTGACCCGGCCCAGGGAGGTATTGAGCAGGCTGTCGCCCTCGATGTCCCCAGGGTTGAGCAGCAGTCCGCGCCGGCCGGATTTGAACGGCTGGGCAAGCTGCCAGGCACTGGACCAGGTGGAGGACTCGGACTCGCCCACCACCCACTGGTCCGCCTTCAGCGACGCGGTGACCAGCTGCGCCATGCCCGATTCGGCGATGGTGTCGGTGAACTCGGTCAGGCCTTCGATGAAGAAGGCCACCGTTCCCGGGTTCCCGGTGGAGTGCTCCACCAGGTCCTCCACCACCTCGGCGAGATCGTCCGGGCCCACCACGGAGCGGTTCCAGATCGGAAGGGACGCGACGGCGGACCGGCGGGACCCGAGGTAGATCAGCTCGGTAGCGGGGTTGGACCGGCGCAGCGCGTAGGCCAGGGTGACCAGGGCCACGGT
This sequence comes from Arthrobacter sedimenti, assembly GCF_042652025.1. NCBI lineage: Bacteria > Bacillati > Actinomycetota > Actinomycetes > Micrococcales > Micrococcaceae > Arthrobacter > Arthrobacter sedimenti. The sequence continues at coordinate 403,545 of NZ_JBHSDQ010000002.1, read as the reverse complement.
CCGCCCGGCTCCCGGCGGGCCCGCCAGCAGCAGCGGGCCGCGTGCCATGATCTCGGCCGGCTGCAGTGATTCGTCGTCCACGCCGATGACGGGCAGGTCCGGGCTGCCGGCGGGAAGGACGTCCAGGTCCACCTGCTCCGGAAGCCGCTCGATGCCAGGGGCGGTGCCCAGCCCCTGCCGCAGCATCGCTTCGCTGAGCTTGTGGACTTCCCGGGCCTGCAGTGCCAGGTTCGAGTTGCCGCCCAGGACGGCCAGCTGCACTTCGAGTCCGTCCAGGAGTCCGCGGCCCGGAGGCGAGTTTGCGGTCAGGACGTCCCTGGGCACATCCATGGAAATGTAGTCGTCCTCGTTGGACAGGCGCAGGACCAGCCTCCGCTGGATGGAGGCCAGCAGCGACGCGGGCACGGCGTTGGGCCGGTCCCCCGTCACCACCAGGTGGATGCCCAGGGTGCGGCCGTCCGTGGCCAGCTGCAGGAAGATGTCCCAGAGCCCGGAGAGCTTGCTGTGCTCGTAGGCCTCGCGGAAGGCGGACATGCCGTCCACCAGCACGAAGATGCGCTTCTCGTCCGGCCGGTTGGCCAGCTTCCGGTACTCCACGATGGTGGAGGCACGGACCTCGGCGAACTGCGCCGAGCGCAGCTCTGCGATGTCCCGCAGGAGCCGCAGCAGCCGCCCAACGCGTTCCACGTCGTCGCCGTTGATTATCTCGCCCACGTGCGGAAGCTCCTCCAGCATCCGCAGCCCGGCGGAGCCACAGTCGATGCCGTACACGTGCACGGGGCCGCCGCGCGGGGTGACCGCGGCAGCAATGGCAATGCCGCGCAGGGCGGCAGACTTCCCCGAGCCACCGGTACCATAGATGGCCATGTTGCCGTCCCTGTCCGGTTCGTAGAACACAGTGGGCTGGTCCTGGTGGACGGGATCATCGGCCACACCGAGCAGGAGCTGTTCGTCGGTGCGGGGGTTGGGGAGCTTGGAAAAGTCGTAGGTCTTGGCCAGTTCGTCCAGCCACGGCTTGCGGGGCGGCTGGATGGCAAGGCGGTCCGCGGCGTGCACGATGGTGGAGGTCATCCTGGCGATGTCGTTGGGGCCGGCCGGTTCCTGGGCCACGGGCTTGTCCGGTGCGGGCGCTTCCCAGCTGGGACCGGAGCCGAAGGCCATCTCCACGATGTCGATCTGCGGCCGTTGCGGCTTGTCCGTGGTCCAGCCGCCGGCATAGCCGGTCTGGAACCCCTGGATGCGGCCCGGCCCGGTCTTGGCGGCGCCGCGCCCCGGAATGGCGGGGTCGAAGTAGGCCGCGTCCGGGACGCCGAGGATGTCGGTGGCGTCGTCCTCGTCCGCCATGCGCAAGGCAACGCGGAGGTTGGTGTTGGCGCGCAGGTTGTCCTTGATGACGCCGGCCGGCCGCTGGGTGGCAAGGATCAGGTGCAGGCCCAGGGATCGGCCGCGGGCGGCCACGTCCACCACGCCGTCCACGAACTCGGGAACGTCGTTGGCCAGGGCCGCGAACTCGTCCACGATGATGATCAGGTACGGCGGAGCCTCGGGGTCGGCCTCCCGTTGCAGGGCCAGCAGGTCCTTGGCCTTCTTCCGGTTCAGCAGCTGCTCACGGTAGTGCAGCTCGGCGCGCAGCGAGGTGAGGGCCCGGCGCACCAGGTGCGGGGACAGGTCCGTCACCAGCCCAACGGTGTGCGGAAGGTTGATGCAGTCCGCAAATGCGGCGCCGCCCTTGTAGTCCACGAACAGGAAGCTGACCCGGTCCGGGCTGTAGGCCGCGGCCATGCCCATCACCCAGGACTGCAGGAACTCGGACTTGCCGGCGCCGGTGGTACCGCCCACCAGCGCGTGCGGGCCCTCGTTCTTGAGGTCCAGGTAGAGCGGTTCAATGCCTTTTGACCCCACCAGGGCCCGGAGTGTGCCGTTGTCCTTGCGGTTGGCCACTGACGTAGCGTGCACGGAATTGTTCTCCGTCCAACGCTCCGCCACGGCCTCCGGGTTGTCCAGGAAGTCCTTGCCAATCAGGGTGGCGTAGGAGACGGCCCTGGGCAGGTCGGAGTCGTCGTTGACGGGCTTGCCCACGTCCACCACGGGGGCCAGCATCCGGGCGAGCTGGGCGGCGAGTTCGGCGTCCACGCTTTCGCAGCTGACCGGGTAGGTGTGCCGGCCGAGGCGGACCTGGCCGGTGGTGGTGCCGTGGTCCCCGTCCACCACCATGAAGTCGCGGCAGGCTGCAGGGAGCGCCTGGATGTCGGTGGCCACCCACAGGACGTGGATGCCTGTATCGGGACCCCGTTCCGCCAGCCGGGTGAGGCGGCCGCGGTCCACGGGGGCGTCGTCTTCCACGATGACCAAGACGGACGGCAGGACGGGTTCCTCGAGCTCATGCTTGACGGGGTCGATGCCGGGGCGCAGGTCCGGGGCGGTCCGCTTGGCTGCTGCCTCGCGGGCGTCCACCAGGTCCTCGAGGCGGGCCAGCAGTGACGAACCGCCGGCCGAACCGGCAGCAAGGTGGTCCCCGCCCAAGGGGCTGTGGCCCGAGCCCACGTGCGGCAGCCACTGCAGCCAGTTCCAGCGCTCCCGGGACTGGGCGGACGTAATGGCTGTCAGGACCACCTCGGCGGGTGAATGCAGCCCCACCAGCTGCAGCACCATGCCGCGGGCAACGTCGTCCACCAGGCCTCGGGCGCCGGCGATGCCGAGGGCGCCCGAGGTGCGCAGCTGGGAGACCACGGGAACGCCTTCGATCTCGCTGAACTGCTTGATGCAGTCCTGGATTTCACGGGCGTACTGGACCTCGGTGTCGTTGTTGGAGGGTTCTTCCAGCGGGATGCGGGAGGGCGCGGTCCCCAGCCCAAAGCGCAGGCCAAGGAAGGAGGAGTGCTCCGGCCGGTGCGTCCACAGCAGCGGCCCAAGCTTGTAGATGGCGTCCACGGTGTCGCTGACGGACGGCGCCTCCTGCAGCCGGACTGCCCGTTCCACCTGCTGCAGCTCGGTGAGGTCCTGCCGGAAGGCGGCCATGGAGGCCCGGAACTGCTTGAGCTGCTCCTTCTGCTGCTTCCGGGTCCGCATCTTCGTATCAACGTAGTGGCCCACGATGAACAGGGGCATCATCAGCATGAACACCATGGACAGCACGTTCTGCGTAACCGCGAAAATGACGGCGCCCATCATCAACGGCGCCACCAGCATGATGTACGGGAATGGCTGGTCCTCAGGCCGCTTGGGCCCGGAGGGAAGGACGCGCTTGGGTACCTCGAAGCGGGGCACCACGCGCGGGGAGCGGTTGAAGTCCACCAGGGGCGACGTCGGTGCTGCCGCATGGTTGTGTCCCAACGGCACCACGGTGACGGTGGTGTCCCCCAGGGTCACGGTGTCTGAAGAGTTGAGGGTGGCGCGGGTGACGGGCAGGCCGTCCATGAGGAGGCCGTTGGCGGAGTTGGTGTCCACGATTTCGATGCTCTCGCCCACCGTGATCCGGGCGTGCCGCTTGGAGGTGAGCGGGTCCGTCAATCGAATATCCACGTCCCGGTCCCGGCCGATGTAGCTGGTGCCGGTGGGCAGCGAAAATTCGCGGCCGACGTCGGGCCCGGACAGCACCCGCAGCGTGGCCGCTGCCGGCCCCCGGTTCGCCCCGGGTTCGTTGAACTGTTCGCTCACCTGGGCCAGGGAAACCACGGAGCCGGGGCGCAGGCCCGATTCGAGGAGGTTGTCCTGGCGGGCCAGGATGTTGCCGCTGATACCGGCGCCCACGAAAGCCTCGTCGATCCGCAGGGACAGGTTGTCCGGCGCAGGCGTGCCCTTGCGGTCCGGGTCCGCGGCCCACAGCACGGTGGCGATATCGGCCACGGTGGCCATGCCGTCCACCGTGACGGCCAGGTCCTTGGCGTCGGCGGGTTCACGGCGGAGTGTCAGCCGGATCCTCATCCTTCGTCCACGCCCCTCATCTTTTCCAGCAGGTACAGGTCATCGGGTGTCACCAGGTGGGTGGTGACGGCGTGTTCCACCAGGCGGGCCCGGCGGTTGGTGGCCAGCTTGCCGCCGCCGCCGCGCAGCCCCACCACGCCCACGCGGTCCAGCTTGTCGCAGACGTTGTCGAGCTTGCGGTTGAAGCGGGTCAGCGCCCAACCCAGTGTCTTGGCCGCGGCCGCGGAGGACGGGATGGTGCTGAAACCGGTCCCTTCGCGCCGAAGCACCGGCTCGGCGAGCGCCACGATCAGCGCCTTCTGGGCATCCGTGAAGACCACCGGGCCGATGGTGGTGTCCCCGCTGCTGGCGCCTTCTGGGGCTTCCTGCCGGAAGGAGGGCGTCTTCAGGTGCACGGCGAACTCGTACGTGGTGGGTCCGGCCGTGAAGATCACGTTCGTGTGGCTGAAGACCAACGGAATCCGGGCACCGGGCGACAACCAGGCCTGCATGCCGCCGGACGCGTCGGCAACGGTGGCGGAGAGCATGCTGCCCACGTTGCTAAGCCACCAGATTCCGTCGTACCTGGCCACCTGCAGGAACTGCCGGTGCAGGTAAGGGTTGTCGTCCACTTCGAGGTCGCCCTCGCGGCCGATATTGAAGATGTCCTGGTCCGATGGCTCATACCATTCGCCACAAAAATCTATTGCTAGATCCCCCATGATCCGCGCCTCCTCAAGGCAGAACTGTTCCGGTAGCCGGAGTACTGGTGGTGTGCTGTTGCCGGGTGCCGCAGCCGGATGTTACGTGCTGGTCCAGTGCCATCACTGGCCGGTGCAGGCGATGGAGTTCTCCTCCATGGGTGAGAATGCGCCGTCCGAGCGGACGATCATCACCTGGATGCAGGTCTGCCCGGTGGGGCTGGGCCGCATCTTGACCGGCGGCTTGTCCACAGAATGGAATTCCAAGCTGTTCCCGCCTATGGTCCACACCTTCCACTTGTAGGTGTCCCCCTCCTTGGGCTGCGGATTGGTCCAGGTGAAGCTGGCCTCCCCGTCACCGCCGATGGATCCCTTGAGGCCTTCGACGTCCGGGACGGTGCCGTCGTCCAGGGCGTCCGCCGGGGGTTTGGTTACCTGCTGGGTGGGCACAGGCTTGGGGGTGCCGGGGGCCGCGTTGGCCACCACGATGCCCACCACCGCCGCCAGCGCCAGAAGGGTGCCCCCGGTGATTGCCAGCCAGAGGTTGCGTTTGCCGTGGTCCGCTTGCGGTGCCGCCTGCGGCTCGTCCACTTTCAGGGGCCGCTGGACCGTTGCGTCGGCGGTATAGGCGTCCTGCCCGGCATCGCTTACCGGCGCGCCGTAGTTCACCGCCCCCGGGGCGCCGCGCAGGACGGTGGACTGTGCCCACTCCCCCTGCCCGCCGCCGTCGGCCGGTTCTGTTCCGGAAGCGCCCGGTGCTCCTGCCGGACTGGCCGGGATGGAGGGCACTGCCGGGGCCGCCCGCCATTGGCTGGGCGCTGCGGGGGTGAAGGCCGACGGCGGGACGGCGCCTCCCCTGCGTCCGGTCGCGTCGGTCTGGGCGCCGGGAAGACTGGCGCCAGGAAAATTGGGGCTGGCTGCGTTGGGCCGGGTGCGTGCCGGGAAGGTGGGGGCGCTGCCGGTGCCTTCCGGGTCGATGGCGGCGATGCTGCGGACGCGCGTTTCCTCAGTGCCGTCATCCGGGTGGCCCTCGTCCTGCTGGGGCTCCTCCAGGACCTCGAAGGGCGTGACGGAGAGGTTGAGCTCGGCCTGGATGCGTTGCAGGGCCAGGGCGAAGGCGTGGGCCGAGGAGTACCGGGACTGCGGTGACTTGGCCATGGCCGTGGCCAGCGCCAGTTCCAGGGATTCCGGCACATCGGCCCGGCCCAGACGCGGCAGGGCCGTGTTGCTGATGCGGTTGATCAATTCGCGCTGCGAATTGTCCGCCCCGGGCATGACGAAGGGCGAGCGGCCGGCCAGCAGCGTGTAGAGCGTGGCGCCAAGGGCCCACACGTCCACCATGACGCCGTCCACGGGCCCGTCCCGGAACTGCTCGGGCGGGGACCACGGAATGGACATGCCGGAGTCGTCGTCCGAGTCCCCGGCGAGGGTGCCGGAGATGCCGAAGTCGGTCAGGGCAGGGCGGTTGTAGTCCGTCACCAGGATGTTGGCGGGCTTGATGTCACGGTGGGCGATGCCGGCACGGTGGGCTGTCTCCACCGCGGAGGCAACCTGGATGCCCACTGCCAGGACCTCGTCCACGCTGAAGCGCTGCCGCCGGTACCGGACGTCCAGGCTGGGCCGTGAGCAGTACTCCATGGCCAGGTAGGAGTGCCCGTCATCCGTCACTTCCGCTTCGAAAATGGTGACGATGTACGGGTGCGAGGACAGCTGGGCCATGAGGTTGGCTTCGGATTCGAACCGCCGCCGGGCGCCCTCTGTCTTCAGGTCGGAGAGCAGCACCTTGACCGCCACCTTTCGGCGCGGCCTGTCCTGTTCATAGAGGTATACGTCGGAGAAGCCGCCGGATCCCAGCAGGCTGATGTAGGTGAACCCCGGAATGCGGGGCGGCGGCGCAACGGGCCGTTTGGAACTCACGGAATCTCCTCAAAACGCAGTGAGATGTTGTCGCCCAGCTCCGCGATGTCGCCGTCGAGCAGGATGGCCATCTCGTTTTGGGCCAGGCGGCGCGGCGGCTGGCCTTCGCGGACCAGGACGGTGCCGTTGGTGGCTTTGAGATCGCAGAGCATGACGTGCCAGCCTTCGAGCCGCACCTCAACGTGGGACCTGGAGATGTCCCCGCCCGGGCTCGCCACCTGGACAAGGCGCGGCATGACCCCGCCCTGGACCCGGGATACGGACGGCTGCCTGCCAATGACCATCGACTGGTCCAGGTCCAGGAGTTCGCCCGTGGATAGGCGCATCCGGCCCAGCCGTGGACGTGCAACCTGGACGGCGTCGGGCAGCAGGGCGGCACCGCAGGCGCCGCACTGTGCACGGGTTGGCGGATTGGCGTGGCCCTGCGAACAGACGCGCGCCAGCACCAGCGGCCCGTCGCCGGCATCCTGCAGGGCGGCCTGCTGGTTTGCGGCCGGGACGGAGCCTGCTCCCGGAAGGCTGCTCTTCATAACCGTCTGGCCGTCGTGGTCGGGATCGAAGCCGGCCTCGGGCTGGGCCTGGGACGAGCTCTGGGCCGGCCCGGACGGGCCACCTTCGAATGCAACGGGGGCAGGGACTGGCGGAGCCGGCGGCGTGCCGAGGGTTGGCGGCGTGCTGGGTTCCGGGGCGGGTGTTGTCGCAGCTCCCGCGGTACGCCATGGGACGGAATCGATGAGGCCCGTGGAGGCAGGGCGGGGCGAGGCAGCCGCCGCGCCGGTTTCGGGGCCAGCTGCGGCAGGATTGCCGGCGCCGGTGGCAGTGTCGGAGTCCGCTGCCGGTCCAGAACCGGCTGCTGCACCCTCCAGGCCGGCGTCCTCCGCTGCACCAAGAGCGGCCAGCGGTTCGGCCGCGGGCAGGGCTGGAGGTTGCTGCGGGACCACATGGCCGGAGTCGGCATCGGGTTCCTCGCGCACCGCCGCGTCCTCGATGTTCCGCATCACAGTGCGGTCCCAGAGGTGGTCGTAGGAGCTGGTGAGTTCCTCGGCCGGAGCGGCATCGCCTGGATCAGTTTCCGCCCCGTCCGGTCCGGCCGGGCCGTCGCCAACCGGTCCGTCGCCAACCGGTGCCGGATTGGCAGGCTCCTCCAGCAGTTCCTCGTCGGCGTCGATGATGGCGCCCGGAGCGATGGTGGCGTCGGGATCAAGACCTTCGAGGTCAAGGCCTTCGGGGTCAAGAGCGTCGGCGGCGAACGCCTGGGGCAGGTTCCCGTCTTCCGCGCATTCCCCGTCCGGGGCCTCGTTCAGGTCGTCGTTCACGTCAGCAACCGGGTCTTCAACCGGGTCCACGTCCAGGTCCTCGTCAATCACCCCCACCACAATCCCGGCAACATGGCCGGCGTCGCCGCTACCATCGACTTCGCCGGCAGTGTCCACTTCACCGGCAGATTCCACTTCACCGGCCGCATTGACGGCAAAAGGGCCGTCGGGGGCGGCGGGAACATGTCCTGCTTCTGTACCGTCCGCAGGCGCCGTGCCTGTGATTACAGCCGTCCCCTCGCCCGCCGCCGTGCCAGTATCAGCAGCAGCGCCATCGACGGCGGCAGGACTTGGCTGTGTCCCAAAGATCAGGGACCGGAGCAGCACCACGCCCTCCCCGAGCGGCAGCCCGGGACCCTCTGCGGGCCATGCGCCGCCGGTGCCTGCAGCGCCGCCATCCGGGAGACCCAACCTGCATGTGCCGGGCACCACGAATTTGCGTTCGTTCCAGGTGGTTACGTCCCTTCCGTCAAGGTCAACGGCCCCGCTTGGCTGCTCGACGGTAAGGTCGATGGCGCCGCGCAGGAAGACCCGCAGGGACCCGTTGAAGTCAAGGATGGCGAAGGACGGTATGCGGGTTAGCGAGCCGCCGGAGCTGCTGGTCACGGCGGCGAGGACCTCGTGCGGTTCGGGCCGGCCGGCCAGGAGTTCCCACAGTGCGCCGGCCAGTTCAGCCGGCGCCTCGGGACCCAGCAGGACTGCAGTACGGGACCGGATGATGCCCAGCCAGCCGCCGGGAATGTAGCTAGCGCCGGTCATCGCCCGGCTCCCCCTCCAGCGAAGTGCCCTCGACCAGCCCGGCACCGTTCTCCAGCGCAGTGCCGTTTTCCAATGCCGCGCCGTTATCCAATGCCGCGCCGTCCACCAAGGGTTCGGGCAATGGATCCGTCACGGCCTCGGAGGACTGCGGGCGCGGCAGCGTCACTTCGTCCCCGTCAGCCGTGGTGTGGCGGGGCGCCGTGGTGCCTGCGCCGTCGTCGTTCGCCACGTTGCGCGCGTCCACCACGATGGCGGTGACGTTGTCACGGCCGCCGCTGCGCAGGGCCGCCTGGATCAGGGCGTCCACGGCCTCCTGCGGGTCCGCCACGGTACTGAGGATCCGCAGGATGTCATCGTCTGCCAGTTCGCCGGTGAGGCCGTCCGAGCAGACCAGCACGCGGTCGCCTTCCTCGACGGGGAGGAGCCAGTAGTCCGCCTCCGTCTCATCCCCGGTGCCCAGTGCCCGGGTGACCACGTGCCGACGCGGGTGGACGGTGGCTTCCTGGGCGGTGATTTCGCCCGCGTCCACCAGCTCCTGGACTTCGGAGTGGTCCACGCTGATCTGCTCGAACCGTCCCAGGCTGAGCCGGTAGGTGCGGGAGTCGCCGATGTTCATCACCAGCCAGTAGGGCATGCCCATCTGTTCCACAATGACGGCGCCCGTCAGCGTGGTACCGGCCCGGGCCCCGGCGGCTTCACGGATGGAGGCGTCGGCACGGACCAGGTACTGCTGGAGGACGGACGCCGTGATGTTCCGCTCCCCCGTGGTGACCTGGGGCATTTCGGCCAGGGCGCGCACGCACAGGCCGCTGGCAATCTCGCCGGCTTCGTGGCCGCCCATGCCGTCGGCCACGGCGAAGATGGGATCGGCTGCGATATACGAGTCCTCGTTCAGTTCCCGGCGGAGCCCCCTGTCCGTCCCGTAACCGCAGGAGAGGCTAAGGGCCGGCCCCGGCTGGATGGTGGAGGAAACACTGGCGGGGTGCTGGTTCATGCCTGTCCTAGGTAAAAGGTACGGTCTCCAAAATGCACGCTGGATCCCGGGGTAACAAACGTGGGGACGCCCGGCACCAAGGGGGTGCGCAGGCCGTCCGGGGTGGTGACGGCGCTTCCGTTGGTTGAGTGCCGGTCCGTCACCCAGATGCCGGCACCGTCGGTGAGCAGGTGCAGGTGGGTTTTCGAAATGGAGCGGCCGGGATCGTCCACGGCCAGCAGCTGGGCATGCTGCTCCCCGGCCTGTCCCACGGGGTTGCGGCCCACCAGGACGTTGCGGTCCAGCTGGAAGTCCCGCCCGTCGTCCAGGCGGATGCGCAGGACTGCCACCTGGGCCGGGGCACCGCTGCCGGGGCGCACCTGGGTGCGCTCGACGTCGTCGTCCACATGCGGCGGGGGCACCCGGTGACCGGAGGGAGCACCGGCAGAAGCGAAGCCCTGGACGGAGCCTTGCTCGAAGCCTGCCGGCGAACCGTGGGTACCAGCAGCCGGGGCACCTGCAGCAGGCGGCGCGAAGGATGCCGGCGAGGTGTAGGGCATGGTCTGGGACGGCATGGTGGCCGACGGCGCAGGTGCTTGGGGGGCCTGGGCTGGGGTTGCGTGGGGCGTCGCCGCCTGGGGCGCGCTGGGTTGGGGCGCGACGGGCGTCGGTGCGAATGGTACAGGGCTAAAGGGTGCCGGCGGCCGGGAGTCGGGTGCGGGGGATGCCGGCACGGGCGACGCCGGCGGTCCGGACGCTGAAGCCTGGGATCCCGCTGCCTGCTGTGCCTTGGCGCCGGCCACCGGGGACAGCACCTGCTGGACGGGCGGAAGGTCCAGGGGCGCAAAGCTGTAGGGCCCCTGGATGCCGCCGGTGGTGATGGGGTCCCGGCCCGCTTTCACGTCGAACACCAACGTTTTGGCAGCGTTGTCATTCCAGCCGCGCAGCCCGCCGCGCTTGTCCCATCGGCAGGAAACAACCACCAGCACCGCCCAGACGGCAGACACCAGAAGCAGCGGCCCAAGAATAAACAGGGCAACGTCGAACCACTTGAACACCACCACCAGCACCGCCACCAGCAGGGCCAGCAGGACACCGGCTCCCGTGATCAGGCCGCGCAGGAACACAGCTCCGGCACCGGGCGCGTAGCCGTCCTGGTCCGCACTGCGGATGCCCATCAGCAGGTTGCCCGGCGTCTTGCCGCTGCGGCTCTCCAGGCCGAGGACAACGAACAGGTAGGCCAGGGTCAGGCCCAGGCCGATGCCGCCGAACAGCACCAGGGATGACGTGTCGTAGACGATGAAGCCGCCGCTCCTGGTCCGCGTGATGCCGGCGAAACCGATGGCGAAGGTCACCACCAGCACCGCTAACCCAGGCAGCCAGTCAATGACGGCAGCACCAAGCCGCTTGCCCGCCGTAGCCGGAACAAGCTGAAGGTTCACTGCCATTCCCGTTCCTCCCCCTGGAGCGGCTTCCACCTTGGTGGAACCGCCGGTCCTGCCCGGCCCGGAGCCCGTGTATATGGGACCCGTCAATGCGCTGCCCGCCGGCTGACCTGCCGGGGGCCTTTCTACTACCGGGATAGTACCGGGAATCCCCGCCGCATGCTCGGGACGCGCCTCCCTGGCAGCACTCGGGCCGTGATCCGGAAGCAGGTCCGAAGTCCGGGTGCGGCGCGCCGCCCTGTTGGGCAGCGGCGCACCGCAGGCAGTGCAGAAGGTGGCCCCCGCACGGATCTGCTGTTGGCAGCGGGGGCAGCGTTCGGCGTCGCGCATCACTGCTGGTGTGGTCCTTGCTGGTTGGGTGCGTGCTGCTGGGGCGGCGCATCAGCGTTGCCGGAGGTACGACGACGGCGCGCGGCGAGGATCCCGGGCACCGTCGGGAGTGCCAAACGGCCGCCGCGCAGCTTCAGGCCGCTACCTGAGTTCATGGCTGTCCGGGCGTCGGCGAGCAGCGACCGGGGCGAGAACCGTGCCTGCTGCCGGCGCCAGAAGCCCATTCCGGAGGTCATTTCCTTCAGCGAGCCGTCAACGATGGTCCAGTACTCCCGGACCTGCTCCTCAGTGGGCTCCCCGGCGCCGAAGATTGACGCGTCCGCCCGGCGGGCCAGCATGGTGGTGGTCCCCGAGGTCGCCGGGAACGCCTCGGCCAGCACGGCGGCGCTTTCGCGCCTCGTCGACCGGGTGTCGACGGCGGCACCCAGGTCCGTCGCCAGGCTCACTACCTCGTTCCATCCTCCGCCCACACGCTGGGCGGGGAGGCCATCACGGAAACGCGACTTCCGCCGTCGTGCCTTCAGCAAAGCAATCAGCAACAACGGCAGGGCCAGGACGACCACCGGGATGGCCGCGACGCCCAAGGCACCCAGGAGCGCGCCCCAGAACAGCCACGGGTTGTTCTTCTTCTGGTCCGCGTCCAGCGCGTCCGGCGAGGAGTCCGGCGGCAGGTCCGCCGGCTCCTGCGGCGGGGGCGGCGGCTGCAGCACCTGCGGCTTGGGCTTGGACTTGCTTTCGGGGTCCGGCGGGATGGGGATGTTGTCCTTGGGCGGGGTGGGGTCGAAGCTGACCCAGCCCACCCGCTCGAACGCCACCTCCACCCAGGCGTGGACGTCCTTGCCGGTGATCTTCACCTCGCCCGCGCCGTTCTCGGGACTGGTCGGTTCCGGGTAGAAGCCCATCACCACGCGGGACGGAATGCCCAAGTGCCGCAGCATCAAGGACATGGCCACCGCGTACTGTTCATCGTCACCGAGCATCTGCTTGGCTGTGAGCAGGCTGCGGATGCGGGCAGAGCCGTGGCCGGAAACGCTGGGCAGCTGCCCCTCGCTCACCAAGCCGTTGCTGAACGCCCCGGTCTTCTGGAAGTGGGCCTCAATCTGGCGCACCCGGTCGATCGCGGTCGGGGCATCAGCGGACAGGTCGTTCGCCTGGGAGCCCACCACCGGCGGTACCTCAAGGGGGTCCGGGAGGGAGATCTTGGCGAAGTCGTACTGGGTCAGCTGGCCGTGCTCGAGCTTGACGGGGTCGGAGACCTGGACGGTATAGGAGTCGCCCTTTGACAGCCCGCTGGTGGTGACAGCGGTGTCCGATCCCGGGTTGAAGTAGAGTCCCCCAGCCGCTGCAGACCCGGGCTGGTCAAAGCTGATGCCGGTGGTCTTGCGCCCGCCGGGGACAAAGTAGCCCTGGTAGTCCTCGATGTTGATGCTGATCGAGTAATCGTTGGTGGGAACTACCCCGGACGTGTCGGCGAGCGTATTGATGGACTTGGCGTCGCCCACCTTGCTGAAGTTGCCCGAGCCGTTGGGGTCCATGTTGTAGTTGGTGCCGTTGAAGGCGTCCAGGGCCCCCAGGCGCACCCGGCCGTCGCGCGGGAGGCCCTTGACCACGAACAGGGTGTCGTCCTTCTTGTCCTTCACGTACGTCCGGAAGCTGGCCAGCGGGGTGATGTAGTCCTTGGGATCGAACGGCGGCACCACCACGTTGCGGAGGACTTTCCGGTCCTCCCCTGCGCTGACCAGCGGCGCGGCCACTGCTGTGATCCCGACGCTGACGGCGATGACTCCCGCCGCCATGCCCAGCCGGCGGATCCTGGCCCGCCGCGCGGTGGCGCTGTCATTCTGCGGGTTGTTCACCGCCACCCGCCTGGTGCTGTTCCGCCGCAGGGCGTCCCGGCGGAACGTTGCCCAGGCGATGCCCAGCACGGTCAGCCCGATGCCGCGTTCCAGCGTCAGGAAGGCGGCATTGGTGCTGAAGGCGATGCCGGTGACGAACAGGACCAGCACGGGAAGGAGGGGCAGGTAGGGGCTGCGGAGCCGCCAGGTCAGGAGAGCGGCCACGAGGGCCGTGATGAGCGAGCTCAGGAACGGGACGATGAGCACGCCGCCGGCTGTGCCCACCGGCACGCCGACCGTGAGCATGTCCTTCCAGGCAAAGACGACACCCAGCAGCAGGGTCCGCAGCGAGTCCAGGGTGGGGACGAAGCCTGCGATGGCGGCGTCCGGCACTGCCAGCCAGGTCCCGAGCACCAGGTACGCGGCCAGGGCCAGGGCGGTGGTGATCAGCAGGCCCAGGCGCAGGTGGGCGTTGGCGGCCCCAATGGCCAGGCCCAGGATGATGCCGCCGAATCCGGAGACCAGGTAATAGGGGTCCCCGCCGAAGCTCAGGCCGAAGCCAAGCAGGCCCAGGCCCAGCAGGACCACCAGGGCGCCGGCGTCGAGCAGGAAGTGCCAGAGCGGCTGCCCGTCAGCGAAGGCCGACTCCGTGGTGGCGGCCTTCCGCCGGGTACGGGTGGGCGGGATGGAAGTTTGCGGTGAACGGCCCGGTGCGGTGCTCATGCTGCCGCCTTTCTCAGCACGATGGCAAGGTCGGCAAGGTCGCCGAGCGTCAGGACAGTAAGGTCCGCGATGTTGGCCCGTGTGGGCGCCGCCCCGGCTTCCACCCGGACTGCGAGGCTTCGCACGCCGGGCGGTACCGAGGCGGCGGCGGAACGGAGTTGGGTTGCCGTTACGTTGCTGCCCACCACGAAGAAGACCACGGAGGCGTTGGGGACGGTGTCGGCCAGGGTGCGGGCAAGGTCGACGGCGGTGCGGCGCATGGGCGAGCCGACGATCCGTGTCATGTCGTCCAGCATGTTCCGGCCGGTTTCACAGCGCAGCGGCCCCTTTTGGGTCAGGACATCCAGTTCCCGCTGTTCGCGGATGGCCTGCCGGCCGATGGAGGCAGCCACCGAGATGGCCATCTCGAACTCGGTTTCGGAGGCGTATTCCTCGGTGTTGATGGACAGCGAGATGGCCAGGTGGGCACGGCGGGTTTCCTCGAACTGGCGCACCATCAGTTTGTTGGTCCGGGCCGTGGTCTTCCAGTGGATGTGCCGGCGGTCATCGCCCGGCACATAGTCGCGGAGGGCGTGGAAGGAGACGTCGGCGCTGGAGAGCTCGGTGGTGGGCATGCCTTCGAGGTCGCGGATGAAGCCTGCGGCGGAGCCCGCCAGGGCGACCGTGCGCGGGTGGACGAAGAGGTCCTCCGGCTCGGTCCACAGGACTTGGCGGCGCAGGAGGTGCAGGGGGTCTGCCCGGACGGATCGGACCGGTCCCACCACGATGACGGCGCGCCGCGCGGTGGGGATGGTGAACAGGTCTTCGTGGACCTGTCCGGGCTTCATCCGGGGCAGGTGGAAGACGGCCGTGGTGCTGCCCACCGGCAGTTCCAGCGCGGCCGGTAGCAGCGGGCGTGCCGAGGTGTTGGAGACCGCAATGCTGCCCACGGCGCTGTCCCCCACCGCCACACGCGTACGGGCCAGGTCCAGGACCACCCCGTAGGAGGACCGGCCCAGGATGAAGGCAACGGCGATGACGAACATGGCGAACGCGGCAATGGAGGCTGCCGTGGCTTCCTGCCAGCCGAATGCCTGGCCGGTGGTCCAGAGCAGGATGGCTGCTGCCAGGACGGACCAGCCAAGGATGCTGACCACGGAAAGGACCGGCCACGCATACTTCAGCCAGGTGTCACGGACGGCCCGCCAGCCGGGTGTCAGGGCCTGGAGGGCGGTGCTGCTCGCTTCGGACCATACCGCCGCAGGATGCAGGCGGGTGGGGCGGCCGTTCCGGTGGAAGAGCTGCTGGAATCGCTCCGCGAACCGGGTCAACGGGGTGCCGCTGGACGTGCCGTCGGACATAGGGGTGTGCCTTCGTTGTTGCGCTGGGATGGAGTGGTGGTGGCTGCAGCGCCAGGCTGCAGCCGGTCCGGTCAGGCGTTGGTGCGCTGCTGTGGTGCGGCGACGTCGGTGAGGATCCTGGTCAGGACAGCCTCAGCGGTGGCACCGGAGAACTCGGCCTCGGGATCCATCACGAACCGGTGGGTCCACACCACGGAGGCCAGTTCCTTGATGTCATCCGGCAGGACGAAGTTGCGTCCCTGCGAGGCGGCCCACACCTTGGCGGCCCGCACCATGGCAAGGGCGCCGCGCACGGAGACACCGAGCCGGGTTTCGGGGGCGTTGCGGGTTTCTTCGCACAGGCGGGAGATGTACTCCAGCACCGCGGTGTCGATGTGCGCGGTTGCCGCAAGGTCCGCCATGTCTGCCACGGCCTGGGTGGTGATGACGGCGGACAGTTCCTTGGAGCGGTCCTTCAGGTTGCTGCCGCCCAGGAGCCGGACGGTGGACGCGTGGTCCGGGTAGCCAATGGACGTCTTGATCAGGAAGCGGTCCAGCTGGGCTTCGGGCAGGCGGTACGTGCCGGCCTGCTCGATGGGGTTCTGGGTGGCCATGACCATGAACGGGCGGCCCGCGGAGTAGGTGACGCCGTCCACGGTGACCCGGGATTCTTCCATGACTTCGAGGAGGGCCGACTGCGTCTTGGGCGACGCACGGTTGATTTCATCGGCCAGGACGATGTTGTTGAAGATCGGGCCCTTGTGGAACTCGAACTTCTGCGTCTTCTGGTCGTAGATGGTCACACCGGTCACGTCCGACGGCAGCAGGTCGGGGGTGAACTGGATGCGGTTGTTGGAGCCCTGGACGGTGGCTGCGAGGGCGCGGGCCAGGGAGGTCTTGCCGGTGCCCGGCGCATCCTCGAACAGGACGTGGCCCTCGGCCAGCATCGCGGTGAAGGTCAGCCGGATGACGTGTTCCTTGCCCAACACCGCCTGCCCCACGTTGGCAACCAGCTTTTCGAATGTGTCGGCAAACCACTCGGCCTGCTCGATGGTCATGGTCATGAAAGTTGTTCTTCCTCTGGTTGTGGCTGGTTTGTCGTGTTGTTGTGAAGACCGGGTTGCCGCGGTCTTAGTAGCTCGCCGGGCAGGAGCCCATTCCGGCAGTTGAGCCGGTGATGGTGTCAGCCCTGATGAACCGGTACTGATTGGTCCACCGGCTGCCGTTCCGTTCGTAGATGTAGTACCAGCGGCTTGAGCCCCATCCATCGCGGTAGCACTCGAGTCCAAGGTTGGAGCCCTGCGGCATCATGTAGGACGTGCAGGTTCCGCTGGACCAGTGGTCTCCGCTGCCCTTGGCTTCCTCAAGGCAGCTGTTGACCCGGACCGTGACGTTCCACAGCTTGGGTCCCGGAGGCGGCGGTGCGGCACCGCTGCTGGACGTATCGCTGCCGATGCGTCCCGGCTGTCCGGCGCTGACGGCGCGTACCTCCAGCTTGTGCGTCTGGCTGAAGCCAACGCTCTTGGAGAAGCTGCGCTGTGTGGTGTCCTGCCATGCGCCGTTGTCCAGGCTGATCTGGTATCCGGTAACAGCGCGCCCGTTGCCGTCCGGCTGGTTCCAGGTCCAGGAGACCGTCTGGTCACCCACCCCGCTGCTCTTGCTGCCGGTGACATTCGGGGCAAAGGCCAGGCCATACGGGTTGACGGCGTTCGATGGCGCACTGGCGTCACCGGCGGAAGTGCTGCGGGATGAAACCGCCCACACCACCACCGATGTTTGCGTGCCGTTGGCTGCCGCCACCACGCCGCCACCGGCGGGGATGGAGCCGGAGCCCCCACCGGAGGTCAGGCTGTAACGATAGGTAATTTCGCTGGTCGCCGAGCCGTTCCGCTGGGCGTCCGTCAGTGGCGTAAACCGGACGTCGATCTTGCCGCCGTTGCCGTTGGTGTCCACCAGGGAGGCCGAGGGCGCTGCCACCGTTCCGGGTTTGCCCACCGCACGCGTTGCAGCCGACGGCGCGCTGGTGCCGCTGGTGCCCGCCTTGTTGGTGGCCGAAACGGTGAAGGTGTAGCTGGACTCCGAGTTATCCACCGTGACGTTCTGCGACGTCCCGGAAACCTGCTGGGTTGCAACGGCGGCTCCGCCCCGAAGCGTGGTCAGCGTGTAGGCGGAGACGGCGTCACCGTTGTTATTGGGTGCCGACCACACCACTCGCAGCTGGCTCTGCGAACCAACGGGCGTGGCCTGTGCCACGCTCGGCGCTGCCGGTGTTGCGGGCACGCCGGCGGGAACTTCGGCCGCCGAATAGGGACTCCACTCGGACGGATCCTTGGCGTCGTTCCGGGCCAGGACCCGCACCTTGTAGGACACGCCGTTCTGCAGGCCCTTCCACACGTAGTTGACCGACGTCAGCCCTTGGATCTGGGCGTTCTGGCCCGCAGGAGCAGGCGAGATCTCCAGGTCGTAGGACTTCACCGGCGAGCCCTTGCTGGCCGGAGCGGCCCAGGCGACCGTCAGTTGCTTGTCACCGAACTTCAGCGACGGCGCAAGAGGCGTATCCGGCTTCACGTCCGGACGGACATCCGCCGACGCCGGGGAACGGTCAGACTCACCGAACTCGTTGGTGGCCGTCACCTGGAAGTGGTACGTCGTGTTGTTCGTCAGGCCGTTCAAGGTGCAGGTATTGGCAGGGCAGTCCTGCCGGAAGCCTGCCTCCCCGTACACGGTGTACTTGGTAATGGCTGAACCGCGGTCGGCGGGAGCGGACCAGTTGAGCAGTGCGGTTTGGTCCCCTACGCTCTGGGCCTGCGGCGTGGTGGGAGCCGTAGGCTTGTCCTTGACGGTGAGCCGGACCCGGGCCGTGGCATGCCGGGAGCTGTCTTGTGTCTTGTCCTCCACCGTGTACGCAACCACCAGGGTTCCGGTGAAGCCCGGCGCCGGGGTAACGGTGATCGAATCACCGTTGACCCCCACATTGCCGCTGCCGGTCTCGGTGTTCGCAGCGATGATCTTCAGCGGGGTTTCCGGGAACGGGTTGGCGTCGTTTGCCAGGACGTTGATGGTGACGGGCTTTCCTGCCGCAGCGTTCGGCTCGACGTCGTCGTTGGCCACGGGCTTGGGCCGGTTGGAAGCCGTCACGGCAAGCTGGTACGTCGCCGTCGCTTCAAGCCCGCGCGGGTCCGTCGCCTTGACCTGGACGGCAGCCCGGGTGCCGGTGGCGGTGGAATCCGCAGCCGAAACCTTCAACGTCTGGCCTTCGATGCGTGCGTTGAAGCCTCCCGGGGAGTCCCCTACCAGCTGGTACTTCATCTTCTCGACGTCGTCCTGGTCGGGATCTGAGGTGAGCTTGCCGAGGTCGGTGCTGGCCGAGTCACCCTTGGGAACATCCACGTTGGCGCCCAGCAGTTCCGGCGGGTTGTTCTTGTTGGGGTCCGGCAGGACCTTGGTGCGGATGCTGAGGGTCGACTTCAGGCCGGCAGGATCGTCGGGTCCTGAGCCGTCGGTCACTTCGAAGGTGAGCGATCCAGGGCCAACATAGTCGGCACCTGCGGAATACTTGAGCCCGGCACCGTCCCTGATGATGGGGTCGCCGCCGTCGGCTCCAATGAGCTTGATCCGGTCCGCTTGGGTCAACCTGGGTGACCTGCCTTCACGCACCTTGACCCATTCCTTGAGGTCGACGTCGACAGACTGGCCGGCCACCACTTCGAGGACCTCGTCCTTGGCCAGGGTCGGGACCTGCTGCCCCAGGCCGGGCACCCAGATAATGGCGGTGGACTGCTGGCCGTCCACGTCTTCCACGGTGTACGGGATGAGCTGCGGCTGTTCGGTGAGGTCCACCAGCACGTTGCCGTTGCCGCCCGGGCGGGCAGTGGCGGCCTCGGTGCTGATCTTCAGGTTCTCGCCGACGCCATCGGGATCCTCATCGTTCTTGAGGACCGGCACGTCCACGGCGGTCTTGCCCATGGCCTGGGCCGAGGTCACCCTGTCGTCGCGGGCAATCGGGGCCTTCAGCGGCACGTCGTTGTCAACCACCAGGCGGATGGTGGCCTGGGCCGTTGCATCGCGGTCGTCGGCGACGGTGTAACGGACGTTGACGGTCCCGGCCTCGTTCGGTGCCAGAAGGATGATGCGGCCGCTGTTCTTGCTCACGGTGGCCTGCAGGGCCGGATCGGCCTCGATGCCGTCGGTGAGGATGCGGATGCGGTCGCCGTCGGGATCCGTGTCGTTGGCGATGGCGTCAACGGCGATCTGACGCCCGGGCCGGACCCGGACTTCATCGTCCACAGGTGTCGGCTTCTGGTTGATCTCACCACGCGGCGCGATGCCCACCGTCACGGTGCCTGTATTTGTCGCGCCCTGCCGGTCCACCACTTTGTAGCGGAACGTGTCAGTACCTGCACCGTCCCCCGCAGCCGTGAAGTCGATGAAGTTGCTGCCAACGGTGGCGGTGCCCATGGCAGGGGTGCTGTCGATGCCTGTCAACTGAACGGAGTCGCCGTCGGGGTCGATGCCGTCCAGGGGCACGGGAATCCTGACGGTGCCGGCCGCCACCACGCGCGCGGTGAGGTTGCGCGGCTGGGGCCGGGAGTTCTCCGCGCCTTCGAGCGGAAGGATGTGGATTGTTACCGCGGCGGCGCTTTTCTGCCCCTGCGGGTCCACCGCGTTATAGATGGCCCGGACGGTCTTGGGCTGGCTGCCGGCAATAAAGCGGAGCGTGTTTTCGGAGACGAAGCTCTTGCCGTCGGCGGGATCAACGGCCTGCGGCAGGACCGGGTCAACGGTCAGTTCCTGGCCCTGCGGGTGGGTGTCATTGTCCAGGACCGGAATGGTGACCACGTCATTGACGCGGACGTTCACTTCGTCGGGCTTGGGCTGCGGGGCTTCCACGACGGCGGGGGCCGGGACCGGCACCACGGAGACGCTGCCGGTGGCCGACTTCTTTCCGTTGGACATGGTGTACTCGAACAGGATGGGGTCCTTGGTCCCCAGAATGTCGGTGATCCGCAGGACGCTGTGGTTGATCACACTGACGGATACGGTGGCGTTGTCCGGAAGCTTGACGGACTGCAGCACCAGGACTCCGCCGGAGGGGTCGGAGTCGTTCGCCAGCGGGTCCAGCAGCACGCTTCCGCCGGTGGGCATCAGGGCAACGTCGTGCACCGCCACCGGATCACCGCCGTCGTTGCCGGACTCCACGTCCACGCGGATGAGTCCCTGGCTGCTTTGCGGTCCGTTGCTGGCAATGTAGGTCAAGTAGACCGGGCCGGGGGTGCTGCTGCGGAAGGTAAAAGTGCCGCCGTCAGTCACGGGGCCAAGTTCGGCCGGCCCGTTGGCTTCCACCTGGGCAAGCCGGAGGGCACCTCCGTTGGGGTCGACGTCGTTCTTCAGGGGCGAGATCACCAGGTCCTGGCCCACAACGGCGGTGACGTGGTCGGCGTTGACCACCGGTGCCAGGGCTCCGGGCGGCTGGACGTTGACCACAACCTTGCCGGTAACCGTGGCGCGGCCGTCCCAGATGGTCACCTGGACATTCTTCTTGCCCGCCGTGGCGCCGGAGTCCTGGAAAGTGAGGAGCCCGTCGCGCCGGACCTTGACCTGGTCCTGGTCGTTGTCGGCCTTCGCGTCAAGCAGGACCAGGTCGTCGCCGTCGGGGTCGATCCAGTCGGTGAGGATGTTCTGGCTGACGGTCTTGCCCTGTTCCACCAGCATGGTGGTGTCCTCGCCGCGCTTGAACTTAGGCGGCTTGTTCTCGTCCGGTCCCACCACCGTTAAGGCGACCTGGCCGGTGGCGGACAGGCCACGGCCGTCGGAGGCACTGTAGTTGAAGGTCTCCGTGCCCGGTTTTGCGTCTGCGGGAACGGTGATCTGGAACGCCGTCCCGCCGTAGATGCTCTCAAGGTTGCCGGCCTTGGGTGCAGCCTCCGGCGCCACGGCAGCCGTGAGTACGTCACCGTCGGGGTCGGAGTCATTGTCCAGAACACTCAGGATAGTGGTGCGGCCAGGGCGGACACCGACGGCGTCCGGCTTGGTTTCCGGCGGCCGGTTGGGCTTGGTGCGGTCCGGCAGGACATTGATGGTGTTGTTGTCCGCGGATTCCTGGTCCTGGTCATCGGACTGGTTTTTGGGCGGAACAACGTCGTCCCAGTTGTTGACCAGCTGCATGTTCTGGTTCACCAACCACACATTCCCGGAGTTCACATCATTGAGGACCACCAGGTCCCGGTTCACCCGAAAAACATACGACGGCGACGCACTCGCCTTGGGCACGTCCACCTTCTTATCGTCCCCATCATTGGTGCAATCCCGCACATACTTGTTCGCACCCGACCACGCCGCATGCACACACCCACCCAACTGCACCGGCGCAGCAGGCACACCCTCACCATCAAAGCCCACCGTCTTCGCCGTACCGCCATCCAACGGCTGCTCCAACAACGCCTTCCGCGTCGCCACCGCCACAACATCACTACCCGGCCCCGCCTGCTGAAGCTTCGCCTCCCGCGCGTCCTCCAACGCCAACTTCTTACCGCCGGGCAAAAACAGGTTCCCCGCCGCAGCATCCAACACCACCGGCCGGTCCCCCACCACCGTCATCTGCAAATCCCCGGCACCCTTAAGCCCATCCCAAACACTGGACTCCGAGGACGTCACCGCACCATCAGCATCCACCCCCGTCACCGTCACCGCCCCGGTCTTCGGATCCGCAGAATAAATCCGGTCATCAGAACCAACAGCCGACACAATCCCCGCCGAGCCCACCATCACCGGCTCCGACGCTTCCTTGTCAAAACCATTCACCGTGGACGGCGACACCGCCCACACCTTCCCCGACGCCGCATCCGTCACCGAAATCGTCCGCGCACCAAAACTCACATCCGCCGCCCCCGGCAACTGCTTATCCCCACCAAGACGCATATTCGCCGGCGACACCTGATTCAACGTCGAACCAGTCTCATCATCAACAAACACCTCACCGGCATGCTGCAACACATCAAACGTCGTCGACGCCGGAGTCACCGCACCATCCAACACCCGCGACGGATAATTCAACCGCCCCACAGCATTCTTCGACTTCGACACCACCCACACGCCACCGTCATTCAACTCCACCTCAGTGGTCTTAAACCCCGGATACAACACAGCACCCGTCACCACCACAGCCACCACAGCACCAAACGCAGTACCGGTGACGAGTTTCCTATGTCGCTTTTTCAGCCCAAGCTTCCCCAGCAGAGTTGTCACAGCGTTACTTTTCCCTCAGATTGTGTAGCCAGATGGCGGCCTGTTCGCAGGACAGGCAGCAGGCTTTCTTTCCCCGCGGCAAGCCTACCGAACCCCTGCAAGCCCTGCGATGGGGACAACTGCCCGCAGGCTGCCGGAACTTCCGGTGTCAGCAATGCGGTGCTCCCAGCGATGCAGGGTCCGCAAGCGTGGTGTGGCCGGCGATGACGTACCGGCCGACGTTGCGGGCCGATCCCGATTCCACGCGCCACCAGCGGACTATGCCGTTGCCGGACCAGTTATCGCTCTGGTCGATGTAGCACGCCACCATGATGCGGTCCTGGTCCGCCTTGTAGAACCACGGCGGGCTGTCAGCGTTGACTCCATCACAGTCGAAGTAGGGACTTGGCCGGTAGTTGGACCCGCCCAGTGTGAACGTACAGCTCCGGACGAAGTTGGGGTCGGAAGTCTTGATCCTGGTTTCCCAGAGCCCCTGCTTGCCCGCGTTGGCGCTGGCCGTGACCACTGCGCTGCCGGTACCCATGGAGTTGAAGGTCTGGACGGCGATGGTGACGGTGTCCCCGAAGTTTGCCGTGTTGACAGTCCTGCTGCCGGAGGGGGCAACGCTCTCCCACCCGCCGTTGTTGATCCTGATCTTGGTCTGCGCCACATCGTTGGTGCTGGTGGACGGTGAGGACCAGTTGAGGGTGGCCGACTTCTGGTTGACAGCTCCGTCCTGCCCGGAAGCCGAGGGCGTGCCCGGGGATCCGTAGGGCGTGGTGGTGGCGGGTGCACTGCTGTCCGAGCTCGGCGCCACCGTGGAGTTGGCGATCACGGTGATGCTGACGGGGGTGCCGTTGCTGAAGCCGCTGATGATCTGCCCGGGTGTGATGGGCCCACGGGCGCCGTTGCTGGCGTTGTACGTGTAGCTGACTTCGTTCTCGGCGGAGCCGTTGCGTTCCGCCGCGGTCAGCCTGCGGAAGTCCACCGTCACGGCGCGGCCCGCTCCCCCGGTGTTCGCCGGCGTGGCCGTGACACCGGAGACCGGAGACAGCTTGCCGGTGGCACGGCGGGGTGCCGAGGGCGGACTGACCGCTCCCTTGCCGGCCTTGTTCTCCGCCTGCACCGTAAAGGTATAGGCGGCCTCGGAGTTATTGGCGGTGAAGTTGGCAGTCCGGACGTTGCCCGGGACAGCCTGCGTCTGGTCCGCGGCGTTGCCGCCGCTCATGGTGACGTAGTAGGTGCTGATGGGGTCGCCGTTGGTGTTGGGTTCTGCCCATGACACCCTGAGCTGGTTCTGGGTGCCCACGGATGATGCGACGGCGGATGACGGGGCGGCAGGTGCCGCCGGAACGCCGGCCGGGTTGTCTTCGGCCGAATAGGTCCCCCAGTCGGAGGGGCCGAGCTCGTTGACAGCCTGCGCGCGCACCTTGTACTTCACGCCGTTGGTGAGGCCGGTCCAGGTGTAGTTCAGCCCGGCGACCTCGTTCTTGACCGCAACTCCACTGGCCGGCGGTGGGGAAATCTCCAGGTTGTAGTGTTTCACCGGCGAGCCCTCGGACTTGGCCGCGGGCCAGGTGACCGCCATGGTCTTGTCGCCGGCTTTGACCGTGGGCGCCTCAGGCGGCGAAGGTTTTTCGTCGGGCCGGATCTCGTTGGACTGCGGTGAAGCCTGCGAGTCCCCCACTTCATTGGTGGCCAGGACCGTGAACACGTACTTCACATTGTTGGTGAGCCCGCTTAACGTGCAGGTGGTGGTGGGGCACTTCTGTTCGAAGCCGTTGTTCGAACGGACGGTGTACCCGGTGATCGGGGCGCCGTTGTCCGAGGGCGGCGCCCACTTGAGCACGGCGGTGCGGCTGCGGACGTCGGTGGCGCTGGGCGCCGATGGTGCGTCGGGTTTGCCGCGGACGGTGAGCCGCAGGCGTCCGTCGACCTGGCGGGACAGGTCGCCCGTCTTGTCGGCGATTGTGTAGCGGACCACCATGACGCCCTTGTATCCGTCAGCCGGGGTAACACTGATGCTGTCTCCTGCTACCGCCGGCTGCCCGGCCGCGGCCCCCGTCTCCACGGTGGCGCCAACGATCCGCAGGGGTGTGTCCGCGAACGGATTGAAGTCGTTGGCCAGGACATTCACCTGTTCCGTCTTGCCGGCGTTGGCTTTGTCCACCACGTCATCGTTGGCCACCGGCAGGGGCCGGTTGGAGGCGACATGGCGGGCCGTGATCGTGGCGCCCACTGCGGGTGACCTGCCGTCGGTGACCTTCACCTGGATGTTTCCGGTGACGCCGATGCCAAGGGAACCGTCGGCAGTAATGGCGAGCGTGGCGCCGTCGACCTTTGCGTTGAACCCGGCGGGAAGCGTTCCGTCCAGTTCGAAGCGGAGGTTGTCTTTGTCCCTTTCGTCCACGTCCTTGGCCAGTCCGGCAAGATCAATCGTTGCCGTTTCGGCTTTCGGGACATCCACGGAGGTGCCACTGAAGGTGGGCGGGTGGTTGGCGTTGGGGTCCGGGATCACCTTGGTGATGATCACCAGCGTGGCTTTCAGGCCGTCGCCGTCGTCCGGTCCGGAGCCGTCCGTCACTTCGAAGGTGATGGAGCCGGGGCCCACATAATCGGGTTTCGCGGTGTAGCGCAGGGCCTTGCCGTCGGACTGGATGACGCCCTCCGGTGAACCGCCCTGGACCCGGACGGAATCAGCCACAGTGACCCTGGCGGTACGGCCGTTGCGGACCCGGACGTATTCGGCGAGGTCCAGGGTGATGTCCTTGCCGGACATGACTTCCACCGGCTCCGTTTTGGCCAGGGTGGGGTACTGCGCGCCCTGGCCGGGGATCCACATGAGGGCCGTGGAGGTCAGGCCGTCAACGTCGGTCACCGTGTAGGGAATGAGCTGGTCCTCCGGGGTCAGCGTCACCACGACGTTGCCGGAGCCGCCCACGCGGGCATTGGGGTTGCCGTCGGGCAGGCTGATGTTGAGGTCTGCGGCCACGCCGTCGGCATCGGAGTCGTTCTTCAGGACGGGGACATCCACTGCGGTCTTGCCAAGGGTTTCGGCAACCGTCACCCGGTCATCCTTGGCCACGGGACGTTTGAGCTCCGCGTCAGGGCTGGTGCGGATCCGGATCACGGCACTGGCGGAGGCCTTCTTGTCGTCCTGGATGCGATAGCTGATGCTTTCATTGCCTGCGGCCGCGGGTGCGGTGAAGAGTACCTTGGCTCCGTCCGTGGCCTCGACCTGCAGTTCGGGTGCGGCCTCGAACCCGTCGGAAACCAGGCTGAGGGGATCGCCGTCGGGGTCTGAATCGTTGGCCACGGCCTCCACGGCCACTTTGCGGCCGGGCCGAACGTCGACGGCGTCGTCCACGGCGATGGGTTTTTGGTTGTTGGCTTCCGGCGGGGCGATGCCCACAATGACGGTGCCGGTGTTCTCGGCGCCGATCCGGTCGCGGACGCGGTAGGTAAAGCTGTCGGTGCCTGCGGCATCTCCCGCGGCGGTGAATTCCAGGTAGCCGTCCCGGACCACGGCTGTTCCCATGGCGGGCGCCTTGTCGATGCCGATGAGCTGGACGGAGTCGCCGTCGGCGTCGATGCCGTCCAGGGGCACCGGTACCTTGACTGTCATCCCAGCCACCACCCGGGCGGTCAGGTTACGGGGCTCGGGCCGGGTGTTCCGGTCGTCGTCGCGGGCCCGGATGCGGATGGTGACCTGCTGGGAGTCCACCTGGCCGGACGCGTTTTGCACCTTGTAGATGGCGTAGACGGTCTTAGCCTCGGGTCCGGCGATGAACCGGAGCTGGTCGCCTGCCACGAACATGCGGCCGTCAGCGGCGTCCGGCTGCTGGGCAAGATCGGGCAGGAGTGTGAGTTTGGAGCCGTTGGGATCTGTGTCGTTGGCCAGGACAGGGATGCTGACGACGTCGTTTACCCGGACCGTGGCTTCGTCCGGCTTTGCCTGGGGTGCCTGGAGCTTGGCCGGCGCGGGAACCATCAGCACCGAGATCTCTCCGGTAGCGGAGGAGCGGCCGTTGGAAACGGTGTAGCGGACAGTCAATTGGCCTTCTGCGCGGAGGTCGGTGATCCTCACTACGGAGTGGTCGAGCACCGCGACACTCACCGGCAGCCCGGCGTCGGCCGTCACGGACTGCACCACCAGGACGCCGCCCGAGGGGTCGGAGTCGTTGCCAAGGACGTCCACCAGGACGTCGCCGCCGGTGGGCAGCAGCGCCGTATCGCGGACGGCAACGGGCGCTCCCTCATCGGTGCCCGGCACCACGTCCACGCGTACCAGCTGCTGGGCACTGGCGGGGCCGTTGGTCGCCAGGTAGGTGACGTAGTGCGCCCCGATCGTGCGGGAGTTGAACGTGAAGGTCTGCTGGTCCGGGTTGAGGGTGGCAGAGGATTCAGCGTCGGGACTGGCCTGGGCAAGCCGCAAAGTCCCGCCCTGGGGATCGGAATCGTTCTTCAACGGGGTGATCACCGTGTCGGTACCGGCAACTGCCACCACATGGTCGGCGTTGGCAACGGGCGGCAGGGCGCCAGGGCTCCTGACGTCCACGGTGACCTTGCCCTCGGCAGTGGATTGTCCGTCCGAGACCGACACGGTCAGGACCTTCCGGCCGGGACCGGAGCCGGAATCCTGGAAGGTCAGCTGGCCGTCGGGCCGGATGCGGGCCTGGTCCAGGGGGTCGCTGCTGGTCACGGACACGGCGAACAGGTCGTCGCCGTCGGGGTCCATCCAGTCCGGAAGGATGTTTTGCGCCACGGCTTTGGCTGTTTGGACCACCAACGTGGTGTTCCGGTTGGGCTTTTGCCGCGGCGGGGTGTTGGTGCCGGGCGGAACGATGTTGAGGGTGATGTCCGCCGAGGCGGAGAGGCCGCGGCCGTCGTCCACCGTGTACTTGAAGGTCTCGCTGCCTGTCTTGTCTGCGGGCACGGCGATCTGCAGTCCCGTGGACCCGTAAATGGGTGACACGGCACCGGACTTGACCCCTTCGGGGGTACGAACGGTGAGGACGTCGCCGTCGGGGTCGGAGTCGTTGTCCAGCACGGGCAGGATGGTTGTCTTTCCAGCGCGGATGCCGAACTGGTCCGGTTTGGCCACCGGGGCATTGTTGGGCTTGGTGCGGTCCGGCAGGACGGTCTGCTGGACTTCGTCGGCGGAGTCCTTGTCGGCGTCGTCGGAGGTTTCCTTGGGCGGGATGACGTCGTCCCAGTTGTTGACCAGCTGCATGTTCTGGTTCACCAACCACACATTCCCGGAGTTCACATCGTTCAGGACCACCAGGTCCCGGTTCACCCGAAAAACATACGACGGCGACGCACTCGCCTTGGGCACGTCCACCTTCTTATCGTCCCCATCATTGGTGCAATCCCGCACATACTTGTTCGCACCCGACCACGCCGCATGCACACACCCACCCAACTGCACCGGCGCAGCAGGCACACCCTCACCATCAAAGCCCACCGTCTTCGCCGTACCGCCATCCAACGGCTGCTCCAACAACGCCTTCCGCGTCGCCACCGCCACAACATCACTACCCGGCCCCGCCTGCTGAAGCTTCGCCTCCCGCGCGTCCTCCAACGCCAACTTCTTACCGCCGGGCAAAAACAGGTTCCCCGCCGCAGCATCCAACACCACCGGCCGGTCCCCCACCACCGTCATCTGCAAATCCCCGGCACCCTTAAGCCCATCCCAAACACTGGACTCCGAGGACGTCACCGCACCATCAGCATCCACCCCCGTCACCGTCACCGCCCCGGTCTTCGGATCCGCAGAATAAATCCGGTCATCAGAACCAACAGCCGACACAATCCCCGCCGAGCCCACCATCACCGGCTCCGACGCTTCCTTGTCAAAACCATTCACCGTGGACGGCGACACCGCCCACACCTTCCCCGACGCCGCATCCGTCACCGAAATCGTCCGCGCACCAAAACTCACATCCGCCGCCCCCGGCAACTGCTTATCCCCACCAAGACGCATATTCGCCGGCGACACCTGATTCAACGTCGAACCAGTCTCATCATCAACAAACACCTCACCGGCATGCTGCAACACATCAAACGTCGTCGACGCCGGAGTCACCGCACCATCCAACACCCGCGACGGATAATTCAACCGCCCCACAGCATTCTTCGACTTCGACACCACCCACACGCCACCGTCATTCAACTCCACCTCAGTGGTCTTAAACCCCGGATACAACACAGCACCCGTCACCACCACAGCCACCACAGCACCAAACGCAGTACCCGGGAACCACCGCGGGCGCGAAAACCGGCGCTTGGGCATGCCGGTAACAGTGCTTTGGGCGCGCGTTTGTCCCCGACGTTTCATTCGTTGAATCTCCCCAGATTTCAGGCTCACAGCCGGATTCCGGCTTCCGTGGAAGCCGGGCAGCACAACAGTACCGCTAATTCCCCAACAAGTGGATAAATGGTTACAAGGACACCGGCAACACCGCAAACAGCGGATTCACCATGGCCTAGTCCAGCACCAGGCCCTTGCCGCGGCCGCGGGTAAGGCGTACCGGGTTGATCTCGCCGAACCCGCGGACGTTTTCGGGGTCCTGCGGGATCAGCACGAACCGCTCGTCGTGCTCCAGTGCAGAGGCGGTCATGGAGTCCACCAGGACGGTGCCGGGATCGGCGAGGGTGGTCAGGCGTGCTGCGAGGTTGACGGTGGGTCCGTAGATGTCACCAAGGCGCGACAGGATCCTGCCCCAGACCATGGCCACCCGGGCTTCCGGGAGGATCTCGTCCTCGGTGAAGGCCTCGGCGAGTGCCAGGGAGATCTCGGCGCCGGCCGCAGGGGTTTCAGCGATATAGAGGACTTCGTCGCCCACGGTCTTGACCAGCCGTCCGCCGCCCACGGAGATGATCTCGGCGCACTTGTTCTCGAAGCGCTGGACCAGCCGTGCGAGCGTTTTTTCGTTCATCCGGCGGGACAGGCTGGTGTAGGAAACCAGGTCCGCGAAGCCCACGGCGCGGGCCAGGGGCAGCGGCGCGTCGTCCTCGTCGCCTTCCCGGCCTTCTTCGCTCGCCTGCAGGCCGGCCTCGGCGCGGACGGCGAGCCGCTGGACGCCGGCATTGAGCTGGCGCCGCCAGGAGTAGACCAGGACTTCCTCGAGCGCGTCCACCAGCGCCGGGAGCTCGTTGACCAGCCGCTTGCGGGCCACCGCATCCGTAACGCCCTGTTCGTGGACCATGTCCTCCACCAGGGCCTCGATCTGCCAGACCACCATCCGGTCGGTCATCTGCCCGATCGAACGGGTGACCGAAATGGCTGCCTCCTCCGTGAGCTTGCCGGCGCGGACCAGGTCCACCACGGTGGACAGGGCTGCCTGGTCGCGCTCGGTGAAGGCAACGTCCTCGTCGCCGAAGTTCGGGAAACCCAGGGCGCGCCAGAGTTTGCGGGCGGAGAGCAGGGAGAGGCCCGCGCCGGCGGCAACTTCACGACGGCGGAGCTTGCGTTCCCCGCCCAGCAGGCGCGACTCGAGTGCCTTCATGGCCAGGCGTTCGGCGGACATGGCGCCGGTGGGCGGGTGCCGGTCGACGGCGGGCATGACCGGATCGAGGGCGGGCCCGGCTTCCGACGGGTCGGCGGAGGAGCCGGCGCGAAAATCAGAAGCGGCAGGCTGATAGGCGGCGGATTCAAAAGCGGCAGGATCAAAGGCGGCGGTGCCGGGTGCGATGCTGTCGACGCGTTCCTGCTGGTCCTCATCGGTCATCCCGTCCACCTTCTCTCATATCCTCCGGAAACGCACCGGCGGGGTAATACGTCGCGCCGCCCGGCTGGGCTCCGCTTTCATCCGGCAATTCCCCGATGGCATCGAGGATAAAGTCGCGGAACCTTGCAACCTCAGGCACGTCGCGAAAGGTCACCACGCCCTGGTACCCGGTTTCCAAGGATATATTCCCGGAGCGCACCAGTCGCTGCGGCACGGATTCGTGGACCGTCAGATTACGGACGGCAGCGAGGTTCACCTGCTGGTCCCGCCGGTTCAGCAGACCGTACCGGGCCACCATCCGCTGGCTCGTCAGCGTGTAGCGCGTGCCCTGCCAGCGGAGCAGCCTGGGCAGGCAGTAGCCCAGCCATACCGCTGCGGCCGCGAGGACACAGGCGGTGACGAGCCACGGCGTCCACTGGCGGCCGAGCGCGGGGGCCAGGCGCGCGGCGCCGCCGCGGGTAATCCAGGCGCTGGCATAGGCGGCCAGCGCCGGGGCCAGTACGAAGGCCACGGCAGCCCCGGCCAGCCTCCTGGGCTGCGGGCGGGTTGTGACGATGACCTGCTCCCCGGGAACGAGGGTTTTACGCATAACCGCCTTGGTCCGGTGCATCCGGCGCTGTCCATGGCCGCAGGTGCACCACGTCCCCGGCAGTCACCACGTGCTCGCGCCCGTCGCGGTCCAGCACCAGCAGCGAGCCGTAGTCGTCCAGCCGGGAGGCATGTCCGATGATCTCGTGGTCGCCGGGAAGCTGGGCGCGCACCTGCTTGCCCAGCGTGACCATGACGGCCTCCACCCTCTTGTGCAGGGACGGCCCGCCCGCCAAGCCTGCTGTGGGGTCGCCGTCGGCATTGCAGAAACTGCGGTACAGGACCGCAAAGTGGGACAGGTAGCTCTTCAGCAGCGCGGTGCGGTCGGTGGTGCGGCCACCTTCGAGGCCCACGGAGGTAGCGGTGGGAACGGGCAGTTCGCTTTCGCGCAGGGTGACGTTCAGGCCCGTGCCCAGAATGACGGGGGGCACGTTGCCGTCCGCCATCGGTCCAAGCTGCGCCAGGATGCCGGCGATCTTCCTGCCGCGCACCAAGACGTCATTAGGCCATTTGAGCTCGGCCGGGATGCCGGCGGTTTCCAGGAGGGTCTCGCGCAGCGCGAGGGCTGCGATCAGGGAGAGCCAGGAGTAGCTCTGGGTAGGCAACGGCCGTCCGTCCGCGTTGACCGGGCGCAGGACCACCGAGACGGACACCGAACTCAGCGGCGGAGCTTCCCAGTGCCGTTCCAGCCGGCCCCTGGCTGCAGTCTGATACTCGGCAGTCAGGACGGAGAGGTCAGGCCAGTCCGCCGGATCCACCGTGGCACCGCGCAGGAGGTCCGCGTTGGTGGAGCCGGTTGAGTCAACCACGTCGATCCGGGGTATCCCGGTGGCGGACAGGAAACGCTGGTCTGCCAGGTCCCCTCGGTTCAAGGGGGTGCCCGGTGCGTGTGCGTCGTCCATACCTAAATCCTACCGAGCGCAGTACCGCGCCGGTGGCGTCGTTACAGGAAGATGTCCCGAACCAACTGGTCCTCGGGCGCTCCAAGGGTGTAGGGGCGGAAGTCCGTCACGCCTGCAGCGGCAAGGACCTGCTCGTCCGTGTAGAAGTTGCCCGACGGCGGGGCACCGGCACCAAGGTTGGCTCCGGTCAGGACGGCGTGGGCGGCGTCGGCCATGATCTGCGGGCCGCGCGCGGCCATGACCATGGTTTCGCCGTGGGGCATGTTGCGGATGGCCGCGGTATCGATCAGGGTGCACGGCCACAGGGAGTTGACCCGGATCCCGTCCGCCTTCAGCTCCTCGGCCAGGCCCAGCGTAGTCAGGCTCATCCCGTATTTGGCCATGGTGTACGCAAGGTGCTTCCCCGCCCAGGAGGGGTGCAGGTTCAGCGGCGGTGAGAGGGTGAGGATGTGGCCCTGTTCCGAGGCACGGAGCGCCGGCAGAGCCAGCTTTGACAGCAGGAAGGTGCCGCGGACGTTGATGTCCTGCATCAGGTCGTACTTTTTCATGTCGACGGTGTCAGTGGTGGACAGGTCGATGGCTGAGGCATTGTTGATGACGACGTCGATGCCGCCAAACCGCTCCAGCGCCGCATCCACGGCACCGGCCACGTCTTCATCCCTGCGCACGTCCCCTACCAGGGGCAGCGCCTGTCCGCCCGCCGCCACCAGTTCCTCGGCAGCGGTGTAGACGGTGCCCTCCAGCTTGGGATGGGGCTCCCCCGTCTTGGCCAGGAGGACGATGTTGGCGCCGTCGCGGGCCGCCCTTTTAGCAATGGCGAGCCCGATTCCGCGGCTGCCGCCGGAGATCAGGATGGTCCGTCCGGCCAGGGAACCTGCCGCCCGGTATGGGCTGTCGGGAGCATGCAAAGCATCGTCGCTTGAGGTCATGGGACCACTGTAGCCCAACTAAGTTACCGGCTAGTAACATTGTTGAGTGGTTGTTGGATCCTCAGAAAATTGTAGGTTCCCTACAGCTGTGGGCGCCCAAAGCGTCACTAGACTTGCCAGCAGGGTTCGTCTTTTGTGTGGATGCTACTTAAAGCACCGCACAGCCTGACGCGCCAGCCAACGGAATTGACCTGCTACAGAGCCGGAGACACTTGATGAGCCACGATCTGACAACGACAGCGGGAAAGATTGCCGATTTCCGCGACCGCCAGGCGCGCGCCGAACAGCCCTCCGGCCCCGAAGCCATTGAAAAGCAGCATGCCCGGGGCAAGAACACTGCCCGCGAGCGGATTGCGCTGCTGCTGGACGAGGACTCGTTCGTTGAGTTCGACGCCCTGGCGGTCCACCGCTCCACCGCCTTTGGCATGGAAAAGAAGAAGCCGCTGGGCGACGGCCTGGTCTCCGGCTACGGCACCGTGGATGGACGGCTCGTTGCCGTCTACAGCCAGGACTTCACCGTCTATGGTGGATCGCTGAGCCAGGTGAACGGCGAAAAGATCGTCAAGGTCCAGGAGTTCGCGCTCCGGAATGGTTGCCCCGTCGTCGGAATCCTCGACGGCGGCGGCGCCCGCATCCAGGAAGGCGTGGCCTCGCTGGCCATGTTCGCGGACATCTTCCGGAACAACGTCCATGCCAGCGGCGTGGTACCGCAGATCTCCCTCATCATGGGCCCCTCCGCCGGCGGTGCGGCCTACTCCCCCGCCCTCACGGATTATGTGGTGATGGTGGACAAGACCTCGCATATGTTCATCACCGGCCCGGACGTCATCAAGACCGTCACCGGCGAGGACGTTGACATGGAAACACTGGGCGGCGCCCGGCAGCACAACGCCACCACCGGAACGTCCACCTATCTGGCCTCGGACGAAACCGACGCCATCGAGTTCGTGCGCGAACTGCTGGACTTCCTTCCCTCCAACAACCTCTCCGAGGCACCCGTAATGGGGCACCAGCAGGAGTTGGAGATCGACGACGACGACCTCGCCCTGGACGCGCTGGTCCCGGACTCGGCCAACCAGCCCTACGACATGCGCGCCGTGGTGGAACAGATCGTGGACGATGGCCACTTCCTGGAGATGCAGGCGCTGTACGCCCCCAACGTGATGATCGGGTACGGCCGGGTGGAGGGGCACACTGTTGGCATCGTGGCCAACCAGCCGCTGCAGTTCGCCGGCACCCTGGACATCGCCGCATCAGAAAAGGCCGCCCGCTTCGTGCGCCACTGCGACGCCTTCAACATCCCCATCATCACCCTGGTGGACGTTCCCGGGTTCCTTCCCGGCAAGGACCAGGAGTTCCAGGGCATCATCCGCCGCGGCGCCAAGCTTCTCTACGCCTACGCCGAGGCCACCGTCCCCAAACTGACCGTCATCACCCGAAAGGCCTACGGCGGCGCCTACATCGTCATGGGCTCCAAGAAGCTCGGCGCAGACCTGAACCTGGCCTGGCCCACGGCGCAGATTGGTGTCATGGGTGCGCAGGGCGCAGTGAACATCCTGTACCGGCGCGACCTCGCGGCAGTCGCCCAGGACGGCGGCGACGTTGAGGCCCGCCGCGCAGAGGTGATCCGGCAGTACGAGGAAGAACTCCTCAACCCCTACCAGGCTGCCGAACTGGGCTACGTGGACGCGGTCATCGCCCCCTCGGACACCCGCATCCAAATCATCAAGGCATTGCGGGCGCTGCGCGATAAACGGGCCAGCCTCCCCGCCAAGAAGCACGGGAACATCCCGCTGTGATCCCCACCGGCCCCGCTGAGGAAAACCTGCCGACCGCTCCGCTGCTCTCTGTTGTCAAAGGACAGCCGAACGCCGAGGAACTGGCCGCGCTGACCGCCGTCGTGCTTTCCCTGGGCGGGGAAAGCCCTGCACCGGCCAAGACGCCCAGCGTGCGGCACTGGGTGCGGCGGCAGCAGCTGCGGCTCGCGCCCACGCCGGGCCCGGGCGCTTGGAAACGCAGCCACGGCGGGGCGTAGTCCCCACCCCCTCCCTAACCTCGCTTCGCTCGGCCAGGGACCCTCGGCGGAGTGGGCCCATACACCCGCGGGGCATGCTGACGTTGCCCACGTTGCCCCGTTAGGCTCGGGGGTGTGACTACAGACACCTCTTCCGCAGCCCGCCCGCACACCCGGATCGATGCCGTCGCGGACAACTACACAGACACCCTGATCAGGCTCAACCCGACGTTTGCCACCACCCTTGGCCTGCCCGGACATGAGACGGAATACCAGGACTTCTCCCCCGCCGGCATCGCCGGTTTCGCAGAGGCGGCACGGGACGCCCTCGCGGCACTGGACGGCCTGGAGCCTGAGGACGACGTGGACGCCGTCACCCTCGATGCGATGCGGGAGCGGCTGGGCCTGCAGTTGCTGATCCATGCCTCCGGGTGGGAGTACGCGGAACTGAACAACATCGCCTCGCCCGCCCAGGACATCAGGGCCATCTTCGACCTCATGCCCACCGACACCGAGCAGGACTGGGAACACATCGCCGGGCGCGCCCACAATGTCCCGGCAGCCATCAGCGGGTACACCGAATCCCTGCGCCTGGCGAAGGACGCCGGGAAGGTGGCCGCGGCGCGCCAGGTGCGGATCGTCATGGAACAGGTGACCAAATACGCCGCCGAAGACGGCTTCTTCGCCAAGCTGGCGGCGGGGGCCTCCACCTCCGCCGGGCCATTGCCCGCGGCGCTGCAAAACAAGCTCGACGCCGGTGCCGACGCTGCCCGGAGTGCCTACGCCGGTCTGGCGGAATTCCTGCGCACCGAGCTGCTCCCCGCCGCGCCCGAGAAGGACGCCGTGGGCAGGGCCCGCTACGCCCTGGCTTCCCGGTCTTTCCTGGGCGCCGAAGTGGACCTCGAGGAAACCTATGCATGGGGGGTGCAGGAACTCGACCGCCTCATCGCCGAGCAGGAACAGGTGGCAGCCACCATCAAGGCAGGCGCCACGATCGCCGAAGCCAAGGAAATCCTCAACAACGATCCCGCGCGCCAGCTGAAGGGCACCGAGGCGCTGCGGGAATGGATGCAGGGCCTCTCCGACAAGGCAGTAGCCGAACTCGCCGGCGTGCACTTCGACATCCCGGACGTCATGAAGAAGCTCGAGTGCAGGATCGCCCCCACCGATGAAGGAGGCATCTACTACACGGGCCCCTCCGCCGACTTCAGCCGCCCCGGCCGCATGTGGTGGTCCGTGCCCGCCGGCGAAGACACCTTCACCACCTGGGCCGAAACCACCACCGTCTACCACGAAGGCGTCCCCGGCCACCACCTCCAGGTGGCCACCGCCACCTACCGCCGGGAACTGCTGAACAAGTGGCGCCGCAACGTCTGCTGGACCTCAGGGCACGGCGAAGGCTGGGCACTCTACGCCGAGAAGCTCATGCAGGAACTGGGCTACCTGAAAGACCCCGGCGACCACATGGGCATGCTGGACATGCAGCGCATGCGGGCAGCCCGCGTGGTCTTCGACATCGGCGTGCACCTCGAATTGGAAATGCCCGAACGCTGGGGCTCCGGTACCTGGACTGCTGACAAGGGGTACGGCTTCCTCAAGGAAAACCTCCCCATCAGCGAAGGGCAGCTCAACTTCGAGTTCACCCGCTACCTCGGCTGGCCCGGCCAGGCCCCCTCCTACAAGGTAGGCCAGCGCCTCTGGGAGCAGATCCGCGCCGAACTGGAATCACGGCCCGGGTTCGACCTCAAGGCGTTCCACACCAAGGCCCTCAACATCGGCTCTGTTGGACTCGATACCCTGCGGCGGGCGTTGCTCACCTAGACCCACTTTCCGGCCAGGGTCCTGCCCCTCGTTTGGTGGACACTGCCCACAGCAATCAATAAGCTTGCTTACTAAATTGTTGTGGGGAGCATAT
Organism: Arthrobacter sedimenti; assembly: GCF_042652025.1. Classification (NCBI taxonomy): domain Bacteria; kingdom Bacillati; phylum Actinomycetota; class Actinomycetes; order Micrococcales; family Micrococcaceae; genus Arthrobacter; species Arthrobacter sedimenti. Next base: position 367,019 of record NZ_JBHSDQ010000002.1, on the reverse strand, counting down.
GCCGAATGATCAGGGAGACCACATTGACCGACTACCAAGGGACACCGGCGGGGACGGGAGTGCGGGGCGAACTCCACCAGGACACTGCGGTAGGGGCAAAGGACCTCACCCGCTGGGACAGCCGAGCAGGCCGGAGCCTCGCGGGATTGGTCCACCACATCAGCCAGGTGCTGGGCCCTTATGGTGCCCTGATCCTGACCCTGCTGGCGGGGGCCGTGATTTCCGCCGTCATGGCCGCCGCCTTCGGCGAGGTGTACCAGGCAGTGACCGCCGCCGACGGGGTGGCGGGACTTGACCATCCGGTGTTGGCGGCCAGCGAGAGCCTTCGCACCCCCACCCTCGATGTCGCGGTGACCGCGTTTACTGACGTGGGCGGGACCGTTGGCATGCCAATCCTGGCCGTGGTCATGATGCTTACCCTGGCACTGCGGCGCCGCTCCTGGACCCCCGTCATCCTGATCGCCGCAGCAGGCCTGGGCTCGCTGCTGATGACGATCGCCGGCAAGCGCCTCGTGGGACGGGCGCGCCCGGACCTCAGCGATGCCGTGCCACCCTACGAACACTCCCCGTCCTTCCCCAGTGGACACTCACTGAACGCTGTCGTGATCGCGGGCATCGTCGCCTACCTCATCATCCTCCGCCTCGATTCGAACCGGGCCCGCATCCTCACAGCGTCGGTTGCCGCCCTCTTTGCCATTGCCATCGGGCTCAGCCGGGTCTTCCTTGGCCACCACTGGCTTACAGACGTCCTGGCCGCCTGGGCGCTCGGTGCGGCATGGCTGGCCATCGTCATCACGGCACACCGCCTTTATCTGACGGTAAGGAAACACCACGGGGCGCGAGACATTAAGCACACCAAGGCCGGGAATAAGTAACAATGACCGCTGTGGCCCCTCATTTTCCGCAGATTCCGGACCGTGGCGGTAATTTCTGGCACGTAATATTTCTCAATATTCTTTCGACGTGATATGTAGCGGGGGTCTAGCTTGTTCTGGTGAGCACTCAGACAAGCACCCCATCTCCCGCAGGGAAGACCGGATTCCAGCTGCCCAAATGGGCGGGCTCGTTCGGCTTCCAGATCATCGCCGCCCTTATCGTGGGCCTCGGCCTCGGACTGCTGGCCAAGTACACCGGCAGCACCAAGGCCAACCCGAACGCGCTCGGCGCCACACTGCAGACCATCGGCTCAAGCTATGTGTCCCTGCTGCAGACCGCCGTCGTTCCGCTGATCTTCACCGCCGTGGTCAGCTCCATCTCCAACCTGCGCCAAGTGTCGAACGCGGCCAGGCTGGCATGGAACACGCTGCTGTGGTTCGCCATCACGTCCCTGATCGCCGTGCTGATCGGCATGGGGCTTGGCGTGCTGCTGCAGCCGGGTGCCAACACCGGCATCAGCGGCGATGCCAAGTACACCGGAAAGTCCGGTGACTGGTGGGCCTTCCTGGTGGGACTCTTCCCCAAGAACTTCCTCGGCCTCGGTGCCAGCTCCACCGTCGGCGATTCCGGCGCCGTCACCACTTCCATCAGCTTCAACGTCCTGCAGATCCTGGTCATCGCCATCGCGGTGGGCGTTGCAGCCCTCAAGGTGGGCAAGGCCGCAGAGCCGTTCCTGAACCTCAACGCGTCAGCCCTCGCCGTGATCCAGAAGGTGCTGTGGTGGATCATCCGCATTGCACCGCTGGGCACCATCGGCCTCATCGGCAATGCCGTGGCCGTCTACGGCTGGGACACCATCGGCTCGCTGGGCAAGTTCACGGTTGCCATCTACGCCGGCCTGGTCCTGGTGCTGTTCGTGGTCTACCCCATCCTGGTGCGCAGCCACGGCTTGTCCATCAAGCAGTACTTCTCGGGTGTGTGGCCCGCCGTCCAGCTGGCCTTCGTGTCCCGCTCCTCCGTGGGAACGCTGCCGCTGACCCAGCGAGTCACTGAGCGCAGCCTGGGCGTCCCCCGCGCCTACGCTTCCTTCGCCGTGCCGCTGGGCGCCACCACCAAGATGGACGGCTGCGCAGCGATCTACCCCGCAGTGTCCGCGATCTTCGTGGCCCAGTTCTTCGGCATCCACCTGGACTTCAGCCAGTACCTGCTGATCGCCCTGGTCTCGGTCCTGGGTTCCGCGGCCACCGCCGGAACCACCGGCGCCGTGGTGATGCTCACCCTGACGCTCTCCACTCTGGGACTGCCGCTGGCCGGCGTCGGACTCCTGCTCGCCATCGACCCGATCCTGGACATGGGCCGCACCGCCGTGAACGTGGCGGGCCAGGCACTGGTCCCCACCATCGTGGCCAAGCGCCAGGGCATCCTGGACGAGTCGCTGTACAACGCACCCCGCAACGGCACGCCCTTTGTGGATGACAGCGATGCCGCGACTGAAGCCACCGACGGCACCACCGCCGACACCGCACCCCGCGAACTGCAGGATGCAAAGGCATAACGGTCACTGGAAATAGAAGCGCGTCCCCGGGAGCTCTCCCGGGGACGCGCTTCCAGGTTTAGGACTCCTCAGCCTGCCGGCGTCAGCGGCCGCCACCGCCGATCACACCGTTCTGCACGGCCTTGGTGACAGCATCGGCCTCGGCCTGCGTCAGCTTTCCGTCGGTGACAGCCTTGTCCAAGCGGGTCTTGAGCGCCGCAGCATGCTCGGACTGCTCCTCGCTGCGGATCTCCTGGAGAGCCGCCGTCACCTTCGCCTCGTCAATGCCCAGCGATGCGGCAAGGGACTTGGCGAGTGCAGCCTCGCGGGCAGCGGGGTCCGGCTTCTGGCCCTCGGTGGGCGGAGTGCTGGGCTTATTGGCATCGCGGAAGGACTTCAGCGCGTCAGCCACCTTTGATTCGTCCACTCCAAGCTTCGCTGCCAGCGTGGAGGCCTGTTCCATCCCGTGTCCGCCGCGGCCGCCGTGCCTGCCCATTCCGTCCTGGGCAGTGCCGGTGCTTCCGTCAGCCGAAGCGCTGGAACTCAAGCTGGGCGTGGGAGTGGGCGTCGTGGTGGTGGCTGAGGCCATGCCGGCAACGCCGATTCCGGCACCGAGCGCCAGCGCGGCGGCTGACAGGCCCAGGGTCATCTTCTTCGTGCGTTTCATCTTTTGTCTCCTGATTCGCCGTCGGGTGACGGCTGCTGGTGGAACGCCTCTTGGCGAGACACACCAAGCGTCCCGTGCCAGGTTCAGGAGGGGCTGTTCGGAACCTTTCGTTCTCCTGTGAATCCATATGGGTCCGCGTTTCCGGTCGTTCGAAGAAGTTGCATGCAGTGCAAATTTGCACGTAGTGTAAGAGGCGTGACAAGCACCCTCCCTTCTCCCGACGCTGAGCCGGCCACCCCGTCGCGCCGGGAACTGAACAAGGCGGCCACGCGCCAGGCCATAACGGACGCTGCACTGGGACTCCTTCGTTCCCAGGGCCCGGGAAACTTCACCGTGGAGGACATCGCCGACGCCGCGGGCATTTCGCGCCGAACCTTCTTCAACTACTTCGGCAGCACGGACGCCGCATTGGCGTCCATCGTCCATGGCTTCCTGGACAACGCCATCCAGCAGCTGCGTCTCCGCCCGGCGGACGAGCCGATGCTGGAGTCAGCCCAGGCCGCGCTGATGGCCCTGGCGGACCCCAAGGCCATCGCCCCGCTCGCCGAACTGTTCACGCTGACCCAGCAGAGCCCGCTGATGTCCCACACGGAACTCGAGGCGTGGGACCACTGCCGGGCCCAGGTCTTCACCGTTGCCCGCGAACGCCTCGCCGGCACCCCCGGCGCCCAGGACGAGCTGTATGTCCACGCCCTGTCCGGCTCCATCATCTCCTGCGGCAAGGCTGCCATGGAGGTCTGGTTCAGCCGGCGCGGGCCGGACCTCTCGCCCGCCTCCCTGGCCGAACTCCGCCAACTGCTCATCGATGCCATGGCCCTGCTGGGCGCCGGCTTCACCACCACCGCTTTCCCATCCGCCACCCGTTCCTCCTGATCAGATCGGTCCTCCCGCATGGCACTCCTCCTCTACCGCCTCGGCAAGTTCTCCTACCGCCGGCGCTGGCTTGTCATCTCCCTCTGGCTTGCCGTGCTGGTGGCCGTCGGCGGTTCCGCCGCGGCCTTCCACGGCACGCTGTCCAACAACTTCCAGATCCCGGGCACCGAGACACAGCGGATCGCGGACAAGCTCAAGCAGGATTTGCCTGCCGCCTCCGGCGGAAGCGCCACGATCGTCTTCGAAGCCCCCGACGGCGGGTTCACGGACGGGAGCCGCGCGGCCGTCACGGATGCACTGAAGAAGCTGCAAGACCTGCCCGAGGTCCGCGGCACGGTAGATCCGTTCGCCACCCAGGCCCAGGTGGACCAGGCCGGCAAGGCCATCACCGATGGCGAACAGCAACTGGCGGCAGGCCAATCGCAGCTGGATGCCTCCCGCGCCCAGCTGGAGGCGGGAAAGGCACAGCTGGCGGCAGCAGAGCAGCAGCTCACTGCCGCCGGAGCCCCGGCAGCGCTGATCGAGGCCCAGCTGGGCCAGCAGAAGGCCGCCCTGGCGCAGGGCCAGGCAAAGCTCGACGCCGGCACCCAGGAACTGGAGGCCAACAAGGCCAAGCTGGAACTCGGCAAACGCCAGGCCCAGGCCGCCTCGGCCATCCGCTTCGTCTCCGAAGACAACAAAGCCGCCGTGGCGCAGGTCCAGTTCAACACCTCCATCAACGGTCTGGCCCCGGCCGTCCGCAAGCAGGTACAGGAGATCGCCCACGAGACGTCCTCCGCGGGCGTCAAGGCCTTTGCCAGCAAGGAAATCACCGAGGACATCTCGGCCCTCTTCGGCACGGCGGAAATCGTCGGCATCGCCGTGGCGGCGCTGGTCCTCATCCTCATGCTGGGCACGCTGGTGGCGGCCGGACTGCCGCTGCTGATGGCTATCATGGGCGTCGGCGTGGGCGTGGGCATCACCTTCGCCCTGTCCGGCCTGTTCGACATGAGCTCCATCTCCCCCATGCTGGCCCTCATGCTGGGCCTCGCCGTCGGCATCGACTACTCCCTGTTCATCGTCAACCGGCATCGGACCCAGCTCCTGGCCGGCATGGACCCTGAAGAGTCCGTGGCCCGGGCCAACGGAACCTCCGGCAACGCCGTCGTCTTCGCCGGCCTTACCGTGATCATCGCCCTTGCCGCCCTGGTGGTCCCCGGGCTGCCGTTCCTCACCGTCATGGGCCTCGCGGCGGCGGGAACCGTGGCCGTGGCCGTCCTCGTCGCCATCACCCTGACCCCCGCCATGCTGTCCCTCATCGGCCGGCGCATCATCTCCAAACGCGCCTGGGCCAAGTCCGAGGCACACAACGCCGAACCGGACCACGAGGCGGCAGACCTTGCCTTCGACCGCGAACGCAGCACCCGCGGCTGGGGCGGCCTGGTCACCAAGCACCCGTGGATTGCACTGATCGCCGGCATCCTCCTGCTGGGCACCCTTGCCCTTCCCGCCACCCAGCTCCAGCTGGCATTGCCGGACGGCGGCTCCGAGCCGGTGGAGTCCGAGGCCTACCAGGCCTACGACCTGACCGCCCGCAGCTTCGGTGAAGGCGTCACCGGACCGATCGTGGCCGTGGGCGAGTTCCCCGCGAACCTGGATGCGGCCCAGGCGCAGAAGCTGCAGTACGACATCGCGGACAAGCTCCGTGCCGTGGACAACGTGGTGGCCGCCGTACCGGTGGCCCTCAGCGAAGACCGCCGCACCGCCGTGTTCCAGGTCATCCCCAAGGAGGGCCCCGCCAGCGCCAGCACCGTCAAGGTCGTCTCCGAACTGCGCGGCCTCAACGGGGAAATCAAGGCCGACTACGACGTCACCATGGGCCTGACCGGGCAGACCGCCGGCAACGTGGATGTCTCCACCAAGCTTGGCGACGCCCTGCCGCCCTACCTGGCCATCGTCGTCGGACTTTCCCTGGTCCTGCTGCTGCTGGTGTTCCGCTCCATCGTGGTCCCGCTGCTGGCCACGGGCGGCTTCCTGCTGTCCCTGTCCGCAGCCTTTGGGGCCGTGGTTGCCGTATACCAGTGGGGCTGGCTGGGGAACGTCTTCGATGTGGCCAACCCCGGCGCCGTGCTGAGCTTCCTGCCCATCATCCTGATCGGCGTGCTGTTCGGCCTGGCTATGGACTACCAGGTGTTCATCGCCTCCGGCATGCGCGAGGCCTACATGCATGGTTCATCAGCAAAGGAAGCGGTGCGGGTGGGCTTCCGGCACGCGGCAGCTGTGGTTACGGCCGCGGCGATCATCATGGTGAGCGTGTTCTCCGGCTTCATCTTCAGCCACCTCACCATGGTCCGGCCGCTGGGCTTTGCCATGGCCTTCGGCGTCCTATTCGACGCCTTCGTGGTCCGCATGACCATCGTGCCGGCCGTGATGTACCTGCTGGGCGCCAGGTCCTGGTGGCTGCCCCGCTGGCTCGACCGGATCCTGCCGGACGTGGACGTGGAGGGCGCCAAGCTCAACCGCGGACAGGCCGCACCGGTTTCCGGCGAGCTGGTCCACTAGGCTGAAGCCGTGCTCCATCTGATCCTCGCTTCCCAGTCCCCCGCCCGCACCAAGCTCCTGGCCGAGGCCGGCATCCGGCACGCCGTGCTGGTGTCCGACGTCGACGAGGCCGCCGTCCAGGAACGGTACGGCGTCACGGACCCGCACGACACCGCCCTGCTGCTGGCCCGGGCCAAGGCGGAGGCCGTCGCGTCCCTTCCAGAGGCGGAGGGGGCGCTCGTGCTGGGCTGCGACTCCGTCTTCGAGTTCGACGGCGAGGCGCACGGCAAGCCCTACACCGCCGACGTCGCCCGCGAGCGGATGCTGCGGATGAGCGGCAGGGCCGGCGTGCTGCACACGGGCCACTGGCTGGTGGACTGCAGGGACACGGACGACGACGGCAGCGGCGGCCGCGGCTCGGGCGCCACGCTCGGGGCGGTCGCCTCCGCCGAGGTTTCCTTCCTGGACATGGAGCCGGCAGAGATCGACGCCTACATCGCCACCGGTGAACCGCTGCACTGCGCGGGTTCCTTCACTATCGACGGTCTGGGCGGGGCCTTTATCCGGAAGGTCGACGGCGACCCGCATGCCGTCGTCGGCCTTTCTGTCTCCACCCTGCGCGGACTGCTCGCTGCCGCCAATGTGCGCATCACGGATCTCTGGCCCCACCGGTAAAGCAGTCCGTTTTCCGCACAGCTTGTAGCTTCCCTACAAAGGAAGACTGCTTTTCACGCGGATTCCGCAAGTAATATCGGCGGAACCCTCAAAACCGCGCTAGGCTCCCTGAAGGAAAGAAGGAGACGCCTTGTCAGCAAATTTGGAGCAGTCCGCAGGAACCACGCAGCCGAGCCTCACAAAGGTGCTGATCGCCAACCGCGGCGAAATCGCCGTGCGCATCATCCGGGCGGCCCGGGACGAAGGCATCGCCTCCGTTGCCGTCTACGCCGACCCGGACCGCGACGCCCTGCACGTCCGGCTAGCTGACGAGGCCTACGCCCTGGGCGGCACCACCGCCGCCGAGTCCTACCTGGTCATGGACAAGATCATCGACGCCGCGCGCCAGTCCGGCGCCGATGCCATCCACCCCGGCTACGGCTTCCTTGCCGAAAACGCCCAGTTCGCAGCCCGCGTGATCGAGGCCGGCATCACCTGGATCGGCCCCTCCCCCGAGGCCATCTCCGCCCTGGGCGACAAGGTCCAGGCCCGGCACATCGCCGAAAAAGTCGGTGCTCCGCTGGTGCCCGGCACGGCCGACCCCGTGGAGTCCGCTGCCGAAGTCCTCGATTTCGTGGACCAGTACGGGCTCCCCGTGGCCATCAAGGCTGCCTTCGGCGGCGGCGGGCGCGGCATCAAGGTTGCCCGTACCCGGGAAGAAATCCCCGAACTGTACGAATCCGCCGTCCGCGAGGCCACCGCCGCATTCGGACGCGGTGAATGCTTCATCGAACGCTTCCTGGACGCTCCGCGCCACGTTGAGACCCAGTGCCTGGCCGACTCCCACGGCAACGTCGTGGTGGTGTCCACCCGCGACTGTTCACTGCAGCGGCGCAACCAGAAACTCGTGGAGGAGGCCCCGGCCCCGTTCCTCACCGAGGACCAGAACCGCCGCCTGTACGAATCCTCCAAGGCCATCCTGAAAGAGGCCGGCTACCTGGGCGCGGGCACCTGCGAATTCCTGGTGGGCCAGGACGGCACCATTTCCTTCCTTGAGGTCAACACCCGCCTTCAGGTGGAGCACTGCGTCTCCGAGGAAGTCACCGGCATCGATTTGGTCCGCGAACAGTTCCGGCTGGCCCGCGGCGAGGAACTGGGCTACGGCGACCCCGAAGTCCGCGGCCACTCCATCGAATTCCGCATCACCGGCGAGGACCCGGGCCGGAACTTCCTGCCCGCCCCCGGCACCCTCCGCGTCCTCAGGAACCCCACCGGCCCCGGTGTGCGCGTGGACTCCGGCGTGGAGCAGGGCGACGTCATCAGCGGCAACTTCGACTCCATGCTGTCCAAGCTCATCATCACCGGCGCCAGCCGACCCCAGGCCCTGCAGCGTGCGCGCCGCGCCCTGGAGGAGATGGTGGTGGAGGGCATTCCCACCGTCATCCCGTTCGACCTCGCTGTCGTCTCGGACCCCGCGTTCGCGCCTGCCGAAGGCCCGTTCAAGGTCCACACCCGCTGGATCGAAACCGAGTTCACCAACAACCTGCCGGCATGGACCCCGGACGCGGCTGCCGATACTGACGGCTCCGCCGAGGACCGGCAGCGCGTGGTGGTGGAGGTGGGCGGCAAGCGCCTTGAGGTGGTCCTTCCCGCGTCCCTGGGCACTCCGGGATCCGCAGCGGCCGCCACCGGTAAGCCGGGCAAGTCCAAGAAGCGCTCCCGCTCCGCAGGCCCGGCGGCCGCCACCGGCAACGCCCTGACCTCCCCCATGCAGGGAACCATCGTCAAGGTGGCCGTGGCCCACGGCGACACGGTATCCGAAGGCGACCTGGTGGTGGTCCTCGAGGCCATGAAGATGGAACAGCCCCTCACCGCGCACCGCTCCGGCATCATCACGGGCCTGACCGCCACTGCGGGCGAGACGGTGTCCGCGGGCGCCATCATCGCCACCATCGAGGACTAGAGGCGGCCCGGCAGCCATGCTCGCACCAAGCTTCCAGGAAGAAGTGGACCGCTACCACCAGGCGGTTCCAGAGATCACGCGGGGAAACCCGGCCCCCATCAAGGAACTGTACTCCCGGCTGGACGACGTCACCCTGGCCAATCCGTTCGGCGGGATCGCTCGCGGCTGGGCCCAGGTGGAGGCCCGGCTGGACCAGGCCGCGCGGCAGTTCCGCGACGGCGAGATGCTGGGCTTCGACACCGTAACCTCCTACACGGCCCGCGACACCGCCTACCTGGTGGAGACCGAGCACTTCCGCGCCCGGCTTGACGGAGCGGCCACCACGGAGGAGTTCGCGCTGCGCGTGAGCAGCATCTTCCGGCGCGAGGAAGGCTATTGGAAGCTGGTGCACCGCCACGCGGACCCGGCTGCCCGGCCCCAGTCCCGCCGTTCGCTCACGCAGCCGCCGGCCTGAGCCAGGACACAGCCTGACCCTGCAGACAGCTTCACCGGCCCGGTGGCACACAGCCTCACCGGGCCGGCGGCAGGCCCGGCTCCAGGGCCAGGCGCTGGCCGGAGGCCCGTCCAGGATGCAGACTTAGCACATGCTGCCTTTCCTGCTCCTGGCCACCCGTGCGGAGGATGCCGCCGCGGAGGACGAATATGCCGCCTACCTGAGGTACGGCGGGCTTGAAGAACGGGAGCTGATCCCCGTCCGGCTCGAGGCCGCTCCCCTGCCCTCGCTGGACCTTTCGAGGTACTCCGGCGTGATCGTCGGCGGCAGCCCGTTCACCTCCAGCGACCCGCCCGAACACAAGAGCCCCGTCCAGCACCGGGTGGAGCAAGAGCTGGCAGCACTCCTGGACCAATTGGTGGACCTCGATTTCCCGTTCCTGGGTGCCTGCTATGGAGTGGGCACGCTCGGGAGCCATCAAGGCGCTGTGATCGACCGGACCTACGGCGAGCCGCTGGGCGCCGTGGAGGTGGAACTGACGGAGGAGGGACTGCAGGACCCCATCCTGCAGGGCATGCCGCAAACCTTCACAGCGCTGACCGGGCACAAGGAAGCCGTCAGCTCGCTGCCCCCGCATGCTGTGCTGCTGGCACGGGCCGCCTCCTGCCCGGTCCACATGTTCCGCATCAAGGCCAATCTCTACGCCACGCAGTTCCACCCCGAACTTGACGCCGATGGGCTGGTCACCCGCATCGACATTTACCGGCACGCCGGCTACTTCCCGCCCGAATCAGCGGAGGAGCTGATGGCGGCAGCGCGGCAGTTCACCGTCACGGAGCCCATGGCCGTGTTGAAGAACTTCGTGGCCCGCTACGCCCGCTGAACCCGCCCGCCTGAACCAGCCGCCCGGCGTCGTGCGTTCCTGCCCGGTTACCTGGCACAGAAAGCAAAATGCCCGGCCTGTTTCCTGCCATTGCAGGAAACAGGCCGGGCAATTCAGCCGCTAACCGGGCTGGAATGCACGCTGGGCGTCAGGCCACGTTGTTCTCGTAGTCCACGTCCCGGGTTTCGCGGGTAAGGAACAGCGCGATCAGGGTGAGCACTGCCATTGAGGTCAGGTACACACCGACCAGGACCGGGCTGCCCTTGGCGGACTCCCACAGTGCCACGGCGATGAACGGCGCCACTGCGGCACCCAGGATGCTGGAGAAGTTGTAGCTGATGGCCGAGCCGGTGTACCGAACGTTGGTGGGGAACAATTCAGGCAGCAGTGCCCCCATTGGTCCGAAGGTCAGGCCCATGAGCGAGAACCCAAGGATCAGCAGGCCCATTGTGCCCACAAAGCCGCCACTGAACAGCGGGACGAACAGCAGGCCGAACACGAAGATGCCGGCGGTGACGGCGATGAGCATCTTGCGGCGGCCGTACTTTTCGGCCAGGGGTCCGGAGACCAGGGTGAAGATGCCGAAGAAGACGACGCCGGCGATCAGCATCCAGAGGAAGTCGTTCCGGCTGTAGCCGAGGCCGGGAACGAACGCGGCGGCAGCGGCTTCAGACATCGGCTTGCCGGCCTTTTCGGCTGCAGCCTTGGCACCCTCCAGGGTTGGCTTGGTGCCGTAAGTGAGCGTGAACGTGGTCATCAGGTAGAAGAGCACGTACGTGGCCAGCATGATGAAGGTGCCCAGGATCAGCTGGCGCCAGCTGCCCTTGAAGACGCGGCCCAGCGGCAGCTTGGCCACCTCATTGGATTCCACCACCTTGGTGAAGGCCGGGGTTTCGATCAGCTTGAGCCGGACATAGAGGCCCAGGATCACCATGACGGCGCTGAGCAGGAACGGCACGCGCCAGCCCCATGCGGCGAAGGCCTCCGGGGTCAGGGTGTAGCTTGCCACCAGGAAGATGACGTTGGCGATGATGAAGCCAATCGGGGCGCCGAGCTGCGGGAAGGTGCCGTAGATGGCGCGCTTGTTGGCGGGGGCGTTCTCGGTGGCCAGCAGCGCGGCCCCGCTCCATTCGCCGCCGAGCGCCAGGCCCTGGGCAAAGCGCATGACCACCAGCAGGGCCGGTGCCAGGAACTCCCAGCCCGGAACCAGTGCGGTGGGGAGGCATCCGATGAGGAACGTGGCAATACCCATGGTCAGCAGCGAAGCCACCAACGTGCCCTTGCGGCCGAACTTGTCACCGAAGTGCCCGAAGATGATCGAGCCGAGGGGGCGGGCGATGAAGGCCACGCCAAACACGGCAAAGGAGCTCAGCAGCTGCGTGGTTTCGTTCGCGCTGGGGAAGAAGAGCTTCGGGAAGACGAGGACGGCGGCGGTGGCGTAGACATAGAAGTCGTAAAACTCCACTGTGGTGCCGATCAGGCTGGCCACGATGACGCGGCCGCGGGAGTTCACCGGCTGCTGTGCACCTGGCAGCGCGGTGGTATCGGTGGATGACATAGGTAAACGCTTTCGTGAGACCGGCCGGGCACAGGCAGGACTGCCTCCCGGCTCAAGTTGTTAGAGTTCAATCTTACTTGCCCCCGTCCATTCAATGGACGAAACGTCCATTATGCGGACACGTATTGTGCGTCTCACATTCCGCTCGTCCGCTGTCGCCTCACGCTGGCCGCCCGGGCTGGATAGGCAAAAGTCACAGCGCGTTTACAAACATCGACTGTCCGCGAAACGAGCCGTCCTTAGGTTTGAGGAAACCCCATCCCTGAAGGAGGTAAACCGTGACTGTTGACCGCACTGTCGAAACCGGCGTACAGCCCGGCCCTGCCCGCACCACAGACACCCCTGCCCTTGAATTCCGCCCCGGCCGCTGGATCGCCAACTGGGATGCGGAGAACAAAGAACAGTGGGAGTCCGTGGGCCGCGGCATCGCCCGCCGCAACCTGAACTGGTCCATCTTCGCCGAGTTCCTCGGCTTCGTGGTGTGGCAGCTCTGGTCCATCGTGGTGGTCCAGCTTCCCGCCGCCGGCTTCACCTTCTCCACGTCGGAAATTTTCTGGCTCATCTCCATGCCCAGCCTGGTGGGCGCGACGCTCCGCATCCCCTACACGTTCATGGTCCCCCGCTTCGGCGGCCGGAACTGGACCATCGTGTCGGCCCTGCTGCTCCTGATCCCCTCCATCGGGCTGGCCCTCTGCGTCTCCAACCCGGAAACCCCCTTCGGCACCATGCTCCTGGTGGCGGCCCTGGCCGGCTTCGGCGGCGGCAACTTCGCCAGCTCAATGGCCAACATCACCTTCTTCTACCCAGCCCGGGAAAAGGGCTGGGCGCTGGGCCTGAACGCCGCGGGCGGAAACCTCGGTGCCGCCGTCGCACAGCTTGCCGTTCCCATTGTGATCACCCTGCTGGCCGCCGGCACGGTCAACCTTCCCCTGGCCGGATGGATGTGGGTCCCCTTCATCCTGCTGGCCGCGTTCGGCGCCTTCAAGTACATGAACAACCTCACCAGCGCCAAGGGCGACGTGGCCGGCTCCGTGGCCGCGCTCAAGGAACCGCACCTGTGGATCATGGCGTTGCTGTACATCGGGACGTTTGGCTCCTTCATCGGCTTCGCCGGCGTGTTCCCCAAGCTGATCAAGGACTACTTCCCCGGGTTCTCCAGCATCGGTGTGGGAACCGTGGCCCTCTCGCTCGCCTTCCTGGGCCCGCTGGTGGGTTCGCTGGCCCGCCCCTACGGCGGCCGCATGGCGGACCGCATGGGCGGAGCCCGGATGACCGTTTCGGCGTTCGCCGCCATGGCCGTGATTACGCTGACCATGGTCTGGACCTTGCCGCTGAAGAACTTCCTGCTCTTCCTGGTCCTGTTCCTGATGCTCTTCACCGCCAGCGGCTTCGGCAACGGCGCCACGTACCGGATGATCCCGGTCATCTTCGCCACCTCCAGCCGGGCCGCACGCAAGGGCGCAAGCGCCGTGGCCACCCAGCGCCTGGCGTCCTCTGCTCTCGGCCTGATCTCCGCGATCGGGGCCTACGGCGGCTTCGTCATCCCCCAGGTCCTGAACGCCTCCAGCACCGCCACCGGCTCCTACACCCCCGCCTTCTACGGCTTCGTCGGAGCCTACGTCCTGATGCTGGCCGTCTGCTGGGCCTGCTACATCCGCAACGCCGGCCGGAACGCGATGGGACACATCTAGCATGGCCAACAGCGCCGACACGCACTGCCCCTACTGCGCCCTGCAGTGCGCCATGACGCTCACCCCCGCTGCGGGACCGGTTCCGGTGGCACTTTCCACCCCCGCGGCTCCCCTTGACGTCCAGGGCCGGGACTTCCCCACCAACCGTGGCGGCCTGTGCCGCAAGGGCTGGACCTCAGCCAGCCTCCTAAACCACGGAGGCAGGATCACCGAGCCCCTGCTAAAGGGACCCGACGGCGTGCACCGGCCCATCGGCTGGGACCAGGCCCTGGACCTCGCCGCGCAGGCGGTGAGGGAGGCCCGCGCCCGGCATGGTGCGGACGCCGTCGGCGTGTTCGGCGGCGGCGGGCTCACCAATGAGAAGGCCTACATGCTGGGCAAGTTCGCCCGGCTGGCCCTTGGCACCTCGCGGATCGACTACAACGGAAGATTCTGCATGTCCTCCGCGGCGGCGGCCGGGATGCGGGCCTTTGGCGTGGACCGCGGCCTGCCCTTCCCGGTGGAAGCGCTGGATACCGCCAGCACCATCCTGATGCTCGGCTCGAACGTTGCCGAGACCATGCCGCCCTTCGTCCAGCACCTCAAGGGTGCGCGCGATGCCGGCGGGCTGATCGTGGTGGACCCGCGCCGTTCCGCCACTGCGGCTTTTACGGCCGACGGCGCTGGCCTCCACCTGCAACCGCTGCCCGGCACCGACCTCACCCTGCTGCTGGGACTCTCCCACGTGGTCATCCATGAAAACCTGGTGGACACCGCCTACGTCCAGGAGCGCACCTCCGGCTACAGCGCGGTGGTCCGCAGCGTGAACGCCTTCTGGCCCGAACGCGTCCAGTCGATCACCGGCGTCCCCGCAGAGCTGGTCCGGCAGACGGCCCGCATGCTTGCGGCCGGAGCCCGGGCGGGCGGAAGCTACATCCTCACCGGCCGAGGCGTGGAACAGCACGTGGACGGCACCGACACCGCCACCGCCGCCATCAACCTCAGCCTCCTGCTGGGCCTGCCGGGCACTGCCCGCAGCGGGTACGGCACCCTGACCGGCCAGGGCAACGGGCAGGGCGGCCGCGAGCACGGCCAAAAGGCGGACCAGCTCCCCGGCTACCGCAAGATCACCGACCCCGCCGCCCGCGCGCACGTCGCCGCCGTCTGGGGCGTCCCCGAGGACCTGATCCCCGGCCCCGGCCTCCCCGCCGTCCAGCTCCTGAAGTCCCTGGGAAAGTCCGACGGCGTGCAGTGCCTTTTCGTGCACGCGTCCAACATTGCCGTTGCAGCCCCTGACGCCAACGCCGTGATCCACGGGTTGCGAAGCCTGGACTTCCTGGTGGTCTGCGACTTCTTCCTGTCCGAGACCGCTGCGGAAGCGAACCTCATCCTCCCGGTGCTCCAGTGGGCGGAAGAGGACGGCACGCTCACCAACCTCGAGGGACGCGTCCTTCGCCGCCGCCGCGCCGTCTCCCCGCCCGCCGGCGCCCGCAGCGAGCTGTGGATCATGGCCCGCCTGGCCGAGCGGCTGGACGCGCCCTCCACCTACAGCGAGGACCCGGAAACGGTTTTCGAGGAGCTGCGGCGCGCCTCCGCGGGCGGCCCGGCGGACTACTCCGGCATCGACTACGCCATGCTGGACCGGGGCGAGGCCGCCTACTGGCCCTACCCGGCCGGCAGCACCGGAACGCCGCGGCTGTTCACGGGCCGCTTTGCGCACCCCGACGGCAAGGCGCGGCTGGTCCCGGTGGCGCCGCGCCGCCGTCGTACGCCCGATGCCAACCCCGGCCCCGCTGCCAAAGCCATGACCCTCATCACCGGCCGCCTCCTGGAGCACTACCAGTCCGGAGCCCAGACCCGCCGGGTGGCTGAACTCCTCGCGGCCCAGCCGGAGGCCACGGTGCAGCTCCACCCCGCGGCGGCCCACGCCATGGGCATTGGAGACGGCACCCTGGTCTCCGTGGTGAACAGCCGCGGTGAGGTGGTGTGCCGGGCCGAGCTCAGCACCGCCATCCGCCCCGAGACGGTCTTCCTGCCGTTCCACTTCCCGGGTGCCGAAAGCGCCAACCGGCTAACCGAAGCGGCCACCGATCCCGTCTCCGGAATGCCCGAATTCAAGTTCAACACCGTGTGGGTCCGGCCAGTGGCCGCACCTGATTCCGCCCGGATGCTGCAAACAACGGAGGCCTCATGAGCGAGCGGATTGTCATTGTGGGATTCGGTCCCGTGGCTGCCCGGCTGGTGGACGAACTGCTGCCCGCCGTGCACTCCGGCGACGTCAGGCTCACCGTGGTGGGGGCTGAAGCCGAAGCCGCCTACAACCGGGTGCTCGTGGCCGATCTCGGCGTCGGACGGACCACCGCCGACGCGCTGGCCCTTGCCGATGCTGCCGAGCTGGCCGCGCAGGGCGTGGACGTCCGCCTGGGTGTGCGGGTGAAGCGCATGGACAGGGCGCGGCAGCAGGTCCTGCTCGCGGACGGGGCGGCGGTCCACTACGACCGGCTGGTCCTCGCCACCGGATCCCGGCCAGTGATCCCCAACCTCACCGGCATCAACCCCGACCCCTCCACCCCTGTCCTTCCCGCGGGCGTCACGGCACTGCGGGACCTCCGCGACGCCGGCGTGCTGCGCGAGGCTGTGGACGGCGGCAAGCGGGTGGTGGTGCTGGGCGGCGGCGTGCTGGGCCTGGAAACGGCATTGGCCGCGGCGGAGGAAGGCGCCACCGTCACGGTGGTCCACAACGGCCCGCACCCGCTGGGCCGCAGCATCGACCGCGGCGGCGGAGCGGTCCTGGCTGCTGGCCTGCGGAGGTGCGGCGTCCGCGTGGCCGGCAACGCCCGCTCCACGGGGATTGAGCACAACGGGCCCGACGGCGGCTTCTCGGCCTTGCTGCTCGATGACGGGTCCGCGATTGACGGCGATCTCCTGGTCATCTCATGCGGTGTCCGTCCCCGGACCGAACTGGCCGAGGGATGCGGGCTGCCCACCGGCGCCGGGATCCTGGTGGACCACCGGTTGCGGGCGCACCACGAACCGCACATTTTTGCCATTGGTGATTGCGCCGAGGTCCGCTGCCCTGACCCGGCCTGCGCCGAATGCCGCAGTGCCAAGGGGCCCTCCGGGCTGGTGGGTCCGGGCTGGCGGCAGGCAGAGTGGCTTGGGGGCTACCTCACGCTCCTGGCGGAAGGGGCGGCTGCCCAGGCGGAACTCTTGCCTGCGCTCCCGCCGGAACAGCCCGGCGTCGTGGTCCTGAAGGCCCGCGGCATGAACATGGCCGTAGCCGGCGACAACTCGGCGGACCCCTGGGATGAGGAGGCCCTCACGGCGGGTGCCGCTACCGGCCGGCCGCGACTGCAGGTCTCCCAATGGGCCGACCCGGAGCACGGCCGGTACGTCAAGATGACCACGCGCGGGGGCGTCCTTGAAGGCCTGGTATCAGTGGGCATGCCGCGCACGGCCGCCGAGCTGGTGGGGCTCTTTGAACGCGGCGCTGAACTGCCCGCGGACCGGTCGCTGCTCCTGCGCTTGGACGGTCCGGACCAGCTGCCAGGCGCCGGCCCGGTGGATCCAGCCGGAACCGTGTGCCGGTGTGCCGGAGTGAGCGGGTCTGCCATCACGGCGGCGGTCTCGGCTGGCTGCGCCACCGTGGCGGACGTTTCCAAGGCCACCCGCGCGGGCACCGGCTGCGGTGGCTGCCACGAGGACATCAAGGGCCTCATCGAAGGGCACTTTTCCCCAGCCTTCCCCTAACCTCGCAAGCTCGGTCAGGGAACCCGGCGGCCGTGGCCCCACCCAGCCTTCCCCTAACCCCGCAAGCTCGGTCAGGGAACCATAGTTGACGGCGCATGAACAAGGCGGCGAAGGTAAAGGCACCACCAATGACTGGGCGGTGTTCCGGACTCCGCCCGCCCGTGACATCGAGTCGCGGCAGTTCACGACGAAAGGACACCGATGTCCCTCCTCGATTCCGCCCTTTGGGACGGCAACATCTACCTCAACGGCTGGCGCAAAGGCGGCGGCGGAACCGGAACCAGCGTTGAACCAGCCACCGGCGCGCAGCTGGGCAACTACGGAATCGCCTCCGTGGAGGACGTCCGGGAGGCTGCAACAGTGGCGGCGAAGGCCCAAAAGGACTGCGCCGCGCGCAACCCGGAGGAGCGCGCCGCCGTGCTGCGCCGCGCGGGCCGGCTCTGGGAGGAGCACGCCGCGGAGGTCCAGGACTGGATCGTCCGGGAATCGGGCGGCATTGCCCCCAAGGCTGGCCTGGAAACGCACATCGCCGCCAACGAATGCTTCGACGCTTCAGCGCTGCCCTCGCTGCCGGCCGGGGATGTGCTCACCTCCAACGAGAACCGCTGGTCCTTTGCCCGGCGCCGCCCTGTCGGCGTCGTCTCCGTGATCGCACCGTTCAACTTCCCGCTGATCCTCTCCATCCGCGCCGTCGCCCCTGCCCTGGCCTTGGGGAACGCGGTGCTGCTCAAACCGGACCCGCGGACCGCTGTCTGCGGAGGAGTCACCCTGATGCGGATCTTCGAGGAGGCCGGCCTGCCGCCCGGGCTGCTGTCGCTGCTGCCCGGCGGCGCAGACATCGGTGCCGCCGTGGTGGAGGCACCGGAAGTGCGCGTCATCGCCTTCACGGGCTCGACGGCGGCCGGCCGGAAGATCGGCGAAACCGCCGGACGCCTGCTCAAGCGCGCCCACCTGGAGCTTGGCGGCAACAACGCGCTGATCGTGCTGCCGGGCGCGGACCTGGCCAAGGCAGCGTCGGCCGCCGCGTTCGGATCGTTCATGCACCAGGGCCAGATCTGCATGGCAGCCGGCCGGCATATCGTGCACGAGGACATCTACGACGACTACGTCGCCGCGCTGTCCGAAAAGGCCGCCCACCTGCCGGTCGGTGACCCGAAGAGCGGCACCGTGGCGCTGGGACCGGTCATCGATGAGCGGCAGCTGCACCGCGTGGACGGCATCGTCCAGGAGGCGGTAAAGGGCGGCGCCCGCGTGGCAGCGGGCGGCACCCACGATGGGCGCTTCTACCAGCCCACGGTACTGGTGGACCTTAAGCAGGACAGTCCGGCCTGGAAAGATGAAATTTTTGGGCCCGTGGCCCCGGTAACCAGCTTCTCCACCGTGGAGGAAGCAGTGGCCCTGGCCAACGACAGCGAATACGGCCTGTCCATCGGCATCCTGGGTGACGTCGGCATGGCCATGACCATTGCAGACCAGCTGGACTCCGGCAAGGTCCATATCAACGAGCAAACAGTCTCGGACGAAGCCAATTCCCCGTTCGGCGGCATGAAGGATTCGGGCAACGGCTCACGGATCGGCGGCCACCACGCCAACATGGAGTCCTTCACCGAAATCCAGTGGCTCACCATGCGACCGGACATCGCCCCGTATCCGTTTTAAACACAGTTTCCCGCCAAGGCTTTCAAACCCCTTGGCGGGAAACTGTGGGGCTTCTAAGCCGTTGGTCCTGAATCGAACTCCCCACCGGCCACGGCCTCGGCGTACTCGGTGAGGTCCGGGCCCGGCTGGAAGTCCACGAACTGGCCCTTCAGCTTTTCAAACAGGAATTCGTACACCTTTTCCTTGCCGGCTCCGGACAGCGATGAAGCCGCCTCCCGGACCGCTTCCTGCAGTGCCCGGTCAGCATCCAGCAGGATTTTCTCCCGTGCCTGCTCGTTCCACTTGACGTCCTGCAGTTCCATGGGCCCCTCCTTGCGTCGACGGCTGGTACAGGAACGGCCGGGAACTTCATGGAAATTCCCGGCCGCGCCTGGTTCGAGTCTAGGCAGAGGGCCCCGGAGGGGTCCAGCCCCGCGTTTGGCGGGAGCCTTACATGTGGACGTGCAGGCGGCGGGCTGCCTCGGAAATGGAGCCGGTCAGCGACGGGTACACCGTGAAGGTGCTGGCGACGTCGTCCACGTGCAGTTTCTGCTTGACCGCGATGGAAATCGGGAAGATCAGTTCGGACGCGTTGGGTCCCACCACCACACCGCCGATCACGGTGCCGGAGCCCTTCCGCGCAAAGATCTTCACGAACCCGTCCTTGGCGTTGCGCATCTTGGCGCGGGCGTTGCTTTTCAGCGAGAGCTTGATGATGTCGGCCTGGTACTTGCCGGACTCGATCTCAGCCTCGGACACGCCAACGTTCGCGATTTCAGGCGAGGTGAAGATGTTGGATGCCACCTGGTGCAGCTTAAGCGGGGTAACGCCGTCGCCCATGAAGTGCGCCACGGCGATGCGGCCCTGCATCGCGGCCACGGAAGCCAGCGGAAGAACGCCCGTGCAGTCACCGGCAGCGTAGATGTTGGGGGCCGTGGTGCGGGACACGCCGTCCACCTTGATGTGGCCGCTGTCGCTGACCGCCACGCCCGCCTCCTCGAGGCCGATGCCGGCGGTGTTCGGGATGGAACCGAGGCACAGGAGGCAGTGGCTGCCGGTCACTTTGGTGCCGTCGGAGAGGGTGACCACCACGCCGTCGTCCGTGCGTTCGACGGTCTGCGCGCGGGAGCGGGACAGGACCCGGACGCCGCGGCGTTCGAAGACTTCCTCCAGGACCACTGCGGCGTCAACGTCCGAGCCCGGCAGCACGCGGTCACGGCTGGAGACCAGGGTGACCTTGGAGCCAAGGCCGTTGTAGGCGGAAGCGAATTCGGCGCCGGTCACGCCGGAGCCCACCACGATGAGTTCCTCAGGCAGTTCATCCAGGTTGTAGATCTGGGTCCAGTTCAGGATCCGTTCCCCGTCCGGGCGGGCGGTGTCCAGTTCGCGGGGGTGCGCACCCACGGCCAGCAGGACGGTGTCCGCTTCGATCGTCTCGGTGCCGTCCACGGTGAGGACCTCGATGGTGTGGCTGTCCAGGAGGCGGCCGGAACCGGCAATGATGCGGACGCCCTGCTTTTCGAGGCCGTCGCGGATGTCCTGGGACTGGGTGCGGGCCAGGGTGAGGAGGCGGTCGTTGATGTGCTTGAGGTCGGCGCGCATAACGGGAACGAAGTCGCCGCCGTCGACGTCGAACTTCACACCCAGCTCGCCGGCCTCCGCAACGCGCGTCATCAGGTCCGCCGTGGCGATGAGGGTCTTCGACGGAACCACGTCCGTCAGCACCGCGGAGCCGCCCAGGCCCGCGCGTTCGACGATGGTGACCGTGGCTCCGAGCGAGGCGGCCACCATGGCGGCTTCGTATCCGCCGGGACCACCTCCCAGGATTGCGATCCGGGGGGAACTGAAATCTGGGTGCGTAGTCACAGTCATCCATTCTCGCCCATTTACCGCCTGACCACCAAGAAAACAGGGCAGCCTGCGGGCCGCCGTGACAGGGGTAACAGTGCCGGCAGGATAACTTGTACTGGTGAGTACAACAGACTTCCTGAACACGGACCCGTTCGCCGCCGCCCGCGCCGCTGCAGACTATATTGCGGAAGAAACCGGAGTGGACCGCCATGACACCGCACTGGTCCTCGGCTCCGGCTGGGGCGAGGCCGCCGACCTGATCGGCGAGACCACCGCCACCCTGTCCGCCGAGGAAGTCCCCGGCTTTCACTCCCCCGCCGTCGAGGGTCACGTGGGCACCATCCGCTCCGTGCTGACCAAGGGCGGCAAGCGCGCCCTGGTCCTGGGCGCCCGCACCCACTACTACGAAGGCAAGGGCGTCCGCGCCGTGGTGCACGGCGTCCGGACCGCGGCAGCCGCAGGGTGCAACACCCTGGTCCTCACCAACGGCTGCGGCGGGCTCAACGAGGCCTGGGCCCCCGGCACACCGGTCCTGATCCGGGACCACATCAACCTCACCGCGGCCTCACCGCTGGAGGGGGCCACGTTCGTGGACCTGACGGACCTCTACTCACCCAGGATCCGCGGACTCGCCCGCGAAGTCGACCCCACCCTGGACGAAGGCGTCTACGCACAGTTCCCCGGCCCGCACTACGAGACCCCGGCGGAAGTGCAGTACGCCAAGCGGATCGGCGCCGACCTGATCGGCATGTCAACGGCGCTGGAGGCGATCGCCGGGCGGCACGCCGGGATGGAGGTGTTCGGCATTTCACTGGTCACCAACCTCGCCGCGGGCATCAGCCCCCAGCCGCTGAGCCACCAGGAAGTCCTTGAATCCGGCGAGGCTGCGGGGCCCCGCATCTCCAGGCTGCTGGCCGAAATCATCGCCCGGCTCTAGCAGGACCACGCACCCGGGTGCATCACGGCGGCCTGCAATGACGATAGCGTTGTGCCCATGACCACTGCCGATGCCGAACTCCGCCTGCCCGCCGAGGCCCGCGAATGGGCTGCCCAGGACCCGGATCCCGCAACCAGGGCGTCCCTCCTGGAGCTTGTCCGCCTTGCCGACGACGGCGATCCGGCGGCCCGGCAGGAACTGGAAGACAGCTTCCGCGGCACGCTGCAGTTCGGCACCGCGGGCCTGCGCGCCGCGCTTGGCCCCGGGCCCAACCGGATGAACCGGGTGGTGGTGCGCCGCGCCGCCGCGGGGCTCGCCGCCTTCCTTGTGGACGCCGTGGCCAAAGCGGCGGCCGGCACCCGGCCGCGCGCCGTCGTCGGCTATGACGCCCGGCATAATTCCGATGTCTTTGCGGAGGAGACGGCGGCGATCTTCACCGCGGCCGGCATCGAGACATTCCTGCTGCCTGCTGCCCTCCCCACTCCCCTGCTGGCCTACGCGGTCCGCGCCCTGGGCTGCGACGGCGGCGTCATGGTGACCGCCAGCCACAACCCGCCCCAGGACAACGGGTACAAGGTGTACCTGGGCCGGCACGCCGTGGCGGCTGATGGTGACGGTGCCCAGATCGTGGCCCCCTACGACGCCGAAATTGCCGCACGCATCAGCGCGGTGGGACCGCTGGAATCAATAGCACTGGCTGAGGACGGCTGGACCGTCCTGGACGGCTCGCTGGCCGCCGGGTACGAACGGACGACGGCGGCACTCGCCATGGCGGAGCGCTTCCCGGCCCGCGACCTGAAGATCGTCCTTACCCCGCTGCACGGTGTGGGCGGCGGCACTGCGCTGGACGTGCTGAACGCGGCAGGTTTCACGGATGTCACCGTGGTGGCCGAGCAGGCGGAACCGGACCCCGATTTTCCCACCGTCAGTTTTCCCAACCCGGAGGAACCGGGCGCGCTGGACCTTGCCCTGGAGGCGGCCGTGCGGCTGGACGCCGACATTGTCATCGCCAATGACCCCGACGCCGACAGGGCTGCAGTCGCGGCGAAAGACCCTGACACCGGCGCCTGGCGGATGCTCCGCGGCGATGAAGTGGGGTCACTGCTGGGCGCGCACATGGTGGCCCGGCTCGCGGACGGCGCCCCCGGCGACGAAGCCGACGGCCGGGGCGTCTTTGCCAATTCGATTGTTTCCTCCCGGCTGCTGGCCCGCATCGCCAATGCTGCCGGCTTCGCGCACCAGGAAACACTGACCGGATTCAAGTGGATCTCCCGCGTTCCCGGCCTGGTCTACGGGTACGAAGAGGCACTGGGATACTGCGTGGCGCCGGACCAGGTGAAGGACAAGGACGGCATCTCCGCCGCGGTCCTGATCGCCGAACTTGCCGCCACCGCCAAAGCGGCAGGCAAGACGGTCTTCGACACCCTGGATGAGCTGTACCTCCAGCACGGCCTGCACGCCAGCGACCAGCTCAGCATCAGGGTCGCGGACCTGGGACTGCTGGACGCCATGATGAACCGCCTGCGCGTTTCGCCGCCGGAAGCGTTTGGGCAGTCGGCAGTGGAGGTCTTCACCGACCTTGCCGAGGGAAGCGCCCAGTTGCCGCCCACCGAGGGCCTGCTCTACATCACCCGGAACCTGACGCGGGTGATCATCCGGCCCAGCGGCACGGAGCCCAAGCTCAAGTGCTACCTGGAGGTCATCCACCAGGTGGGATCCGCCGCGGAGCTGCCGGCCGCACGCCAGGCGGCCCGGGCTTCCCTGGACGAGGTCCTGCACGACGTCAGCGAAGCGCTGGGGCTGTAGCAGGTCCGTAAGCACGAAAAGGGGCGCCGGGCTTACTCAAAGCCCGGCGCCCCTTTTTGTTGGAGAAGCCTTACAGCTGCACCTCGACGAAGCCGCCGCTGAGCCTGGTGCTGTACGTGGCCAGGCGCAGCCCGGGGGTGCTGAAGCACTCGCCGGTTTCAAGGTCGTAGACCTCCTTGTGCAGCGGCGAGGCAATGGTGGGCCGGGTGCCTTTGGAGCCCAGGATGCCACGGGCCATCACGTGGGCCCCGGTGGCCGGGTCTTCGTGCGCCACTGCAAAAACTTCGTCGGGCCCGGTACGGAAGAGCGCCACCTGGCGGCCGGCAACCAGGGCAGCCTCGCCCCAGGCAGGTTCAAGGTCATCCACCGTGCAGACACGGTGCCAGCCGGCCTCAAATCCGGCGAGGTCTGATTCGGCGGCGAGCGCCCCAAGTTCCAGTGTTGCCGTCATGTCCGGCTCCTTTCCCTGTGCCTGTTGGTCCTTTCAGCCGCTGCATCTGCGGCCGTATCCCACGCTAGGGTCCGGGTGTTTCATCAGGGTGCGATGCATGTGTCGGGCGCGTAAAAGAGACCTAACCCGGGAGGAAATGCGTCCGTGATGCAGAAGTTAAGTTGACGAAACAATTGGGAAACTGAGGCGAAACTGCCCCTTCCTAGGCTGGAGGCACAAGCTGCAGAGCACCGTCTGCGGCCCATGCGAAAGGCCCACAGTGACCGAACAGACTTCAAGCACAGAGACTGCGCGCCGCATCGTCGTCGCCGGCGGCGGCCCCGCGGCCCACCGTTTTGCGGACGCCATGCATGCCCGGGGCCTCGACGGCTGGCAGGTCACTGTCCTCACCGAGGAAGCCCACCTTCCCTATGACCGGGTGGCGCTCTCCAAGGCCCTCACCGATACCGGCGTGGACCTCACCTTGGGCGCGGCTGCCATGTGGGATCACAATTCCGTGGTCCTGAAGACCGGCGAGCGCGTGGTGAAGATTAACGCCGCGGCGAAGACGGTGGAAACCGCCGCGGGGAACGCCTACCCGTACGACGAGCTCGTGGTGGCCACCGGCTCGGACCCGGTCCGCCTCCCCATTCCGGGCGCTCAGCACGCCCATGTCTACCGGACCCTCGAGGATGTCTGGGCCATCAATAAGGCAATTGCAAAGCTCACCGAAAAGCTTGGCCGCAAAATCAACGCCGTGACCATCGGCGGTGGCCTCCTGGGCCTCGAGTCGGCTGCCGGCACCGAGCAGCTGGGTGCCACCCCCGTGGTCATCAACGGTGCACCCTGGCTGATGAACACCCAGCTGGACGAGGGCGCCGGCCAGGCCCTGGGCCGCCTCATCGAGGCGAAGGGCTTCGAAGTGCACGGCGGTGTGTTCCCCAGCCAGATTTTGACGGACGACGACGGCCAGGTCACCGGAGTGCTGATGGCTGACGAACGCGTTATCCCGGCAGACCTGGTGATCGTGGCGGTCGGCGTCAGGCCCCGCGACGAGCTCTTCCGCGCGGCCGAGGGCGAGGAGCAGCTCTTCAGCCTGGGCCAGCGCGGCGGCGTTGTGATCAACGACTTCTGCGCCACCGAAGTCCCGGGCATCTGGGCCATCGGTGAAGTGGCCAACTTCGGCGGCATGTGCCTGGGCTTGGTGGCCCCCGCCAACACCATGGCCGAGATCGTCGCGGACCGCCTGCACGGCGGCGACGCCACCTTCCCCGGCTTCGACACGGCCACCAAGCTGAAGCTCTCCGGCGTGGACGTGGCCAGCTTCGGCGACGCCTTCGCCAGGACCGAACACGCCCTGGAGATCGTCTACGCCGACCCCGCCCGCGGCGTCTACCAGAAAATCGTGACCACAGATGACGCCAAGACTCTGCTGGGCGGCATCTTCGTTGGCGACGCCTCGCCCTATATGAGCCTGCGGCCGCTCCTGGGCCGCGAACTGCCCGCCGAGCCCGGCGCCTTCCTCAGCGCGGCAGGAGGCGGCGAAGCCCCCGAAACGGAGCTCCCGGACAACGCCACGTTGTGCTCCTGCAACAACGTAACTGCCGGAAGCATCCGCGACGCCATCAACGGCTGCGGCGCCTGTGAGGGCAACGCCCCGGTCCAGGAACTCGGTGAGCTGAAAGGCTGCACCCGCGCCGGCACCCAGTGCGGATCCTGCGTGCCCATGCTGAAGAAGCTGCTGGAAACCGAGCTCACCAAGTCCGGCGTCGAGGTTTCCAAGGCCCTCTGCGAGCACATCGAACTGTCCCGCCAGGAACTGTTCGACGCCATCCATGTCCTGGAGCTGACCTCCTTCGAAGAGATCATGGCCAAGTACGGTACCGGCGCCGGCTGCGACATCTGCAAGCCCACCATCGCCAACATCCTGGCCAGCCAGAACAGCGCCTACGTCCTGGACGCAGGGCGCGGCACCCTCCAGGACACCAACGACCGTGCCCTGGCCAACATGCAGAAGGACGGCACGTACTCGGTGGTCCCCCGCATCGCCGGCGGCGAGATCACCCCCAAGAAGCTTGGCGTCATTGCCGCCGTCGCCGAGAAGTACGGCCTGTACACCAAGATCACGGGCGGCCAGCGGATCGACATGTTCGGCGCCCGGCTGGAGCAGCTCCCCGAAATCTGGAAGGAACTGGTGGACGCCGGCTTCGAATCCGGCCAGGCGTACGGCAAGAGCCTGCGCACCGTGAAGTCCTGCGTCGGCTCCACCTGGTGCCGCTTCGGCGTGCAGGATTCGGTGGCCATGGCCATCAAGCTGGAACTGCGCTACCGCGGCCTGCGCAGCCCGCACAAGCTCAAGATGGGCGTCTCCGGCTGTGCCCGGGAATGCGCCGAGGCCCGCGGCAAGGACGTTGGGGTGATCGCCACCGCGGACGGCTGGAACCTGTACGTCGGCGGCAACGGCGGCGCCACTCCTGCCCATGCCCAGCTCCTGGCCAAGGACCTGGACGACGAGACCCTCATCAAGTACATCGACCGCTACTTCATGTACTACATCCGCACCGCTGACCGCCTGCAGCGCACGGCCAGGTGGCAGGAGGAGCTCGACGGCGGCATCAACCACGTCGAGGACGTGGTGGTCAAGGACACTCTGGGCATCGCCGAGGACCTCGAGGCAGCCATGGCCAAGCACGTGGACACCTACGTGGACGAATGGGCAGACACCCTGAAGGACCCGGAGCGGCTGCGCCGGTTCCGCTCCTTCGTCAATGCCCCGGACCAGAAGGACGACTCGATCAGCTTCGTCCCGGACGAGCGCGGCCAGATGCGTCCCGCCACCCCCGAGGAAAAGGGAAAGGTCCTGATCGGAGCCGCCATCCCGGTCCGCACATCAACGACGGACACCACGGAAAACGAGGCATAACCATGCAGCTCAGCATCGACCTCACCGGCCGGGACGTCCTGGTGGCCGGCTCCGCCACTGCAGCGCGGCAGGCGGTGCGCCGCTACGAAGCCGCGGGCGCCGTCGTGCACCGCCTGGAGACCCCGCACAGCGCCACCCTTACCCGACTGCCGGAGGAGTTGTTCCTGGTAGCCGCCGTCGCGGACGGACAGCCCGGCTGGGTCACGTTCCTGGACCGCTGCCGGGAAGCCGGCATCCCTGTTGCCGCGGAGCCTGCGGCAGGCTCTGCCGGCCACGTCACCCTGGTGGGCGGCGGTCCCGGCACCAGCGACCTGCTCACGGTGGCGGCCGTCAAGGCGCTCCGGGACGCCGACGTCGTCTTTTACGACCGCCTGGCCCCGTACCAGGAGCTGCCGCTGCTGACGTCCGCCAAGCTTGTCGACGTCGGCAAGAAGCCTGGGCACCACAAGGTCAGCCAGGCGGACATCGAAAAGCTGATGGTGGAAAGCGCGCTGGCGGGCAACAACGTGGTGCGCCTCAAGGGCGGGGACCCTTATGTGTTTGGCCGCGGCGGCGAAGAAGTGGCCGCCTGCGTCGCCGCCGGCGTCAAGGTCCAGGTAGTTTCCGGCGTCACCAGTGCCATCTCCGTTCCGGCCGCCGCAGGGATTCCTGTGACGCACCGCGAGGTCAGCCATCTGTTCACTGTGGTCTCCGGGCACGCCCCGCTCACGGAAAAGGAGCACGAACATCTGGCCGGCCTGGGCGGCACCATTGTGGTGCTCATGGGCATCGGCACCCTCCACCAGCTCGCGGCAGGGCTGCGACGCGCCGGCATGCGGCCGGACATGCCCATGGCCGTGGTGGAACGGGGCTACCGGCCCGGCCAGCGCACAACCATTGCGGACCTGGGCACCATCACCTCCGCTGCTGCCGGCTGCAGCAACCCCGCGGTGCTGGTCATCGGCGAGGTGGTCCGGGTGGCTGAAGCCAACCGGCAGCACGTCGGAGCCGCAGCGGACCTGGACAGGCTGGCGGCGTCGCTGCTGGGATCATGAAAGGATTGACCCCCATGACCGCACTTGCACCGGCCCACACGCCCCAGGCTGAAGAAGCAACCGATGCCGCCGAGTCACCGCTGGAGGGATTCCGCATCGGCGTCACCTCGGACCGGCGGTCCCGCGACCTCATCGAGGCCCTGGAACGGCGCGGCGCCGAAGTGCTGCACGCCCCCGCGCTGAAGATCGCCCCCGTCCAGGAAGACCTGCGCCTCATCGAGGACACCCGCGCCATCATCGCGGCCAAGCCGGACCTGTGCATCGCCACCACCGCCTACGGGATGCGCCGCTGGTGCGAGGCCGCGGATTCCTTCGGCATCGGCGACGAACTGCTGGAAACGCTCGGGAACTGCCGCATGTTCGTCCGGGGACCCAAAGCCCGCGGTGCCGTGCGCGCGGCCGGCCTTGCCGACGTCGGCATCAGCAGTGACGAAACCACCTCCACCCTGGTGGACATGCTGCTCGCTGAAGGCGTCCGCGGCAAAACCGTCGCCATGCAGCTGCACGGCTACACCGATGTCCGTCAGATCGAGCGGCTGCGGATGTCCGGCGCCACGGTCCTGACCGTCACGCCCTACCGCTGGGTCAAGCCCGAGGGCGAGGACCGGCTTCCGCGGCTGATCGAAGCCGCGTGCAGCGGCAACCTGGACGTCCTGACCTTTACCAGCGCCCCCGCAGTGGATGCGATGTGGAGCACCGCCCATGAGATGGGCCTCTACAAGCAGTTGGTGGAGAGCCTGAAACTGAACGTCACCACCGCCGTGGTGGGTCCCGTGACCGCGCAGCCGCTCCTGGACGCCGGCATCACGCCGCTGATCCCCGAACGGTTCCGCATGGGCGCCCTCATCCGCCTGGTGTGCGAGCACCTGGCACTGAACCACGTCCGCCGGCTGGAGACGCGCTCCGGAAACATCGAGCTTCGCGGCCGCTGCCTCCGCATTGACGGCCAACAGGTGGAACTGGCGCCCGCTCCCCTGCTGCTCCTGCGCGCCCTGCTTGGTGCCGACGGAGCGGTCCTGTCCCGTGAATCGCTCTCCGACCTGCTGGAACTCCGCGGATCAGTGCATGCGCTGGACATGACCGTGAGCCGGCTGCGCTCGTCCCTGCCGGACGGCAGGCTCATCGAAACGGTGGTCAAGCGCGGGTACCGGATCCGCATCTAAGCCCCATCTCGGGGGGGGTGCCGCGGAGTGGAATGTGTCCTGCGGCTGCCGGATGAGAGATGGGTCACGGGTTGTGTTACCGGCCGGTAAATACTGGCGAACACCGGGCCCTGAAACAGCAACTGCGGGGAAACCTGCCGGAAAAAGCGCAAGCCTACGCTGGGTTCCATCACAGAGTTCCGGCCGCCCCGCGGCCGCCAGCGAAAGGGCCAGCACATGTCCGCTCCGGCACCCTCCCAGTCCTCCTCCACCGCAACCCGCATCGTCATTGCCGGCGCCGGCCCGGCTGCCCAGGCCCTGGTGGCGCAGCTGGACAAGGCCAGGTTCACCGGCACCATCACTGTGCTGAGCAACCGCGACGACGCCCCCGAGGAACTGCTGGAGCTGGCCATGCTCCCCCAGGTCTCCGTCCGGTTCGGCCAGCCCGCCAGCCATATCGACGCCGCCAACCGCACGGTGGCCACTGCTGACGGGATGGAATTCGCCTACGACGAGCTGGTGATTGCCACCGGATCAGCCCCCGTGGCCGGCCCGGTGGACGGTGCCGCGCAGTGCCTGAGCTATGCCACCATCGACGACGCACCACGTGTCGCGAAAGGCGTGCAGAAGGTGGCCCGGGAGCTGGGCCGGCGCCCGGTGGGAATCCTGGTCGGGACCGGTGCGGCGGCAGGACAGGCCGAGGCAGTCCTGCGGGCCAAAGGCGTACGTCCCATCCGCACCACCGCCCGGCCGGCCGCCATCGTCCCTGCCGTCGTGTCCGGTCCAGCTTCCCGCGTATCCGCATCCGCGGTGGTCTTCGAAGACGGCAGCAGCATGACCGGGGACCTGGTCGTTTTAGCGGAGGAGCGCGTCTCCCGGGACGGCCTGGCGGCCAGCGCAGGCCTGCAGACGGCGGCAGCTGGCGGCATCGTCATCAGCCGCGACTACCGCACCTCGGTGCCGGGGATTTGGGCGATCGGGGACGCCGCAGCGTTCGACGGCGTGCGGCTGGGGCTGCTGGTGGCAGCCGCTTCGGCGGCGGGCACCTGTGCAACGCAACTGCTGTCGGCCGCTTCGGCTGCGCCGGCCCTGCAGGCGGCTGCCTGACAGGGGTGCCTGCGTGCCGGTGCCTGCTTTGGGTGCGCGCCGCTGTGACAAGATGGTTTCCGAAACCGAGTCAATGCCGGCCGCCCGGCCCTTCGAGAGGACCATCATGAGCAACGAAGCCACCGTGCACGCAGGCAACGCTGAGGCGGCCGGAGCCGCGAACATCGCCTCCTACATCGACCACACGCTGCTCAAGCCCGAAGCGTCGGAAGCCGACGTGCTGAAAGTGTGCGCAGAGGCGGCCGAGTACAAGTTCAAGTCCGTGTGCGTGAACCCGATTTGGGTCAAGACGGTCACCAAGGCGCTCAAGGGCTCGGGCGTCCTCACCTGCTCCGTGGTGGGCTTCCCCCTTGGGGCAACCCCCACGGACGTGAAGTCGTTCGAAGCCCGCGGCGCGGTGCTGGATGGCGCCGATGAGGTGGACATGGTGATCAACATTGCCGCCGCACGGGCGAACGACAAGGGCGCCCTGACG
This sequence comes from Arthrobacter sedimenti, assembly GCF_042652025.1. NCBI lineage: Bacteria > Bacillati > Actinomycetota > Actinomycetes > Micrococcales > Micrococcaceae > Arthrobacter > Arthrobacter sedimenti. The sequence goes on along the minus strand of NZ_JBHSDQ010000002.1, from coordinate 336,295 downwards.
GACGATGTCGCTGCTGTGGCCGAGACCGTGCACGCGGGCGGGGCCATCCTGAAGGTCATCATCGAAACTGCCCTCCTGACGGACGAGCAGAAGGTGCTGGCCTGCCAGGCGGCGGTGGAGGGCGGAGCAGACTTCGTGAAAACCTCCACCGGCTTCAACGGCGGCGGTGCCACCGTGGAGGACGTGGCCCTGATGCGCAGGACAGTAGGCTCGGACCTGGGTGTCAAGGCCTCCGGTGGCGTACGGTCCCTCGCCGACGCGCAGGCTATGATTGCAGCAGGTGCAACACGAATTGGTGCCAGTTCCGGAATCGCCATCGTCAAGGGTGAACAGGGTTCAGCCGCGTACTGACCGGAAGCCGGAAACCGCAACAGACCAAGCCCCGCGGGGCCGAGGAGGAACACATGTCCAGCCAGATCAACCCGTCCAGCCGGGACACGGCGTCCAACCAGGAACATGTCCGTACCCCGCAGAACGAAAACAAGCTCGCGGGCAGCGTTATCCTCTTCGTGATCTGCTTCGCCCTGTTCCTCGGTGCCATCTACTCGCTGTCGTTCCTGAGCCTGGGCAACCCGTGGCCGATGGCCGTCTGCCTGGTCCTCTTCGCCCTGGCATTCTGGCTCCCGCAGACCATCTTCGGCCGTTCCGACTCAGCAGGCGAGCACTAGGCTTCACGCCCAGCCGTTAAGACACCAACGGACCCCGGACGCATCGTCCGGGGTCCGTTTTCGTATCAACGGTTCCGCTGCTAGAACCAGAGCCTGATCCAGGCACCCGCCGCAGCGGCCACGCGGCCCCAGTGGTGCTGGGCGATGGCCCAGCCTGCCATGGTCATGCCCACCATCGCGTAGGCGCTGACCGGGATCAGCACCAACCATTCCCGCTTCGAACCGGCCCGCCCCAGCAGGGGTACGGACAGGGCGCCGTTGGCCCGCCACACGTTCCGCAACAGCGGCATGCGGCGCAGCATTTTGGGCGGCCGGACCACCAGCGGCCAGAGCAGCGGCACTCCCCCAGTGGTGATGAGGTCGCCCACGATGTGCACCACCACCCCAATGAGCATCGATGTGGGCAGCCACGTCCACTGCTCCGGCGCGTAGACGGTGACCAGGCCGGCCATGACCAAAGCGAAGATCCAGTTGGAGATGAAGCCGCTTTTGGGAAAAAGCTTCAGCGCCTTCGCCGCGATGTTGATCAGGAACATGCACAGCAGGCCGGCGCCGACAGACAGACGCCCCCAGCCCGTGTCCATGTGGACCTGGGATGCCAGGCCGGCCAGGAACACGAACGCCGCCGCACCCAGAATGGAGTGCGTGCCCTGCCGGTGGCCGCCGCTGGCGTTTTCAATGCCGCGGGCGATCGCGTTGGACAGCGGCGGCAGCGCATGGGCCACCGTGCTTGAGCGGTGGTCCCAGTCGCAAACCAGGGCGGTGCCGGCAGTGACCATGCCGCCGATGAGGATCCCGGTGGGATCAAGCGGGTACCAGCCCAGGGTGTAGGGGCCGGTGGACGCAACAGCTACCCACGCCGCGGCTCCCGACGCGGCGTGGTGTCCTCCCATCAAGTGCTAACTCACCGCCAGTGGGGCGTCGGAGAAGATGTTCCGAATGACGCCGTTGGCCCACTCCAGGATTTCGGCGTCCTGCAGGTCCCGGCCCCCGATCCGCGCCGTCTTGGGCTTGGGAATGAGCACCGCGTCCAGCGCAGGCTTGGTCTGCGAACCCGGGTACATCCGGTTCAGGCGCATGGTCTTGGACTCCGGCAGCGTGGCCGGGGAGAACTTGATGAAGTTGCCCTGGAGCGCAACGTCGGACAGGCCGGCTTCGCGGGCGGCCACCCGGAACTGTGCCACGGCCACCAGGTTCTGTGCCGGCAGCGGAAGTTCGCCGTAGCGGTCCACCAGTTCTGCCTGGACCTCGTCGATGGCCTCGTTGGTGAGGGCCGCCGCGAGCTTCCGGTAGGCCTCCAGGCGCAGCCGCTCGCCGGGAACGTAGTCGTGCGGCAGGTGCGCGTTGACCGGCAGCTCGATCTTCATCTCCGCAGCCTTCTCCTCGGCCTCGCCGCGGAAATCCGCCACGGCCTCGCCCACAAGCCGGATGTACAGGTCGAAGCCCACCCCCTGGATGTGGCCGGACTGTTCACCGCCCAGCAGGTTGCCGGCGCCACGGATCTCCAGGTCCTTCATGGCCAGCTGCATGCCGGCGCCCAGTTCGTTGTGCGCCGCAACGGCCTTGAGCCGCTCCAGCGCCACCTCCCCCAGGGGCTTCTCCGCCGGGTACAGGAAGTACGCATACGCACGTTCCCGGCCACGGCCCACACGGCCGCGGAGCTGGTGCAGCTGGGACAGCCCGTATTTATCCGCACCGTCCACGATCAGCGTGTTGGCGTTGGAGATGTCCAGGCCGGTCTCAATGATGGTGGTGCACACCAGGACGTCGAAGCGCCGCTCCCAGAAGTCCACGATGATCTGCTCCAGGCGGCTCTCGGACATCTTGCCGTGCGCCACCTCCACCCGGGCTTCCGGGACCAATTCGCGGATCTTCGCCGCGGTCCGCTCAATGGTGGACACCCGGTTGTGGACCAGGAACACCTGCCCTTCGCGCATGAGTTCGCGGCGGATGGCGGCGGAGGTCTGCTTGTCAGTGTACGGGCCCACGTAGGTCAGCACCGGGTGCCGTTCCTCCGGCGGGGTGGCGAGCGTCGAGGTTTCCCGGATGCCGGTCAGGGACATCTCCAGGGTGCGGGGAATCGGGGTGGCACTCATGGCCAGCACGTCCACGTTGGTGCGCATCTTCTTCAGCGCCTCCTTGTGCTCCACGCCGAACCGCTGCTCTTCGTCCACGATCACCAAGCCGAGGTCCTTGAACTCGAAGTCCTTGGACAGCAGCCGGTGGGTGCCGATGACGATGTCCACGGCGCCGCTCTTGACCCCTTCGGCGGTTTCCTTGGACTCCTTTGCGGACTGGAAGCGGGATAGCGGCTTCACGCGAAGGGGGAAGCCGGAGAACCGTTCGGTGAAGGTTTCGTAGTGCTGCTGCGCCAGCAGCGTGGTGGGCACCAGCACCGCCACCTGCTTGCCGTCCTGGACGGCCTTGAACGCAGCCCGCACCGCGATCTCGGTCTTCCCGTAGCCCACGTCGCCGGATACCAGCCGGTCCATGGGGATTTCCCGCTCCATGTCCGCTTTGACCTCGTTAATGGTGGTCAGCTGGTCCGGCGTCTCCACGTACGGGAACGCCTCCTCCAGTTCGCGCTGCCATGGAGTGTCGGGGCCAAAGGCGTGGCCGCGGGAAGCCATGCGGGCCGAGTACAGCCGGATCAGTTCACCGGCGATCTCCTTGACGGCCTTGCGCGCCTTGGACTTGGTGCTGGCCCAGTCCGCGCCGCCCATCTTGCTCAGGACCGGGGTGTCCCCGCCCACGTAGCGGGTCACCTGGTCCAGTTGGTCCGTGGGGACGAACAGCCGGTCGCCGGGGGCGCCGCGCTTGGCCGGCGCGTATTCCAGCACCAGGTACTCGCGCACGCCGTCGCCGCCGCCGGCCACCTTGCGCTGGATGAGTTCCACGAACCGGCCGATGCCGTGCTGTTCGTGCACCACATGGTCCCCCGCCACCAACTGGAGGGGGTCGACGGCGTTGCGCCGCTTGGAGGGCATCCGCCGCATGTCCTTGGTGGACCCGGCGGAGGTGCGGCCCAGCAGGTCGGCTTCGGTGAGCAGGCCCAGTTTGAGCCCGTCCAGGACGAAGCCGCGGCCGACGGCGGCAGTGGTCACCTCGATGATGCCCGGCTGGGGTTCGTGGTCCAGGCTGTCCACCCGGGCGCAGGGAATGTCGTTTTCGTGGAACAGCTCCGCCAGGCGCTGGGCCGGGCCGGGGCCCTCGGTGGCCACCACGATCCGCCACTGGTCGCGCACGTGCGAGCCGATGAAGTCCATCATCTCGGCGACATCGCCCTGGTAGCCGCGGGGCTCCCGGGCGTGCAGGTTCAGCACGTCGATCTCGGGCAGCAGTTCCGCATCCTGCGCCAGCGAGGTGATGGACCACCAGGACACCCCGTGCGCCAGGGACGAGGACCGGGTTTCAGCCAGCGAGCGGAAGCTGGCCGAATGAAGCGCCGCACTGGCCTGGGAGCTGAGGTCCAAAGGTGCCGCCCCGCCGTCGGACGCGGTGGACCACGCGGCCTCAAGGAACTCCTCGTTGGTGGCAGCGAGGTCATGGGCCCGGGTGCGCACCTTTTCCGGTTCGATCACCACGGCAATGGAATCGGCCGGCAGCTGGTCCACGAACGGCACCATGGCATCCACCAGCACCGGCGCCAGGGACTCCATGCCTTCAACGGCGATGCCGCCTGCGATCTTTTCGAGCATGTCCGCCGCGGCCGGAAGCTGGGACTTGAGCGTGGCGGCGCGGGACATCACGGAAGGAGTGATGAGGATTTCGCGGCAGGGCGGTGCGTGCAGCTCCGTGGGGTGGTGCACGCCGGGCGCGGACAGCGAGCGCTGGTCGGCGACGGCGAACCAGCGCATCTGGTCCACCTCGTCGCCGAAGAACTCGACGCGGATGGGGTGGTCCTCCGTGGGCGGGAAGACGTCGATGATGCCGCCGCGGACGGCAAACTCGCCCCGGTGCGTCACCATGTCCACCCGGGCGTATGCGGCGTCGGCGAGGCTCTTCACCACGTTGGTGAACGGAACGTCCTGGCCCACCTTCAGCGTAACCGGAACAAGGTCGCCCAGCCCGGCCACCACGGGCTGGACCACGGCGCGGACGGGAGCGACGACGACGCGCAGCCGGCCCGCCGTCGAACTTTCCGGATGTGCCAGCCGGCGCAGCACGGAGAGCCGGCGGCCCACGGTGTCCGAGCGGGGCGAAAGCCGCTCGTGCGGGAGGGTCTCCCAGCTGGGGAACTCGGCCACCGCGTCCGCCGGAAGGTAGGCGCGCAGGGCGGCTGACAGGTCTTCGGCCTCGCGGCCGGTGGCCGTCACAGCAAGCACCACGCCCGGTTCTGCGCCCTCGGCGGCAGCGGCAAGCCCGTCCGCCATCTCCGCCAGTAGCACCGGGCGCAGGCCGGCCGGGGCGCTGATCTGGTAATCCTCGCCGCGGACGGCAAAGCCCCGGGCGGCCTCGGCGCGCACGCGGGCGAAGGTCGTGTCCGGCTCGAGCGCGCGGCGCAGTCCATCCAGCGAAGGGGTGGTGCTGGAGGTGCCCGTGCTGGATGTGCCGGCGGCGGACTGGCCGGGAAGACTCATGGCGGAAGCTCCTGTGGTGTTCATCGAAGACAAGCAGGCAACGCGAAAACCCGAAATTCGCTGCGAATCCCGGGTATACCCAGCCTACCGCGCAGGAACGACATGGCAGCGCGGCACCCATCTGCCCCCGGAATGGACCTAGGCTGGCAACGTCGAGCGATTTCCGCAGCCTTTTCCGCAGCGCAGCCGTCCGTAAGGGCGGCCGCTGCGAATTCCAAGGGACGAACAGGAGCCAGCATGACCGCAATGAGTGCCAAACCAACACCCAGGACCGTCCTTGTCACCGGTGCCACCGGCTACATCGGCGGGCGGCTGGTGCCCAGGCTGCTGGAGGCAGGCCACCAGGTGAAGGTGCTGGTCCGCTCCCCTGACAAGATCGCCGGTGTGCCGTGGCGCGACAAAGTGGACGTCGTGGAAAGCAGCCTCGACGACGGCGACGCCCTCCGTGAAGCGCTGGCCGGCGTCGACGTCTTCTATTACCTGGTGCACTCCATGGCCGCGGGGGCGGGATTCGAGGCGAAGGAAAAGGCGATGGCCACCACCGTGGCGGACGCCGCGGCCGCCGCCGGCGTAAGCCGGATCGTCTACTTGGGCGGGCTGCACCCCCAGGGCGTTGAGCTTTCCACCCATATGCGGTCGCGGGAAACCGTGGGCAAGGTATTCCTGGACAGCCCGGTGGACGCCGTCGTGTTCCAGGCCGGCGTGGTGATCGGGTCGGGCTCCGCCTCCTTCGAGATGATCCGCCACCTCTCCGAAACGCTGCCGCTGATGCCGGCGCCCAGCTGGGTGCGGAACAGGATCGAAGCCATCGCCGTGCGGGACGTGCTGTATTACCTTGTGGGCGCTGCCGCCCTTGAGGGCCCGATCAACCGGACTTTCGACATCGGCTGCCGGCAGGTGCTGACCTACGCCAGGATGATGCAGGAATACTCTGCGGAAGCAGGCCTGCCCTACCGGGTGGTGCTGGCGCTGCCCATCCCCGCGCCCAAGCTGGCAGGCATCTGGGTGGCCCTGACCACCCCCATCCCGTGGTCCATGGCGGTGCCCCTGGTGCAGTCGCTGCAGCATGATGCGGTGTCCAACGAGCACGACATCGACCAGTACATTCCCCAGCCCGACGGCGGCCTGACCCCGTACCGGACGGCGGTGGCCCTGGCGCTGGGCAAGGAGCGGGACGGCCAAGTGGAGACCACGTGGGCCAGCGCCGGCGCGGACTCCGATCCCCTTCCCAGCGACCCCGAGTGGGCAGGGCACAAGGTGTACATCGACGAGCGGACCTTCCACGGGGAAGTGGACCCGGCCCATGTCTGGACCATTATCGAGGGCATCGGTGGGCGCAACGGCTGGTATTCCCTGCCCCTGGCCTGGCAGGTCCGGGGCTGGCTGGACAAGCTGACCGGCGGCGCGGGGCTGCTGCGGGGCCGCCGGCATCCGCATATGCTGGCCGCCGGAGAAGTGGTGGACTGGTGGCGGGTAGAGCGGATCGAGCGCGGCAGGCTGCTGCGGCTGCGGGCTGAGATGCGGGCGCCGGGACGGGCGTGGCTGGAGCTTTCCGTGGAGCCCGACGGCGGCGGCAGCCGCTACCGGCAGCGCGCCATTTTCTTTCCCAAAGGCTTGAGCGGACGGCTCTACTGGCTGGCCGTGCTTCCCTTTCACAGCCTGATCTTCCCGGCGATGGCACGGAACATCACGGCGGAGGCCCGGAAATTGGCCGATGCGGACCGCGCCGGGGTGACCCCGTAGGATGTTGGAGGCGTAAATCCTTTCCCCACGTCCCAGGAGGACCCATGGCGCTGAGCGCAACCACCACCCTTCCGCACTCCGTTGACAGCGTTACCGCTGTGCTGGTGAACGAGGATTTCCAGCGCCACGTCAGCCAGCTGGTGGGCGGCACCCTGGAGTCCTTCACCCTTGACGGCGACATTGCAGGTGCCTTCAACACCACCTCGGTCCGCACCCTTCCCACCACCCGGCTGCCTGAGATCGCCCGCAAGTTTGTTGGTGAGCACCTCAAGGTGACCCAGGTGGAAAACTGGGAAGCTCCCGCCGCGGACGGCTCGCGCCAGAGCAACATCTCGCTGAAGATCGCCGGTGCCCCGGTGGATGTTACCGCCGTCCAGCGGCTGGTGGCCGACGCCGGCGGAACCCGCGTGGAGCTTGAGGGTGCGGTGAAGTCCTCCGTACCGTTCCTCGGCGGCAAGATCGCCGACGCCGCCGAGCCGATGGTGGCCAAAGCACTGAACCTGCAGGCCGCACAGGCCCAGGCTTGGCTGGAAAGCCACTAGCCCATGCAGCTTCCCGTCTTTGCCGCGCTTGTCCTCATTGTCGCCGGCGTTTGGTCGCTGGTGGTCTGGCCGCAGTTCCTGCGCCGCGTCATGAAGGATCCGCGGGCCCGCGACGCCGCCGGCAAGGCAACGAAGTTCCTGACCGTCCATGTGGTGCTGGTGAGCATCTCCATGGTGCTGGGGCTCGCCACGGCAGTGATCGGGGTCCTCGGCCTGCTGGGCTGAACGAGGCGTTTTACACACGAAACAGCCCGGGCCTTCCCCACTTCTGAGGCCCGGGCCTTCCCCACTTCTGAGGGAAGACCCGGGCTGTTCACTGTCCTGCTTAGGCTGCCTGGTTGAGCGCGTCCTCGGCGGCGACCCAGGAAATCATGGCGCACTTGACCCGGGCGGCGTAGCGGGCCACTCCTTCGAACGCTGCCGCGTCCCCCAGCAGCTCAGGATCGGCATGGACCTTGCCCCGCGACCGCAGCACCTCCCGGAAGCTGTCGATGACCTCATGCAGTTCGGCAATGGTCATCCCCTCGGCGAGGTCGGTGAGGACCGATGCGGAGGCCATGGAGATGGAGCAGCCAGCCCCGTCCCAGGCCACCTGGGCCACCTTGCCGTCCTGGACGGCAAGCCGGAGGGTCACTTCGTCCCCACACACAGGGTTGAGCTGGTGTGACTGGCCGGTGGAGCTCCCCTGCGGTGCGTCGGTGGCGGCGAGCCCGCTGCCGTGGCGGGCCTTTGAATGGTCCAGGATGATCTGCTGGTACAGCTGGTCAAGGCTCATGGTGTCAACTCTCGTATTCTGCGCTAGGCGCGGAAGTAGGCCCGGACGCCGGCGACGGCCTCAAGGAAGCGGTCCACGTCGTCAGTGGTGTTGTACAGGTAGGCGCTGGCACGGGTGGTGGCGGTCAGCCCGAGCCGGCGGTGCAGCGGCTGGGCGCAGTGGTGTCCCACTCGGACGGCGATTCCCTGGGAGTCCAGGAATTGCCCCACATCGTGGGCGTGGACGCCCTCGACGTCGAATGCGGCAAGGCCGATCCGTTCCTTCCCGGCGGCAGGACCCAGGACCCGGATTCCGGGAATGCCCTCCAGCCCGGCCACCATGCGCTGGCCCAGTTCGGCTTCCCAGCGGTGGATCCGGTCCAGCCCGGTTTCGGTGAGGTAGTTCGCGGCGGCGGCCATGGCCACGGCCTGGGAGATCCGCTGGGTGCCGGCTTCGAAGCGCTGGGGCGCCGGAAGGTACTCGGCCCGTTCCATGGTGACGGTGGTGATCATGGATCCGCCGGTCAGGAACGGCGGCAGGATGTCCAGCAGTTCCTGCCGCCCGTAGAGCACTCCGATCCCCGTGGGGGCAAGCATCTTGTGGCCGGAGAAGACCGCGAAGTCTATGCCGAGATCCTTGACGTCCAGGGGCAGGTGCGGAGCGGACTGGCAGGCGTCCAGGACCACCAGTGCCCCCGCGGCGTGGCCGAGCGCGGTCAGTTCCCTCACCGGGTTGATGATGCCCAGGACGTTGGAAGCGTGGGTGAAGGCCAGGACCTTGGTTCGTGGGCCGATGATTGCCGCCGCCTGGTCCATGCGGAGGCTGCCCTGGTCGTCAATGGGGATGTAGCGGAGCGTGGCCCCGGTCCGGAACGCCAGTTCCTGCCAGGGGATGAGGTTGGCGTGGTGCTCCATTTCGGTCACCACGATCTCGTCGCCCGGGTTCAGTGCCAGGTCCCGAAGCCCCTGGTCACCGCGTCCCTGAGCCGCCCACAGCCCGGCATTGGAAAGGGAGTAGGAAAGAAGGTTCAGCCCTTCTGTGGCGTTGGACGTCCAAATGGTCTCCGCGTAGTCCGCGCCAATGAAATCGGCAATGGTCTGCCGGGCGTCCTCGAATACTTCGGTGGCCTCCACGGCAAGATGGTGCGCGCCACGGTGAACAGCGGCGTTGCGCTGTTCGTAGAATTCCTGTTCGGCCTCGATGACACTCACGGGGTTTTGCGACGTAGCGCCCGAGTCGAGGTAGACCAGGGGCTGCCCGTTAACCAGTTGGTTGAGGACCGGGAAGTCGTTGCGGATGCGCAGCACCTCGGCGTTATCCATGACAGGTACGGCACGTTCCAGTGTGGCTGGCGTTGATACTACGGCCAAAACGAACTCCTTGGGCTGCCAATGTCTGACACCCAATTGTCCCACACACGGCTGTGGCGGCCGCCCGGGAGGGGCAGCCGCCACCGCTGTCCCGGGCTTCAGCCGAGGGAGCAGAGGGCCGGCGACGGCTGGGGGGAGAGTCTCGGTCTCAGAAGACTCTGACGTCGCCGGCCCCGTCTGTGCCCGGTCCGTTGCGGACCGGAAATCGAAAGGGCTCAATGTCCTGTTCTGCTGCTCCGCGGCCTCCAGCTTGCCGCTTTGCTTTGCCTCCTTAAGTAAATCCCGCGGTGCCATCCCGTACACGAGTAGGGTGTACTCGAATCCCGGCGGCCGCACTACCGGGGCGCCGCTCAGCCACTTACGTGAAGCGGACGATGCTCCCAGGCTCCCAGGTACCGCAGCGGGGCGCACGGGCGGCAAGGTGCCGGACGGCAGTGATCGGGACAGACGACGGCGGACGCGCGGCAAGGTGCCGGACGGCAACTGCGCGAGCCGCGCCGTTCATGTCGCAGGCCCGGTTCTGTGACGCTGGAACAGACCAACGCGGGCAGGAGCGGCAGCTGCCTGCCCGCCGGGACCTACTTTGGCAGTGCCGACTCCAGCTCATCGCGGCTGCGGACCCCGAGCTTGACGTAGGTACGGTACAGGTGTCCTTCCACCGTCCGGACCGACACCATCAAGCGCTGCGCGATCTCGCGGTCGGTGAGGCCCTGCACGGCCAGCTCGACGATGTCCTGTTCCCTGCGCGTGAGGCGGACAGTGGGGGCTGCGGCGATGAACCGGCCTTCCCGGAACCGCTCCCCCAGTTCGTGGTCGCACTTCTCACGCTGGGCCACGGCCTGCCGCGACCGCCGGCGTTCCCCGGCCTGCTCCAGCACGGTACTGGCCCGGGCGTAAGCTTCGCGGGCCAGGTTGACAAAGCCTGCCTCCTCCAGCGAGGCAGCCGTTGCCATAAGGGCGTCACCGTCGGCGTTTTCCCAAGCAATGGCCAGCGTGAGCAACGCTTCTGCCCACCGGCCCTCCACACCGCGCGCCGCTGCCTGCACCATGGGGACCACCGAGGGGTCACCGAGATCCCAGCACATGGCAAGGACCTCAAGGAGGTTCCCTGTCCGCGCGGAAGCCTCCGTGGTGGTCATCAACGTCTGCAGGGCCGCCAGGCCCTTTCCGTCACGGGCAAGGTATTCACCCGCCGCCGCCACATAGGCTTCCGCCAGGAGGTCGTGGGCGGGCCAGCCGGCATCAGCATCCTTGTGGTCCTGTTCCAGGCGTTTGGCCTGCTCCGCGTCGCCGAGGCGTGCGGCCGCATAGAAGCCCAGGGCTGTGCCAAAGCGGTAGAGCTGGAGGGGGTCATTGAGCTTCAGCGCTTCCACTGCGGGCAGCAGGACCTGGTAGGCGCGCTCCATCCGCCCCTGCCGCAGCAGCGAGTAGCCCTGGAGCACCTGGAGGCTCCCGTTGAAGGTGTCGGCGCCGGGGGCATGCCCGGCGGCGTAGTGGTTGATTTCCCGCTCTGCAGACTCCCATTCACCCATGGCCAGGTAATCGGAAACGAGCCGCCCCAGCACGAACTCGGGAAAGAAAAACAGGCTGCCTTCAAGGGGTGGAAGTTCCGAGGCTGCCAGCAGGGCGGCCTCCAGCCCCTGGACGGGCCGTCCGGCCGAGGCGAGGGCATGGGCCAGGAGACCCTCAGCCAGCGCACGGAGCGGTTCTCCGCCGGTGGCTGCCGCAGGCCCCTTCCGGATGGTGGCCACGTGGTCGTTCAGTGCCTGGAAATCCACTTCCGCTCCAAGCCGGAGCAGGTGGAGGAGTTCCCGCTGCCAGTCCGGCCCGCTGCTGCCACTACCCCCGCCGTTCTTTTCGACGTCGTCCGCCACCACCTCCAGTGAGTGGCCAATGGCTTGGTGCGCCGAGACCCGTAGCAGCAGAACGGCCGCACCCTGCGGGTCTTCGGCCAGCGGGAGCCAACATTCGTCAAGGAGTGCCGCGGCTTCCTGGTAAGCCCCTTCGTTGTACAGCGCACGCGCCTGGACCGCCTGGGCCAGGGGAACCAGCGCGGGCTCGTGGACCCGGGCCGCGATGGTCCGTGCGCTGTGGTTGTGGAACCGAATCAGGGCCTCCCGGGCCGCCGCCAGCATCTCCTCATCAGCGACCCGGACCCCACACTCCAGGGCCCACTCCACGGACCGCAACCGGCCCTCCCCCTGCAACAGGGTGGGGTCCTGGTGCGCCTTCACCTTTTCCCGCAGTTGAAGGCTGCGGGAGACCGAGACGGTATGCCTGATGGCACCGGCGAAGAGCCCGTTCCATATGGACAGTTCAGCCGGAATACCGGGTGCTTCAACGATCATCTGCTGGTCCAGCAGGGAGCGGACGACGGCTGCACCGCTGATATCTTCGATGACTTTCCTGCCCACCGGTCCGGCAAGGGCAATGAGCTTCAGCGCTTCCTGTTCCTCGAGCCGCCGCCGAAGGTGGTCTTTGGCAACAACCGCTGCGAGCCGCGCCCCGTCGCTCGGCAAGGAGCCCAGGAGCATCCAAATTCCGTTGCGTTTGACCAGGACACCGGCTTCAGCTGAGTCATGGAGCAGGGCATCGAGGATCCGGGGGTTGCCGCCCGACGCGTTCCAAATGGCGTCCACCGTGGCACCGGGGACGGTCCCGTCCAGGGCATGGGCCAGGACCTCTTCGATTTGTTCACGGTTGAGGGGACGGAGGTCGACCCGTTCGGCAAGGCCGTCATACCAGAGCTGGTCCAGCGGCTGCGGCAGGCCCGGCCGGGGCCTGGCCGCGGCCACCACTGTGGCCCATCCTGCCGAAATCACCTCAGCCAGGACGCCGGCAGAAGCGTCATCCAACTGGTGGGCGTCGTCCACCGCAATGAGGACGGAACCCGTGTTGCCGGCCTTCAGTTTCTCGAAGTATGCCCACATGGAACGGAGCACGGCGACGGGCGAGACAGACTCCTCAGCGGTGAGCTCGCCCGTGTAAGGGGTCAGGACTCCGAACGGCACGGCGGCCAGGGCCGAACTGGCGTGGATCCGCACAACGTTCATGGATCCGGCGAGGCGCTCCGTCACGGCATCGGTCACGGCCGATTTTCCGATGCCGGGGCCTGCCATGATGAAAACGGCGTGGTGGGCGCCGTTCCGCAGGATGGCGCAGATACGCTCCACGGGCTCCCGGCGTCCGGTCAGGAGCCGGTGCGTGGCCGCCTGCTTGTGGCCGTTAGACGAGTCCAGTCAGATCACCCCTTGAAGTCACGCCAAGCTTGGTGAAGACCTGGTACAGGTGGCCTTCCACAGTGCGGACCGACACGCCCATTTCCATGGCGATGTCACGGTTTGAAGCGCCCCGGCCGGCCATCCTGGCGATCTGCCGTTCCCTGCTAGTCAGCAAGGGGCTTCCGCTGCTGGGCACGATGGGCAGGTTGGACACGGTGGCGGCCAGGATGTCCAGCCGCGCCTGGGCTGTCCTGGCCGAGAGCGCGTCCCCGTCCTGGCGCGCAAAATCCACGGCCAGTGCCATGCACCGGGCCTCAACGGCGTCCAGTTCGAGCGTGGCAGCAAGTTCACCGCCGGCAAGGAGTGCCTTGGCGTCCTTTGTCCTGCTTCCGACGGCGATCAGCCGTGAGACGTCGGCCAGGGGGCCCTGCCGGTGGCCGGCAATCTCCTCCAGCAGCCGGAAGTCCGCGTCGCTGCCATTGACGGTTGCGGCCAGCAGGTAGATGCCGGCAACGGTAGCCCGCCCCGCCTCCAAGTTCCGGCGGGCTCCCTGCTTCAGGCCTGCCACCGCCTCCGGGTCGCCCAGCCAGCGCCCGGCCACGAGCGCGCAGAAATCTATGACGCATTCCGCGGCGAACCCGGCCCTGCCGGAGGTCCTCTGGAGCTTGGTGAGGTACTTACGGGCAAATCCTGCATTGCCGGTCTGGGCATAGGCGAGGGCTGTGGCGGCGTAGCCGGTGCGCAGCGCGGTTTGCACCGGCTGCAGCTCCAACTGGGCAGTGGCGGAAATCAACGGCTCCAGGGCAGCCTCACCGCGGCCGGAGAAGGCATAGGCCACGCCGGCAGCCAGTTCAGTTGCGGCGCTTCGGAAGGGGAGCCGGTGGAGCTGTCCTGCACTGAAGGGAGTAAGGAGATCAATGCAGCGCCGCCATTGGCCCGCCAGCAGCAGGACGAAGAACGCCTCCTTGGTGTAGCGCTCACGAAGGCCGACAATGTGCGAGGCATCGGTGAGCTGGCCACCGAGTTGGCGCATGAGGCCCAGGGCGTCCATCTCGCGGCCCGTAAAGGCGAGGGCGGTCATCAGGATGATGGCCGATTGAAGCCGGTATCCCGTGTCGGGGTTGGCAGCAGGATCGGCTGCCCGCTCAAGTGCCGGGATCATGGCGGAAAAATTACCGGCATGGGCCTGGTACTCGAATTCGCTCAGCGCCACCCGGTTGACTGCGATGACGGCAGGTGCAGGCCAGGAAGAATCCTGGGCTGCCGGTTCCAGGCGTTCGCGGGCGGAAGCGAGGAGTTCCGGCACTTTACCCGCCTGTTCCGGAATGGAGAGCATGACTCTGGCTTTGGCTGCGACTATCTGGGCGTATTCCTCGGGGTCCAGTGCGTCGAGTTCGGGCTGTGAGATGTCGTCCAGGGCTGCGAGGGCCTGGACTGGCATGTCCAGCTGGAGGTATGCCGATGCCTTGTGGCGCTGCGCCGGCGCCCACCCTGCGTCGGTCCTCCTCAGCATGTCCGCGTAGGTCAAGGCAAAGCGGGGGTCGAAGAGCTGGACCGCGGCCTGGGCGGCCGCAAGCGCCAGCCCAGGGCTGAGCTCGGCCTCGCACTCGTGGGTCCAGGCGGCGAAGGACATCAGTTCTTCGACCGTCATGGACGCCGGATCCGGCTCCGCGCCGCCCAGCATCACGTGGCGAAGCTCCCGCCGCCGGGAAATGCTCAGCCACGTCCTGACTACGTCACCGATGTATTTCTCCCGCAGGGACACCCAGCGATACTCGGACTCGTCGATCTCCAGCAGGCCGCCGTCTTCCATGTCCGCAATGACATCAGCACCGTAGATCGCGGTGAGGCGCGATAGCTCCACCCTGCGGGCACAGGAGAGCATCTCGATGACTTCACGTGTCTGGGAGGTTTCCCGGGACCAGCGGGACCGGACGATGTCATCCAGGCTGGCGGCGCCATCAAGCACCACCTTGTCCCGGAGGGTCCAGACGGAGTCCGACAGGACCAGGTTTCCGGAGAGCTGCTGTTCGGTGACCAGTGCCTTGAGCAGCAGGGGGTTACCGCCGACCATCTGGTGGTAGGTGCTGACCAGGGAGGAAGCGACCCGGTGCCCCAGAAGTGAGAGCAGGACTTGCCGGGTCTGCAGTTCGTTGAGGTTGCTGAGCCGCACCTCGGTCAGCTTCCGGTCCGTCAGCAGCCAGTGGAAGTCTGGGGGCAGGTCACTGGAGTTGGGGGCCACCGCAACGATTTTGGCCGTACCGGTGAGCAGGACGTTAAGCAGCACCCCGGCACTCATATCGTCGATGCTGGAGGAGGTGTCCAGGGTAATGATGCACGGCCTGCCGGCGGCGTCGCTGCGGATCAGGGAGGTGATGCCGCGCAGGATGGCGGTGGGCGAGCCCATGTAGGCCTGCGGCAGCCGGGCCAGCAGGAAGGAGAGGCAGCCGTACGGGGTGCTGGAGCCCGACGGGCCGTTCCGCAGTTGCAGCGACCAGATATCGGGGCCGAGGTCTGCCACTGCCGCACGGGCCAGGGAGGATTTCCCCACGCCGCGGGCACCGGTGATGACGACGCCGAGGGAATTTTCGCTGGTCAGGGCGGTGCGGACGGCGTCGAGGTTGGCGCTGCGTGCAGGCACGGACCATTGCTGGTTCTCCGGCGCCGCGGAGGGTGGCGTGGGCAGCCTGTCACCTTGAGGTGTTGACCCACGTCCCCAGCTGAGTGGCTCGATTGACATGAACTTATCCCCTACATCCTGCAATAGCGGGATGTAGCCCCTTTGCTCCCCCGCATAGGAAGAAGAGTACCCTCTGCCACTGACAAGGAAATAGGGTCGAAGGGAACTTTTACGATTCCGGCTGGCGTGACCCGGACTTTGCGGGGTGGAACCTTTGCTGGGCAGCGGTGAGCCCATCACGGAGCAAGGACTCCACGGCGTCTGCGGCGTCATCGAGAAGGAACGGCAGTTCCTTCTGTTCCGTGGTGCCGAAATCCCGCAAAACGTAGTCGGCGGTGTCCATCCTGCCGGGCGGCCTTCCCACCCCCACACGGACCCGCAGGTAGTCCTTGGTGCCGAGCGCCTTGGAGATGTCCCGCAGGCCGTTGTGGCCGCCTTCCCCGCCGCCGAGCTTGAGTTTGACGGTGTTAAAGGGAATGTCGATCTCGTCATGGACGGCCACCACATGATCGGCGGGAATGCCATAGAAGTTGGCAAGGGCGGAGACGGGGCCGCCGGAGACATTCATGTAGCTCATCGGCTTCGCCAGGACAACGCGGGGACCGCCGATGCCCAGCCGGCCTTCCAGAACCTGGGCGCGGGCCTTGTGCGACTTGAAGCCGGCCCCAATCCGGCCGGCAAGTTCATCAAGCACCATCTGGCCCACATTGTGACGGTTGCCTTGGTATTGGGCGCCGGGGTTGCCGAGGCCAATAATCAGCCAGGTATCTGTCATGGAATCAATCCTATGGGGGTGGCTTGGGCGGGAAGACCGGCGTACGGACGGGGAGAAGCATGCTGATACGGCGGTGGCCTGACATGGCAGTGGCCGGGCCCCTGGGGGTCCGGCCACTGCTGAAATTGCGGAGTGGTTACTCTGCTGCGGCTTCTTCGGCTGCGGGAGCTTCCTCTGCTTCGCCCTCGGGGGCAGCTTCGGTTTCTTCTTCCTCGGCGATGACGACGGCCTCGGAAACGTTCACCACGAGTGCTTCGGCATCGGTCAGCAGGGTGGTGCCCTTGGGGAGGACCAGGTCGGAGGCGTGGATGTGCTCGCCCGCGGCGCGGCCTTCGATGTTGACCTCGATGGCGGTGGGCAGGTGGGTTGCCTCGGCCTCAAGGGACACAACCGTCAGTTCCAGGTTGTGGACGGTGCCGGGAGCGGTTTCGCCCTCAACGTGGACCGGGACGTCAACCGTAACCTTCTCGCCCTGGCGGACGGTCAGAAGGTCGATGTGCTCGATGATCTGCTTTACCGGATCGCGCTGGACGTCCTTGACCAGGGCCAGGTGGCCTTCGCCGTTGATGTCCAGGGACAGCAGGGCGTTGGGGGTGCGGACGGCCAGGGTGGTGGCCTTCGCCGGCAGGGTGACGTGGATGGGCTCTGCGCCGTGGCCGTAGATGACGGCGGGGATCTGGTTGTTCATGCGGGCGCGACGGGCGTAGCCCTTGCCGAATTCGGTGCGCAGTTCTGCTGCGAGCTTCTGCTCAGACATGGAAATCTCCTTGAAGACTAAACGGTGTTCAGCAAGGGCGGAGGTCTGGTGTGACCTTCAACGCCGGGCGGCCGATGGCGGCCCTTCAAGAAGGCAGTCCCCGTGAAGGGACCAGCAGACCCAGTCGATAACGGAGGCTATGCCCTCCCTCGCCAAGGTATCGCCTGACAGCCTACCAGTGCCGGGACCGTTTCCTTAAATCCCCACCGGCCCCCTGAGCTCGCAGGCTCGCCCATGGAACCCTGCCAGCGCGGGACGAGACCCCGCCGGCTCCTGCCGGCGGGGTCTCATCAAGTACGGTCTTATGCCTTGCCGTCGAAAAGGCTGGTGACCGATCCGTCGTCGAACACTTCGCGGATGGCGCGGGCGATCAGCGGCGCGATGGAAAGCACCGTCAGTTGCGGGAAGCGCTGGGACGAACCGAGCGGAAGCGTGTTGGTTACCACCACTTCACGGGCACCGGACTCCGAAAGGCGCCGGGCTGCGGGGTCCGAGAAGACGGCGTGGGTGGCCGCGATGATGACATCCTTGGCACCGGCGTTCTTCAGGACGGTGACGGCGCCGGAGATGGTTCCGCCGGTGTCGATCATGTCGTCGATCAGGACGCAGGTCCGCCCCTCGATCTGGCCCACCACAGTCTTGGAGACAGCCTGGTTGGGGACAGTGAGGTCGCGGCTCTTGTGGACGAAGGCCAGAGGTGCGCCGCCCAGGCGTTCGGCCCACTGTTCGGCGACGCGGACGCGGCCGGTGTCCGGCGATACGACGGTGATGTTGTCCGATCCCACCCGGGTCCGGATGTAGTCGGCCAGCAGCGGAATGGCCATCAGGTGGTCGACGGGGCCGTCGAAGAAGCCCTGGATCTGGGAGGTGTGCAGGTCCACGCTCATGATGCGGTCCGCGCCGGCGGTCTTGTAGAGGTCCGCCACCAGCCGGGCAGAAATCGGCTCGCGGCCGCGGCCCTTCTTGTCCTGGCGGGCGTACGGGTAGAACGGCGAAACCACGGTGATCCGCTTGGCGGAGGCCCGCTTCAGCGAATCGATCATGATCAGCTGTTCCATGAGGTGGTTGTTCAGCGGGGCGGGGTGCGCCTGGATCACGAAGGCATCGGTGCCGCGGACGCTTTCACCGGCGCGGACGTAGATCTCGCCGTTCGCGAAGTCGTAGGCATCCAGCGGGAGGAGTTCGGTGCCGAGCTCCTTGGCGATTTCCCTGGCGAGCTCCGGGTGGGCCCGCCCGGAGGCAAGCACCAACTTCTTCTCGCCGTGCGCCGTAATTTCGCTCATTGTTACTTGCCCTCTTCTGTAGATGCCGGGGTACTTGAGGAGTCGTTGGTGGCCGCCTGGGCCAGTTCGGCGGAGCGGGTTCCCGGACGGTGCGCGGGAACCCAGCCTTCGGCGTTGCGCTGGGCAGCGACGCTCAGCGCAAGCGCTCCGGCCGGAACGTCTTTGCGGATCACTGCGCCGGCGCCGCTGTAGGCGCCGTCCCCCACGGTGACCGGGGCAACAAAGACGGTGTTGGAGCCTGTACGGACGCCCGAGCCGATCACCGTGCGGTGCTTCTTCTCGCCGTCGTAATTGGCCGTGATGTTGCCGCAGCCAATGTTGGTGTCCTCGCCGATTTCGGCGTCGCCCGCGTAGCCCAGGTGGGACAGCTTGGAACCGCGGCCGATGGTGACGTTCTTGGTTTCGTAGAAGGCGCCGATCTTCCCCTTCTCGCCCAGCACCGTGCCGGGGCGAAGGTATGTGAAGGGGCCGACGGCGGCGCGCGGGCCGATTACCGAGCCGGAACCGTGAGTGCGGGCCACCGAGGCGCCCTCGCCGATTTCGACGTCGGTCAAGGTGGTGTCGGGGCCCACGACGGCGTCCCTCGCCACGGTGGTGGTGCCGTGCAGTTGCGTGTTGGGCAGGAGGCGGACGTCCTCGTCCAGGGTGACGGTGGAGTCGATCCAGGTGGTGGCCGGGTCAACCACGGTCACGCCGGCGCGCATCCAGGCTTCCACGGTGCGGCGGTTCAGTTCGGCGCCGAGGGCGGCGAGCTGGACGCGGTCGTTGGCGCCCTCCACCTGCCAGCGGTCAGCAGTGACGACGGCGGCGACGCGGCCGCCTGCCTCACGCGCCAGTCCCAGCACATCGGTGAGGTATTTTTCGCCCTGGGCGTTGTCGGTGGTTACCTTGGCCAGGGCTTCGCGGAGCACCGCGGCGTCGAAGGCGTAGATGCCGGAGTTGACTTCGCGGATCAGCTTTTCGGCTTCGGAGGAGTCCTTGTGTTCGCGAATGCCGGTGACGGAACCGTCCTCGCCGCGGAGGATGCGGCCGTAGCCGGTGGCATCGTCCAGGACTGCCGTGAGGACCGTGACGGCGTTGCCTTCGAACTCGTGGGTGGCGACCAGCTCGGTCAGCAGTTCCGCGGACAGCAGGGGCACATCGCCGTAGGTGACCACGACGGTTCCGGCCAAGGCCTGCCCGGCGTCCAGCGCCTGCAGTGCGGCTTCCACGGCGCGGCCCGTTCCGGGCACGTCGTCCTGGTCCACGATGAGGGCCTGCGGGTCCAGCGCGGCCACGTGGCTTTCCACCAGGTCGCGTTCGTGGCGCACCACGATGGCAAGCCGCTGCGGATTGATGCTGCGGGCGGCACGAAGGGCGTGGCCCACCATGGAGAGGCCGCCGATTTCGTGCAGGATCTTGGGAGTACGCGATTTCATCCGGGTGCCGGCGCCTGCTGCCAGAACGATTACAGCGGCCGGACCGGCATTCTCGGGGATCACGTACGGGCTCTCCTTGCTTGGTTGTGCTGGCGCTTTACGGTGTCCCGCAGCACAGGCCACGGCGCACCGGGTGCCATCCTCATGATCGCTCCTTGCGCAGCAGTTCCGCCCATAGGATTCGAACCTATACTCCACGGCTCCAAAGGCCGGGGTGCTGCCGTTACACCAGAGCGGACCGTGCCGGAAGACTCAAGCCCCGGGCACAAGTCCCTATTTTGCCACGGGTTCAGGGCCCCGCGCGACACGGGGCATTCGGCTCCCACCCGTCCCGCCGAATACCGCCGCCGGCGGTGGGGCATGATGGGAAGGTGAGCAACAACCTTCCGCGGATGCGGATGACGGGCCGGCAGCGCCGAAGCCAGCTGATCGACGTCGGCCGCGGCCTTTTCGCCGCCCGCGGGCTGGACGGCACCACCATCGAGGAAATCGCCGCCTGCGCGGGAGTGTCCAAACCGGTCATCTACGAACACTTCGGTTCCAAGGAAGGGCTGTACACCGAAGTGGTGGACTGCGAATTCCACATCCTGCTGGACGCCGTCAACGCCGCCCTGACCGAGGAAGCCAAACCCCGCGTCCTTGTCGAACGCGCCGCACTCGCGCTGCTCACCTACATCGAGGAACGCACCGAGGGGTTCCGCATCCTCATGCGCGACGCTCCCCCGTCCCAGCCCGAAGGTGCCTTCTCCACGCTGCTCTCCCACGTCACCGCCCGCGTGGAACACATCCTCTCCGACGAATTCTCGCGCCGCGGCTTAAGCGGCGACGACGGTGCGATGTACGCGCAGATGCTCGTCGGCATGGTGGCGATGACCGGCCAATGGTGGCAGGACAGCCGCCAGCCCGATAAGAACACCGTCGCAGCGCATCTGGTCAACCTCGCCTGGAACGGCCTG
Organism: Arthrobacter sedimenti; assembly: GCF_042652025.1. Taxonomy (NCBI): domain Bacteria; kingdom Bacillati; phylum Actinomycetota; class Actinomycetes; order Micrococcales; family Micrococcaceae; genus Arthrobacter; species Arthrobacter sedimenti. The sequence goes on along the minus strand of NZ_JBHSDQ010000002.1, from coordinate 315,548 downwards.
ACCGGCCTCAAGAAGGAACCTGAGCTGCAGTCTGAACCTTAGCCGTGGTCGCCTTCGGGCGCGGGGCACCTGTCCTCTGCGTGCTGCTCCTTCGTCGCTTTGACGCACGCTGCCGGACAGCCGCCCCACTCCCATGTGCCGGCGTCGCCTTTGTCAGTCGCCCAGGAGTTCTGAGGACTCCAGCCACTCCATTTCCAGGGCGTCCTTTTCGTCGGTGAGGTCCTTGAGCTGTTTGTTCTGGTCGGCGAGCTTGTCGAAGTCGCCGGCCTCGGTGGTCTTCAGCATCAGGTCGTGAAGCTTCTTTTCCTCTTGATCGAGCTTCTTGAGCTGGCGCTCAATCCTGTTGAGGGCTTTGCGGGCTTCGCGCTTTTCGGCCTCGGAGGGGCCGTTACCGGCGCCACTGGCAGCCTGTGCCTGTCCGGCGCTGGTGACGGGGTTTCCGCCACCGGTCACGGTGGAGCCGGCCAGGGCAGCTTCACGCAACTCAAGGTACTGGTCCACGCCGCCGGGCAGGCCGCGGAGCTTGCCGTCGCCCAGCAGTGCCATCTGGTGGTCGGTGACGCGTTCCAGCAGGTAGCGGTCGTGGCTGACCACCACCAGGGTTCCGGGCCAGCCGTCCAGCACGTCCTCCACGGCGGCGAGGGTGTCCGTGTCCAGGTCGTTGGTCGGCTCGTCGAGCATCAGCACGTTGGGTTCGCCCACCAGCAGCCGGAGCAGCTGCAGGCGGCGCCGCTCACCGCCGGAGAGATCCTTCACGGGGGTCCACTGCTTCTGGTTGGTGAACCCGAGCTGCTCCACCAACTGGCCTGCCGTGAACTCCTTGCCGCCGACGTTGAAGGAACGCTTTTCCCGCTCGATGACCTCTATGACGCGCAGGTCCGCGACGTCGTCGAGCTCCTTGACCTCTTGGGTGAGGACGGCGGTGACCACCGTCTTTCCCCGCTTCAGCCTGCCGGCGTCGGGGATGACCTCACCGTTGAGCAGCTTCAGGAGCGTGGTCTTGCCGGCACCGTTGACGCCCACCAGGCCCAGGCGCTCCCCCGGTGCGAGCCTGAGGGTGATGTTGTCGAAAAGCTTCCGGCCGCCGTCGCCGCCCTGGAAGTTCAGGGAGACGTTTTCCAGGTCGAGGACGTCCTTGCCCTGGCGTGCGGTGGCCATCTTGCTCAGTGCCATGGAGTCGCGGGGCGCGGGAACGTCCTCGATCAGGGCGTTGGCTGCCTCAATGCGGAACTTCGGCTTGGCCGTACGGGCCGGGGCGCCACGGCGCAGCCAGGCGAGTTCCTTCTTGACCAGCTGCTGGCGCTTGCTTTCCACCACGGACGCCATGCGGTCACGCTCGGCGCGGGCCAGGACATACGCGGCGTAGCCACCCTCGAACGGGTCCACGATCCCGTCATGGACTTCCCACGTCTTGGTGCAGACTTCATCGAGGAACCAGCGGTCGTGGGTGACCACCAGGAACGCACCCTGGTTGGCCCGCCACCGTGTCTTCAGGTGCCGGGCAAGCCACGCCACACCCTCGACGTCGAGGTGGTTGGTGGGCTCGTCCAGCATGATGACGTCGTGGTCCTCGATGAGCAGCTTGGCGAGTGCCACCCGGCGTTTCTGCCCACCCGAGAGAGCGTGGACGTTCGCATGCCAGTCGACGTCGGACACCAGGCCGCCCATGATCTCCCGGATCCGGGGGTTGCGCGCCCATTCGTAATCAGCCTGGTCCCCCACGATCGCGGCACCCACCGTGAGGTCGCCGTCGAGCACGTCGCTCTGGTCCAGGTAGCCCACGTTGACGTCGCCGCGCTTGGTGACCCGGCCGGAGTCGGGGGTGGAGCGCAGGGCCAGGAGCCGCATCAGGGTGGACTTGCCGTCGCCGTTGCGGCCCACCATGCCGATCCGGTCGCCTTCCTCCAGCCCCAGGGTGATGCCGTCCAGGACGGTGCGGGTTGCGTAGGAAACCGTGAGGTTCTCGCCGCCAAGAAGGTGTGCCAAAGGGAACTGCTTTCTGCTGCCGGACTGGAAGTGTTAAAGGAGGGTGTCGGAGATGATGCGCGCGCCCGGAACCGGACCGTGGACGGGGATCGCTGTCAGGCCGTGGCGCCGCAGGTCCTCCGCCAGTGCCTCGGCTGCCACGGAGTCATCTGCCAGGAGCGCCACGGTGGGGCCGGATCCGGAGACCATGCCCGCGATCGCGCCATGGGATTCACCGATTCCCAGCGTATCGCGCAGCGCGGGCGAGAGTTCAATGGACGCCCTTTGCAGGTCGTTGACCAGCACGCGGCTCAGGGATTCGGCGTCGCCGCCCCGCAGGGCCGCGAGGATCTGCGGATCAACCCCGGTGGGTCCTTCGGCGTCGACTCCCTCGTCACCGCGCAGCCGGTCCAGCGTGCGGTACACCTCGGGGGTGGAGAGGCCGTAGTCGGCCACCACCAGCACCCAGTGGGTCTGCGCCTTGGCCAGGGCCGGGGACAGTTCGTCGCCCAACCCAAGGCCGACGGCGGTTCCGCCCAGAAGCGAAAAGGGGACGTCGGCGCCCAGTTCGGCTGCAAGGTGTGCCAGTTCCTCGCGCGACAGCCCGCTGTTCCAGAGCGCATCGCAGGCAAGGAGCGTGGCGGCGGCGTCGGCGGAGCCGCCGCCCATGCCGCCGGCCACCGGAACCCTTTTGGTGATTTCCAGGTGCACGCCGGTGGCGTGTTCGGACACGTCCGCCATGATGGCGGCGGCCTTGTAGGCAAGGTTGTTGCTGTCCAGGGGGATGTCGACGGCGTCGAGGTCCAGGGTACTTTCCGGGCTGAGGCTGATGGTGATGCCGGGGGCAGCGGTGCTGGTGGCAGCCACTTCCTCGTACAGGGACACCGCGAGATAGACGCTGGCCACCGAGTGGTAGCCGTCCGGCCGGAGCGGACCTACCGCCAGGGAGACGTTGACCTTGCCGGGCGCCTTGACCCGGACGGTCCTGGCGGCGAACCGCCCCCTGCCTGCCCTCTCAAGTCCCGCGCTCACGGGCGGTTTTCCCTGGCTTCGGCAATCCGGGCGAACGCGGCGATGTCGATGACCTCTCCGCGTGCCGTGGGGTCCACGCCGGCGGCGAGCAGGCAACGCTCCGCTTCCGGCGCTCCCCCGGCCCAGCCGGCGAGGGCGGCCCGGAGGGTCTTGCGGCGCTGCGCGAATGCGGCATCCACCACGGCGAACACCTGCTCCCGGGAGGCGGTGGTGGCCGGTGGTTCGCGGCGCGTGAAGGCCACCAACCCGGAATGGATCTTCGGCGCCGGCCAGAACACGTTCATGCCGATCACGCCGGCTTTGCGCATCTGGCTGTACCAGGCGGCCTTGACCGAGGGAACTCCATACGTCTTGGAACCGGGGCCGGCTGCCAGCCGGTCGGCTACCTCGTCCTGCACCATCACGAGACCGTGACGCAGGCTGGGGAAATATTGCAGGAGGTGCAGCACCACGGGGACGGCAACGTTGTACGGCAGGTTGGCCACGAGCGCCGTTGGTTCCACCGGCAGCTCGGTGACCTTCATGGCGTCGGCGTGCACCAGGTGGAAAGCGTTGGCGGCCTGGGGCCGCCATTCCTTAACGGTATCGGGGAGCTTCGCGGCCAGGACAGGATCGATTTCGACGGCGACAACCGCCGCTGCCGCGTCCAGCAGTCCCAGCGTGAGCGACCCCAGCCCCGGACCCACCTCAAGGACTGTTTCATCCGGCCCAACTCCCGCCGCGGCAACAATCCGGCGGATGGTGTTGCCGTCGATCACAAAGTTCTGACCCAGCGTCTTGGTAGGCCTGACCCCGATTTCCTCTGCCATCCGGCGTATGTCGGAGGCGCCGAACAATGGTGCGGGCACGGCGGGAGTCGGTTCAGTCACCTAGGTATCCTATCCCGCGCGGCCCTCTGGCTTTGCCCGGTTAACGGCAGTGGCCGGCCCCGGAGTACCCGGGCCCGGCCACACTTTCTGCTTGCCTGATGATCAGTGGATCAGCGGCTGGCCGCCCAGCCGCAGCCCCACGGCGACAGGCCGCGCTGCGCGTAGACGCGGTTGGCGATGTCGATCTGCTGTGCCTTGGTGGCCAGGCTGGCGTTGGGAGCGTAGGCACCGCCGCCGGCGCCGATCCAGGTCTGGATATCGAACTGCAGGCCGCCGTAGTAGCCGTTGCCGCTGTTGATGCTCCAGTTTCCGGTGGACTCACACTGGGCGATCTTGTCCCACATGGCCTCGTTCATCATGGCCGGTGCTGCCGCGCCGGTGTTGGCGGCTGCGGCGGTGGCCGGCGCGGCCTGGGGTGCAGGCTTGGCCTTGGTGCCAACGGTGACCTTTTCGGTGACCGGCTGGACAGCCACGTTCTCCGATACGAGAGTGCGGGAAGCTTCCCGTCCGTCCACGAGCACCAGCTTGAAGGTGCGCTCAAGCTTTCCGGCGGAGCCTGCCTGCGTGACTTCCTTCTCACCCTTGAGCATGTCCGCGCTTTCGGCGGTAACAGTTTCGAAGGGCACGTCTTCACTGGTGACGGCGGTTTGGCTGGTGTCCACGCGGGAGACCTTGATGACCATGTTGTTCACCACGTTGGCGTTGGCGGGCTGGGAGGAGCGGTCATTGGCGCCGAGGGTAACCCCGGAGTCCTCCAAGACCTTACCCACGGTCGGCGCGGTGGTGGTGGCAGTGTTCACCTTGCCGTCGGCCACGATGCTGACGGTCTTGGGCGTGGAGATTGAAACGTAGGAGCCCGCCAGCGACAGGGTGGCATCCTTGGGTGCGGAGACGGACGAGGCACTGGCCACGCCGAGCTCGGTCACCAGGTCTTCGACGTCCTGGGCCGTGGTGTTCACGGTCTTCTCGGCACCGTCCAGGCTGACCTTGACCTCTTTGGCCTGGTTGATGTTGATGACGGTACCGTTCTGGACGGTCGCATCGAGGGAAGGCGACACCCGGTCGCCGGGCTTCAGGTCAAGGTTTGCACTCTTGACCACCTGGGCCACTGTTCCGCCAAAGGACTGCACGGACGACGCTTGGCCGTCCACGTTGAGCGTGATTGTTTTGTTATTGCCCACGAAGGCTACGAGGCCTGCGACCAGGCCGCAGAGCACCAGCAGCTGGGCGCCAACCTTGATAAAGCTGAACTTGCCGTCCGATGTGAAGAACTTGATCACGATTGCCCGTAACTCTCGGTCCATCCGGGCACGGGGAAACGCGCAGAGAAATGCCCGGGACAAGCCTGCAAAGGACAGTCCGGGCACCAATGCGCCGCCACACTCCGCGCACCGGCATGGCCGGCTTTTGGACAGGCCGGTCCGGCTGCGAAAGGAGTGAAATTACCCGCTGGCCTTCCCCGACCCCGGCTAATAGTTTTCCACTGTAACCGTAGCGTTATAAAGCGGCCAACATTTTTGCATACCAGGTATGCGGCAGGAAGGGGATAACGGCGCGCCCGTCAGGTCCAGGATCCGTATGCCCGTACGGTATTTTCGCTGATTGCGGTACAGAGGCCGGCCAGATCGGAGCCTGTCAATTCTGCCATGGCACGCACCGTATACGGCACCATATAACTGGCGTTCGGCCGCCCCCTGTGCGGGTGCGGGGTCAGGAACGGGGCGTCGGTTTCCACCATGATGAGCTGCCGGTCCGCCACGGCGAGCGCGGCACGGAGGTTGGCTGCGTTCTTAAACGTCAGCGTGCCGGCAAAGGACATCCACCACCCTTGGTTATTGCAGGTCCTGGCCAGTTCCTCATCGCCTGAGAAGCAGTGGAACACCACCCGTTCCGGCGCTCCCTCTTCCTGCAGCACCCGCACCACGTCGCTGTGCGCATCCCGGTCGTGGATCTGGAGGGTGAGGTCCAGCCGCTTGGCGATGTCGATGTGGCGGCGGAACGAGTATTCCTGGTGCCGAAGCCCCTCCCCTTCCGTGCGGTAGAAGTCCAGTCCCGTTTCGCCAATGGCACGGATCCGCGGGTGCGCGGCCAGGCGTTCAATCTCGGCGAGTGCGTCCTCCAGCCCTCCGTCGGCGGCATATTGCGGAGCGTCGTTGGGGTGCAGGGCCACAGCCCCGAGGAGCCGGGTGTCCTGGTCCACCGCTTCCACGGTGAACCGCGAAGACTCCAGGTCGCAGCCCACCTGCACGGCGCCCTGGACGCCCACGGCCGCGGCCGCATCGAGGGCAGCCTTGATCCCCACGGGCGCCTTTCCTTCCGGAAAGTCCAGGTGGGTGTGGTTGTCCATGACCGGCACGGGCAGGGGCTCCGGCGCCGGTGGGAAATCCTTGCGGCGTCCGGCTCCCGGCTCCGTGCTTCCATCCACGGCAGGCATCCGGTAGGCGGCAGGAATCGACGAATTGCACATCCACCCAGCCTAGCCGCGGCGGGCGCCCCCATATTTGCCGGAACTCTCTGTCAGCCGCGGCAGTTGTGTTAGTAGTCTGGAACGAACACACGCGCACGCCCACCGAGGGGCGAAGGCAGGCTTGCTGTCCCGTCCAGGTGAATCCCGGGCTGAAAGGTTGCCGATGGAACCGCACCGACGCACTGCCAACAATGCAAGCGCATCGAACCTCAACCTGGCCGACGTGCCTGATTCCGTCAGCCACCTGAACGGGCACCGGCCGCCGGCCATGGATTCCGCATCCTTCCACGACGCGGCGCAGCGCATCCTCACAACCGTCAACACCGTCATTGACGGTAAGTCCGAGGCCGCCAAGCTGGCGCTTACCGTGCTCCTGGCGCAGGGGCACCTGCTGGTGGAGGACGTGCCCGGCGTCGGCAAAACGCTGCTGGCAAAGACCCTCGCCCGGACCATCGACTGCACCGTCAGCCGCATTCAGTTCACGCCCGACCTGCTGCCCTCGGACGTCACCGGGGTGTCCATCTACAACCAGGCCTCGAGGCTCTTTGAGTTCCGGCCGGGCGCGGTGTTCGCAAACATTGTCATTGGCGACGAAATCAACCGCGCCTCCGCCAAAACACAGTCCGCCCTCCTGGAATGCATGGAGGAGCACCAGGTCACGGTGGACGGCAACACGTACAAGCTCGATGAGCCGTTCATGGTGGTTGCCACCCAGAACCCCATCGAAATGGAGGGGACGTATCCCCTGCCGGAAGCCCAGCGGGACCGGTTCATGGCCCGCATTTCCATGGGGTACCCGGACAAGGACGCCGAGATCGAAATGCTGGAAACCCACCAGGCGGTCTCGCCGCTGGCCCACGTCTCCCCCGTGGTCACCGCCTCCGATGTTGCGGCCATGACCGCCACCGTCCAGCAGGTCTACGTCTCCGAACCGGTAAAGGAATACACGGTGTCATTGGGCAGGGCCACCAGGGAAAGCCCGCTGCTGCGGCTGGGCGCCAGCCCCCGTTCCCTGCTGCAGCTGCTACGTGCCGCCAAGGCCACGGCCGCGCTGGACGGCCGCGACTTCGTTCTGCCGGACGACGTGGGGGACGTGGCCGAAGCTGTCTTGGCACACCGCATCATCCTGGACCGGAAGGCCGCCGGCGCCGGCGAGACGCCGCACAGTGTCCTGCGTGGCATCCTTTCCCGGCTGCCCGTTCCGCAGGCCCAGCCCGGCCAACCGGGCCGGGTTGCTGCCGCCGGCAGCAGGAACCGCTAGGACACCAGCATGGCCCTGCTGGAAAAGCTTCCGCGGCACCTGTTCACCAGGCGCGGCTGGGGCATGCTCGCAGCCGGCGCCTTCACGCTGGCCGCGGCACAGGTCATGGGGCGCCGCGACCTTCTGACGCTGGCGTTGCTCCTGCTGGTTCTTCCACTGATCTGCCTTGCCGGCGTCCGGCTGGTCAAACCCCGGTTCCGGGTCTACCGCGAGTTCAATCCCTCCCCAGTGGAAACCTCGGCCCCGGCAGTGGTCCACCTTGCCGTCGCCCGGTCGGGCCCGGGCAGCGGCAGGGTGGCCATGGAGGAGCGGCTGCCGGCACAGTTTGGCCACGCACCGGCTTTCCGGTTCCCGTCCCGTTCCGCCACCGGCGGCACCAGCCGCTACGAGTACCACCTCACTTCACGGCACCGCGGCCAGTGCCGGATCGGGCCGGTCACCGCCGAGTTCACCGACCCCTTCGGGCTCGCGCTGCACCGCCAGGCCATTGACGACGGCGACATCCTCACCGTGACGCCTGCCGCCGTCGTCCTTCCTTCCACCCTGCTCGCCGGGGCGCGCGGCAACGATGGCGTCACAGCCACCCGCGTCCGGGCAAACCCCAGCGATGACGATGTCATGACCCGTGAATACCGGCACGGGGACCCGATGCGGAGGGTCCACTGGGCCGCTACCGCCAGGCACGGGGCCCTGATGGTCCGGCAGGAGGAATCCGTCACTACGCCGGAGGCCACTGTCATCCTTGACCACCGTTCCGGCGCGTTCGCCGGCGGCACCGGAACGGCAATGCCCGGCCTACCCGGCCAGGACGGGCATGCCCTGGCCACCAGCGGGACCTTCGAGTGGGCCGTTGTTGCCGCCATGTCCATCAGTGCGCACCTTGCAGAGCGGAACTACAGCCTGCGGCTGCTGGACACCGGGGGAAACCCGGCATTCCTCCACTCGCCGTCTTCCCCTGAACCGGGAGCGGAAGAATTCAGCGGGACCTCCGGCCTGCAGTCCATTGCCGAAAGCCTGGCCGCAATCCACCTGTCCGGAACAGTCCACCTGCGGCGGGACGGTACGCTTCGGGACATTGCCGGCAGGAACGCGGAGCCGGGCGTGGCGCCGCCAGCCATCCGGACAGCGGCAGGCAATGAGCAGGAACCGGCGGCATTCGATGACCACCTGATGGACAGGCTCTCCGCGCACCGGATGCGGGGACCCCTGATCGCGGTGCTGGGACGCATCACCGCCCAGGAGGCCGCCGCTCTGGCCCCTGCTGCTGCGTACGCCACCAACGCGATCGCCTTGGTGGCGGTGGAACGGCCAGCGGAATACCAGGAAGTCCTCGAAGCGCTGCGGCAGGGTGGATGGCGGGCAATGGCCGTGGGGCCAAAGGCACAGCTCGCTGCTGTGTGGAACCAGTTCGACCAGGACCCCGCCCTGCCGACGCCTCCGGCACCCGAGGCAGGGCGCGGAGCGGGGGTGGCCAAATGACCATGGCACCGGCGCGGGCAACAGGCACCGGGCACCAAGCGCAGCCACAGCCCGAACCAACCACTGGCCGGACACGGCCAGGCCTCTATCCCTGGGCCATGGCGGCAGCCATCGCAGTGGCAGTCTGCGGCGCTGCCCTGTCCCTGAACGGCGTGCTCCGCGGCTGGAACTGGTTCTGGCCGGCGATGACCACCGTGCTGGCGGTGGCATTCACCCAGGCCGCGCTGCGATCCCTCCGTGCCCAGCCACTGCTGGTCACGGCGGGTGGATTCGTGGCACTGGCCGCCGTCCTGACGCTGACGTTCTTCCGCAGCTCCAGTTTCCTCTGGGTGGTCCCCACCGGCGCCACCCTTCCCGAACTGGACCGGCTGGTCCGGCGGGCCAGCGAGACGGTGCTGTCCGAAACCGCACCGGTGGCGCCCAATGCCGGGATCGTGATGGTGGTTTGTGCCGTGCTGGGCCTGGCAGCCATCCTGGTCGACGCACTCGCCGTTCCCCTGGGGATGCCGGCGGTCTCCGGAACGGGGTTGCTGGCCTTGCTGGTGGTGCCGGCCATGATCAAACCCCAAAGCGTAGGAGTCTGGAGTTTTATCGCCACGGCAACGGGATACCTGCTCATCCTCGGCTGCAGCCAGTGGTTCGCCCCGGACGGCAGGTTGCAGGGCGGTTCCGCGCGCAGCCCCGGCCTGGTGCGTCGTGCCGCACTGACCGGCGCCGCGGCCCTGGCGGCCGCACTGGTGCTGCCCCTGGGCATTCCCGGCTTCGACAGCGGCACCTTCCCGCAGGGTTCGAGGCTCAATCCCTGGGGTTCTGCCACCGGCCTCAACCCGATGATCACGCTGGGCAACAGCCTTCGCGCCCCCGACGGCAGCGGCAGGATCACCTATGCCACGACCTCGTCCACTCCCCTGTACCTGAGGTCCGTCACAGTGGACACTTTCGACGGCGATTCGTGGGGACCGGACGACCGCACCGCATCCCGGGTGCCCCTTGATGGCAGGATCGATCCCGGCTACGCGGTCCTGGCCGACGAGCAGGTGCGGCTGGTCACTGCCATCGACGCCGGATCCTTCACCAGCCCCTATTTGCCGGTCCCCTACGCCCCGGAAACCGTCCGCGGCCTGGGGGGCCAGTGGACCTGGGATCCCGCTACCCTGAGCATCAAGGGCACCGACACCACAACCCGGCGGCAGGAATACCTGGTGACCTCGGCGGTGCCCAAGCTCTCGTCGGCACTCCTGGCCCAGTCCACCGGGCCCGCACGGGGCATCCCGGATATCTTCACCAGGATTCCAGGCAATGTCCCTGACATCGTCAAGACCACGGCGCAGACGGTTGCCGGAGCGGCAGCTACGCCTTTCCAGAAGGCCATGGCCATCCAGAAGTACCTCCGCTCGTCCGAGTTCACCTACTCGCTGCAGTCTCCGGTGCAGGGCGGGTACGACGGCAACGGTCTCTCAGTCCTGGCGGACTTCCTGCAGCAAAAGAGCGGCTACTGCATCCACTACGCCTCGGCGATGGCAGTGATGGCCAGGCTGGAAGGAATTCCCAGCAGGATCGCGGTGGGGTATGCCCCCGGAAGGCTGACGGGGGCCACGGTAACAGTGGCCGGGCAGGGCGCCCTCCCGGAGTACGAGGCAGACGCCCGGGACGCCCATGCGTGGCCGGAACTGTACTTCCAGGGCCTGGGATGGGTGCCCTTCGAACCGACGCCCTCCCGGGGCGTGGTCCCGGATTACGCCACTGAGGCATCAGTGCCATCGGCCCCGGACTCCCTGGGCAACAACGACGGGCTCGTCCCCGATACCGCCCCGGCGCCCACCCCGACACCGAGCACCACGGCCCAGGCCGTTCCCGGCACCGGGAGCAGCAGCACCGGCGGTGGCCCCGAACTGATGCCCTGGCTCATTGGGGCCGCCGGCGTTGCGGCCCTGGTGCTCCTGGCGGCCACTCCCCACCTGGTCCGTGCGGGCACCCGATCGCGCAGGCTACGGCCAAAGCGCCCCGAACAGGCTGTGCCGCTGGCGTGGAATGAGATCAGGGACCTTGGCACCGATTACGGCCTGCCCGCCGCCGCCAGCGAAACGCCCCGGGCCTATTCGGCCCGCTTCAGGGAAACGCTGCTGGGCGAGCCGGGCGGCATGGACCAGGACGCGCACGACGCGGTTGCGTCACTGACCTCGGCGTTCGAGCACCACCGCTACGGCCGGCCCGATGATGGCGGTACCCAAAGCGCCGGCAGCGCCCAAGGGGGCAGCCTTCGCACCAACACTGCAGGTGCGGACATCGCCGCCGGAGTGACAGCTGTGGAAGCCTCACTGCGGGCCAATGCCACGATGCCCAGGCGCCTTGCCGCGGCGTGGCTTCCCCCGTCGGTCACCCGTCGGCTGGGCCTGCTGCTCCGGAAGCCGTTCCGTGCGGCCGGCAGGGCCATACGGACTGCGCGGCACCCGGTGGTGCGTTTCCGGTCCGGGAGCGGCACTTCAGCCATGAGGGTTGCCGCCGGAAGGCCGGACACGCACGACGGCGGCCGCGGGGCAGGCGGGCGCTGACGCCAAAGTGCCGCCCGGGAAAACTCCCGGGCGGCACTTTGCGGTTAGCCTGCGGTTGCGCGCTGGCCGGATGCTAGCTCGCGTAGGGGTCGGCGATGCCGATGTACTGGGTGTAGAGGTATTCCTCGATGCCTTCCAGGCCGCCTTCGCGCCCCAGGCCCGACTGCTTGACGCCGCCGAAGGGCGCGGCCGCGTTGGAGATGACACCGGCATTCAGGCCGAGCATGCCCGTTTCGAGTTTTTCACCCATCCGGATGCCGCGGTTGATGTCCTTGGTGAACACGTAGGCCACCAGGCCGTATTCGGTGTTGTTGGCCAGCCGCACGGCCTCGTCCTCGCTGCTGAAGGTGATGATCGGGGCAACGGGCCCGAAGATTTCCTCCGAAAGGATGCGGGTCCCCTCGGCGACGCCGGACAGGATGGTGGGCTGGTAGAAGTAGCCCGGCCCCTCCACCGGCGCACCGCCCAGGACTGCCTTGGCGCCGGAGGCGAGGGCATCGGAGACGAGTTCGTGGACCTTGTCACGGCTCTTGCCGTCGATCAGCGGGCCCACCTTGGATTCGGGTTCGGTTCCACGGGCGGTGGTCATTTCCTTCATCTTCGCGGCGAACTTCTCCGCGAATTCGCCGGCCACCGACTCGTGGACAATAAAGCGGTTTGCTGCCGTGCAGGCTTCTCCCATGTTCCGCAGCTTGGCTGCCATGGCCCCGGTCACGGCGGCATCCAGGTCGGCGTCTTCGAACACCAGGAACGGGGCGTTGCCGCCGAGCTCCATGGAAGTCCGCAGGACGTTTTCCGAGGCATCGGCCAGCAGCCGGCGTCCCACTTCGGTGGAGCCGGTGAAGGACAGCTTGCGCAGGCGGGAGTCCTTGATCAGGGGCCCGGTGGTGGCTCCCGCCGTGGAGGTGGGGATGACGTTGAGGACACCGGCGGGCAGGCCGGCTTCCTGCATGACGGCGGCGAACAGCTGGGACGTCAGGGGCGTCAGGTTTGCGGACTTCAACACCATGGTGCAGCCTGCGGCGACGGCCGGCGCGATCTTGCGGGTGGCCATGGCCAGCGGGAAGTTCCAGGGGGTGATCAGCAGGCAGGGGCCCACCGGCTTTTTGGTGACCAGGAGGCGGGACTTGCCGTCGGGTGAGACGGAGTAGCGGCCGAAGGCCCGGACTGCTTCTTCGGAGAACCAGCGCAGGAACTCAGCGCCGTAGGTCACTTCGCCGCGGGCTTCGGCCAGCGGCTTGCCCATTTCCAGGGTCATCAGGAGGGCGAAGTCTTCTGCCCGTTCGGTCACCATGTCGAAGGCACGGCGGAGGATTTCGCCGCGTTCCCGGGGCGGCACCTTTGCCCAGGATTCCTGGGCAGCGGCGGCGGCGTCGAGGGCGGCTGCGCCGTCCTCAGGGCCGGCGTCGGCAATGCTCAGCAGCACCTTTCCGGTGGCGGGATCCTCGACGTCGAACGTCTTGCCCGAGGCGGCGTCGCGCCACTCACCGTTGATGAGCAGCCCGGTGGGAACGGAGGCCAAAAGCCGGGTTTCGCGCTCGGCGGTAACGGCCGGCTGTGCAGTGACAGTCACGATGACTCCCTCGTCAGTAGGGTTGTGGCAGCCCGCCGCCGCGGTTCGGAGTGACCGGGATCATGGGGCTGATTAACTGCCAGACTACTGCGGGGCACCGCCATGGTCTACGCCGTTGCGCACTGCAGAATCGCAGCTTTGCTGTGCAGCTGCACAGGAACGGCAGGTGGCGACGAAGGACCTACCGGGCAGCGAGCACAGCCGAATAAAGTTCCCGTTTGCTCACGCGCGCGTCATCGGCGACGGCGGCTACGGCCTCCTTCAGCCGGATGCCCTGGTTCACCAGTTCGTTGACTGCCGCCACGTGGTCCTCCGGGGTGCCGGCTGCCTGTTCGGGCGCGCCGCCGAGCACCACGGCGATCTCGCCGCGCACCTCATTCTCCTCAGCCCAGGTGAGGAGTTCGCCCACAGTGCCGCGGATGACTTCCTCGTACGTCTTGGTCAGCTCCCGGCAGACGGCGATGGGACGGTCCGGGCCGAACCGCTCACGCAGGGCCCGCAGCATGGCTTCCAGGCGGTGCGGAGCTTCAAAGAAGACCATGGTTCGCCGCTCCCCCGCGAGGTCGGCGAGGCGGGACGCCCTTTCCCCGGCTTTGCGGGGAAGGAACCCTTCAAAACAGAACCGGTCCGTCGGCAGGCCGGACAGGGCAAGTGCGGTGAGCACGGCTGAGGGGCCCGGGACGGCGGTGACGGTAAGCCCCGCCGCAACGGCGCCCTCCACCAGCCGGAAACCGGGGTCCGAAACCGCGGGCATCCCGGCGTCGGTCACCATGAGGAGCGTGCTGCCGGCACGCACCTGGTCAAGGAGTTCGGCGGTCCGGGTGGCCTCATTGTGCTCGTGGTAGCTGATGACGCGGCCGGCCACGGTAACCCCCAGGCTCTGGACCAGGCGGTGGAGCCGGCGGGTGTCCTCGGCGGCGACGATGTCTGCCGTGCCCAGCAGTTCCACGAGCCGGGCGGAAGCATCGCCGGTGTTCCCGATCGGTGTGGCGGCAAGGACGATCCGCCCCGCCGTCGAAGGGGCTGGCTCGGGAAGGGGGCTGGGGTTCGGGTCCACCCACCAAGCCTACTGCTGCGGGGTCTTCCAGCCGCAAAAGGTAGCATGGGGCTCGTGACGCAGACCTCGACGCCGCCCGCCGGGGCCTGGAAACGCAGCCCGGCGGCATCCCCTTCAGCAGCAGGCGCCACAGCGGTGGAGCCCCGCGGGAAGGCTGCCCGGTCCTGGATCAGCCGGCCGGATGAGGCGTTCACCGTCGAGGCGCTGCGGGCAAGGCTGATCGGTGCCGGCACGACGTGGCGGGATTACCCGCCGTCGCTGCGGCTGTGGTTCGTCCTGGTTCCGGTCCTGACGGCTGTCATCGGCGGCCTCCTCCGGTTCATCCGCCTGGAAGTGCCGCACAAGCTGGTGTTCGACGAGACGTACTACGTCAAGGATGCGTACTCCTACCTCATCAGCGGCTATGAACGCAGCTGGCCGGACAAAGCGAACGATTCCTTCAACACCGGCAATCCGGACGTCCTGCTGAACACCCCCGAGTATGTGGTTCATCCGCCGGTAGGCAAATGGATGATCGCGGCGGGCATGTGGCTGTTCGGGCCGGAGAACCCGTTCGGCTGGCGCTTCGCCGCAGCCCTCACCGGCACCCTCACCGTACTGCTGGTCTCCCTGATCGCACTGAAACTGTTCCGCTCGCTTCCGCTGGCCGGCGCCGCCGGGCTGCTCCTCGCCGTCGACGGCCATCATCTGGTGATGTCCCGGACCTCGCTGCTGGACATCTTCCTCACGTTCTGGATCCTTGCCGCCTTCGGCGCCCTGCTGATGGACCGCGACGACGGACGCCGCCGTCTGGCCGCACGGCTGGCCCGTTCCGCTGCCGCCAACGGCGGGCAGCCCTCGGCAGGTGCGCTGCTGTCCGGGCCGTGGCTGGGCGTGCGCTGGTGGCGGGTCGCCGCGGGCGTCTGCATGGGCCTGGCCGTGGGAACCAAATGGTCCGGCCTCTTCTTCCTCGCCGGATTCGGCATCCTCACCGTGTTGTGGGACCTCAACGGGCGCCGGGTGGCGGGCATTCGCGGTTGGATCAGCGGCGGCGTGATCCGGGACGGAATCCCGGCGTTCCTTGGCATGGTCCCCGTGGCGGGAATCGTCTATTCGGCCACCTGGACGGGGTGGTTCCTTTCGGACAACGCCTATTTCCGCCATTGGGCGGAAAGCAACCCGTCGGCCGAATGGGGATGGCTTCCCGACTCCGTCCGCTCCCTGGTCCACTACCATTTGGAAGCGTACAAGTTCCACCAGGGCCTCAGCGCCGAGCACCCGTACCAGGCCAGCGCCTGGAGCTGGCTGGTGATGGGGCGGCCCACGTCGTTCTTCTATGAATCCCCACCGCAGGGCACTCCCGGCTGTGACGTGGAGAAGTGCACGTCAGCCATCCTGTCCGTCGGAAATCCCCTGATCTGGTGGTCGGCGGCCATCTCGCTGGTGGTCCTGCTCTTCTGGTGGGCCGGACGCCGGGACTGGCGTGCGGGTGCCGTTTTGGCGGGCGTCGCTGCAGGCTACCTTCCATGGTTCATGTACCCGGAGCGGACCATGTTCTACTTCTACGCGGTGTCTTTCGAGCCGTTCCTGGTCCTGGCCCTGGTGTACTGCCTCGGCTTGGTCCTGGGCAGGGCCTCGGACCCGCCCTGGCGCCGCCGCTCCGGCCTGTACCTGGTGGTCCTGTTCCTTGTGGCAGCACTCCTGTTGTCGGCGTTTTTCTACCCGATCTGGACTGCCGAAGTGATCCCCTACGTCGACTGGAAGGTCCGGATGTGGATGCCGTCCTGGATCTAGGGCAGGATGTCAAAGGAGACCTGAAGGAGCCGCTGCCGCGGCGTGGCAGCGGAAACGGAGACCTGCTGTGAGAGAAGCAAGCACGGAACTGCTGGTTGAGATGGACGCCAACAGCAACGTGACCGACCTGCTGCTGGAGCAGCACGCCGCCAACCCCACCCGCGCCCTGTACCGGCGGAAGGGTCCCAACGGCTGGGTAGATGTTCCCGTACAGAAATTCCTCCAGGACGTCAGCGCCCTGGCCAAGGGACTCATCGCCGGCGGCCTGGAACCCGGCGACACCGTGGCCGTGATGTCCCGCACCTCCTATGAGTGGACCCTGGTCGACTTTGCCATCTGGTTCGCCGGCGGTGTGACCGTACCGATCTACGAAACGTCCTCCGCGAGCCAGGTGGAATGGATCATCCGGGACGCCGGGGTCCGGCGGGTCTTCGCCGGCGACCGTGCCATGGTGCAGCTGGTCATCGGTGTGGTGGCCGGCTCCGCCGAGCTCAGCGACCGCCTGGTCAACGTGGTGCGGATGGATTACGACGGCGAGGCCCCGGACCTTGCCAGCCTCACCGCTGCAGGCACCGGAGTCACCGACGCTGAACTGGAGCGGCAGCGCAGCCGTGCAGGCCTGGCCGACCTCGCCTCGCTGGTGTACACGTCCGGCACCACGGGCAAACCCAAAGGGTGCGAGATCACGCATGCGAACTTCGCCCTGGTGGCCAAGAACATCGTTGCGTTCCTGCCGGAGATCCTGCAGAGGGACATGGCGCGCACTTTGATGTTCCTGCCGCTGGCGCATGTCCTGGCCCGGGCGGTCCAGGTGGTCTGCGTCTCTTCAGGCGCAGCGGTGGGTCACAGCCCGGGGGCGGCGCAGCTCCTCGAAGACCTTGGCACCTTCCGGCCAACGTTCCTGCTGGTGGTGCCGCGCATCTTCGAAAAGGTTCGGGCAACGGCGGCGCACAAGGCGGCGGTGGCAGGCAAGGGACGGCTGTTCGATGCCGCATCCGCTGCCGCCATCGCGTACTCGCGCGAGCAGGACCGGCAAAGCCGTGGAGAGGGCCCGGGCCCCGGGCTGCTGAGCCGGGCCCGGCACGCTATGTATGACCGGTGGGTCTACCCGAGGCTGCGCCAAGCGTTCGGGGGCGAGGTGGAGTACACCGTCTCCGGCGCCAGCCCCCTTGCTTCCGAAGACGCACACTTCTTCCGGGGCATGGGAATTCCCGTCCTCGAAGGCTACGGGCTCACCGAGACCACCGCGCCGTGCACCGTTAACACACCCTCCCGCTCCAGGGTGGGAACGGTGGGTATCCCCATTCCCGGCACCACCATCCGCGTGGCCGAAGACGGCGAAATCCTGGTCAAGGGAATCGGTGTCTTCAGGGGCTACCACGCCAACCCGGCGGCGGACGCCGAAGCGTTCGTGGACGGCTTCTTCCGCACCGGCGACCTTGGCGAGCTGGACAAGGACGGCTTCCTCACGGTCACAGGCCGGAAAAAGGACCTCCTGGTCACGGCCGGCGGCAAGAACGTGGCCCCCGGGCCGCTGGAAGAGATGATCCGGACCCACCAACTCGTGGCCCATGCCGTAGTGGTGGGCGATGGCAAGCCCTTCGTGTCGGCCCTCCTGACCCTGGATCCGGAAGGCGTTGCCGACTGGCGCGCCGAGCGGGGCCTGCCCCCGCTCCCGCTCAGTGAAGCCGCCACCGACCCCCAAGTCCTGGCTGCCCTTCAGGAAGCCGTGGACCTGGCCAACAAGATGGTGTCGAAGGCGGAGTCGGTGCGCACGTTCCGGCTACTGGATGCGGCGTTCAGCGTGGAGTCCGGGCACCTGACGCCATCGCTGAAACTGAAGCGGTCCGCCGTCGTCAAGGAGTTCCAGGCGGAGATCGCCAAAATCTACGGCTGAGCCGCTTTTTCCTGTTCCGGCGTTTCCTGGTCCGCTTCTTCCCGCCCGGCCTTGGCTGGCTCTTCCCTGCGTACAACACCACGACGGCGGCGGGTGGGCCAGGTGAGCACCAGCGTCACGATGGATGCGACGAGCACCATAGCCGCGATGGCGATGCCGGCGTCCATCCAGAACTGGCTGGGGAACAGCCGGATGAGCGTGTCGTCCAGGCTGAAGGTCCAGGACCCGTCGGCGAAGAAGATCCGGTGGAACTCCGTGAAGAACTGCTGCCAGCCCAGGGCCGCCAGTGTACCGAGGCCCAGGATCAGGACCAGCGTGATGATGGAGCCGGCGAAGAGTCCGCGCCTGATCCCGCCGGTGCTGCGTTTGCGCAGGTACAGGATGGCGATCAGGGCAAGGAGGAGCAGCGCAACGCCGGCGCCGAAGGTGGACAGGATGACCACCTTGACGTCTGCCATGTGGCTGACTTCCCCGTCCTTGAAGAGCTTTTCGCCGCCGCGGTTCACCAGGTCGCCCAGGTACCGCGGACCCGCCCAGTTGCTGAGGTAGTCCACGGCGTAGGAGCCATACGTCATCCGGTCATCGGTGTTGAAGCCGTAGCCGTCGCCCGGGAAACCGGGCCGGTTGTATTCCACCCAGAGGAAGAGGGGGCTGGTGACGGCCCTGACGGCCAGGATCAGGAGGATGAACGGATAGATGACGGCGAGCAGGACCTGCATGACACGCGGCGCCACCGGCTTTGCGTTCGCGGCGCTTTCACGCTGGGCGTTGCGGCGCTCCACTTCCTCTTCCGGGGGACGCACGTGCAGTGCTGACGTGGGGAGGGGCTCCTTGAAGACGGGAGAATCGCTGTCGTCACGCTCATCCGGGGAGGACCCGGGTGTGGATGAGCCGGCTGTCGACGCTCCGGCTGCCGGACGCCCCGCAGCGGGACGTGCGGACGCAGCAGCCCCAAGGGCAGAAGATCCGACGGCGGCTTCCGCAGCCTTGCGGTCGGCCCTGGTTTCGGGCTGGGCGGCATTGCGGGTGTCCCTGCGTGCCTCCCGGTCGGAGTCACCGCCGTCCACTCCCCTGCCTGGACCATCCCCGCTGGGTATGGTCCGGTCAGACATGCCGCCGGCAGTCCTGCCGCCAGGGGTTTTGTCCGCACTGGTTTTATATGCATTGGGCTTGTCTGCATCCGACTGGTCTGCATTGGGCTTGTCCCCGTCGGACGTGTCTGCGTCCGTGGGCGCCAGCCAGGAGAACGCGGGCTCGTCGGAATCCCCGGACGTGTCCAGGAGAGGCTCCGGCTGCGGCGCAGCGCTTTTGGCGCGGGCCGGTGTTTCGTCATTCACAGCAGCGTCACTTCCGTTGGGTTCCGCACCGGTCCCAGTTCGCCGGCGCGATTCATTCTGCAGACGAGCCTACCGTCCGGAACTTCCGCTGGGCGAGGAACCACCCCGGCAGGATTACAACGATTCAGGCAGCGATTTCCGTGTAGCCGGCATCTTCCCGGCGGATGTCCCCGCGCTCCCCCGCCAGGAACGCCCGCCTGCCCCACACCAGGACATAGACCCAGTACGCAGTCAGGACCGCCGCGCCAATGCCGATCCTGGCCCACACGGGCAGCGGACTGGGGGTGACGAACCCTTCAACCAGCCCCGAGACGAAAAGAACGAGGACCAGTCCCAGGGCCACCGTGACCAGTGAGCGGCCTTCCTCGGCCACGGCCCGGCCCCGGGGGCGGGGACCGGGTGACACCATGGCCCAAAAGATCCGCAGGCCCGCGGCGCAGGCAATAAAGACTGCGGTGAGCTCCATCAGTCCGTGGGGCAGGATGTAGCTGTAAAACACATCGGACTTGCCGGCCGACGCGAAGATCCCGGCCGCGACGCCCACCCCCTGGGCATTGCTGAACAGGATCATCGGCACCCACACGCCGGTAATGCCCAGTGCCACGGCCTGCGCACAGATCCACGCGTTGTTTGTCCACACGGCACCGGCGAAGGACGCTGCCGGGTTTTCCGAGTAGTAGTTGATGAAGTCCTGGTTCACATACTGGGCGGCGGCGGTCTCCGACGCCACGGCCCGGAGGGCTTCGGGGGATGTGCCAATCCAGGTGGCGTAGCCGGCCGCGATGAGGAGGAATGCTGCTCCGCAGGCCAGGGTGAGCGCGGTCAACCGGTACAGCGCGGCCGGAAGCGCCACCACGAAGAACCGTGCCAGGTCAGCCATCACGTTGGACCGGGCACCGGTAAAGCGCGTCCTGGCCAGGGCCAGCGTGGCGGAGAGGGATGCGGAGAGCCCGCTTTCCGGGGCCACCGAACGGACCAGCGACAGGTGCCCCGACGTGGACTGGTAAAGCGCCAGCAGTTCGTCGGCTTCGGCGCCGGTCAGCCTGCCTTTGCCGGCAAGCTCCTGCAGCCGCGCCCATTTGTCCGCATTGACGGCGGCGAAGGCATCCATGTCCACGGCTACAGCCTAGCGCCCGGCATTAGACTTTGAGCGTCCGCACCAACCGAATGAACATCAGCTGCGAAGGGCAGGGCCGCAGGGTGGGTCCAATCATCACCGGAGAGGCCGTCGTACTCGAGCTTCGGCCCGCCAGTTTCGCCGCGCGCGCCCTGGGCCTGGTCATCGACGTCGTGGTCCATGTTGTCCTGCTCGTGCTGATCATGATTGGCCTGTCGGCCGCCGGCCGGGACCTTGACCCGGCGGCCGCACGCGCCCTTGGCCTTACCGCCGTCGTATTCTGCCTGGTGGTGGTGCCGGTGGCCGTGGAGACGCTGAGCAGGGGCCGGTCGCTGGGCAAGCTGGCTACAGGCCTGCGGGTGGTCCGGGAGGATGGCGGCGCTATCCGGTTCCGGCACGCCGTGATCCGCGGACTGACCGGTTTCTTGGAAATCTACCTGACGTTCGGCGGCCTTGCCCTTGCCGTGGCGCTCTTCAACGATAAGTCCCGGCGGCTGGGCGACCTGCTGGGCGGAACCTACGCCGTCCGGAGCCGGGTGCCGGCTGAGCAGGCCATCCGGGTTTTCGTCCCGCCGCACCTGCAGTCCTGGGCGGCGGCCGCGGACATTGGCCGCATTCCGGACGCCACGGCCCGCAGGGCAGCCCAGTTCATCCGCCAGGCGGGCCGGATGGCTCCGCTGTCCAGGGCGGGCATGGCCGCGTCGATCGCGGCCGAACTGTCCGCCCACGTAGCCCCTGCCCCGCCGCCTGGAACAGGCCCCGATGAGTTTCTGGCCGCCGTCGTTGCTGAACGGCGGAACCGGGAGTTTACCCGGCTGTCGCAATCACGCCGCCGGTACACCGAGACAGGACAGCGGCTGCAGCGGCTGCCGTTCAGCAACTGACCTTAGTTGTCGTACTCGCTCCACGGGATGTTCCAGTCGCCGAAGCCGTCCGTGTGCGCCGCGTAGTCACCTTCGGTATTGATGATCTGGACCACGTCGCCGGTTCCCATGTTGTCGAAGACCCAGGCCGCTCCGTCGGGCAGGAACCCGATGCAGCCGTGGGACACGTTGGTGTTGCCGATGTAGGGATACGCGGACTCAAGCGCCTGGTGGATGTAGGCCCCGCTAAGCGTGAGGCGGATGGTGTATTCGACGTCCGCCTCACCGTAATAGGCGGGGTCGTCAGGCTTCAAGCCGATGCTCGCCGCCCGGAAGTGGTCAAAGCGGTTTTTCTCCATCAGCACCGCGAATCCCTTGGCCGAGGGGAACCGCTTGTCGCCCATGCTGACGGGCAGGGTCTTTACAGGCTGGTCATTGATGCTCAGCGTGAATGTATGCGCGGTGGCGTCCGCGATGGCCACCTTCTTATCCCCGATGTTGACGTTCACTTTTTTATTGAAGTTGGCGATCTGGCCGTTTCCAAGGTCAACGCCGAAGAGCTGCATGTCCATGGTGATGGTGGAGTTGGCCGCCCAGAAGTTCTCGGGGCGGTACCGGACCATGGTGTCGCTGTACCAGTGGAACGCCCCGGCCTGCCCTGCCGTGGTGGTGATCTTGATGGCTTTTTCCACTGCGGCACGGTTGGTCACGGGCTCGCTGAAAATGATCTGCAGGGGCTGCCCCACACCCACCTTCATGCCGTTCAGGGGGTAGATGGCGGCGTCTGCCTCGTGCGAGCTGGACACGGTATTGAAGGACTGGGTGGTGCTTGTTTCGCGTCCTGCTGAGTCCTTGACCACGTAGGTGTAGCTGTACTCGGTGTTGAACTCAAGGGGCCCGGTGGCGGACCACGCCGTCCCGCTGGGGTCGATACTGCCGTCGACGGTCTTCCCGGCCGTGCTGGCGAGGGTGACGCGCTGGATGATTCCGTTGCCCACTTTCAGGGAAACCGGTGCGGCCGGGTTCACCTGCTTGGCGCCGTTGGCGGGCACCGCATCGAGGGCCACGGGCGGGACAACGGGAGATGCGATCCCCGGCGATGTCCGCAGTGCGGAGCCTGCTTCCGATTCCAGGGGTCCGCCGGCAAGGCCCGGAGCGACGGCGGCGAAAACCCCGCCCACGGCAGCCAGGACACAGACGGCAACCACGGCGAGGATTTTCTTGGTTTTCCCCCGGCGACGGGGCTTTACATCAGGCTCCATGTTTTTGATCCTACGTGCAGAAAATAACGGCCCGGGCGCTTGTCCAGCGCCCGGGCCCTTACGTCTCAGTAACGATAGTGCTCGGGCTTGTACGGGCCCGCGACGTCAATGTCCAGGTATTCCGCCTGGTCCTTGGTCAGTTCCGTGAGTTCAACGCCCAGGGCAGCCAGGTGCAGCCGGGCCACCTTCTCATCCAGGACCTTCGGCAGGACGTAGACCTTGTTTTCGTACTCGTGCTGGTCCCGCTTGGTCCACAGTTCGATCTGCGCAATGGTCTGGTTGGCGAAGGAGTTGCTCATCACGAAGGACGGGTGGCCCGTGGCGTTGCCCAGGTTGAGCAGCCGGCCCTCGGACAGGACGATGATGGAGCGCCCCGCGTCGGTGCCTTCGTCGAAGACCCATTCGTGGACCTGCGGCTTGATTTCAACCTTCTTGATCCCGGGGATGCGGGACAGGCCGGCGATGTCGATCTCGTTGTCGAAGTGGCCGATGTTCCCCACGATGGCCTTGTTCTTCATGCCTGCCATGTGCTCGGCCAGGATGACGTCCTTGTTGCCGGTGGTGGTGATGAAGATGTCGCCCTGGGCCAGGACCGACTCCAGCTTGGCCACCTGGTAGCCGTCCATGGCAGCCTGGAGGGCGCAGATGGGATCGATCTCGGTGACGATGACGCGGGAGCCCTGGCCGCGCAGGGCTTCCGCCGCGCCCTTGCCAACATCGCCGTAACCGCAGACCACGGCCACCTTGCCGCCCATGAGCACGTCCGTGGCACGGTTGATGCCGTCCGGCAGGGAGTGGCGGATGCCGTATTTGTTGTCGAACTTGCTCTTGGTCACGGAGTCGTTGACGTTGATGGCGGGGAAGAGGAGCTTGCCCTGGTCCGCCAGCTGGTACAGGCGGTGCACACCCGTGGTGGTTTCCTCGCTGACGCCCTTGACGGTGGCTGCAGTCCTGGTCCACTTCTGCGGGTCGGCGGCAAGGCTGCGGCGGAGCACGTCGAGGAAGATGCCGTATTCTTCGGAATCCTCGGGGTCGGCGGAGGGAACGTTGCCCACGGCCTCGAACTCCACGCCCTTGTGGACCAGCATGGTGGCGTCGCCGCCGTCGTCAAGGATCATGTTGGGGCCCAGCTCGGGGTTGGACTCGGCACCGGGCCAGGTAAGGATCTGCTCGGCGGTCCACCAGTATTCCTCGAGGGTCTCGCCCTTCCACGCAAACACCGGCACGCCCTGCGGGTCCTCGACGGTGCCCTTGCCCACCACCACGGCCGCCGCGGCCTCGTCCTGGGTGGAGAAGATGTTGCAGGAGGCCCAGCGGACCTCGGCGCCCAGCGCGGTGAGGGTCTCGATCAGCACAGCGGTCTGCACCGTCATGTGCAGTGAACCGGCGATCCGGGCGCCCTTGAGCGGCTGGGAGGGGCCGAACTCCTCACGGAGGGACATCAGGCCGGGCATTTCGTGCTCCGCGAGGCGGATCTGGTGCCGGCCGGCTTCCGCCAGGGAAATATCGGCAACCTTGTACTCAAAAGTCATGGGTGGTCCTTTGCTTGGTCCGGGTCCTGGTCCAGTCCCCGTTCTGCTGTTTCTGTGAGAGCCAGTGCAGGTGAAGCGGATGCAGGTGAACTACTGCCCTGCTGCGGCGGGATCGTGCTGGTCCGAACCTGCCGAGGCTGCTGCGGCGAGCAGTTCCGGAGGCAGCAGCAAAGGGATCCCGTCCTCAATGGCGTACCGGTTCTTCACGCCCGCGTCCCCGGCGGCAGTGGCCACCAGTTCCTCCCCTTCCTGGACCAGGGGCGAGCCGGTCACGGGGCAACGCAGGACGGACAACAGCTCGGGGCTGATCTTTGGCATTTGTTCATGCTCCCTGGCGGGCGCGCTCGCGCCGGTAGCGGAAAAGATGTGCAGGCTCCAGCGTACCGCCAGATGCGGGTCAGGAAGGTTCGCGAAGGATCCGCAGGTGGCCCCGGCGTGCCCCTTCAGTGCCTGCGGGAGCTTCCAGCGCCGAATGGTGGCCGCGCTGGGCGGGCGGCTGCGCTTCCGGAGGCAGGGCTGCGGCGTCGCGCACTGCATTCGCCAGGGCAAGCAGGTCATCGGGCCCGGGCTGCTGCGGGGAGGACGGCATTGCCAGGCGGAGTACTTCCCAACCGCGGGGAACCGTCAACGAATCAGCATGCTGCTCGCAGAGGTCGTAGCAGTGCGGTTCGGCGTAGGTGGCCAACGGACCCAGGACCGCAGTGGAGTCTGCATAAACGTACGTCAGGGTGGCTACCGCCGACTGGCGGCAGGCAGACCTTGAACACTGACGGATAGCTCCCACGACATCACAGACTACCCCTTCACTGCCCAAAAGCTGCGCATTGCGGGCAGAAGCAGACGCGCCCCGGGACAGCCGGGAGGATGTATCGCGTAAATCCTCCCCCGGGTTTACAGTCGATGTATGCAGTCATCGAACCATGAATCAGGTTTTTCGGTCCGGTTGGCTGACCCGGATGCCCCAGTGGCAACGGGCGTGGAGACCGCCGGCAGGAGCTTCTTCAGGCGGCGCCGGAACCGCCACGGGCGCGGCCTTCGGGGCGAGGTGATGTTGCCTACGCATCCGGGCTACCGGACGCGCGGCGACCGCTTTGATGACATGGTGCTGGACTCGGCCCAACGGTTGCACGACATCTGGGGCAAAACGCTCGACGGCGTCAGGTTCGGTGTGGATGAGATCCCGCCGGAGCTGGAACAGCTTGCCGCCAACGCCACCCCTGCACCCATGGGCGCCTATACCCCCGCTGCGGGAGAGGACGGGCCCACGATCACCGTGTACCGGCGGGTGGTGGAGCAGGCATGCTCCAGTGTGGAAGAGCTCCAGGACCTGGTCCACGACGTGGTGGTGGAGCACACGGCGGAAATGCTGGGTGTGGCGCCGGAGACGCTGGACCCGGTGTACCGCCGCCGCTACTGAACGGGCAAACCTAGTAGCCCAAGGCCACCGGGACCGTTTCCTGGCCGGCCGCGGCAGCAAGGAAAGCCAGGGACGAGACGTCGTTGCGTCCGTCCTGGCCCACGAGTACCGCCCCGTAAGCGGCGTCGCCTGACGCGGAAACCACATAGCCCACGACGTCGACCCCTTCAGCCTGCTCCGGAATGCCGATGGTCGCGGTTGTTCCGCCTGCGATGTCGGCGGTGGCGGCTGCCCGCACTTTTCCATCGGCAGTAATGGGTGCGTACGTGATGCTGGCCCTGGTGTCCAGCGCCCCGAACACCAGCTGGCGCTGGCCGCCCTTGGGGACGGGAACCACGTGCTGGCTGCCAAGCCGCACGGCCGAAGGCGCCCAGGCCACATCCGATGGCTGTCCTGCCTGGAGCCCACGGCCCATGCGTGCGGCAGCAACAAAGGAGACGTCGGATGAGGCCGCCACGGTGTACTGGCCCGCGGGTACACCGGCCAGGGAGACCTCGGTGGTGGACCCGGCCTTCGCGGTGATGACGCCGCCGGACGGAAGGGCGTGCTGGCCGTCCCGTCCGTAGAGCTTGATTTCCACCACTGCATCAGCGGCGCCGGGAACCGTCAGCTCGAGGGCGGGGCCGGCATCCTTGTACGCGGCCTGGGCCGTCAGGGCAGCAATCCCCGCCGGGTCCTGGATATCCACGCCGGTCATCACCTGGCGGACAGCAGGGGAAGTCCCTGGGCTGATGAAGTCCACGCCGCCCGGAGTGAGGCCCCGCAGCACGCTCTGTTGGATGGAGGCCGCCACCGGGCCGCCGGCGCTGCGGACGTGCACGCTGAGGCTCGGCTCGTTGGGTGCCAGGCCGGCCAGGACCACGCTGCGGGTTGTGCCGGGGGCAACCAGCAGTCCGCGGCTTCCCGGCGCCTGGACCTGTCCGCCGGAACCAAAAAGCTCGAGGCTCACTGTGGCGGGGGTACTGGAGGCGTTGGTCAGTGCCAGCACGGAGGTTCGGCCGACGGTGGTGCTGGCACCCGCCAGCCATTGGTCGTTGGAGGGTTGCGCGCAGGTGGCAGCAGCACTGCCCTGCAGGTCGCCGTCCTTGGCGGTGTACTTCATGGCGGCGGCGGCCGAGGCATTCTGGTTGGCCACCGCCTGAGCGGTGAGGACGCTTACCTGGTCCACCACACGGTCGGCTGCCACTCCGGCAAGAAGCTCTTGTGGAGCGGCGGCAGTAGGTGCCGGACCAGGGTCCTTGGAGATCTCAAGGGCGGCCGTCCCGTCCAGGCGCGCGAGGCGGCTTCCGGGAAGCGCACCTCCGGCGCTGAGCACGGCGGCGCTGACCTTGGTTGCCGCAGTGGCGGACTCGGGCCGGAACTGGGCGTCGGTGCCCGCATCAGTTCCCGCCAGCAGCCTCGCAGGGCCGGGGCAGACGCCAAGGCTGGCTCCTGCCGGGACGGCGGCTTCCGCGGGCGGCACTGTCCGGGTGGATGCGGGCCCGGCCATCAGCGACCCTCCGGCCACCAGTGCTCCGCCACCGGCGAGGATGAGGACCCCTGCCGCAACTCCGGCCACGGAGGCTGCCCGCCCCTTGCCACCTGGCACGCGGGTGGCGCCTCGGCCGGATATCTTCCTGTCTTTGCCGGCCTGCGTTTGGGCCGCTTTGCCGGCCTGGGACTGCTTTTCTCCCTCGGCGGAAGGACCGCCGGCGGCCGGCGGGGTGTGCTCATGCATGTTGGTGTTCCTTACGCAGGGAGCCCTCGTCGCGCGAGATACCTGTCCGCGGGCGCCGGGCCGGCATGGGGATTGCCAGGATGACAGTCAGCCCGATCACCGTGATCTGGGCGGCGGCAGCCCAAAACGACCACGGGTTCTCGTAACGGACCGTCAGCTGGCCGGCCGACGCCGGGAGCGTGAAGGCCTGGGACCAGCCGTCGGTGGTGGAGGTCAGCTTCCGGCCGTCGAGCCAGGCGCTCCACCCGGGATCGGCCCGCTCTGCAAGGACCACCAGCCGGCCTTCCGGCCCCGCAGGGACGGCGGCATTGACGTCGTCAGTTCCGGAGTCGACCAAGGTGGTGGCCGCGCCCCGGGGATCCACGATGCGGACGCGATGGGCCACGTCAGCAGCCTGCAGAACCGGCTGGTTCAGTGGGCTGATGCGCCAGAGCCAGCCCACGTCGGTCTGTCCCACGGCGACAAGCCCCGGGACGGCATCCATCCGGCTGGCGGTGAGCTGGGCTGCGGTGTCCGCGGCACGGAGCACCACGAACCCAACCCCGAGCTGTTCCAGGTCGGCGCGCGGATCCACGCCCTGCCCCGCTACAAGGGTGGCCACCACGCGGCGGACAGCCGAAGTGACGTCGTCGTCGCCACGCACCTCCTCGGCACCTGGCGCACCGATGATGTTCCGCGCAGAGGCGATGGCGGAGAGACTGTCCAGCGTGGTACCTGCACCCCGCATCAACGACGCGTTGAAGGTGCCGTCTTCTCCAGTGCTGAGCAGGAGAGTCCGGGTCTGTTCAGGCCCGTTCCCGCGGTCAACGGCAGTGGCGGGCAGGGAGCGTCCGGTGGAGGCTTCCACCAGACGCGGCGTGCCCAGGGCTCCCCCGTTTCCGGAACCCGCTGGCGCGGGGGCAACGACGCTTCCCTGGGATGCGGTGGCTTGGGCCGCGCCTGTCCCGGCAGGACGCAAAAGGTTCTGCGCCGACCAGGCAGCCATCCCGGCCAGCGGCCCGGCCAGCGGCCCGGCCAGCACCACTACCAGGCCCAGTGCCAGGCCTGCACGCGCTGCCCTTCCAGTCTTGGCCGCGGTACCTGATGCCCGGTCCGCCGTGGACAGGAGTTGCTCGGATCCGAGGAGTGCCGCCCCAAGGAGGGCAAAGGACGCGGCGGACACCGCCGGACCGGTGAAAGGCGTCACCAGGACGCCGGCGTTGAATCCGGTGGCGACGTGGCTGGTGAACCAACCAGCGGCCAAGGCGGCAAGCGCCACAATCCAGAGGCATCGGGAGATCCGGGCACGGCGTCCTGCGCTGAATAGTCCCACGATGGCAAGGGCCAGCACCGGCCCCGCGATGAGCAGCGCCAGCAGGAGGGCCCAGGGCACGGTCCCGCCGGTGAAGGCGGACAGTCCTTGAAGGCCGGCTGCGGGGTCGAATGACAGGGGCTGGCCCAGGACCTGCTGCCACAGCGGAGCCGCGTCGAACCCCAGCGGCAGTCCGGGATCGGCCAGGATGGCGCGCGGCCTGTCGAGTGTGGACAGCACAAACGGGATAAACAGAGCTGCGGCAGGCAGCAGCGCCCACCACACCGTGCGCCCCCGCCGTCCCAGCAGCAGGCCGCAGAGCACGATGGCTACGGCAGCCGGGGCCAGCAGGGAGGGCGCCGCAGCGGTAGTGACCGCCAGGGCCAGGCCCGCAGCTGCCGCCGCGGTCCAAGAAGGCATGCCGTTGATCCCTGCCTTGGCCGGGGGCTGTTCGCTGGAAGTGTGTCCAGGTGATGCGCCGGCGTTGAACCGGCCGTGGCCCACCGCGGAGCCCGTAGCCCGCAGCAGGCCCAGTACCACCAGCGGCAGCATGACGTGCGCAATCAGGGCGCCCGCCCGCCCCTGGTTGAGTGCGGCCTGGAGAGCGGGAGCCGCTGCCCAAAAGAGCGCCGCCACCAGGCGGAGCCGGCGGCGTACGGTCAGCCCGCCGGCCGCGAACCATGCGGTGAGGCCGGACAGCGGGGCACCGAGCAGGAGCAGCCATGCCATGGCGGGGTTGGCATCGCCGCCGCCCAGGACTCCGATGATCCATAGCACGTAGTCGAAGGGATCGCCGCGGCCGGGAAGGCCCGCTCCCAGGCTGATCCACCAACTGGAGGCGTTGTGCCAGATGTCCCCCAGGCCCGCGGAGACAGGAATCAGGGCGCCGCCGGTTACGGCTCCGGCCCGGAACAGTCCTGCGAGTGCAAGGAGCGAGGCCACGGATGCGATGATGACGGCGGCCAGGGCACCGTTGCCCACCCAGCCGCGTTTTGTAGTGGCCAGGGCGGCGAAATCGTCTGCAGCGTCACCGGTGGGCTGGTGCGCCAACGGATCCTGCACGAGGTCGGCACCGGAGCCGTCGGATCCCAGCGCTTCCATCAGCGACCGGCGGTGGCTCCACACCTCGCGGCGGGGCGTCTGCAGCTTACGGATGACCGACCGGCGGATCCGCCGTGTCCGTTTGGCCGCCCGGCGCGCCTTGGCCACGGCGCCGGGCCTGCCCAATGCGGCGCACGTGGCGAAGAGCTGGGAAATCCCGTGGCCCGGGTCCTTGACGACGATACTCAGGACCAGCTTGAAAAGGCTGCCCAGCAAGGCACCGATGCCATGGACAGGCACCATCCAGAGCGGACTGTGCTTCAGGCGCAGGTGAACCTGGGCCTTGCGCGCCGCCGAGGGGTTTCCAAGGGCATGCGGACGGTGCGCCACATGGAGCATCCGGGCTGCGGGAACCACCACCACACGGTGGCCTGCAAGGCGGTTCCGCCAGCAGAAGTCGACGTCGTCCCCGCTTCCCGGCAAGGCGGGGTCGAAGCCGCCCAACTGGTCCCAGACGTCCCGGCGCACCAGCATGCCTGCGGAATTGACGGCAAAAGTATCGGTGCGGCCGTCGTACTGGCCCTGGTCCATTTCGTCGGCGTCGATAAGGGTTAGACGCTCGGCCCACCGGCTGGTGGAAAGACCTACATCGATCAGTCTTCGCGGCGAATGCCAGTCCAGTTGCTTGCAGCCGGCAACGGTGACCGAGGGCGCACGCTCCACGGCGCCCAGGAGTTCGGCGAGGGCCTCGGGCGCGGGCGCGGCATCGTCATGCAGCAGCCAGATCCACTCGGTCCTGCCACCGTCCCGGTCCCCGTGGACGGGAACCAACTCCGCGAGCGCAGCGGAGACGGCGGCGCCCATGCCGCCTTTGCTCCGGGGATAGCTGAGAACGTCGGCTTCACCCAAAGCCTCCTGCAGGAGGCGGCAGGAGTCGTCGCCGGACCCCGTGTCCACACCCACGGCACGGTCAACGGGCCGGGTTTGTGACGCCAGGGCTGAAAGGGTCCTAGGCAGATAAGCACTGCCGTTGTGGGCAACCACAACGGCAGTGACATGCACATCCTGAAGAATTAGATTGCTCGCTTCCTAAGCCGCCGGCGCTCACGCTCGGAAAGGCCTCCCCAGATGCCGAACCGTTCGTCATTGGCCAGCGCGTACTCCAGGCACTGCGACCGTACATTGCAGGCACCGCAGACCTTCTTGGCATCGCGGGTGGAGCCGCCCTTTTCGGGAAAGAAGGCTTCCGGGTCCGTCTGGGCGCACAGAGCGTCCGTCTGCCAGCCCAGCTCGCCTTCGTCGTCGAAATCCTGCTGCAGCGGCAGCCCGATCCATACCGGCTGGGTGGTACCGGCAGCAGCCAGCTCCATGGGCGGATCCAGGTCATCTTCCGGCTCAGCGCCGCCGTCAAGGAGGGCCTCGTGCGCTGCAAGGAACGCGGTTGCCTGGTCCTCAAGGACGCTGGTGGAATTCCTGTTGTACCTGTCCGCAGCATCAGGATCAGCGGGATCCACGTACCAATCGCTCGGCACCCCCCGTGCACGGTACTTTGCCGTTGCCTGACCGGCCACGACGGCATCTTCCTGGATACGCTCTGCTTGCCCCACGGCGACCCTCCTGATGGTTCAGCCACTGCCTGGATACGTGGACACTCGGTTGTGTGCCGGTATTTACGCAATTGCTTTAGTTACCTAATTACACGTGTGTAACTAGGGCGAGTCAAGCCGTTGCCGGGATAATAGACAGTCGACGCCGGGAAATTCGCGCACGCCACGCCTGGGTTTTCCCTCCACCCGGGCGTGGCGGACGGGACTGGCGTCCAATTTGCAGCAGGAAAGCCGCCAATCCCCTGTTCTGGCGCGGAAAATACCCGCTCTCACCCCAAATAGCAAGCACACTTAGCACCGAGGGTGATTAACATCACTCCCGGTCCGAGTGGCCGGACCGTCGTCGCTGCAGCTGGATATTCAGGGGATTCGGACAGTGGCAGGATGAACGCATGACATCAATCCCCGCGCTCGAACTCACGGCAGGCCTCCGCTCCGGCAACTCCACGGCACCACGCCTGACCTGGTACGGGCCCGACTCGGAGCGGGTGGAACTGTCCGGCCGGGTCCTGGACAACTGGGTTGCCAAGACGAGCAACCTGCTGCAGGACGAACTGGATGCGGAACCCGGCATGCGGCTGCGGCTCGCACTTCCGGCCCACTGGAAGGCACTGGTCTGGGCCTTGGCTGGCTGGCAGCTGGGACTGGAAACAGTGCTCGACGGCGCCCAGGCGGACTTCCTTGCCACTGACAATCCCGCGGGGTCCGACGGAAACTACGACGCCGTCGTCGCCGTTGCCCTGCCGGCCCTCGCCATGCGCTGGAGCGGTGACCTTCCTGCCGGCTGCCTGGATTATGCCGCCGAAGTGCGGTCACACGGGGACGTGTTCATGCCGCACGCCGATCCTGATCCGTCAGCCCGCGCTGTGCTGACCAGCCAGGGGCGCAGTGTCCTGCACCAGGACCTGATCACCGGTTTTGCCGTGCCGCACGCAGAAGGCGCCAGGCTGCACGTTCCTGCCGATGCCGGCCTTGAAGCTGTACTGGCCAATGCGCTGGGAGCATGGCACCAGGGCGGCTCCGTAGTGCTGACCCATCCCGATGTGCCGCTCACGGACAAACTGGTGGCCGACGAACGCATCCACGGAAGCTAGCAGCCGCTTCCCCTAGGCCTGTGGGCCGCCGTCGGCCGGCGTGGGTGCCGGGCGTTCAGCGGCACCCGCCGGCTCCTTGTGGGGGTGGGCTTCGATGATTTCGTGGTCGTGGGAGAACTCCGGCTCCTGGTCCAGTTCCTGGTTGAACACCAGGAAGCGGTAGGCGAAGAAGCGGACAACCGTGGCCACCAGGATGCCAACCACGCCCGCGAGGAACAGCAGGTTCTTGTTGTCGATGCCCATCCCGTACTTGGCCAGGGCGGTGAACCCGGTGGAGATGCCAATGCCGATGCCGTTGATGATCACGAACATGACGAACTCGCGGAGCACGTTGGCCTGGCGGCGGTGGCGGAAGGTCCAAAAGCGGTTTGCCACCCACGAGAAGATTGTGGCCACCGTGGCCCCCACGAAGCGGGCCTTCGCCTCGCTGTCGGACATGGGACCGTGCATCAGGTAATAGGTCAGGCCGTTGTCGATGACGAATGCCACACCGCCCACCGCACCAAACTTGGCCACCTCGCGCCAGAAGAGTGAGGCAAGCCCCCGGATACGATCTGCAAGTGCGCTAAACATGACCCTCCATGGCCGTGACGAACTGTGGGCCACTCGGCCAAAGGTCCATTTTAGCCCCAAAGCCTTAAAGCGGCCCCCGGATGCAGGAGCGGGGGGTCCTTTCATCCGAAAATGTCCATCCCCCGCCGGGCCGCAAAAGCGTCGATCGGCCGCGTCTTCGGTAGGCTGGCACATGTGACTTTTCCAGTGATAGGCGTGGTTGGCGGCGGCCAGCTCGCGCGAATGATGGCCCCTGCCGCTACAGCCCTCGGCTTTGAACTCCGCGTCCTCGCGGAGGGTGAGGACGTGTCCGCAGTATCGGCAGTACCCACCACGCCGGTGGGCGACTACAAGGATCTGCAGACGCTCCTG
The DNA here is from genome assembly GCF_042652025.1 of Arthrobacter sedimenti. Lineage (NCBI taxonomy): Bacteria > Bacillati > Actinomycetota > Actinomycetes > Micrococcales > Micrococcaceae > Arthrobacter > Arthrobacter sedimenti. Next base: position 282,421 of record NZ_JBHSDQ010000002.1, on the reverse strand, counting down.
GACTTTGCCAAGGGCCTGGACGTGATGACTTTCGACCACGAGCACGTGCCCACGGACCACCTCCGCGCACTGCAGGAGGCCGGAGTCAACGTCCAGCCCGGACCGGACGCCCTGGTCCACGCCCAGGACAAACTGGTCATGCGTGCAGCCATCGACCGGCTGGAACTGCCGAACCCCGCCTGGGCGTCGGTGGCCGACGTTGACGCGCTGGTGCGCTTCGGCGAGGAAATCGGCTGGCCCGTTGTCCTGAAGACCCCCCGCGGCGGATATGACGGCAAGGGCGTCCGGATCGTTGGCTCGGCGGAGGAGGCGGCCGGGACGGCCGACTGGTTCGCCGCCATGAGTCCCCTCCTGGCCGAGGCCAAGGTTGAATTTACGCGCGAGCTCTCGGCCCTCGTGGCCCGTACTCCCGACGGCGAAGCCCGTGCCTGGCCGGTGGTCCACACCATCCAGGTGGACGGTGTCTGCGACGAGGTGATCGCGCCCGCGCTGGATATCCCGCTGGAGGTTGCGGCCGCCGCGGAGGATGCCGCCCTGCGCATCGCCGCCGAGCTGGACGCGACTGGCGTCCTTGCCGTGGAACTCTTCGAAACGCCGGGCACCGGAGCGGGGTTCCTGATCAACGAACTTGCCATGCGGCCGCACAACACCGGCCACTGGACCCAGGACGGCTCCATCACCAGCCAGTTCGAACAGCACCTACGTGCCGTCCTGAACCTGCCCCTTGGCGCAACGGACGCACTGGCTCCCGTGACCGTGATGAAGAACTTCCTGGGCGGGGAAAACCAGGACCTGTACTCCGCCTACCCCATGGCACTCGCCGCCGAACCCGCCGCGAAAGTCCACTGCTACGGCAAATCGGTACGGCCGGGACGTAAGATCGGCCACGTCAACCTGGTGGGAAGTTCCACCGCGGAGGTGGACTCGGTCCGCCGCCGGGCCACAGCCGTGGCCGGCATCATCCGTGACGGACGGGTTTCCACCGAAGAACCTGCTGCGATTTTCGAGGAGAAGGCATGAGCGCCGAAGCCACCCCCGCCGCATCCGGCACCAGTCCCCTGGTGGGCCTGGTCATGGGCTCCGACTCGGACTGGCCGGTCATGGAGGCCGCGGCGGACGCCCTGGCCGAATTCGGCATTCCGTTCGAAGCGGACGTGGTCTCAGCCCACCGGATGCCCACGGAAATGATCCGGTACGGCCAGACGGCCCACGAACGTGGTTTGCGGGTGATCATCGCCGGCGCCGGCGGTGCCGCCCACCTGCCGGGCATGCTCGCCAGCGTCACGCCGCTTCCCGTTATCGGCGTCCCGGTTCCCCTGAAGACACTTGACGGGATGGACTCCCTGCTGTCCATCGTCCAGATGCCCGCCGGGGTGCCGGTGGCCACGGTTTCCATCGCCGGTGCGCGGAACGCCGGACTCCTGGCCGTGCGGATGCTCGCGTCGGGTACGGACGAGCTCGCCGCCTCCCTGCGCGCTGACCTCCTCGACTTCGCCGCCGACCTCAACGCCGTTGCCTCCCGCAAGGGCGCAAACCTCCGGCAGAAAGTCAGCGAAGTCTTCCCGGACGGCTCCGGCGCTCTTCGGGGCAGCCGTTAGGGCGGCGGGCATGGCCAGCAGCAGCAGCGTGCTCAACACCGGGGCCGGGGCGTCCCTGACAGACCCCGTCCGCTACCCGGTCAGCGCTTCCTCCCCGGTCCGTACAAAGCGCGCCTTCGTACTGGTCCTGCTGACGCTCCTGGTACCGGGCAGCGCGCAGCTCGTCGCGGGCGACCGGAAGCTGGGGCGGACCGCGCTGCGCGTCACGCTCTGTGTGTGGGCCATCCTGCTGCTTGCAGTGGTTCTGCTGCTGCTGGACCGGAGCATGGTCATCAGCATCGTGACCAACCCGGTCACATCGCTGGTGCTGGTGGTCCTGCTGGCTGCGCTGGCCCTCGGCTGGGCATTGCTGTTCCTCAACACCCTGAGGCTCATCCGCCCCGTCCTGCTGGCACCGAAGGCGCGCCCCGCCGTCGGCATCGCCCTGGTGGTTGCCCTGGTCCTGGGCAGCGGCTCCATGGGCTACGCCGCCTACCTGCTGAATGTGGGCCGCAATGCCATCGGCAACATCTTCTCGTCCGGCCCGGCGATCAAACCCGTGGACGGGCGCTACAACTTCCTCATGATGGGCGGCGACGCGGGCGATGACCGCACCGGCCGCCGTCCGGACAGCCTGTCCGTGCTGAGCGTGGACGCCGAGACCGGCCAGACCGCCATCATTTCGGTCCCTCGAAACTTCCAGAACGCGCAGTTCAGCGAGGGCTCCCCCATGCGCGCCCTGTACCCCGACGGCTACAACTGCGGCGACGAATGCCTCATCAACGCCATCAATACAGAGGTCACCAACGAGCACACCAACCTCTACCCCGGCGTGGCGGATCCAGGCGCGCAGGCAACCATGGAAGCCGTCTCCGGAACGCTCGGCATGCAGATCCAGTCCTACGTCCTGGTTGACATGCAGGGCTTCTCCACGCTGATCAATGCCATGGGCGGCATCCGGATCAAGGCCGGTGGGTGGGTTCCCATGAGCGGCTACTTCGACGAAACCACCAAGACCCACGGGATGCCCCTCGGCTGGATCCCGGCCGGGGACCAGACGCTCAACGGGGACCAGGCACTCTGGTACGGACGCTCGCGCGAATACGTTGATGACTACTCCCGCATCCAGCGCCAGCAGTGCGTGCAGCAGGCCATGCTGAAACAGCTCGATCCCACCACCCTGCTGTCCAAGTTCGAGGACATCGCCAGCGCGGGAACCAAGGTGGTGGAGTCCAACGTCTCCTCCGCCCAGCTGGGCAGCTTCCTGGACCTCGCCATCAAGGCACGGGGCAAGGACGTCAAGCGGCTCACCATTGGGCCGCCGGACTTTGACCCGTCCTTCTCCACGAACCCGGACTTCGACCAGATCCACGAGCGGGTCGACCAGCTGCTGGCGCAGGCATCCGCCAAGGGTGCACAGTCTGCAGGAATTCCCGACGACGGCACGGCAGTTCCAGGGGCAGGAGCCGGACATGTCCAGGCGGCAGGTCCCGTCCCCGCCACCCTGCCCACGGGCGGCAACGCTGTCCAGCAGCCCTCGCCGTCGGACTTCACCCCGGTGACCACCACGCCTGACGGCGAGCCGATCACCGAAGAGATGCTTACCCAGCTCAAGCTCGAAGGAAACGAAGAGGCCATCCGCCAGCTCGTGGCCACCAACGGACAGTGCCGCCCGCTCTAGCGACCACGGCGGCCGCCAAGTCATCAACGCCCATCCACAAGGAACGGAACGGTTTTGTACGAGATTGAGAACGTCCTCCGGGACTACGCCTGGGGTTCGACGACGGCCATCGCCTCGCTGCTGGGCCGTCCCGAGTCGGGGGGCCCGGAGGCCGAACTGTGGATCGGCGCCCACCCTGACTCTCCGTCGGTGGCGCAGGTGCCGGAGGACGGCACCCGGAGCCCCCTCGATGCGCTGATCTCGTCGGACCCGGAGCATTTCCTGGGCGCGGAGTCCGTCTCCGCCTTCGGGCCCCGGCTGCCGTTCCTGGCCAAGATCCTTGCGGCCGCGCAGCCGCTCTCCCTCCAGGTCCACCCCAGCCTGGAGCAGGCGCGGGAAGGCTTTGCGCGGGAGAACGCCGATGGTGTGGATGCCCATGCCCCGAACCGGAACTACAAGGACGACAACCATAAGCCGGAAATGATCTTCGCGCTTACTCCGTTCGAGGCGCTGTGCGGGTTCCGGCCTGCCGCCGAAACCCGGGAGGTCTTCCAGTACATCGCCCGTGCCTTCCCCGAGGGAGGCGGCTCCCCCGCGCTGGTCCAGGCCTTGATTGACGATCTGGCCGCCGCGGACGAAGGCGCAGGACTCCGCCAGGCCTTTGAGCGGCTGATCACCGGCGGGCAAGGCGTGGCGGAGGATACTGCCTTGGTGGTGGAAGCCCTGCTGTCGCGCGCTTCGCTCGCGCCGTACCAGGCCGAACTGGGCACCGTGATCAGCCTCAACGAAAAGTACCCGGGCGATCCCGGCGTGCTGATCTCGCTGCTGCTCAACCGGATCTCGCTGAAGCCCGGCGAAGCGGTCTACCTTCCCGCCGGGAACGTGCACGCCTACCTGCACGGGCTCGGCGTGGAGGTCATGGCGTCCTCGGACAACGTCCTGCGCGGCGGCCTGACGCCCAAGCACGTGGATGTCCCGGAACTCCTGAACACCATCAATTTCCACCCTGTGGCTGTGCCCATGCTGGATGCCGAGAAGACGGTAATGGGCCAGGAACTGTTCCGTCCGCCGTTCGAGGAGTTCCAACTGCAGCGCATCGAACTGGGGCCGGAGGCGGCCCCCGTACCCCTGGCCCAGTCCGGGGCTGCGGTGGTCATCGTGGTGGCCGGCGAAGTTTACCTTGATTCACCCAAAGGCGACCTGCAGCTGTCCAGGGGACGGAGCGCGTTCGTCGCGGCCGCGGAAGCCCCCATCAACGTCCACCGGGTGGCCGGAAGCGCGGAACCGGTGCTGGCCTTCGCGGTGACCACCGGGCTGTAGCCCACAGCAACAGAAAGGGGCGACGTCGGCACCCGCCCGGGCGGGTGCCGACGTCGCCCTTCTTTTTCGGTTCAGTCAGTTGCCCGGACGCAGTTTGCGGACCAGGGGCAGGACCCGCCCGGCTGCGTCCTTCACCAGCCGGCGCCCCTGCTGGAGGCCCTTGCGCGCCAGCGGCATGGCTTTGGCGTATACGGGGTAGAAGGGCGAGAGCGGCCTTTCCCACGTGCCCAGCAGCATGTTCTCATGCCGTGCGAACTGCTTCTTGAAGTCGGAGATGCCGTCGTTGAGCAGGCCGTTGAAGTCGTAGCGGCTGCAGCCGTCCTCTCGCATGGACTGCAGGGCGGCCCACTTCACGCCGTAGTTGACGCGCTGCTTCTGTCCTTCTGCGGAGACGCCGCCGTAAAGCTCAAAGGCGGTGGTGCCGCTGCGCGACAGCCAGGTAAACGCCAGCAGCTGCTCGCCGTCGAACGCGCCGATGATGGGCGAGGCGTCGCCGAGGTTGTGGAAGATGTCGCGGTAGTACTGGTCCTCGTGGATGCCGAAGCCCGCCCGCTCGGCGGTCTGGTGGTAGATGGCCAGGACCTGTTCCAGCTCGGAATCGTTCTTGACCTTGCGGAACTCGACGTCGCTGCGCATTGCCTTGCGGATGTTGGCGCGCGTGGACTTGGACATCTCCGCCATCAGCTCGTCGTCGGTCCGGGTGAGGTCCAGGATGAGCGTGCGCGGGATGAGCACGGTGTTGGTGGACTCCCGGAATCCGGCGGCGGCCACCGCGCCCGCGAATGCGGAGTCCTGGTCCCAGTCCGGTTCGATGCTGAGCGCCACGCCCTGGTGCCGGAGGGCAGCGTGTTCGGCGAGCCGGTTGAGGACCACCTGGGTGTGCTCCACGGAGCACATGGGGCCGCGCGGAATGTAGACCAGTGCCCGGAAGGGAACAGGAAGCTTGCGGACCAGCAACTGGGCGGCACCGATGGTTTCGTCCCCGGCTTTGACCAGGACGCGGTCCACGGACCAGCCGTGCGCCGCCTTGGTCTCGCCCCAGCCCCACAGCTGCTGCGGATGCCCCTGGAACCGGTCAACGTGCTCGTCCCAAAGGGCGCGGTCAGTACAGGGCACAACAGCAGGAATCATGGCTTAAACCCTATACCAACGCGTTAACGCAAAGCCCCGGGTGCGCGCACGCGCCCCGGGGCTCTGGAATCCTGCACTAACGGCAGTCAGTTCTTGCGGGCGTAGCCTTCCCACTTGCTGGCCTGGTGCTCACCCTCCACGAAGCGGATGGTGCCGGACTTGGAGCGCATCACGATGGACTGGGTCAGGACCTTGTCCTTGGAGTAGCGGACGCCCTTGAGCAGGTCGCCGTCGGTGATGCCGGTGGCGGCAAAGTAGCAGTTGTCGCTGGAGACGAGGTCGTTGGTGGACAGCACGCGCTCCAGGTCGTGGCCGGCGTCGATGGCCTTCTGCTTTTCCTCGTCGCTGGTGGGCCAGAGGCGGCCCTGGATGACGCCGCCCAGGGACTTGATGGCGCAGGCTGCCACGATGCCCTCGGGGGTTCCGCCGATGCCCATGAGCGCGTCCACGCCGGTTCCGGAGCGGGCCGCGGCAATGGCGCCGGCAACGTCGCCGTCCATGATGAATTTGGTCCGTGCTCCGGCTTCCCGGATTTCCTCCACCAGCGGGCGGTGTCGGTCGCGGTCAAGGATCATGACGTTGAGCTGGTTGACCTTGACGCCCTTGGCCTTGGCGATCAGGTGCAGGTTCTGCTTGACCGGCAGGCGCAGGTCCACCATGTCAGCGGCTTCGGGGCCGGTGACCAGCTTCTCCATGTAGAACACGGCGGAGGGATCGAACATGGAGCCACGCTCGGCAACAGCCAGGACAGCCAGCGCATTATTGATGCCCAGGGCGGTCAGGCGTGTTCCGTCGATGGGGTCAACAGCCACGTCCACCTCGGGGCCTGTGCCGTCGCCGACACGCTCCCCGTTGAACAGCATGGGGGCTTCGTCCTTTTCGCCTTCGCCGATCACCACGACACCATTGAAGTGGACGGTCTGCAGGAAGGAACGCATGGCGTCGACGGCTGCGCCGTCGGCGGTGTTCTTGTCGCCGAAGCCCACCCAGTGGCCGCCGGCAATGGCCGCGGCTTCGGTGACGCGGACAAGTTCAAGGGCGAGGTTGCGGTCCGGCTCGTCGTGGCCCACCGCAAGGGACGGTGAAATCGTGGAGTACTTCTGGGTCATGGACGCTGGTGACACGTGAACCTCTTCTTCGAGTGGCGATCATTGAACCCGCCCGCCGGTGCAGCAGAACGGTGATTCCTCTGCTATCGATCATAGTCGCGGCGCCGTGCCACGGGCGGCCCATGACGCAACCGCGCAATGTACCCCTGCAGCTGGCTGCGGTCCCCGGTCCGGGCCCGAATGGAAGTCCGGCTCCGGGATGGGCGACTATAGAGGGGTGAACGACATGCAGGAAGCCACCAGTCCCAGCTCCGGCGAGGCACAGCCCGAAGGCCGCCCCGCCGCTGCCGGCAGCAGTGCCGAAACCCCGGTTAAGCCCGTCATTCCGGCGGCCGCCGCCAAGCGGGCCAACGCCTCGGTGATCGGCATGATCATCGCCCTGGCGCTCAGCATCGCGGCATTCCTGCCTGTTGTCCTCATGAATCCCCAGCCCAAAGGCGAAAGCTTCCGGCCGGACGTCGATGTTGCGTCCGTGGCACGGAATGCTGCGGATGTGGCCGGATTCACACCGGTTGCGCCGGACACCGGCAACGCGTTCCGCGCCAACTACGCCCGGTGGGAGGCCGGAACGGCCAGCGGCGTGCCCACGTGGGAGGTTGGCTACCTGACCCCCAAGACGTCCTTTATCGGCCTGGTGCAGACAACGAAGGCCAACCCCACCTGGCTCCTCCAGCAGACCAAGAACGCACCCGTCACAGGGACCCGGAATGCCGGCGGCAAGGACTGGGAACTGCGGGATACCGGCAAGGGCGAAAAATCGATGATCCTGAACTACAGGGGCAGCACCGTCGTCCTCTCCGGCGCCGCGCAACTTGACGAATTCGCGGCGCTGGCTGCCGCCGTCGTGGCCTCCCTTGACGCCAACCCGGCCGTCACAGTTTCCCCCTCCGCCCCTGCCGCGCCTTAATGTAGTAAGCATGGCTACTAACCTGACCCCTGCACTGGCATGGCGCCGCCTGCGCGAAGGCAACGAACGTTTCGTCAACGGCGAGTCCAACCATCCGAACCAGAACGCCTCACGGCGCTCCTCGCTGGTGGAGACCCAGAACCCGTTCGCGGTGATCTTCGGCTGCTCCGACTCCCGGCTTGCGGCTGAGATCATTTTCGACGTCGGCCTGGGCGACGTCTTCGTGGTCCGAACCGCCGGGCAGGTGATTGACGACGCCGTCCTCGGCTCCCTGGAATACAGCGTCGCCGTACTGGGGGTGCCGCTGATCGTGGTGCTTGGGCACGACAACTGCGGGGCCGTCACGGCCACCCGGGACGCCGTTGAGACCGGCGAGATGCCGGCGGGGTTCATCCGCGACCTCGTGGAACGCATCACCCCCTCCGTCCTCACTTCCCTGCGGAACAACCAGACCGAGGTCAACGACATGGTGGTGGAAAACGTCAAGCAGATGTCGCAGCGCCTCGCGGACAGCTCGCGTGTGATTTCCACCGCAATCGAAGAAGGCCGGACCGCAGTCATCGGTCTCTCCTACCGGCTGGCAGAGGGCCGCGCCGACCTTGTTTCCGGAATCGGCGAGCTCTAGAAGCAACCTGCCGGCGGTCCAGCGGGCCGCCGGCAATCCACCCTTAACGGTTTTCGATGGGGCGCCGGATCGCCATAAGCTAGCCCCATGACTTCCACTGAAGAGTTCCGCATTGAACATGACACGATGGGCGAAGTCCGCGTCCCCGTGAACGCACTGTACCGCGCGCAGACGCAGCGGGCAGTGGAGAATTTCCCCATCTCCGGCAAGACCCTGGAGCGCACCCACATCGAGGCCCTGGCCCGGGTCAAGAAGGCCGCAGCCCAGGCCAACGCCGAACTGGGCGTGCTCGACGGCGAGCTGGCCAAGGCGATTGCAGACGCAGCCGATGAGGTGGCCGCCGGCAAGTACGACGGCGACTTCCCCATCGACGTCTTCCAGACCGGTTCCGGCACCTCGTCGAACATGAACACCAACGAGGTCCTGGCAGAGCTGGCCACCCGCGCCCTGAAGGCCGCCGGCAGCGACAAGGTGGTCCACCCGAACGACCATGTCAACGCCTCGCAGTCCTCCAACGACGTCTTCCCGACATCCGTTCACGTGGCCGCCACCTCCGCGCTGATCAACGACCTCATTCCCGCCCTGGGCTACCTGGCAGAGTCGCTGGAGCGCAAGGCCGTTGAGTTCAAGGACGTCGTCAAGTCCGGCCGCACCCACCTGATGGACGCCACCCCGGTGACCCTGGGCCAGGAGTTCGGCGGCTACGCGGCACAGGTCCGTTACGGCATCGAGCGCATCAACGCCTCCCTCCCCCGCGTGGCAGAGGTTCCGCTGGGCGGCACCGCCGTGGGCACCGGCATCAACACCCCCGCCGGTTTCCCGGAGCGCGTCATCGAGCTGCTCGCCACGGACACCGGCCTGCCGCTGACCGAGGCCCGCGACCACTTCGAGGCCCAGGCCAACCGCGATGGCCTGATCGAGGCCTCCAGCCAGCTGCGCAACATCGCCATCTCCTTCATGAAGATCAACAACGACCTTCGCTGGATGGGCTCCGGCCCCAACACGGGCCTGGGCGAAATCGCACTTCCCGACCTGCAGCCCGGCTCCTCGATCATGCCCGGCAAGGTCAACCCGGTCATCTGCGAGGCCTCCATCATGGTGGCAGCCCAGGTCATCGGCAACGACACCGCCATCGCCTGGTCCGGGACCAACGGCGCCTTCGAGCTCAACGTGGGCATCCCCGTCATGGCCGCCAACCTGCTGGAGTCCATCCGTCTGCTGGCCAACACCAGCCGGGTCATGGCGGACAAGATGATCGACGGCATCACCGCCAACGTGGAGCGCGCCCGCTTCCTGGCCGAGGCGTCGCCGTCCATCGTGACGCCGCTGAACAAGTACATCGGCTACGAGAACGCCGCCAAGATCGCCAAGACCGCCGTCAAGGAGGGCCTGACCATCCGCCAGGCCACCGAGAAGCTGGGCTTTGTCGGCGAGGGCGAGGGCAAGGTGTCCGAGTCCGACCTCGACAAGGCACTGGACGTCACCACCATGACGGCCCCGGCCCACAAGGCATAAACGCACCCAGCCCCCGACGGCGGCCGGCACCTTTCGCAGGAAAGGCGCCGGCCGCCGTCGTACTTTAAGGAACCTGCAGTTCGGAAGCAGAAGTTTGCACTCAAGCGATTTTAGTGCAAAAATTTACTTTGTGACTGATAGTGCAATTTCTGACGGCCTGCGCGAGCGCAAGCGGACGGCCACCCGGACCGCCATTACCTCCGCTGCCCGCGCCCTCACCTCCGAGAAGGGCCTCAACGGCTACACCGTGGAGGAAGTCTGCGAGGCGGCCGGGATCTCCCGCCGGACCTTCTTCAACTACTTCCCCACCAAGGAAGACGCCATCATCGGCCACGCCGAGGACGACGTTCCGGCCGATGTCATCGAGGAATTCGTGGCCGGTGCCGCTGGCTCCCGCGCCGGTGAAATTTCGCCCACCCTGTTCAGCGACCTGGTCCGGCTCTCCCTGCGCCTGGCCGAAGGAATGACGGAGTCCGAGGAAGAAACCCGGCAGTTGATCGGGGTCGTCAAAAAGGAACCGCAGCTCATCCTGAAAATCATCGGAGTCACGGAACAGCGCGAAGCCCAGTTCGCCCGGGACGTAGCCAGGCGTGAAGGGGTAGCCCCCGACCACCCCGTGGTGCAGATGGCAGTTGTGCTGCTCAGCACCATCGCCCGCAAGAGCAGCATGGCCTACTTCTCCGACGGCAACACCCGCAGCTACCCGGACCTGCTCATGGAAAACATTTCGGCCGCAAGCCTGCTCTTCTCCCAGCCCTTCGAAACCCCGGATCCCGCCTCCGCAAAAGGACAATCATGAGTACCGCCACCACCAAAGCGCCGGCAGGGCCCCTGCTGCTGACGCAGAAACGCATCTGGATCATTTTCTCCGCGCTGATCGCCGGCATGCTGCTCTCCAGCCTGGACCAGACCATCGTCTCCACGGCGATGCCCACCATCGTGGGCAAGCTCGGCGGGGTGGAGCACCAGGCATGGATCACCACGGCCTACCTGCTGGCCACCACCATTGTGATGCCCATCTACGGCAAGTTCGGTGACATCCTGGGCCGGCGCAACCTCTTCCTGGTTGCCATCGCCCTCTTCACCCTGGCCTCGGTGGGCTGCGCCCTTGCCACGGACTTCTGGGGCTTCGTCATTTTCCGGGCCATCCAGGGCCTGGGCGGCGGCGGCCTGATGATCCTGTCCCAGGCCATCATCGCGGACATCGTTCCCGCCAAGGAACGCGGCAAGTACATGGGCCCGCTGGGCGCCATCTTCGGCCTTTCCGCCGTGGCCGGGCCGCTGCTGGGCGGCTTCTTCGTGGACCACCTGACCTGGGAATGGGCTTTTTACATCAACATCCCGGTTGGCCTCGCGGCTTTCGCCATTGCCTGGTTCGCCCTTACCCTGCCCAACAAGAAGGCAGAAAAGCGGATCGACGTCCTGGGCGTCGTCCTGCTGTCCGCCGCCACCACCTGCCTGATCTTCTTCACGGACTTCGGCGGGAAGAAGGACGAAGGCTGGGATTCCCCGCTGACCTGGGCCTTTGGTGTGGGCCTGCTGGTTTCTGCCGCCGCCTTCGTCATGGTGGAGCGCCGCGCCGAGGACCCCATCATCCCGCTGAGCCTGTTCCGCAACCGGATCTTCATCAATGCCACCGCCATCGGCTTCACCCTCGGCCTGGGCATGTTCTCCGCCATCGCCTTCGTCCCCACGTTCCTGCAGATGTCCTCCGGCACCTCCGCCGCCGAATCGGGCCTGCTGATGCTGCCGATGATGGCGGGCCTCATGGGCACCTCCATCTACTCGGGCATCCGGATCTCCAAGACCGGCAAGTACAAGATGTTCCCCATCCTGGGCGCGGTCTTCACCATGGCCGCCATGCTCTGGATGACCACCCTTGCCGCCAGCACCCCCATCTGGGTCATCTGCCTGCAGCTGTTCGTCTTCGGCGCCGGCCTGGGCCTGATCATGCAGGTTGTGGTGCTGGTGGTCCAGAACTCCGTCCCGGCAGACCAGATCGGCACCGCCACCAGTACCAACAACTACTTCCGCGAGGTCGGGGCCGCCATGGGTGTGGCCGTGTTCGGTTCCATCTTCACCACCCGGCTCTCGGAAGCCCTTACCAGCGCCTTCACGGGGGCAGGAGCCTCAGCAGAGCAGGCCGGGCAGTCCACCCGGACCCTGGACCCGCAGGCGCTGAACCAGCTGCCGGAACAGCTGCGCAACGCAATCGTGAACGCGTACGCCGATTCCCTGGCACCGGTGTTCTGGTACCTGCTCCCCTTCATCGCCGTGGCACTGCTCCTGGCCATCACGCTGAAGCAGATCCCGTTGTCGGACACCGCCGGTATGGTGGCACGCGGCGAGGCGGTGGGCGGAGAGGAAGCCGAGCGGCTCGCCGCCGGGCTTCCCGGCGCCGCTGCCGGCACCGACGGCGCTGGGCGTGAGGGGGACATCGTGAAGGACGACGACGGTGAGCTGGTTTCCCAGGGCCGCTGACCGCCGTCGGAGCTTGGCCTGGCTGTTGCCGGGCCGGCTGCCGGGGCTTGCCGCCTGCAACTGGCAGGCAAGAGACCAACAGGGTCGCCGCAATCTTGGGGGTTGCGGCGCCCCTGTTTCTTTTTGTGCCTGTGCCGCCCCACAGGAGGGGTTATGGCTCGAAGTGGACGGCCCCGGAGGGGGCCAGGGCCTGGCGGATGCTGGTGAGGTGCCCGGGCATGAGTTCGGGAAGTTCATCGAGGCTGAACCAGCCAACGGCCAGCGATTCGTCGTCATTGACCCTGGCCTCGCCGGAGACGTAACGGCACAGGAACACGACGTCCAGGAACTCGCAGACGTCGCCATTGGGGTAGGTGACCGGGCCTACTGCGCCCACGGACACCACGCGTTCTGCCTCCGCCACCACGGCCGTTTCCTCAAAAATCTCCCGGACCAGGCCCCGCGCGGGCTGCTCCCCCGGATCCAGCATCCCGCTGACGAGCGCCCACTGCCGGTTGTCCGCCCGTTGGGCCAGCAGGATCCGGCCGGCATCATCCACCACCACACCCCTGACCCCGGGAACCCAGAGGGGATCGTTGCCGATCTTCTTGCGCAGCTTCAGGACGTATTCGGGTGCAGGCATAACCACAGCCTATCCAACAGGTCCTTGAGGCACCGCAGAGCGCTCAGGCGGGCAGCAGCATGGCGGCTGCGGCCCCGGCGAGCATGAACGGACCGAACGGGATGGACGACTTCAGGGTTCCCCGCCGGGCCGCCAGCAGCGCCAGGGACCACAGGCCGCCCAGCAGGAAAGCCAGGAAGGTTCCCGCGAACAGGTGCCCCCAGCTGAGGTAGCCAAGGTACATCCCCAGTACTCCAGCGAGCTTGACGTCGCCAAAGCCCATGCCCGGCGGATAGATGAACCGGAGGACGAAATAGAACAGCCACAGCACTCCTGCCCCGGCCACCACGCGAAGGGCAGGGACGGCCAGGATCCCGCCGGTGTTCTCCGCCGCAGGGCCGGCCCAGGTTGCCGCGGCGGCTGCCAGCAGGAGCGCCCCGGCTACTCCGTAGGACGGGAAGACGATCTTGTTGGGCAGGAGGTGGTGCCGGACATCGATGATGGTGAGCCGGACGGCCATCACCGCAAAGTACAGGCAGGCCGCCAGGACCAGCCAGAAGGCCAGCGGGGTGTGCTGCCAGAGGTCGCCGAGTCGTCCGATCACTCCTCGGATGCTACTGGATCCACCCATTCCAGCCGTAGCGCCCCCGCGTAAAATGTGGATATGTCCACCTGGGACTCCCGCCGCCGCCCGGATCCGGGCCCTCCAGCCGCCCCCGCGGACCTGGCCGGCATGTTCCGGAACCTGTGCCGTTCATCCCCTTGGAAGTGGCAGTCGCTGAGGTTTGAGTACTGGGACCAGGCCTTTGAGTCAGCACCGGCTCCCGGCGCTCCCTTTGTCCGTGCCTGGTTGCGGCGGCCCGGCGCGCTCAGGCTGGAAAGCCCGGAAGGCCTGGTCCTGCACAGCACCACGGGCATCAACGATTCCAGGGCCGATTTCTATGTGAGGGCCACCCGAAAATCCTGGCTCCTGCCTCCCCACCTGCTCACCCCGGTCTACGACGACGGCGGCCTGGTGCGCCGCCGTCCCGAAGCTGCCTACGGCGAACCCGGGTTCGGCAACGGCCGTTTTGCGGCTGCGCTTGACCCCGTGGAACTCGCCGGCAATGCCCCCGTACCCATCGAATTCCCCGGCAGCAACGCCCTGGATATCCGTGAGGTCCGGCAGGTCGATCACGAAGGCCGGCCCGCCCTGGAAGCCGTAGTGGCTCCCAACGCCGCCTACCGGCCCGTTGACCCGGCCGCTCCCCTGTGCCTTCCGGGCACTTCCCGGCTCCGCGTGGACGCCGGCACCGGCGTATGCGTCTCCAGCACGTCTCTCGAGGCCGGCTCGGAGGCATACGGCCACTGGATCCGGATCCTTGCCGTGGACGAATACATGCTCGATGACCTGTTCCTCGCCCAGTCCATGAACCTCACCGACGTCCGCAAACACATCAGCTGGGACATTCCCGCCTGAGCGTGACAGGTCCTCCTGGCCCCCGGTCGGCTAGGCTTCGCGGATGACGACGATGAGCTCCATCTGGCCCCTGTTCGACCTCACCCTCACCACGCCCCGGCTGGAACTCCGTCCCATCACCGACCAGGACATCCCCGCAGCCGTCGACGCCGCCCGCAGTGGGATCCACCAGCCGGACAGGAACCCTTTCAGCACCCCCTGGACCGAGCTTCCCGACGACGAGCTCGGCCCCAACATGGCCCGCTGGTACTGGCGCTGCAGGGCCGAATGCACGCCGGAGAACTGGACGCTGCTTTTGGGTATCTGGCACGACGGCCAGTTCATCGGCTGCCAGGACGTGGGCGCCAAGGACTTCGCAGCACGGAAGACAGTCAGCACCGGCTCCTGGCTCAAGCAGTCCGTCCAGGGCCGTGGCCTGGGCAAGGAGATGCGTGCCGCCGTCGTCCTCTGGGCCTTCGACTGGCTCGGCGCAGAAGTCGCCGAATCCGAAGCCGCCGCCTGGAACGAAGCCTCCCTCGGCGTCTCCCGCTCCCTCGGCTACGAACTCAACGGCACCACCCGCAAAGCCTGGGGCACCAAAGTCGAAACACTCCAGCACGTCCGCCTCACCCCGGACACGTTCAAGCGCCCCGACTGGGAACTGAAGGTAGAGGGCCACGAGGCGGCGGCCAAGTTCCTCAAGGTGACTTGACTACACAAGGCCGGCCCAAGTCCTTCGCGTAGGAGCGCATCGCCGACCAGAGCGTTGCGCAGGTCGCCCAGCGACCGCAGGTGCCCCCACGCGGTGTAAGCGTCGTCCCGAGGGACCCCACGCGAGCTTGCGAGCGTTGGGAAGGAACCTACGCGCTAAGCGACGGCGAAGGGCTTGGGGTGGACGTACCCGGCCACGGACACGCACGAAGGCCGTGGCCCGGCGAACCCGGCCACGGCCCCTTGCTTAGGTGAGGTCAGCCCTCCAGGAGCTCTGTCACCAGGGCGGCGATTGGCGAGCGTTCCGAGCGGGTCAGGGTGACGTGGCCGAAGAGCGGGTGTCCTTTCAGGGTCTCGACGACGGCGGCGATCCCGTCGTGGCGTCCGACGCGGAGGTTGTCACGCTGGGCGACGTCGTGGGTGAGGACGATCTTGGAGTTCTGTCCCATGCGGCTCATGACCGTGAGGAGGACGTTCTTTTCGAGGGACTGGGCCTCGTCCACGATCACGAAGGCGTCGTGGAGGGAGCGTCCGCGGATGTGGGTGAGGGGCATGACCTCGAGCATGCCGCGGTCCATGACCTCCTCCACCACTTCCTGGCTGACCAGGGCACCGAGGGTGTCAAAGACTGCCTGCGCCCACGGGTTCATCTTCTCGGACTCCGAACCCGGCAGGTAGCCCAGCTCCTGGCCGCCCACCGCATAGAGGGGCCGGAAGACGATCACTTTGCGGTGTTCGCGGCGCTCCAGCACCGCCTCAAGGCCTGCACAGAGGGCCAGTGCGGATTTGCCGGTGCCGGCGCGTCCACCGATCGAGACGATGCCGACGGCGGGATCCATGAGCATGTCGATGGCCAGCCGCTGCTCGGCGGACCGGCCGTGGAGTCCGAACACGTCGCGGTCGCCCTTGACCAGGCGCACCTGCTTGTCGGCACCTACCCGGCCCAGCGCCGAGCCGCGGTTGGAGAGCAGCACCAGCCCGGTGTTGACGGGCAGTTCGGCGGCGGCTGGGATGAAGACGGGCTCGTGGCCGTACAGGGTCGCGATCTCCTGCTCGTCGGCTTCGATTTCGGCGACACCAGTCCAGCCGGAGTCCTTGACCAGTTCGTTGCGGTACTCGTCGGCGGTGAGCCCCATGGCTGAGGCTTTGACCCGCATGGGCAGGTCTTTGGAGACGACGGTGACGTCGCGTCCCTCGTTGGCCAGGTTCTTGGCCACGGCGAGGATGCGGCTGTCGTTGTCGCCGCTGCGGAAGCCCAGCGGCAGTACCTCTGCGGAGATGTGGTTGAGCTCCACCATGAGCGTGCCGCCCTCATCGCCGATGGGCAGGGGCTGGTTCAGACCGCCATGCTTGACCCGGAGATCGTCCAAAAGCCGAAGGGCCTTCCGGGCGAAGTAGCCCAGCTCGGGGTCGTGCCGCTTGGCTTCGAGTTCGGTGATGACGACGACGGGGACAACCACCTCGTGTTCGGCGAACCGCAGGAGAGCGCGGGGATCGGAGAGCAGGACGGAGGTGTCGATGACGAAGGTGTGGATGTCGGCTTCCCTTCCGGAGACAGCAAAACCGGCCGCAGCATCAGTTGCCGCGCCGGTTTCAAAGGTGGTTCGCTCATCGCGAGAGGTAGCTTTCCCGCCCTGTCCAACCAGGACCTCGGGCAGTTGTTCAGAAGTAGCCACATCGACTCCAGCCCCGGGCGCAAGCCCGGAATTGTTATTGGTGAGGCGGCTCGGCCACGAGGCCGGATCCGGCCTCCCATACAACCGGTGCGATGTTTCGCTCCATGTACTGGCCTCCCCGATCAGCCGGCGGTTTTGCCTGCTGATGGATATAACGTAAATCCACTGAGGGTGATTTCCGCAACTATTTGGCGGCGATTTCTCCGGCGGATGTATGAACTCCTGGTGAACCTGGTGTTTCAGGCGCCGAAGCGCCGCTGCCGGCCCGCGTAGTCCCGCAGGGCACGGAGGAAATCCACCTTGCGGAAGGCCGGCCACAGGGCCTCGCAGAAGTAGAACTCGCTGTAGGCGCTTTGCCACATGAGGAAGCCTGAAAGCCGCTGCTCCCCCGACGTCCTGATGACCAGGTCGGGGTCGGGCTGGCCCCGGGTGTAGAGGAAGCGTGAAATGTCATCGACACACAGGTCATCGGCAAGCTTGGAGATGTCCATGCCCTTGGCGACGGCATCATGCAGCAGTTCCCGGACGGCGTCCACGATCTCCCGGCGGCCCCCGTACCCCACGGCCACGTTGACGTGGATCTTCTCCCGGACGGGGGTCCTGGCCGTGAGCTTGTTGAGCCGCTCGGCCAGGTAGTCGGGGAGCAGCTCAGGAGCACCCATGGCGTGGACAGAAATGTTGGCGTCCTCGTCCAGCCGGTCCAGCGTGTTGGCGATGATGCCCATGAGGAGGTCGAGTTCCTCACTGGAGCGGTTCATGTTGTCTGTGGACAGCATGTACAGCGTCACCACTTTGACGCCGAGCTCCTGGCACCAGCCGAGGAATTCATGGATCTTGTCAGCGCCGGCCTGGTGGCCCTGGCTGGTGGGTGCATTGAACTGTTTGGCCCAGCGGCGGTTGCCGTCCACCATGACACCGATGTGCCGGGGAATACGGTCCCGCGGGAGGTCCTTGAGCAGCCGGCGCTCGTAATAGCCATAGAGGAACCCGGGTAACTCCACGCGTCCACTCACCTGACTTTCCTGCCGTACGTACATCCACATCCTAGGCTACCGCCCGCGGAACACCGGGACCTGCAGCACGGGACGACAGTCCTTCCGGCGTTGTTACCGACGGGTAACTTACCTGGCCGTAAGTTATTCTGGTGGCATGAACAGCGACTCCCCCAAGGCCTCCCCGGCACCCCGGCCGGAGGACCGGAACGCGGGCCCGGAACCGGAATCCAGCGCCGTGGATGATGCCGCCGTCCGCCTGGCGGAACTGCTCATGATCAAACCGAAGTGGCGGGGCTGGATCCACACGGTAGCGGCGCCGCTGGCCCTGGCCGCAGGCATCATCCTGGTGGCCCTTGCCCCCACTACGGACCGCAGGATCACCTCGGCCGTCTACGCCGCCACCGGCGTCCTGCTGTTCGGAGTCAGCGCCGTTTACCACCGCGGCAACTGGTCCCCGCGGGTGAAGCTCGTCCTGAAGCGGCTGGACCACACCAACATCATGCTGGTGATCGCCGGTACGTACACACCGCTGGCGTGGACACTCCTGGAACGCCAGCAGGCAGTTGTGCTCCTATGGGTAATCTGGACCGGGGCCATCCTTGGCGTGCTGTTCCGGCTGCTGTGGACTGACGCGCCCCGCTGGCTCTACGTGCCCATCTACATCGCGCTGGGCTGCGGCGCCCTGTTCTACCTGCCGCAGTTCTTCCAGGCAAGCGTCCCCGCGGCCGTACTGATCTGCGTGGGCGGCGTCCTCTACATCACCGGCGCGGTTTTCTATGCCCTGAAAAAGCCAAATATCAGTTACTACCACTTCGGGTTCCACGAACTGTTCCACGCATTGACGGTGTTCGCCTTCGCCGCCCACTTCGTGGCGATCGCGCTGGCGGTCCTCTCCTAGGGACTGCACGTCCCCTGGCACAGGCCTACTCGCGCGGCCGCGAAAGCCCGTCCGCCGGACCGTTTCCGTTGGAATTCTGTGCAGAAGGGTTCGCAGACGGGTGCGTGCCGCCGTCGAGCCCGTCCTGGGCGTCCGCGGCGTCAACGTCGGCCGCAGCCGCCGCCATGCGCTCTTCCTCCACCTGGGCGCGGTAACGCACCCTGCGGATCCGCCGCACCATGTCCACAATGAGCAGGGCGGTTGCCACCACAAAGAAGGCCGTCATGATGAACCCCAGCAGGCCCGGCGTCACCTGGTCCTCCGAGATGCCGTCCCTGAGCGTTGGGGTCGGCATCGGGGTCGGTGTAGTGGCGAGGGCGAGGAGCAGAGAATGCACGGTGGATACCTTCTGGTGGAACGGATGCAGCAGGCAGCGGACGAAAGGGGCCGTCACCGGCCTATCTTCTACGCGGGATAGAAATAGCCTGCCTGTCTATCTTAGCCCGGTAAACAGATCCTTTTCAGGGAGCTCCGAGTGCACCCGCGAGTGGATCAGCGAATAGTCCTCCCATGGCCAGACGCGGCGCTGCATGTCCGGCGAAACAGCAAAGAAGAACCCGAGGGGGTCCACCTGTGTTCGGTGGGACCGCAGCGCGTCGTCGCGCGTTTCAAAGAAGTCGCCGCAATCGATCTGCGTGGTGGTGGGGTGCGCCGCCGGCGGCGGGGTGTGCCCCTCGGCGTCGGACTCCAGCCAGGCAGCCAGGCGTTCAGCGTAGGGCGACTGCAGCCCTGCCTCTTCCAAGGCAAAGTGCAGCGCCCGGAACCGCTCGGGGCTGAAGGCGCGGTCGTAGTAGAGCTTGCTGGGTTCCCAGGCCTCCCCGGCGTCCGGATAGCGGTTGGGATCGCCGGCGGCCTCGAAGGCTTCAACAGCTACTCTGTGCGCCATTATGTGGTCCGGGTGCGGGTACCCGCCGTTCTCGTCATAGCTGAGGATGACGTGCGGCTTGAAGGAGCGGACCAGCCGAACCAGGGGCGCTGCCGCCTGGTGCAGCGGCAAGGTGGCGAAGGAGCCGGCGGGGAGCGGCGGCAGCGGGTCGCCTTCGGGAAGGCCCGAGTCGACAAAGCCGAGCCACCTCTGGCGGATGCCCAGGATGGCAGCGGCCCGCTGCATCTCGAGCCGCCGGGCGCCTGCCATGTCACGCTTGGGGTGCGGTTCACCTTCGACGGCGGGGTTTTGGATGTCGCCCCGGGAGCCGTCCGTGCAGGTTGCTACCAGGACGTCCACTCCGGCGGCAGCGTACATCGCCATGGTCGCAGCACCCTTGCTGGATTCGTCGTCCGGGTGGGCATGGACCGCGAGCAGCCGAAGCGGCACCTGGGAGTTGCTGGACGCTGTCATGGAAGGGACGGCTCCTTATTCTTCTTCTGCGGCTTGTGGCAGCTGACGGATCGTGGTCGCGGGGCATTGCCTCACGGGCAGTAGCAGCCACCGCAAGGCGGCGGCGGAAAGGGCACTAAACTGGTCTGGTGACTTCCCCGGACCAGCCGGCCCAACCCGCGCCCGCAGACTCTAGCCTAGCCAATCGGTATGGTGCTAAAAAGCGCCGGCTCTCCCCCAAGGGCGCCCGCGCTGTAATCGCCGTCGCGCTGGCCGTGGGAATCGGCTTCCTGGCCTGGGTCACCACCTCCAATTCGCTTTCCGGCGTGACGTACAAGGACGTGGGGTACAGCACCACCGATGCCACGCTTGCCGAGGTGGACT
The DNA here is from genome assembly GCF_042652025.1 of Arthrobacter sedimenti. Taxonomy (NCBI): domain Bacteria; kingdom Bacillati; phylum Actinomycetota; class Actinomycetes; order Micrococcales; family Micrococcaceae; genus Arthrobacter; species Arthrobacter sedimenti. The sequence goes on along the minus strand of NZ_JBHSDQ010000002.1, from coordinate 262,036 downwards.
TCCAGGTCACCCGCGAACCGGCCAACCCGGTCAAGTGCGCCGTAAAGGCCCTTGATTCCAAATTTGCCGTGGTGGGCTGGAAAGTGGTGGACATTCCGCCAACCGCCGGCAATGGAACTCCCGACGGCGGCAGGACAGTGGCCCAGCGCGTCACCTTGCGCACGGAGTCGGCGTCCGTCTCCGGCGTGGTGGACAGCTGTTGGATCCCCGGCGCAGAGTCTTGAGGCATGTGATCTGCGACGCTTCCCTGTTGGGTTATCTCCAGAGGATTGACTACAATGGAGAGATACCTTTACCCCGCTGAGCTGGTTACTGTTCCACAAGTGGCCACCGTGGCGGGGTCTTTTGCATGTAGGACCACTAGAGGAGAAGTCCGTGTCTACCACCAACAGCGCATCTGCAGCCTGGCTGACCCAGGAAGCTTTTGACCGCCTGAAGGCAGAGCTGGACCACCTTTCCGGCGCAGGCCGGGCGGAGATCGTCCAGAAGATTGAAGCAGCGCGGCAAGAGGGGGACCTCAAGGAGAACGGGGGCTACCACGCAGCAAAGGAGGAGCAGGGCAAGATCGAGGCCCGCATCCGCCAGCTGACGGTGCTGCTCCGTGATGCCCATGTGGGTGAAGCGCCTGCCGATGACGGCATCGTGGAACCCGGCATGATCGTGGTCGCCAGGATCGCCGGTGACGAGGAGACCTTCCTGCTGGGCTCGCGCGAGATCGCCGGCGACTCGGACCTGGATGTCTTCAGCGAGAAGTCGCCGCTGGGTTCAGCCATCCTGGGCCACAAGGAGGGCGAGAGCCTCAGCTACGTTGCGCCCAACGGCAAGGACATCAAGGTGGAGATCCTCTCCGCCAAGCCCTACACGGGCTAGTCCTGAACCCTGCCCGCACAAGGCGTGCGGCAGGGGCAGGAAGCATTCCAGCTGAAGAGCGGCGGCTGTCCCCCATCGGGACGGCCGCCGCTCTTCTTTAAGTTCCTATGGATGCAGCCGCCGGGGGCCTGCCGTCAGAGCCCCCGGGCAATTGCCGGGGTACGCGGACGAAGCAGCAGGGCGGCCACCACCCCGCCGGCAGCACCGCCAAGATGCGCCTGCCAGCTGACGTAGCCGGCTACGAACGGCAAGGCGCCGAGCAGAATGCTGCCGTAGCCCATGAAGAGAACCACGGCGAGCAGGATCTGACGCCAGCTGCGGTTGAAGAACCCACGCACCAGCAGGAAAGCGAAAAGCCCGAACACCAGGCCGGATGCACCCACCGTAACACCGTTCCCGATGAGCCAGACTGTCAGGCCGCTGCCGAGCCAGCTGAAAGCCAGGGCGGTAAGGAAGACGCGCAGCCCGGAGAGGAACACCAGGAAGCCGAAGATCACCAGGGGCAGGCTGTTGGACAGGAGATGATTCAGGTTTGCATGCAGGAGCGGGAAGGTAAAGATGTCCAGCAGCCCGTCGGGGCTCCTGGGGCGCAGGCCGAACGTCCGGGTGAGGGCGCCCATCATCAGCGTGTTGACCACTTCGATGGCGAACAGCAGGACCAGGAAACCGCCCAGCACGACCAGTCCGCCCTTCGCGCGGGCCGCGATGGTCTGCCGCTCGGGGCTGCGCCCGTTACCCGGAAATCCGTTACCCAGTCCGGCCATGGCCGCTCCTAATGCACCACGATCGGCTGGAAGCCCTCGGCGCGCAGAGCGCTGAGGACCTGCTCCCCGTGCTGGTGTCCCTTGGTTTCCAGGTTCACGGTGATGGAGACGTCACCCATGCTGATGGAACCCCCCACCCTGGTGTGGTCAAGGCCGGTGACGTTGGCGTCGTTTTCGGCGATGATGCGGGCAATGGTGGCCAGCGAGCCGGGTCGGTCGTCAAGCATCATGCGGACCGTCATATACCGGCCTGCAGCGGAGAGGCCGCGCTGGATGACCTTGAGCATCAGCATGGGATCGATGTTGCCGCCGGACAGCACGGCCACCGTGGTGCCCGGGTTCTCGATCTTGCCATCCATAAGGGCGGCGACCCCCACTGCGCCGGCGGGTTCCACCACCATCTTGGCCCGTTCCAGCAGGAAGATCAGGGCGCGGGCCAGGGAGTCCTCGCTGACCGTGACCACATCGTCCACCAGTTCCCGGATGATGCTGAAGGGCAGTTGCCCCGGCCGCCCGACGGCGATGCCGTCCGCCATGGTGGAGACCTTCTTGAGCGGCACCAGCGCATCTGCGGCGAGCGAGGGCGGGTAGGCGGCAGCGTTCTCCGCCTGGACGCCGATAATCCGGATCTCACGGCCAAGTTCGCGGGCGCGGGCCTTGATGGCCACGGCGACTCCTGCCAGGAGGCCCCCGCCGCCTACGCCCATGAGGACGGTGTCCACGTGCGGGACCTGCTCCAGGATCTCCAGGCCCACTGTCCCCTGCCCCGCCACAACATCCACGTTGTCGAACGGATGCACAAAGACCATGCCGGTTTCGTTGCTGTAGCGCTGGGCTTCGGCGAGCGCCTCGTCCACGTTGTGCCCGTGCAGGATAACCTCGGCTCCGTGGCTCCGGGTGGCTGCGAGCTTGGGCAGTGCGACGCCCAGGGGCATGTAGATGCGGGCCTTGATGCCGAGGCTCTTGGCAGCGACTGCGACGCCTTGGGCGTGATTGCCGGCGGATGCCGCCACAACGCCGCGCTTCTTTTCGTCGGGTGACAGCCGGGCCATCCGGACGTAGGCACCCCGGACCTTGAATGAGCCGGCACGCTGCAGGTTCTCGCATTTGAAGTAGACGTCGCCGCCTACCACGCCGCCCAGCGCCCGCGATGACTCCACGGGGGTGCGCGCGATAATCCCGTCAAGCAGCTTCTGCGCCTCAAGGACATCGTCCAGTGTGACGGGAAGGGTTTCAAGGATCTTCACGGACTACTCTCCTCTGGGTTCTGCCCCGGGGCCCTCCGCGGAGGAGGCGCGGGCATCACGGTGTTCGGCTGAAGTGCCGGCCGCCGTGTGCCTCCCCTCGTCGGATGCAGTAGGCGGTTCAACGTCCTGGATAGTGTTGTCCCCGCCCGCTCCGGCTGTGATGGGCTTCCCGGCAATTACCGGCACCTGTTCATGTTCCCACGTTCTGGCGGCGATGTAGCGAACGGCCGAGTTTGCTACGGCCAGGATGGGCACGGAGAACAGCGCCCCGGGGATGCCGGCGAGGTAGGAGCCGGCGGCAACGCTGAGGATCACGGCCACCGGATGGAGCGATACTGCCTTGCCCATCACCAGCGGCTGCAGGATGTGGCCCTCAAGCTGCTGGACCAGGAGGACGATCGCCAGCATGATGAGGGCGTTCACGGGGCCGTTGGCCACCAGGGCCAGGAGGACGGCGACGACGCCGGTCACCAGGGCGCCCACCACCGGGATGAACGAGCCCAGGAACACCAGTACACCGAGGGGCAGCGCAAGCGGGACGCCGATGATGGCGGCGCCCACGCCGATGCCGAGGGCGTCCACTGCCGCTACGAACATCTGGATGCGTGCATAGCTGACCATGGACGCCCAGCCCTTGTGGCCTGCGCCGAACGTGGCGGCCCTGGCCTTGCGCGGAAGCATCCGGACCAGGAACGCCCAGATCCGGTCTCCTTCCAGGAGGAAGAAGATGAGGATGAACAGCGAGAGGAGCATTCCGGCTGCGAAGTGCCCGGCGGTGCTGCCGACGGACAGGGCCCCGCTGACGATGCTGCTGCTGTTGTTCTGCACCGCATCGGTGGCTTCCTTGATGTACTGGTCGATCTGGTCTGCAGTGAGGTGCAGCGGACCTGCGGACAGCCAGTCCTGGACCTGCCGGACGCCTTCAAGTGCCTGCGAATAGAGTTCGCTGAAACCGACGGCCAGTTGCCTGCCCACGAGGGCCAGCGCACCGCCGATGACGCCGATGAAGCCCAGGATTGTCACCGCTACGGCCAGGCCCGCCGGAAGTCCGCGCCGCTTCAGCCAGGCCGTCACCGGGCTGAGGAGTCCGGCGAGGAGGGCGGCCACCATGATGGGGATGATCAGGAGGGTGATATGGCTGAGCAGCCACACCAGCGTCCCGGCCATCAGGAGGATCAGGCCCAGGCGCCACGACCACGAGGCCGCGATGCGGATTCCGTAGGGTATGTCCCTGTCCAGCTCACGGTCGGCCAGGACGCGCAGGGGCGCAGCCGCGGCGGCAGCCGGTGCTGGAGCCGTATGGGCGGGCGCTGGATGGGCAAGGGTAACGTCGTCCTCTTTTGGCGTCATATCCCAATACTTCCCCAGCAACGGCCCAAAGCAAACTACAGGCCGGGCAAACTACCGGCCTGCCCCGCCCGGTGTGTAGTCGATCCCCCATTCCATGCTGAAGGACTCTCCCGGGGGCAGCCATCGCAGGCCGTCACCGGAGTTGAACGCATTGGCCGGCCCCGTCATTGGCTCCACGGCCACAGCGCGGGTCCTGCCCGGGTAAAGAGTGCTCACATAGACGTGGACGTAGCTGCAGGCTTGATCCTGCCAGAGCGAAACCGCGCTGCCGTCAGCCGCGGCCAGGGTGTGCCGGGCCTTTCCATCCTCATACCGCAGGTCCGTCAAGGCAACGTCCACGGCAATGTCCGCAATGTGCCGGCCGGAACGGAAATCAACGTCCCCGTCCACGGGGGCAGAACCACGCGGGATCAAACGCTCATCGGCCACCAGCCGGGTATTGGCGGCAACGGTCAGCTTCAGTTTCTCCACGGGGGCATCGCCAAGGCGCAGGTAGGGGTGCGCGCCGAGCACGAAGGGTGCAGCTGCGGCAGAGTCATTGGTGAGGGTTTGCCGGACGTGCAGTCCCAGGTCTCCCGAGAGCTGGTACTCCACGCGGTGCCGGACCAGGAACGGGTAGCCGTGCTGGGGGAAGGCGGCCGCCTCCAGTGCGACGGCGTGCGGGGACTCCCCCACCAGGGCGTAGCCGGTGTTGCGGAGCAGGCCGTGGCTGGCGTTGTTGCGGGACACCTCGGTGATGTCCAGCTGCTGCTTCTCGCCGTCCAGGAACCACTGCCCGTCCTCCACCCTGTTGGCCCAGGGCGCCAGCGTGATGCCGCTGCCGCCGGGGGCGATTTCATCATCGCCGTAGGTCTCGGTCAGCAGGACCCCTCCCCGGCTGAAGGAGCGGAGCCCGGCGGCGAGTTCGGTGACCACGGCCACGGCATCGCCGCGCCGCAGCTCGTATTGCCGGCCGGTGGCGCAGGGCCTGGCTGCGGAAGGTGCGGTGATTCCCTGTTCGGAAGAGGCTGTCATGGGCATTACCGTACAACGGCTGGCCGGAGTCGTCGCATAGGATGCACACTGTTACTTTTTGTTGTTAACTATTCATTCTTGATCGTTTGTGCGAGACTTTTTGCATGACAGGGATTACCAGCACCACGCTCTCCGACGGCCGGGAGCTGATCTACTTCGACGACGCCGGCACCAGCACCTCCCGCGCAGAACACCTCACCACGGACCACCGGGGGCTGCCGCCGCGGGGCGAACCGGGCGAGGTGCGCTTCGATGCATTGACGGACGAATGGGTGGCCATCGCCGCGCACCGCCAGGCCCGCACCCACCTGCCGCCGGCGGACCAGTGCCCCATCTGTCCCACCACCCCCGGCAACGCTTCCGAAATTCCTGCCGCCGATTACGACGTTGTGGTCTTCGAAAACCGGTTCCCCTCCCTGGGACCGGCCCTTGGTCCGGTACCTGAGGGCGCCACATGGGGAACGAAAGGCCCTGCCTACGGCCGTTGCGAAGTGGTGTCCTTCACCCCGGAACACACGGGATCCTTCAGCGGCCTGACCCCGCAGCGCTCCCGCACCGTGATCGAGGCGTGGTCGCAGCGTACCGCTGCCCTCAGCGCTTTGGACGGCATCAAACAGGTCTTCCCGTTCGAAAACCGCGGCGCCGATATCGGCGTGACGCTGCACCACCCCCATGGCCAGATCTACGCCTACCCGTACGTAACGCCGCGCGCAGGGGTCCTGGGTGCTGCCGCCAGGAAGTACTACGACGCTAAAGACGGCAGGGACACCCTGACCGGCTCTCTGCTGCGCGCCGAACGGGAAGACGGCAGCAGGATGGTGCTTGAAGGCAAGCACTTCAGTGCCTACGTGCCATTCGCAGCCCGCTGGCCGCTGGAAATCCACCTCGTTCCACACCGCCATGTCCCCGACCTTGCCGCACTGGACGGGGAGGAGAAAGATGAGCTGGCACAGGTCTACCTGGACCTGCTCAAGCGGGTGGACGGCCTGTATCCCACACCCACGCCCTACATCTCCGCCTGGCACCAGGCGCCGCTGGACGGCCTCCTCCGGCCAGCCAGCTACCTCCACCTGCAGCTGACCTCCCCGCGCCGGGCCGCCGATAAGCTGAAGTACCTGGCCGGGTCGGAGGCAGCCATGGGTGCCTTCATCAACGACACGACCCCGGAAAATGTGGCGGAACGGCTGCGAAATGTGGCCGTCCCGCCGTCGTCCACGCCTGTTGCCGCGAGGGCGGCCACCCCGGAAGGAGCCTCCGCGTGAGCATGCAAGAAACGGGCCAAACCGGCCCCGCACCCGCCACCCGGGTAGACCTCGGCGCCCGCTTCGAGCAGGAGTTCGGGGGTGCGCCCGACGGCGTATGGCAGGCACCCGGGCGGGTGAACCTCATCGGTGAACACACGGACTACAACGAGGGCTTTGTCCTGCCCTTCGCCATCGACCGCACGGCCCGCGTGGCCGTGGCCGTCCGCCACGACTCCACGGTGCGGCTGCTCTCGACCTACGGTGACCAGGGCGTAGTCAGCACCATCCTGGATTCACTGCAGCCCGGCACAGCCAAGGGCTGGACGAAGTACCCCCTGGGCGTCATCTGGGCACTCCGGGAGCGGGGCATCGACGTCCCCGGACTGGACCTGCTCCTGGACTCCAACGTGCCGCTCGGAGCCGGCCTCTCGTCGTCGCACGCCATCGAATGCGCGGTCATCACCGCACTCAACGACCTCACCGGGGCGGGCCTGTCTGCCCAGGACATGGTGCTGGCAACCCAGCGGGCGGAAAACGACTTTGTCGGCGCGCCCACGGGCATCATGGACCAGTCCGCGTCGCTGCGTGGTTCAGGGGGCCACGCAGTCTTCCTGGACTGCCGGGACCAGACGGCAAGACTGGTGCCCTTCGAGACCCAGCCCGCGGGCCTGGTGCTCCTGGTGATCGACACGAAGGTGTCGCACTCGCACTCCGATGGGGGCTACGCTTCACGCCGCGCATCCTGTGAGCTTGGCGCCGAAGTACTGGGCGTCAAGGCCCTGCGGGACGTCGAGGTGGCCGATCTTGAGGAGGCCAGCGGCCTGCTGGACGAGGTGACGTTCCGGCGGGTCCGTCATGTGGTCACCGAGAATGACAGGGTGCTCCAGACCGTGGAGCTGCTGGGCGGCCCCGGCCCCAGCGCGATCGGTCCCCTGCTGGATGCCAGCCACGCCTCCCTGCGCGACGATTTCGAAATCTCGTGCCCCGAGCTGGACTTGGCCGTGGACACCTCCCGGGCCAACGGGGCCATCGGCGCCCGCATGACCGGCGGCGGGTTCGGCGGAGCCGCCATCGCACTGACCCCGGTGGATGCCGAACAAAAGGTGCGTGACGCCGTCGTGAAGGCTTTCACCGACGCCGGCTTTGCGGCACCGGAGATCTTTACCGTCTCCCCCGCCGCCGGAGCGACGCGGATCTCCTAGCCAACAGATCGGCATGTGACGATTAACGGCCGTGGGCCCCACCAGTCTGGTGGGGCCCACGGTTGCTTAACGCACGACGGCGCTGCCTGGGTGCCTAGTCGTCGCCGCGGAGGATGGCCAGCAGGCGGATGATTTCCACATACAGCCAGACCAGCGTGACGGTGAGGCCGAAGGCCGCCGTCCAGGAGAAGCGCTGCGGGGCGCCGCTGCGGACACCCGCCTCGATGCTGGTGAAGTCCATGATCAGCGAGAAGGCTGCGAGGCCGATGGCGAGCAGTCCGATGAAGACGCCCAGCGGGATGCCGAAGATTTCAAAGCTGGTGCGCAGGCCGAACGGGCTCTGCACGGCACCTGTCCACATCATGATCATGTTGATCAGCGCGAACACGGCGTAGCCGATAACGGCGATCATGAAGAACCGCATGGCGCGGGGCGTGGCCCGGACCTTGCCGCTCTTGAAGAGGACCAGGGTTACGGCGAAGACGGACAGCGTGCCGATCACGGCCTGCAGGCCGACACCGGGGAACATGCCATCCAGGATCCGGGTCAGGCCGCCAAGGAAGAGACCTTCCAGTGCCGCGTAGGCCAGGATCAGCGCCGGCGACGGCTGCTTCTTGAAGGTGTTGACCAGGGCCAGCACGAAGCCACCCAGGGCACCGACGATCATCAGCAGGGAGGCCAGGCCCTGCGCCACCACAAGGGTGACTGCGGCGCCGGCAATCACCGCAGCGAGGCAGGCGGCGGTCTTCATGATGACGTCGTCAAACGTCATGCGGCCGGTGTCCGCGGGGCCCGCTGAGGGCTGGGCGTACATCTGCCGCAGCTGTTCGTCGGTCATGTTCTGCGGCTGCGTGCCCCAGCCCTGGCCGTGGGGAGCCTGGCCGTACGACTGCTGGCCGTACGGTGACTGCCCGTATGACTGCTGGCCATAGGGAGCGCCATAAGGAGCCTGCGGGACAGGCGGTGCCTGGGTGGCTCCACGGAAACTCTTTCCGTTGAAGATCGGGTTGCCGCCAAGTGCCATTGCGGTGTTCCTCCATGTGGGTGTGGGTGATGGTTTGGTTACGCTACCAATTCCCACGTGGCGGCGGCCTGGAAAGTTCCCCAGGGGCCCGGTTGCAACCGAACCGTGACCGTTGCGTCCCTGAACGCACCGGGCCCCGTCAGGGGAACTAGCCCACGCCCAGGTAGGCCTCCTTGACGGAGGGGTCCTCCAGCAGCTCCTTGCCTGTGCCGCTGCGGGTGATCTCCCCCGTTTCCAGCACGAAGGCCCGGTGGGCCCCGGCCAGGGCCTGGTTGGCGTTCTGCTCCACCATCAGCACCGTGGTGCCCTGGTTGTTGATTTCCTTGATGATCTTGAAGATCTGGCGGATGAACTGCGGTGCCAGGCCCATGGACGGCTCGTCCAGCAGCAGCAGCTTCGGGTTGGACATGAGGGCCCGTCCGATGGCCAGCATCTGCTGCTCACCGCCGGACATAGTGCCGCCGAACTGCTTCTCCCGCTCCTTCAGCCGGGGAAACAGGTCGAAGACGCGGTCCAGGTCCTTCGCAACGCCGCTTCTGTCCTTGCGCCCAAAGGTTCCCATATCCAGGTTCTCCATGACGGTCATGCCCGGGAAAATGCCGCGCCCCTCGGGCGCCTGCGAAATCCCATGGACCACGCGGATGTGGGCCTTCATCTTGGTGATGTCCTGCCCGGCGAAAGTGATCTTGCCTTCCGTGCAGTTCAGCAGGCCGGAAATGGTCCGCATGGTGGTGGTCTTGCCGGCGCCGTTGGCACCGATCAGCGCCACCACTTCACCCTCCTCCACCGTGAAGGAAATGTCCCGCAGCGCCTGGATGCGGCCATAGTGGACGGATACGCCCTCAAGTTCAAGCAACGTCATCTTCGGGCTCTCCTAGGTAGGCGGCAATAACGCGCGGATCCTCGCGGATCTCGCGCGGCAGTCCGTCCGCGATCTTCTTCCCAAACTCCAGTACGACAATCCGGTCTGTCACGCCCATCACCAGCTTCATGTCGTGCTCAATCAGCAGCACCGTGTAGCCCTCGTCCCTGATGGTGCGGATCAGCGCCATCAGTTCCTCTTTTTCAGCCGGGTTGAACCCGGCCGCAGGCTCGTCAAGGCACAGCACCTTTGGGTCGGTGGCCAGCGCCCGTGCGATTTCGAGCCGGCGCTGGTAGCCGTACGGAAGTTGCCGGGACAGGACGTGCGCGTGGCTGCCGATGCCCACGAAGTCCAGCAGGGCCATGCCGCGCTCGATGGCCGACTTTTCCTCCCTGACGTGAGTGGGCAGGCGCAGCAAGGCCCCGCCTACGCTGGTGCGGTGCCGCGCGTCCAGGCCCACCACGACGTTCTCCAAGGCTGTCATTTCGCCGAACAGGCGGATGTTCTGGAAGGTGCGCGACAGGCCCAGGCGGGTGATCTTGTGCTGCTTGATGCCGTTCAGGACCTGGCCCTCCAGCACCACTTTCCCGCTGGTGGGCTTGTAGACGCCGGTCATCGCGTTGAAGCAGGTGGTCTTGCCGGCACCGTTGGGTCCAATGAGTCCCAGGATCTCGCCGCGCTTGATGTTGAAGCTGACGTTGTCCAGCGCCACCAGGCCGCCGAACTTGATGGTCAGGTTCTGCACCTCAACGATGTTGTCACCCACTTTGACCGCGATATCGCGGTCCGGGGCCACCTTTTCGGCCAGTTCCTGGTCCACCCCGGCCTCGGCCAGGGCATCCATATCCAGTTCCGGTGCGACAGGAGCCGCGGGGCTTTCCTGGGTTGCGGCGGCGGCCTCGTGTGCCGGCTGCTCTTCCACGCTGCTGGAGCCTGCGTGCCTTTCCTCGGAGCTCATGCCTCCGCTCCTCTCTGCCCGGCGGCGCGGGCATCAGGGCCCGCCGCCGGAGTGTCCGTGTCTTTGGGTTCCGTGGCCTCGCGGCTGGTGACCTTGTTCAAGGCCGTCCGGCCGTAGGCAAGCAGCCGCTGCCGGGCCGGGAGCAGTCCCTGGGAACGGAAGATCATGATCAGCACCAGTGCAATGCCGAAGATCAGGTATTTGTACTCAGCAATGGCCGTGAACCTGAGCGGGATGTAGCTGACCAGGGCTCCGCCGAGGATGGCCCCCACCTTGTTGCCGGCGCCACCCAGCACGACGGCGGCGAGGAACAGGATGGACGTGGTGACGTCGAACTTCTGGTTGTTGACGAACCCTACCTGGCCGGCGAACAGGGCACCGGAAAGGCCGCCGACGGCAGCACCGATGGCGAAGGCCCACACCTTGTATTTGAAGGTGGGAACCCCCATGATTTCGGCGGCGTCCTCATCTTCGCGGATGGCGATCCAGGCGCGGCCAACCCGGCTGCGTTCAAGGTTGCCCACCAGCAGGGTGACGATGATGATGATGGTCAGTGTCAGCCAGTACCAGGGGACACCGTTTGAGTTGGAGAAGATCGGCTGGCCGTCAGCCCCGTCGCCGGGCGGGTGGCCCACGTTCTGGAAGCCCACCTGGCCCTTCATGGCCGGGATGATGGTGGCGAGGATGCGGATGATCTCGCCGAAGCCGAGCGTCACGATGGCGAGATAGTCGCCCCTGAGCCGGAGGGTGGGCACGCCCAGCATGACGCCGAAGAACATGGTGACCGCCATGGCGACAGGAAGTGTCCACAGATAGGGAATGTGCAGGTAGGGCGAATCCGGGCTGGTCAGCATGGCGGCGACGTACGAACCCACTGCGAAGAAGGCCACGTACCCCAGGTCCAGCAGGCCGGCGTACCCCACCACGATATTGAGTCCCACCGCGATCAGCGCAAAGCGTGCCATGTCGAAGCAGGCCAGGGCGAAGTTGTTGCCGGGTTCGGTGGTGATGATGGGCGGATTGATCAGCGGCAGCAGGTAGGCCAGGACCACGACGACTATCAGGAACGCCCACTGCTGCTGGCGGGACAACGCCTGCCAGCGGTCTGAGAAGAATCCGGGCTTCCGTTTCCCCTGCTGCCGGAGCGCGCTCCTGCCCGGGGCTTTCGAGGAGGCTTCGCGGTCCTCCGCAGCCTGTTCGGCAGCCGCTGTGCGCAGCGGCGTGGGGCCGTCCGTCATACTCATGCTTTGCTCCTTCCAAGGGAGGTTCCCAGGATGCCTTCGGGCCGCAGCAGCAGCACGAGCACCAGCACCACGAACGCGACGACGTCGGTCCACTGCGAGTTGCCCAGCAGGATCTGGCCATAGTTGCCGATCAGGCCAAGCAGCAGGCCGCCCAGCAGGGCGCCGCGGACGTTGCCGATGCCGCCGAGCACTGCGGCCGCGAACGCCTTGATGCCAAGGACGAAGCCGCCGCTGTACTGGACACCGGACGGGATCTTCATGACGTAGAACAAAGCGGCGGCTCCTGCGAGCAGGCCTCCGATGACGAAGGTGGTAATAATGATGCGCTCTTTGTTGACGCCCATCAATGTGGCGGTGTCAGGATCCTGCGCCACCGCGCGGATGCCGCGGCCGGTGCGCGACTTGCTGATGAACCTGTCGATGCCCACCATCATGATCACCGCGGCAATGATGATCACCAGTTGCTGGGAGTCGATGATGGTGCCGAACACATCGAAGATCGGCGTGGGACGGAACATGGTCAAGGCAAGCTCAGGGCTGGGACCGCGCCACAGGTAGATCAGGTACTGGATGGTGAAGGAAGCGCCGATGGCAGTAATCAGGAAGACCAGGCGCGGCGCGTTCCGCTTGCGGAGCGGCTTATAGGCGATGCGTTCCAGCAGGAAGGCTGTCACTGCGGAGGCAAGCATGGCCAAAACCAGTGCCAGCAACAGGTTGAGGATGATGGCCCAGATATCGAGCCGGGGTACGGAAGGGCCGAATCCCAGGGTGCTGAGCGTGAAGAAGACTGCGTAGCAGCCAACGATGAACACTTCCGAGTGGGCGAAGTTGATCAGGTTGAGGACGCCGTAGACCAGGGTGTAACCCAGCGCTACGAGCGCGTAGATGGCTCCGAAGGTGAGGCCGTCAAAGGTGGCACTCCAGAAGTTCTCGGCCAGGGACGGTATGTCGAAGGTGATCCAGTCGTTTTCCGTCGGAAGTAGTGGGACAAGAGTGGAAAGCATGGGAACGTCCTGATCCAGTTGCACGCGGCCTTGTGGGCCCGGCCGTGGGACTTGTGTCTAGTGACCTGGGTTGGTCGTGGGATGCTGCCAAGCGAAGAAAAGGCTGTGGGGGCCGCATCTGCTGGCCCCCACAGCCGATTCCTGCTGGACTGCTACTCCCCGATGGGGCCGACGGGGACGATCTTGCCGTTCTCCACCTTGTAGCCGTAGACGGTCGGGGCCTGGAGTTCACCCTTGGCGTCCCACTTGTAGTGCTTGCTCAGGCCGTCCTTGTCGTAGGCCTTTACCCAGGCCAGCAGGTCCGCGCGGCTTTGCTTGCCTGCGTCAATGCCGGACAGGAGGACAGTAGCGGCGTCGTAGCCTTCGATCGAGTACGTTCCGGGTTCTGCGCCCTTGGAGACGTCCTTGTAGGCCGTGGCGAAGTCGGTGATGAGCTCACCGGGGATGCAGGGGCAGGTGAAGTAGGCGTTGTTGGAAGCGTCGCCTGCCTGCTTGATGAACTGGTCATCCTTCACGCCATCCGGTGCCACGAAGGTTCCGGTGAAGCCCTTGCCAACCAGCTGCTGGTCGAACGGTGCGCCCTCGGCGTAGTAGCCGGCGTAGAAGACGGCATCAGCCTTGGCGTTCATGATCTTGGAGATGACTGCCGAGAAGTCCTTCTGCCCGGTGGTCACCTTTTCCGTTCCGGCCAGTGCACTGCCCAGTCCGGCGGAGGTGGAGGTGCCCAGGCCGATGCCGTAGTCGGAGTCGTCCTGGACAAGGTAGACCTTCTTGGCGCCCAGCTTGCCGGTGAGGAACTTGGCCGCCGCCGGGCCCTGGACGGCGTCATTGCCGAGGCCCCGGAAGAAGGTGGTCCAGCCGTTCTCGGTGAGCGTGGGGTTGGTGGCCGACGGCGTGATGTGGACCAGGCCCTTCTGCTCGAAGATGTTGCCCGTGGCCTTGGATTCACCCGAGAAGGGCAGGCCGACCACACCAACGATGTCCTGCTCGCTGACCATCTGGGTGACGGGGCCGGTGGCCTTGTTGGGGTCACCTTCGGTATCGAACTTCTTGAACTGGACCTGGCAGCCGGGGTTGGCCTTGTTGTGCTGGTCGATGGCCAGCTGGATGCCGTTGAAGATGTTGACGCCGAGCTGGGCGTTGGGACCGGTCTGCGCGCCTGCGTAGGCCAGCGTGGTGGTCGCGGGGCAGGTGGCCTTGCCGTCACCGGCGGGCTTGACGGCGCCGGAGGGGACATCCACTTTCGAAATGGCGGGGATATTCACCTTGCTGGACGAACCCGAGCTTTCGGTGGTGCCGGGGCCCGCCTGGTTGGCACAGGCCGACAGCAGCATGCTGAACGTGGCTGCTGCTGCCAACGAGGTGAGGACTTTCTTTCGGTACATTTGTCTGCCTTCCGAAACAGGGCCATGCGATGCGCGAACGGATCAATGGAGCGCCGAGGCGCCCGGAATTGGACCAGGTATTCCTGATTTAGGTTCAAGCTAATGCATAGACAGCAGCGAAGCTAAGTGACTGAGGTCACAGCCTTATAACAGTCGTTGCCTATGCGGAATTAAACGCAATGAAGCCGCCTGCAATCGCAGGCGGCTTCCTTGTGGACGGCACTGATCGTGGCGGCCGGGCAGTTGTACCCCAGGTGGGACTCGAACCCACAACACGCGGATTTTAAGTCCGCTGCCTCTGCCAATTGGGCTACTGGGGCGCCGGGTCAATGGTACCTGCCAGGGGCGCCTTGGCTGGAAACGCCGACGGCGGCCGCCCCCGCGAAGGGGACGGCCGCCGTCGTGCGCTGTGAAGCGTGGTGGAACAGACGCGCTACTTGGCGTTGGCCGCCACGGTCTCCTTCGGAGCTGCGGCAGCGGTTGAACCGGAGCCGCCGGCCGGCACGGCTGCGGGAGCAGCTGCAGGCTTCGGGGCCGGGGTTGCTGCCGAGACAAAGGCGCCGCGGGGGTTGTCCAGGTCCATCAGCTGGGTGGTGTCGCGGCCGGCGAAGAAGCCGATGATCCAGTTCAGGATGACGCGGAACTTGCGCTCGAATGTGGGCATGGCCATGCCGTGGTAGCCGCGGTGGGCCAGCCAGGCCGGCGCTCCCTTGAGGCCGATGCGGCCCAGGAGATTGATGTTGGCAACGCCCTTCCACTCGCCGAAGCCGGCCACGGCACCGAGGTTCTTGTGCTTGTAGTCGGTCAGCGGCTTGTCCCAGCGGGAGGCCCAGAGGTTCTTGGCGAGGCGCTTGGCCTGGCGCAGGGCGTGCTGGGCGTTGGGTACGCAGGTGCCGTCCGGCAGGCCCTTGCCGGTGAGGTCCGGAACAGCGGCGATGTCGCCGGCTGCCCAGGCGTTTTCCACGATGCCTTCGTCGCCGGAGATGCGCAGGTCCGGAAGGACCCGGACCCGGCCGCGGGGCTCAAGGGGGAAGTCGGTGGAGCGGACCATGGGGTTGGCCTGCACGCCGGCGGTCCATACCAGGGTGTCCGCCTCGAATTCCTGGGCCGGGGTCTTGTCCGGGAGGTTGATCAGCTTGAGGGTGCCTTCGGCGCTGTCCAGCGAGGTGTTGAGGAGGACCTCAATGCCGCGGCTGCGCAGGTGTTCCACCACCCAGTCGGCCTGCTGGGCAGTGACCTCGGGCATGATGCGGCCCATGGCCTCGACCAGGACGAAGCGGACTTCCTCCTGCTTGATGCGGGGGTTGTTGCGCACGGCGGCGCGGGCGAGGTCTTCCATTTCGGTGATGCACTCGATGCCGGCGAAGCCGCCACCGACCACCACGAAGGTGAGGGCCCGGGCGCGTGCCGCAGGGTCCGTCATGGTGGACGCAACCTCGATGCGCTCGAGCAGCTTGTTGCGCAGCGCAACGGCTTCCTCGATGGTCTTCAGGCCAATGCCGTTGTCTGCCAGGCCCTTGATGGGGAACGTGCGGGTAATGGCGCCGGCTGCGAGCACGACGTCGAAGTAGGGAACCTCGAAGTTTTCGCCGCCGTCGGCGGGAGCCACCACAGCCTTGCGGTTGACGTGGTCGATGGAGGTAACGCGCCCCTGGATCAGTTCCGTCTGCTTGAGGTGCTGGCGGTGGGATACCACCGCGTGGCGGGCTTCGATGTTGCCGCCGGCCACCTCGGGAAGGAAGGGCTGGTAGGTCATGTAGGGCAGGGGATCAACGACGGTGACGATGCCACCGGCGTTCGCGATCTTCTTCTGCAGTTTCAGTGCTACGTAGAGGCCGACGTACCCGCCGCCGACGACGAGTACCCTGGGACGGTCCTGGAGCTGTGGGGTGGTTGCCATAGTATAAGGATAGCGCAGTTTGTGAAAATCTTCACTAACTTCGACGACCGTCTGTAACGTTGGAATTCCTGGCTGGATGCACCTTGTCCAGCACCCCTGTTTCGGGTTCGTCTGCGGCAAGGGCGGGGTTGCGGGCGGCCCTGCGAAGCTGGATGGCGGCTGCCACGATGATCGCGACAAACAGGACTGCAAACCCGATCACGACGGCGGCGCCGATGGCACTGTCCCGCGGGGACGGCGCCTTGGCGGCGGGAACGGTTGCTTCGGGCAGCGTGGGTGCGGCGCTGGGCACCTGGGTGGCGGTTGGCAGTGGGGTTGCGGGAGCAGCGTTTCCCCGCCTGTGGACGCGGATCCACTCGGCGATGGTGCCCAGCGGATTGACCGACACCTGCGGAACATCGGCTTTAAGTGCTGCCTCGGCGTTGAGGATGCCGTAGCCGTACAGCGGGTCCTTGCCCGGGGCTCCTGCGTCCTTGGCCGTGGTGATGATCCTGTTGATCACCTGTTCAGCACTCATATCCGGCCACTTGGACCGGATCAGGGCGGCCACGCCCGCGACGATGGGGGTGGAGCCGGAGGTTCCGGCCCACTCCGCGTAGCCGCCACCGGGGAGTCCGCCCAAGAGGTTTTCGGCGGGCGCGGCCACACCGATGCTGATCCCCTGCGAGGAAGCGTCCACGCTGGCCACGTTCTTCCGGTCCAGCCCGGCGACGGTCAGGACGCCCGGGATGGTGGCGGGTGCGCCCACCTGGGTGTTGCCGCCCACCCGGTTGCCGGCCGCCGCGACGATGACCACGTCCTTCTGTTCCGCGTAAAGGAAGGCGGCGTCCCAGCTTTGCGGCCACTGCGGCGTAGTGCTGCCCAGCGAAATGTTGATCACCTTGGCGCCATTGTCCACGGCCCACCGGACGGCCTCGGGAATCTGGTCCTGGTCGCTCTTGCCCGAAGGATTGGGCGAGCCCAGCCAGGTGGAGACTGAAAGGAGCTGTGCTTCCGGCGCCACTCCCATGATGCCGTCGGGCGGTGTACCCGGCGGTCCTGGGCTGGGGCTGGGGCTTGCGCTGGCCGGCTGGTGGCCGCGGCCGGCAAGCATCGTGGCCACCAGGGTGCCGTGTTCGGGCTTGGAGCCCACGCTCTTTTGGCCGTCGGGCTGGCCGGAGCCGGATGCATCGTACCCGCCAACGACGGCGCCTTTGAGGTCCGGGTGCTGGGCGTCGATGCCGCTGTCGATGACGGCTACCTTGACGCCTGCGCCCTTTGACACTTCCCAGGCCTTGGTGATGCCGGAATCTGCCAGCCAGTATTCCTTGTCGCGCCACTCATCGGCCCGTGCGGAGGGTGCGGCGAAGAGGCCGCCGCAGAGGCAGCATGCGGCCAGGAGGACGGCCATCAGTGCCGCCGCCGCCCGCGGCAAGAAGCGGGTGGAAGCTGTTGTGGAATGCATGGCCTACCCGATGCTCAGCGCGATGCCGTCGAGGATGTCGTGCTCGCTGGCCGTGGCTGCGGTAATCCTTCCGCCGGTCAGCTCCCCCATGCGTTCCAGGATCCGGCGCCAGACCAGTCCCCCGGCACCGATGACATCCACGCGTCCCGGGTGCATGTACGGCAGGGCCGCGCGCTTGTCCCGGGTCATGGTGAGCAGGTCGGTGGCGGCTGCACGGACCTCGGCGACGGGCAGTTCCGTGCCGTGGATGGCGTCCGGCGAATATTCCGGCAGGCGCAGGGCGTGGGCGGTGATGGTGGTGACGGACCCGGCAACACCGACGACGGCGGTGGCGCGTTCCAGCGGCACGTCGCGTCCGGCGCGGGCTATGGCTGCGTCAACGTCGGCTTCCGCGGCCGCGATCTGGGCAGGGGTGGGGGGATCGTCGCTAAGGTGCCGTTCGGTGAGGCGGACGCAGCCAATGTCCACGGACTTCGCCGCGGTCACGCCGTCCGCAGTGCCGAGGACGAACTCGGTGCTTCCCCCGCCGAGGTCCACCACCAGCACCTGGTGGCCGTCGAGGATGGGCAGGACGCTGCTGGCACCGGCAAAGGACAGTGCCGCTTCCTCGTCCCCGGAGATGACTTCGGGCTCCACGCCCAGCAGGTCCCGGATTCCGTCCACGAAGACGTCCCGGTTGCGTGCGTCGCGGCTGGCGGAGGTGGCGACGAAGCGGATCCGCTCTGCGCCGTGTTCCTTGATCAGCCGAGCGTAGTCGGCGGCTGCGGCGAAGGTCCGGTCGAGGGCCTCGGGTGCCAGTTCGCCGGTGGCGTCCACGCCCTGGCCCAACCGGACCACGCGCATCTCGCGGACTACGTCCGTCAGGCCCGTGCCGCCGTTGCCGTGGTGGATGTCCGCGATCAGGAGCCGGATGGAGTTGGTGCCGCAGTCGATGGCGGCCACGCGGGTCATTCGGCGGCTCCTGCGGTGCCGGCAGACTTCCGGACGGGGGCCGGGCGTCCCACGATACCGGGCAGGCCCTGCGGTCCGTGCCGGCTGAGGTCCCGGGACGGTGCCTCGCCGGTGGTGTCCCAGGCGCCGTCGCAGTAGCACTTGTCCGCCGTCCACCACTCGCTGATCATCCCGATCGCCGTGTCGCCGAGGGGGTTGACGCCGCTTCCCGCTGCCAGGGAGTGGCCCACCAGGACGTGCAGGCACTTGACGCGGGTGGGCATCCCGCCGGCGGAGACGCCGTCGATTTCCGGCACCGGGCCGATGCCCGAACGCTGCCCGATGGCTTCGCGGGCGGCCAGGTACTCTTCATGGGCTGCCCGGTAGGCCGCGGCGAGTCCGTCATCGGTGGCCAGCTGTTCGTTCATGGTGTTCATGACCCCCGCCGCCTCAAGCCTGGAAACCGCGGATGTGATCACCGGGTGCGTCAGGTAGAAGGTGGTGGGGAAAGGAGTGCCGTTGCTGAGGCGGGGTGCGGTGGCCGCCACCAGGGGGTTGCCGCAGATGCAGCGGGCCGGAATCTCCACGACGTCGCGGACGGGACGTCCCAGCTGCCTGCTCAGTACTTCAAGGTCGTGTGCTGTCGGTTGGCGGGATTCGTCCCGGGCGGCTGCCGTGTTGTGTTCCACTGTCGCGGGCCGTCCTTCCTTGTGCGGTTCAGTCTGTGGCCGCGCGCCTGATGGACTCCCACAGGGAATCCACCCACGGCAGATCGGCGGGGTCTTGTGCTGCTGCGCCGGCGGGGCTACTGCTTTCTGCGGCCGGCTCATCGCTGCCAAAAACCCAGTAGCCGGTTTCGCCCGGCATAACCATGTTAATGCGGTCGCGGGCCTGCTGTTTGACGTAGTTGGGGTCCTGCCAGCGCGAAACCTGCTGGCGGAGGGCGTCGCCTTCGGCCTGACGTGCTGCGATATCGGCGTGCAACGCGTCGATTTCGGCCTTCTTGTCGAAGAAGATCTTCACCGTGGGCGCGAGCATGATGGTGATGGCAATCATCACCACGGCCAGCGCGAGCATGCGCCCGGAGAACGCCTTGGCGGGGACGGGGTGCTGCCCGTCTTCGCGGTCAGGGGTGTCCTTGCCGTCCGTGGAACTGCTGCCCTTGCGTGCGGCGGCAGGTTTGGGCTTGGGGGCCTCCCCCGCCTTTCCGGCGCCGGGCTGGCCGGAAGCTCCGTGCCCGTGGTGGTCCTTTGGCCGTGCCGTGTCCCTGGCGGCCGTTCCCTTGGCCGGGCGGAAATCCGCCCGGATAACATCGGCACCGCCGGAGGGCCCGTCGTCGGCCGTTTCCTTGGCTGGACGGGTGGGGGCGACCTTGGGAACTTTGGGGCGGCGGGTAGCCATGACACTCCTGAAACGCAGCCTGCCGGGGCCGCCACTATCTGTGCTGGACAACACTTCTGGGACAACTGCTGCTGGAAAAACAGCGGTGGCTATGGTCTTTCAACCATAGCCACCGCTGAAGGGTTTAGCCGGTTACTAGCCCTTGAAACGCGGGAACGCGCTGCGTCCGGCATAGCGTGCGGCGTCGTCCAGTTCCTCTTCGATCCGCAGCAGCTGGTTGTACTTGGCAACGCGCTCGGAGCGGGCAGGGGCGCCGGTCTTGATCTGGCCTGCGTTGGTGGCCACCGCGATGTCGGCAATGGTGGTGTCTTCGGTTTCGCCGGAGCGGTGCGAGGTGATGGTGGTGTAGCCGGCACGCTGGGCCAGGCTGACGGCATCCAGGGTCTCGGTCAGGGAACCGATCTGGTTGACCTTGACCAGCAGGGAGTTGGCGGTCCTGGTGTCGATGCCGCGCTGCAGGATGGCGGGGTTGGTGACGAAGAGGTCGTCACCCACCAACTGGACCTTGTCGCCGATGGTGTCGGTGAGGGTCTTCCAGCCCTCCCAGTCGTTCTCGTCCAGCGGGTCCTCGATGGAGACCAGCGGGTAGGCGTCCACGAGCTCGGCGTAGTAGGCGCTCATCTCGGTGGCGGACAGGGCTTTGCCTTCGAACTGGTAGGCACCGTCCTTGTAGAACTCGGAGGAGGCAACGTCCAGGGCCAGGGCGATGTCCTTGCCCGGGGTGTAGCCGGCGTTCTTGATGGCTTCCTGGATCAGGTCCAGTGCCGCGCGGTTGGACGGCAGGTTGGGGGCGAAGCCGCCCTCGTCGCCGAGGCCGGTGGACAGGCCCTTTTCCTTCAGGACGGACTTGAGGTTGTGGTAGACCTCGACACCCCAGCGCAGGCCTTCGGAGAAGGTTTCAGCGCCGATGGGGGCGATCATGAATTCCTGGATGTCGACGTCGGAGTCGGCGTGGGAGCCACCGTTGAGGATGTTCATCAGCGGCACGGGCAGGACGTGCGCGTTGGGGCCGCCCAGGTACTTGTAGAGCGGCAGGTCAGCGGAGGCTGCGGCTGCGTTGGCGACTGCCAGGGAGACGCCCAGGATGGCGTTGGCGCCGAGCTTGCCCTTGTTGGGGGTGCCGTCCAGGTCCAGCATGGCCTGGTCGATGCTGCGCTGGTCTGTGGCGTCGAAGCCGGTCAGGGCGGGGGCGATCTGGTCGATCACGGCGTCGACGGCCTTCTGCACGCCCTTGCCCAGGTAGCGGCCCTTGTCGCCGTCGCGCAGTTCGACGGCCTCGTGCTCACCGGTGGAGGCACCGGAGGGAACCGCCGCGCGGCCGATCTGGCCGTCGGACAGCAGGACTTCAACTTCTACGGTGGGGTTGCCGCGGGAATCGAGGATCTCGCGGGCGTGGATGGCATCGATAAGCGCCATGAATTTGCTCCTTATGGGCGATTAACGGGGGGAATCAGGCAGAAAACTCGACGTACTCGTCACCGACTAGCGTAGTCGAGAGTGCTCCGGGTTACTCAAACCGGTCAAGGGCCGGACGTCATGATGGCGCGGGTCCGCTGCGGCCGCCTTGCGGGCCGTCATCGCCCTGGTAGCGGCGGACGGCGGCGCGCAGGGCACGCTCGGCGTCCATGCCGTTGTCCCGGGCGGAACGCACGACGGCGAGCAGCAGGGTTCCGAGCTCGTCCTCGTTTTCGGGGATCGGTTCCCCGGCTGGCAGCTCCAGGCCGGCACGGGCTGCGCGGTCCAGCGACTTTTGCGCTTTGGCCAGCGCCGGGAGGGCCTCCGGGATTCCTTCAAAGGCTCCGCGGCGTTCAGGGCGTTCGGCCCGCTTGACCGCATCCCATTTCTGCTCGATCTCCGCCACCGTGGCGGGGAAGCTGTCCTGCAGGGACCCGTCCGGCCTGAAGACGTGCGGGTTGCGGCGGACCATTTTGGCACCCAGGCCGCGCGCCACGTCGTCGAACGTGAACGCGCCGCGCTCCTCCGCAAGGCGGGCATGGAGCACTACCTGGAGCAGAACGTCACCCAGTTCGCCCTGGAGCTCCTTGTCCGGGTGGCCCTCCTCGATGGTCTCGGCCACCTCGTAGGCCTCCTCCAGGAGGTACTCCACCAGGGAAGCGTGCGTCAGGGCGCCCATCCAGGGGCAGTGTTGGCGCAGCTGGGCAATTTGGCCCAGCAGCTCTTCGATTGCGGAACTGCCGGGCCGGGGATCCGGATCAGCCAAGGTTGGCGTAGGCGTCGTTGATGTATTCCACCAGCGCTTCCTTTTCCTCCAGCGGCAGGAAGGACGCCTCGGCGGCGTTGAGGGTGAGCTCGAGCAGGTCGTCGAGGTCGTAGTCGAAGGTTTCCACCAGCAGGTTGAACTCGTCCGTCAGGGTGACACCGCTCATCAGGCGGTTGTCGGTGTTGATGGTGACGTTGAAGCCCAGCTGGTAGAGCATGTCCAGCGGGTGGCTTTCGATCCCTTCGCCGAATTCAGCGATCGCGCCGGTCTGGAGGTTGGAGGAGGGGCAGATTTCCAGTGCGATGCCGCGGTCGCGGACCCAGCTGGAGAGGTCGCCCAGGGTGACCAGGCCTACGGTATCGCCGGCTTCCTCGTCGTCGTCGAACTCCACCATGATGTCCTCGGCGATGCGGACGCCGTGGCCCAGCCGCAGGGCGCGGCCGTCCACCAGCGCCGACTGGATGCTCTCCAGCCCGGCTGCTTCACCGGCGTGCACGGTGGCGGGGAAATTGTGCTGTGCAAGGTAGGTGAAGGCGTCCTTGAAGCGGCTGGGCAGGAAGCCGTCCTCGGCGCCGGCGATGTCAAAGCCCACGGCACCCTTGTTGCGGTGGCGGATGGCCAGTTCGGCGATCTCCTGGCCGCGGTCGGCGTGGCGCATGGCGGTGATCAGCTGGCCCACCTGGATCTCGCGTCCGGTCTCGGACACAGCCTCGACTCCGGCCTCAAGGCCTTCCTGCACAGCTTCGACGACTTCATCCAGGCTGAGCCCCTTCTGGAGGTGCTGCTCGGGTGCCCACCGGACTTCGCCGTACACCACGCCGTCGTCCGCGAGGTCCTCGACGAACTCCTTCGCCACCCGGAACAGGCCGTCGTAGGTCTGCATGACGGCTACCGTGTGGTCGAACGTCTCCAGGTAGCGGACCAGCGATCCGGAGTCTGCTGATTCGCGGAACCACTGCCCCAGGGCCACCGGATCCGTTGAGGGCAGCGTGTGGCCAACGGCTTCCGCCAGTTCGATGATGGTGGCCGGGCGGAGTCCTCCGTCCAGGTGGTCGTGCAGGGAGACCTTCGGCAGGCTCTTCAGGTCAAAATCGATGGCAGGGGCGGCGTCAACAATGGGCTCAGTCACGTTTCCACCTTAGGGTGGGGCGGAGTTCAAAGCCAGCGGCCCAAAACCAGCCGTCCAAGGCCGGCTGCTACTTGGCGGCGGGGCCTGCCTCTGCCGACGGCACCACGAAGGCCTGCGTGCCGGGCCGGCCCTCGTGGCCGGAGCCGGACGATCCTTCGGTCCAGCCGTCCGCGTCCGGCGTATCGTCACGTCCCAGCCGTTTGTGCCACCAGCGCAGCAGGTGGTCGATGACGACGCCCAGGACGATGGCGAACACTACCGCGATGCCAGCGCTGAGCAGCGGGTTGTGGTGCAGCCAGGGGAAGGAGCTGGCCAGCAGGCCGATGCCAAGGGAGTAGCCCACCCAGGTAAGGCAGGCGAAGGCGTCGAACACAAAGAACCTGCGGTGCGAAAAACCTGTGCTGCCGGCGACGTAGTTGACGGCCACCCGGCCCCAGGGGATGTAGCGGGCGGTGAAGATCAGCACAGCCCCGCGCTTTTCAAGCTCATAGCGGGCCCACGCGAAGACTTTCCGGACCTTGGGCTTGCGCATCCACCCCCACCGGTCCAGGCCGATCCTGCGGCCGAGCATGTAGGCCATGTTGTCGCCGGCGATGGCGCCTACCAGCGCCGTGACACCAAGGATCCAGAGGTTGGGTTCGCCGCTGTGCCGGGAGAACGCAGCAAGAGCGACTATGAGGGTCTCGCTGGGGACCACCATGGCGAAGCCGTCCACGAAGAAGAACACGAGCAGGACGGGGTAAATCCACCACTGGCCCGCTGCATGGAGCACGGCCTCATTAATAAACTCCACGCGGTGTTGCTCCTGTATGAAAAATGACACAGCCTATGTGCCGCAGCCAAAGCGGAAATCGTTCCTAAGTGTCCCACGCGCCGGGGCCTGTCCGCTACGCCCCAATGCCCGGAATTACCCCTTAAACGCGCCGGTCAGGCCCCGGGTTCCCGGATCCGTTCCACCACATTGGGTTTGCCGCGGAATTTGTTGATCACCAGGTCCACCACGACGCCCAGCGCGACGGCGCAGACAATGGCGATTGCGGCACCCAGGAGGTGGTTGTCCTCAAACCACTGGCCAAAGAAAAGCCCGATAGCCACCGAGTAGGCTGCCCACAGGCTGGCGGAAAGGACGGTCAGCCCCACGAACCGCAGGTGGGGATAGTGGGTGACCCCGGCGGTCAGGTTGACGGCAACCCTGCCGATCGGGACGAAGCGCGCCACCAGGATCAGCGACGCCGGCCGCTTCCGCAGCTCACGGCCCGCCCAGCGGAAAGCGGCCTGCATGCGGGGCCCGCGCATCCACGCCCATCGAGTGGTGCCCACACGGCGGCCAAGGAGGTAGGCGATGTTGTCCCCGGCGAAGGCCCCCGCTGCAGCCACCAGGGCCAGGAACAGCGGATTGGGAACATCGGCGGTGGCCGCTACCGCCGCGAGGCCCACCACCACCGACTCGCTGGGGACCGGCGGAAAGAAGCCGTCGATGATGCAGCAGGCCAGCACCAGGACCAGCACCCACGGCTGTCCGGCTGCGGCGAGGATGAAGTCATTGATGGCCTGCATTGGTCACTATGCTATGCGGTCGATGATGAGCTGCTGGGCGGGCCGTGAACCTTCCGGAGCAATAACCACGGCGTGTTCCAGGGCTTCGCGGGCACGGGCGAACCGCTCCGGAGTATCGGTGAGCAGCGTCATCAGCGGCTCCCCTGCGCGGACTGTGGCGCCCGGCTTGGCGTGCATGCGCACCCCCGCCCCGGCCTGGACGGGGTCCTCCTTCCGTGCACGGCCGGCACCGAGGCGCCACGCGGCTACTCCGACGGCGAGCGCGTCCAGTTCCACCAGCACCCCGTCGGCGGGGGCGTACACAAGGTCGGATTCCGTGGCCACCGGAAGGGCTGCCCGGGGGTCGCCGCCTTGGGCCGAGATCATCCGGTTCCAGACGTCCATGGCCCTGCCGTCCTTCAGGGCGGCCGCGGGATCGGCGTCGCGCACTCCTGCCGCGGCGAGCATTTCTTCGGCGAGCCGCACAGTCAGCTCCACCACGTCATCAGGACCGCCGCCCGCCAGGACCTCCAGCGATTCCTCGACCTCGATGGCATTGCCGGCGGTAAGGCCCAGCGGGGTGTCCATGTTGGTCAGCAGCGCAACAGTGTTGACTCCTGCGTCCTTGCCCAGCGCCACCATGGTTTCGGCGAGTTCGCGGGCTGTCGCTTCGTCCTTCATGAACGCCCCGCTGCCCACCTTGACGTCCAGGACCAGCGAGCCGGTGCCCTCTGCGATCTTCTTGCTCATGATCGATGACGCGATCAGCGGGATGGCCTCCACCGTGCCGGTGACGTCCCGGAGCGCGTACAGCTTCTTGTCGGCGGGGGCAAGTCCGGCGCCGGCGGCGCAGATCACTGCGCCAACGTCCTGGAGCTGGGCCAGGATCTCGTCGTTGCTGAGGTTGGCCCGCCATCCGGGGATTGACTCCAGCTTGTCCAGGGTGCCTCCGGTGTGCCCCAGGCCGCGGCCGGACAGCTGCGGCACCGCGACGCCGAACACCGCCACCAGCGGGGCCAGCGGCAGGGTGATCTTGTCCCCCACCCCACCCGTGGAGTGTTTGTCCGTCGTGTACTTCAGGCCGCCGTCGGGACGCCGAAGGCTGGAGAAATCCATCCGTTCACCGGAAGCGATCATGGCCGCCGTCCAGCGGGCAATCTCGGCCCGGTCCATGCCGTTGAGCAGGATGGCCATGTTCAAGGCCGCCATCTGCTCGTCAGCGATGGCCCCGCGGGTGTATGCGTCGATGGTCCAGTCGATCTGTTCGGGGCTCAGCGTCCCCTTGTCCCGCTTGATGCGGATGATGTCGACGGCGTCGAACGCTTCGGCGCGGCTGTTCGGTGTTCGGTTCTCAGTCACCGGGTCTCCTCCAGGTGTTCGGGACCGAAGGCGTCGGGCAGCACCTGGTCCATGGTCTTGATGCCTTGGGTAGTCATGAGCTGCATGTCCGGGGCACGGAATTCGTACAGCAGCTGGCGGCACCGGCCACAGGGCATAAGGATGTTTCCCTCCCCGTCAACGCAGTAGAACGCCCGCAGCAGGCCGCCGCCGGTCATCTGCAAATTTCCCACCAGGGCACATTCGGCGCAGAGGGTCAGCCCGTAGCTGGCGTTTTCCACATTGCAGCCGCTGACGATCCGGCCATCCCCGGTGAGCGCCGCGGCGCCTACCGGAAACTTCGAGTACGGGGCGTAGGCATTCTTCATGGCGGCGACGGCGGCTGCCTCCAGGGCTGCCCAGTCCACGGCCTGTGCGTTGACCAATTCTGCACTTTCCATGGCGGTCATCCCTTGACGTAAGGGATGCCGCTGGCGGCCGGCCCCCTGGATTTGCCCACCAGGCCGGCGACGGCGAGCACGGTGACCAGGTAGGGCAGCATGGCCATGAACTGGCTGGGCACGGGGGTTCCGATGATGGTGACGATGCTCTGCAGGTTGTCGGCAAAGCCGAACAGGAGTGCCGCAAAGAAGGCACCCACCGGGTTCCAGCGTCCGAAGATCAGGGCGGCCAGGGCAATGAAGCCGCGCCCCCCGGAGATTTCCTTGGTGAAGCTGTCGATGGCAACAAGGGTGAAGAACGAGCCGCCGATGCCGGCCACAGCACCGCCCAGGGTGACGTTCCAGAACCGGGTGGCGTTGACGTTGATGCCCAAGGTGTCCGCCGCCTGGGGGTGCTCCCCCACCGCGCGGACACGCAGGCCCCACCTGGTCTTGAACAGGCCCACCCAGACCACCGCGACGGCCACGTACATGAGGTACCCCACCAGCGACTGCCGGAACAGGATGGGCCCGATGATCGGGATGCTGGAGAGGACCGGGATGTCGATGACGTCCAGGCCGGGAGGTGAGTTGAACTGGGCCTTGTTGGCCTGCATCACGGTGCTGAAGAGGAAGCCGGTCACGCCGGAGACCAGCACGTTCAGGACGACGCCGACGATGATCTGGTTGACCAGGTACTTGATGCTGAACAGCGCCAGGACCATGGACACCACTGCACCGGCGATGGCGGCCGCCAACAACCCGACCAAAGCACTCTTGGTCATGCTGGCAACGATGGCCGCGGTGAACGCCCCGCCCAGGAGTTGCCCTTCGATGGCGATGTTCACCACTCCTACGCGCTCACACAGGACACCGGAGAGCGAACCGAACACGAGCGGAACGGCGAGCGTCACGGATCCGGCGATGAGGCCCGCCAGCGAGATGGTGGGGGTGCGGGCCCCGCCCACCACCCAAATGAGGAACGCAGCCACGAAGATCACGATGAACGTGACGGGCAGCCAGCCGGGGGCTGGCTGGTTCCTGGTCTTCAAATAGAGGGCGTAGCCCGCCAGGCCCACGAGAAGCACCGACAGTACGATGCCACCGGCGAAGGCGTTGATTTCCAGAGCCGGTAGCTGAAAGAAATCACCGCCGGTTGAGATGCCGAAGCTTGCCGTCTGGTGGGGTGCCAGGAGTCCGAAGAACACCAGGGAGATCAACGCGAACACGGTGAGCAGGACGGGCGTTTTCCAGCTGACTGGTTTGGCGGCGGGCGTTGCGGAAGGGGCGTCTGCTTTGGGGCCGCGGGGCTGGGGGTTGCCGGGCCTGGACGACGAAACTGTTGTGCTCATGCGGCACCTCCGGTTGTGGCTGCCTGCCCGGACTTGGCTGCGCGCGCGGGCTTCCTGCGCCGGGGGTTCAGGCCGAAGACGGCCCGGACCAGCGGCGGTGCGGCGATGAAAAGGACAATCAGGGACTGGACCACCAGGACGATGTCGATGGGGGTGCCGGTCTGGATCTGCATCTGGACCGCCCCGGCGCGGAAGGCGCCGAACAGCAGGCCGGCAGCGAACGTGCCCCACGGCGTCGAACGTCCCAGCAGGGCAACCGTGATGGCGTCAAAGCCGTACGTGGCGGCCACGCCGTCGGTGAGCACCTTTTCGGTGCCGGCAACCTGCGCCACGCCGGACATGCCGGCGAGGCCGCCTGCGATGGCCATGACCAGGATGGTGGACCGGGAGACGTTGATGCCCGCGGTCTGCGCGGCGTTCGGGTTGGCGCCCACGGCCCGGAACTCGAAGCCCACCGTGGACCGGTTCAGGAGCCACCACACCAGGACGGTGGCGGCGATCGCCAGGAGGAAGCCAAGGTGCAGCCGATACTGGCTGCCCAGGATCTGCGGGTACACCGCGCTGGGGTCCAGGATGGGCGAGATGGGGTTAGACTCCCCCGGCCGCTGGAACGCCGGCGTGTTCAACAGGTAGCGCAGGAAGTAAAGCGCTATGTAGTTGAACATGATGGTCAGGATGACTTCGTGGGCTCCGGTCCGGGCTTTGAGCAGGCCGGCGAGGCCGCCCCAGAGGGCGCCGCCGACGATGCCGGCCACGAGCACCAGCAGCAGGTGCAGGCCGATCGGCAGGTGCAGTGCAAAGCCCACCCAGGCCGCCAGGATGCCTGCCACAATGATCTGGCCCTGCGCACCGATGTTGAACAGGCCCGCCCGGAAGGCCAGCGCCACGCCCAGGCCGGCAGTGATCAGCGGCGTGGCGATGGTGAGGGTCTCCATGAACGGGGCAAACTGCGCGGCCAGGCCGTTGCCCCGGGGGTTGAACACCGAGCCTTGGAACAGCGCGATGTAGGAGCGGGTGGCGGCGTTCCATACCGCCGTCAGCATGTCCGTGGGCCTGGCGAAGAAGTAGCCGGACGCGGTGGCCACCTGCTTGTCCGTGCTGGCGATGAGCAGGCCGCCGATGATCAGCGCCAGCAGCACCGCCAGGACCGAGACCATGCCGCTCACGGTGAAGATCCGGCGCAGCACGGTATCGGAGCCACCCGGCAACCGTCCGCTTTGGGCCGTGGCCGGAACCGCCGAGGGCTGCATGGCGCCGCCGGCGGTGTCGACCGCCACCACCGTTGCGCTTTCCTCCGAAGCGGGCGCCGCGGCACCCTTCGGGGTGTCGGCTGCGTGCCGGTGCTTGTCAGCCCCAAGGCTTTCTTCAGCGGGCTGGTTTTCGGCGTGCTGGTTCTCTTGGGCATGCTTGGGGGAAGGCTGGTCAGGCATGGTCGGCTCCCTCGGCGTTGGAGGTGGCGGCCGGTATGCCGGCCTGCGGGGCGTGTGCGTGCCCATTGGGCGCGTGTTCTTCGGGCGGGATGCCTGCCATCATGAGGCCCAGGACGTCCCGGCCGGTCCCTGCAGGGACGGTGCCCACCAGCTTGCCCTTGTAGAGCACTGCGATGCGGTCAGCCAGTTCCATGACTTCGTCCAGCTCGGTGGAAATGATCATCACCGGGGTCCCCTGGTCACGCTCGGCGACGATCCGCCGGTGCAGGAATTCGATGGACCCTACGTCCACGCCGCGGGTGGGTTGGGAGGCGATGAACAGCCGCAGCGGGCGGGACAGTTCGCGGGCCATGACGAGTTTTTGCTGGTTGCCGCCGGACAGCGTTCCGGCGGCGGATGCGGCCGAGGGCGTGCGCACGTCGAATTCACCGATGCGGGCCTTGGCGTTTTCCATGATTTTCGCCGGGCTCATGCTGATGCCCTTGGCGAACGGCGGCTTGTCGTAAAGGTCAAGGATCAGGTTTTCAGCCACGGAGAAAGTGCCTACCAGCCCGTCCACTGTGCGGTCTTCCGGAACAAAGCCGACCCCCGCGTCCAGGACCTCCTTGACGGACCGGCCCACCAGTTCCTTGCCGTCCAGGACGATGGAGCCGGTAACCCGTTCCTGCAGGCCCAGGATGGCTTCGGTGAGTTCAGTCTGGCCGTTGCCCTGCACGCCGGCAATGGCCAAAATCTCACCCCGTTTGATGTGGAAGCTGAGGTGGTCCACCACGTGCTGGCCGTTGGGTGCGACGACGGTGAGGTCGCTGACTTCGAACGTGGTTTCCCTGGGCTGGGCGGGCGCCTTCTCCAGGTTCAGGCTGACAGCCCGGCCCACCATCATCGAAGCAAGCTCGGTGGTGGAAGCGGCAGGATCGGCGGTGCCTACCACCTTTCCCCGCCGGATGACGGTGATGGTGTCCGAGACTTCCTTGACCTCGCGCAGCTTGTGCGAGATGAAGACGATGGAGGTGCCGCGCGACTTGAGCTGGCGCATGATGTCCAGGAGTTCATCGGTCTCCTGGGGTGTCAGCACGGCAGTGGGTTCGTCGAGGATGAGGACCTTGGCGTTGCGCACCAGGGCCTTGATGATTTCGACCCGTTGCTGCACGCCCACCGGGAGGTCCTCCACCAGGGCGTCCGGGTCCACGTCGAAGCCGTACTGGTCCGAGATTTCCTTGATGCGCTGCCTGGTCTGGTCCAGGTTGAGGAAGCCTGCGGCTTTGGTGGGTTCGGCGCCCAGTGCAACGTTCTCCGCCACGGTGAACACCGGCACCAGCATGAAGTGCTGGTGCACCATGCCGATTCCCGCGGCCATGGCGTCGCCCGGGCCGCGGAAGCTGACGGGCTTGTCATCGACGAGGATTTCGCCTTCGGTGGGCTCGTAGAGCCCGTAGAGCACGTTCATTAGGGTGGACTTGCCCGCCCCGTTTTCTCCAAGGAGGCAGTGGATCTGTCCCGGCTCAACCACCACGTCGATGTGGTCGTTGGCCAGCAGCGTGCCAAAGCGTTTAGTGATCCCTCGAAGCTCAAGTTTCAAAACTCTGACCAATCTCGAAGCGCCCGGTGATCAGACCGGGCGGGATATGTGGCTGCAGCACCAGCCTAGTGGCTGCAGTCCCGGGAGGAGCCGGCCGTGCGCGGTAAACGTTCGGCCAGCAAAAAGCGCCACCGCCCGGCCAGTGGGTGACGGGCCGGCGGCGGCGCTTCCTGTGGTGGATCAGGCCTTGGGGCTTGCTGCGGACTCAACCTTCAGCTTGCCGTCCACAATGTCCTTCTTGATCTTCTCGAGGTCGGACTTCAGCTCGGCCGGGACCTGGGAGTCGAGGTCGTGGAAGGGTGCCAGCTGTACGCCGTCGTTGGCAAGGGTGCCCACGTACGGGGTGTTGTTGAACTTGCCGTCCTTGTCCTCGGTGACCACGGTTTCCACGGCCTCGCCCATCTGCTTCATGACGGAGGAGAGCATGATGCCCTTGTAGTCAGGGGCGGTGAGGTAGCCGTCGGAGTCAACCCAGATGAGCTTGACGTCCTTGCCGGCGGCCTTGGCCTCGTTGAGCGCGGCTCCGGCGCCCTTGCCCACGGGACCGGCCACGGGCATGACGATGTCCGCGCCCTGGTCCAGGAAGTTCTTGGTCAGCTGCTTGCCAACGTCCTGCTTTTCGAAGTCGCCGGTGAAGCTGCCGTCCTGGGAGTCCTTGTTCCAGCCGAGGAGCTTGACGTTCTTGCCCTTCTGCTGGTTGTAGTACTTCACGCCGTCCGCGTAGCCGTCCATGAAGATGGTCACGGTGGGGATCTTGATGCCGCCGAAGGTGGCCACGGTGCCGGTCTTGGTGGTTCCTGCGGCGAGGTAGCCGGCCAGGAAGGCGGCCTGGGCGGTGTCGTAGATGATGGGCTTGACGTTGCTGATGGGCTGGTCGTAACCGAAGTCGATGATGGCGAAGTGCTTGTCCGGGTTGGCGGTGGCCTGGGCCTTGGTGGCGTCGCCGAGCAGGAAGCCCACGGTGATGGTCAGGTTGCAGCCGGCCGTGACCATGGCCCGGAGGTTGGGTTCGAAGTCGTTGTTGGTCTTGGACTCGATCTGGTTGACCTTGATGCCAAGGTCTTTCTCCGTCTTCTTCAGGCCCTCGTAGGAGGACTGGTTGAAGGACTGGTCGTCGAATCCACCGGAGTCCGACACAATGCAGCCGGCGTAGTCGCTGGCCCCTGCTGACGGGGAGCTTCCGGCTTCGGGGGCGGCACCGCAGGCGGTGAGCACGAGTGCGGACGCACCGAGGGTGGCCACACCTGCCATTGAACCGCGCTTGAAGACGGCACGGAGTGATTTCTTCAATTTTCCTCCAGGGATGATGCGAGTGGCGCTACGGGCTGGAATTCAATGAGTGTCCGTTTCGGCGCTGAAATTCTGTTTTCACTGAAGGCACGCAGCACTGCGCCGGAGCGCACTGATGGCACTAACTTTAGTGGCCTGCGCCACGTCCCCATAGCACGCCGGGAGCCCATCCGGAGGATTGTTTACAAGTTGTTACCAAGCAGTAGGGGCACCGCAAAAGCGCGGTGCCCCTACTGATGGCGGGTGGGTACGGCGGTTACAGCCGGACCAGCATCTTCCCGGTGTTTGCGCCATCCAGGAGATCCATGAACGCCTGCGGCGCGTTCTCGAGTCCCTCAACGATTGTCTCGTCATAGCGCACGGTACCGTCGGCCAGCCAGCCGGCCATCTTCTCCGCGAACTCTGCCGCGTGCTGCCGCTGGCCGCCCACCAGGAAGCCGCGCAGGGTGAGCTGCTTGCCGATCGCCTGCATCAGGTTGTTCGGTGCCGGTGTGGGCTCCGTGGAGTTGTACTGTGCGATGGCGCCGCACATGGCCACGCGGCCGCCCACGTTGAGGACCGCCAGGGCAGCCTCCAGGTGTTCGCCGCCAACGTTGTCGAAGTAGACATCGATTCCGGCCGGGCCCGCTGCCTTCTCCAACTGCTCCACTACGGGACCGTCGTGGTAGTCGAACGCGGCATCGAATCCGAGTTCCAGGAGGCGCGCCACCTTGGCAGGTGAGCCTGCGGAGCCGATGACCCGCGAGGCGCCCATGGCTTTGGCGATCTGGCCCACCAGGGAGCCCACCGCGCCGGCGGCACCCGAGACGAAGACGGCGTCCCCGGGCTTAAACTCCGCAACTTTGAGCAGGCCGGTGTATGCAGTGAGCCCGGTCATGCCCAAGGCGCCGAGGAAAGCGGACGCCGGCGCCAGGTCGGTGCGGGCCGGGGTGGCAGCGCTGCCATCCACCACGGCGT
Source organism: Arthrobacter sedimenti (assembly GCF_042652025.1). NCBI lineage: Bacteria > Bacillati > Actinomycetota > Actinomycetes > Micrococcales > Micrococcaceae > Arthrobacter > Arthrobacter sedimenti. The sequence continues at coordinate 228,942 of NZ_JBHSDQ010000002.1, read as the reverse complement.
ACTCGCGCCAGCCAAGGGAATGGACGACGACGTCGCCCTCCTTGTGTGCCGACGAACGGGACGCGACCACCTCACCCACAGCGCCGCCGTCGAGCGCCTTGCCGACGGCGAACGGTGCGGAGTAGGACTTGACGTCATTCATCCGGCCGCGCATGTAGGGGTCCACGGACATGAAGAGGTTATGCACCAGGATCTGGCCGTCTTCGAGGGCGGGCAGCGGTGACTCTGCCAGTTCGAAGTTGCCATTGGTGGGACGGCCCACGGGGCGGGAAGCGAGCCGGATCTCACGGGTGGTGGTTGCCAGGGCTGTGCTCATGCTGCGTACTCCAGAATCTTGAGGTCAACGGTAATGTTGCCGCGGGTGGCGTTCGAATAGGGGCAGACCTGGTGGGCCTTGGCCACCAGGTCCTCTGCGGTGGCGAGATCCAAAGCAGGGAGGGCAATTTCAAGCTCGGCGGCCAGCCCGAAGCCTGCCCCACCGTCCAGCTGCCCCAGGTGGACCTTCGCTGCCACCGCCGAGTCGGTCAGGTCTGCGCCTGCCTTGCGGCCAACCAGCCGCAGCGCGGAATGGAAGCAGGCGGCGTAGCCGGCGGCGAAGAGCTGCTCCGGGTTGGTGCCCTGGCCGTTGCCGCCCAGTTCGACCGGACTGGCGAGGTCAACTGCCAGCCTGCCGTCGTTGCTGCGCGCGGTACCATCGCGCCCTTCGCCGGAGGCAAGCGCCTCGGCGGTGTAGAGAGTCTTCACGAAAGATGTCCGTCCTGTTGGTGGGATGGTGCGGGATTCAGCGCCGGGGGTTACAGCGACTAAAGCGATTGATGCAGCGCGGCTGTGAGCTTGCCCAGGGTGGCCCGCAGTTGTTCGAGTTCGTCCAGGGACAACCCGGCGGCGTCTGCCAGCCGCTGCGGGATGGCACTGGCCGGCCCGCTGAGGCTTCGCCCGGCCGGAGTCAGGTGGATCGCGACGCGGCGCTCATCTTGGCCGGACCGCCGGCGCTCCACGAGCCCGAGTGCTTCCAGGCGCTTGAGGAGCGGGGACAGGGTGCCTGAGTCCAGTCCGAGTTCCCCGCCGAGTTCCTTCACGCCGCGCGGCTCGCTTTCCCACAGCACCAGCATCACCAGGTACTGCGGGTAGGTGAGCCCCAGTTCGTCGAGGATGGGCCGGTAGACCGCCGTTGCGGCCCGGGAGGCTGAGTAGAGCGCAAAACATACTTGCCGGTCCAGGCGGGGCGCTTCGGTCATACCTCAACGGTAGCGTACAACTAAATTGTGCACAACTTATCGAGCGCACGGCACCAGGGCTTGAACCTTCGTCGTGCCGTCCCGACGGCGGGCCGCCCCTTGGTGGCGGGCCCGCCCAGAAGTGGCGGGGCTACGGGATGGAGGGCTGCTCCAGGTCCCGGATGGTCCGCAGGGCGGCCGCGGTCAGCACCCGGATGCCCAGGCCCAGGGAGCGCTCGTCCAGGATGTAGTCGCCGCGGTGCAGGTCGTAGTCCTCGCCGCCGGGGGTCTTGGTGCCAAGGCGCATCATCGCCCCGGGAAGCTCGGCCAGGAACCACGCAAAGTCCTCACCGCCCATGGACTGCGGGGTGAGCACCACTGCGCTTTCGCCGATTTCGGCGCGTGCAGCAGCCTCGATCAGGGCTGTCTCATGCTCGGAGTTCACCACCGGCGGCACTCCCCTGGTGTGCTCCAGGTGCACGTCCACCCCGTAGGGCGCGGCCACCTGGTGCACCACCTCGTCCAGGAGTTCGCCCGCGGCATGCCAGGCTTCCCGGTCCAGGCAGCGCATGGTGCCCGCCATGTAGCCGGTGCCCGGAATGGCGTTGGGTGCCGAGCCCGCGGTGATCTGCCCCCACACCACGGACACGCCGCTGCGGACGTCCACGCGGCGCGACAGCACAGCGGGGACATTGACCGCAATCTGGGCCAGGGCGAACACCAGGTCCTCGGTGAGGTGCGGTCGTGACGTGTGGCCGCCGCGGCCGGAGAGCTCAATCCGGATGGTGTCAGAGGCAGACGTGATGGCGCCGATCCGGGTTCCCACCTTGCCCACTTCGATCCGGGGATCGCAGTGCAGCGCCAGAATCCGCGGAACGCCCTCCAGGACGCCCTGCTCGATGCACGAGTGCGCGCCGCCGGGCATGGTCTCTTCGGCAGGCTGGAAAATGATCCGGACGGTGGCGCCGAGGGGTGTTTCCTGGTGCATCCGGTTCAGGACCAGGGCAATGCCCAGCATGGTGGTGGTGTGCACGTCATGGCCGCAGGCGTGCGTGACGCCGTGGTTCTTGGACGCGAACGGCAGGCCGGTCTCTTCGATGATGGGCAGGGCGTCGATGTCACCGCGCAGCGCGGTGGCGATGGGGCCTTCACCCACGTCCACGGTGAGCCCCGTGCCCTCCAGGCGGCGCGGGCTCAGGCCGGCGGCTTCGAGCCGCTCGGCCAGCTTGTCGGTGGTGCGGAACTCCTTGAAGGACAGTTCCGGGTGCGCATGGAGGTCCCGGCGGAATTCGATCAGTTCCGGCAGGAGCGGTTCGAGCCACGGAGCCACCAGGGCGGTGGGCTCGGCTTCGGTAGTGTAATTGCGCACTGCTTCACTCTAGCGAGGGTGCGGGGTTTGGCACCCATTCACTGACGCCGCATTACGTCCGGAACCTGCCGGCACCCCGGGGCGCCGGCAGGTGTACCGGCTACAGGACGTCCGTGTCCCCGCTTGCCTTGAGGGCGTCCACGGCGGCCTTTACACGCTGCGAGTTGGCCATGGTGGTCACCAGCAGGGCGTCGGGCGTATCCACGATGACAACGTCCTGGATGCCGATCAGGGCGATGACGCGCTTGGTATCGGTGACCACCACGCCGCTTGAGTTCTCGGTGAACACGCGGGCACCTTCGCCAAGGACGGTCACGTCGTCCACTTCCTTGGCGCTGTTCAGCCGGCCCACGGAGGCGAAGTCGCCAACGTCGTCCCAGCGGAAGGTACCGGGCACGACGGCGACGTCCCCGGCTTCGGCGGCGGGCTCGGCCACTGCGTAGTCGATGGCAATTTTCAGCAGGGTGGGCCAGATGCGCGCGGTGACCTCGTCCCGCTGCGGGGTGTCCCAGGCACGGGCGATTTCCTGCAGGCCCTGGAACAGCTCCGGCTGGTTGGCTTCGAGGTGCTTGAGCATCAGGGACACGGGCGCCACGAACATGCCGGCGTTCCATACGTAGTCGCCGCTGTCGACGTACTGCTGGGCCACCACTTCGTCCGGCTTCTCGACGAACTCCACCACGTCATGGGCGCTGGGAGCACCTTCGATGTTCAGCGCCTTGCCGGAGCGGATGTAGCCGAAGCCCGTGGACGGGTGGGTGGGCTTGATGCCGATGGTCACGATCTTGCCGGCGGCGGCCGTGTGGATCGCCTCGCGGACGGCCTGCTGGAACAGGTGGTCCGGGCTGATCACTTGGTCGGCGGCGAAGGAACCCATGATGGTGTCGGGATCGCGTTCATGCAGGATTGCCGCCGCGAGGCCGATCGCCGCGCCCGAGTCCTTGGGTTCAGACTCAAGGACGAGGTCGGCGTCGTGGACTTCCGGAAGCTGCCGGCATACGGCTTCACGGTGGGCCTGGCCGGTGACCACCAGCATCCGGTTGCCCGCCAGTGGCTGCAGCCGGTCATAGGTGGCGCGCAGCAAGGTGCTGCCCGATCCGGTGAGATCGTGAAGGAACTTGGGAGCTGCTGCTCGTGACAGGGGCCAGAGGCGGGTCCCCACTCCGCCTGCCGGAATCACCGCAATGAAGCGGTCAAGGGGTGAAGCCGGGCTTGTCACTTTGTCTGTACTCATCACGGCTACTTTAGCCGAAGGGCCGCATCCGGCTCCTGCGGCTGCGCAATGGTCCCGCATTTTGCGGCACTCCCCCGCCCGCCGCTTCCCGAAAAGCCCGCAACCATGTGGCGTTGGTCTCATTTCACCCGAAAATCCGCACCAGCACTGGGCACCAATAAACGCCTAAATTGAATAAGCTGTTAGCGGAGCCTAGATTTAGGCCTGAGCTACGAGTGCTCTCGCAGCAGGCGTTCCCCCCGCATGGATCTCATGCCAGCGCCGCTGTGTTGCAGGGAGGTTTATCAGTGCCGACAAAACCAGCTGGCACCTTGTACCGCGGCCGTGAAGGCATGTGGTCCTGGGTAGGACACCGCATTACCGGTGTAGTGATCTTTTTCTTCTTGTTGGTCCACGTCCTGGACACCTCCTTGGTGCGTGTGTCACCGGAGGCCTACACCGCCGTGATCGGCGCCTACAAGAACCCCCTGATGGCGCTGGGCGAGACCGGCCTCGTTGCCGCCATCGTCTTCCACGCCTTCAACGGCCTGCGCATCATTGCGGTCGACTTCTGGAAGAAGGGCGCCAAGTACCAGCGGCAGATGCTGTGGGCAGTGCTGGCCCTCTGGGTCGTGACCATGGTTGCCTTCTCCATCCGCCACCTGTCCCTCGCCCTCGGAGGTCACTAAGCCATGACTGCAACCATCGAGAGCCCCCGCAGCGGGCGGATCGCCCCCCAGTACCGTCGCGGCGGCGGCTCCAAGGGCAACTTCGAGATGATCGCCTGGCTGTTCATGCGCCTTTCCGGCGTGGTGCTGGTGGTCCTCATCTTCGGCCACCTGTTCGTGAACCTCATGGTGGGTGAAGGCATCCACGCCATCGACTTCGGCTTCGTTGCCGGCAAGTGGGCGGACCCGTTCTGGCAGTTCTGGGACCTGGCCATGCTGTGGCTGGCCATGCTGCACGGCACCAACGGCGTGCGCACCATCATCAACGACTACGCCGAGAAGACCTCCACCCGCCGCTGGCTGAAGACCGTGCTTTACGCGGCAGCCGTGGTCATCATCCTCCTGGGCACCCTGGTGATCTTCACGTTCAACCCGTGCCCCGTGGTGAACGGCGTTGCCCTTCCGGGCGGTTTCTGCCCTGCCTAGCACTGGCACAACCCCGGGCCCGCGGGCTTTCCCGCGGGCCCTGTTTTGCGGAGCAGGCAAAGCCGCCCCGTTGTTTCATAGCGAATTTTGAGAGAAAGAGCGTCTGGTATGCAGGTCCATAAGTACGACGTCGTCATCGTCGGTGCCGGTGGCGCTGGCATGCGCGCCGCGATCGAATCCGGTCAGCGCGCGCGCACAGCAGTACTGACCAAGCTCTACCCCACCCGCTCGCACACGGGTGCGGCACAGGGTGGCATGTGTGCTGCCCTTGCCAACGTCGAGGAAGACAACTGGGAATGGCACACCTTCGACACCGTCAAGGGCGGCGACTACCTGGTTGACCAGGACGCAGCCGAGGTCATGGCCAAGGAAGCCATCGACGCCGTGCTGGACCTGGAAAAGATGGGTCTGCCCTTCAACCGCACGCCCGAGGGCCGGATCGACCAGCGGCGCTTCGGCGGCCACACCCGCGACCACGGCAAGGCACCGGTCCGCCGTGCATGCTACGCCGCGGACCGCACCGGCCACATGATCCTGCAGACCCTGTACCAAAACTGCGTCAAGCACAACGTTGAGTTCTACAACGAGTACTACGTCCTGGACCTGCTGACCGTTGAAGAGGACGCTGTCCGCGAAGACGGCACGCCCTTCAAGCAGAAGCGTGTTGCCGGCGTCGTCTCCTATGACCTCGCGTCCGGTGAACTGCACGTCTTCCAGGCCAAGTCCGTGGTGTTCGCCTCCGGCGGCGCGGGCAAGGTCTTCAAGACCACCTCCAACGCCCACACCCTGACCGGTGACGGCATGGGCATCGCCTTCCGTCGCGGCATCCCGCTGGAGGACATGGAGTTCTTCCAGTTCCACCCGACAGGCCTTGCCGGCCTGGGCATCCTGCTCTCCGAAGCCGCCCGCGGTGAAGGTGCCATCCTCCGCAACTCGGAGGGTGAGCGCTTCATGGAGCGCTACGCCCCCACCATCAAGGACCTGGCGCCGCGTGACATCGTTGCCCGCTCCATGGCCAACGAGGTGCGCGAAGGCCGCGGCTGCGGCCCGAACAAGGACTACGTCCTCCTGGACCTGACCCACCTGGAGCCGGCACACATCGATGCCAAGCTTCCGGACATCACCGAGTTCGCCCGCACCTACCTGGGCGTGGAACCGTACACGGAGCCGGTGCCGGTGTTCCCCACCGCGCACTACGCCATGGGCGGCATCCCCACCAACATCCAGACCGAGGTCCTGCAGGACAACGACACCGTGATTCCCGGCCTTTACGCCGCCGGTGAAGTGGCCTGCGTTTCCGTCCACGGCTCCAACCGACTGGGCACCAACTCGCTGCTGGACATCAACGTGTTTGGCAAGCGCGCCGGCATCGCCGCTGCCGAGTACGCCAAGACCGCACAGTTCGTGGAACTGCCGGAGAACCCGCTGGCCTACACCACCGAACTGCTGGACGTTGCCCGCAACGGCACCGGCGACGAAAAGGTGGCGCAGATCCGCAAGGAACTGCAGGACACGATGGATGCCAACATGCAGGTGTTCCGCACTGCGGACACCCTGAACCAGGTGCTGCGCGACATCGCATCCTTCGAGGAGCGGTACAAGCGCATCAACGTCCAGGACAAGGGCAAGCGCTTCAACCTGGACCTGCTCGAGGCCGTTGAGCTCGGCTTCCTGCTGGAACTGGCCAAGGTCATGACCGTGGCCGCCCTGCACCGCGAGGAATCCCGCGGCGGACACTTCCGCGAGGACTTCCCCGAGCGTGACGACGAGAAATTCATGAAGCACTCCATGGCGTACAAGGATGACCATGCGCCGGCTGACGGATCGGCGGAATCAATCGCCGGCATCCGCCTCGCCACCAAGCCGGTTGTCTTTACCCGCTACGAGCCGATGGTGAGGAAGTACTAAGATGACCGCTGAAATCGCTGAGCCAGCCTCAAAGGTTGAACTTCCTGCCGGCGTTGGCGGGGGCGGGGAAATCCCCACGTTCGACGTCCACATGCGCGTGCGCCGGTACAACCCGGAGGTTTCCGAGGAAGCCACCTGGGATGACTTCCACCTGACGATGTACGGCACGGACCGTGTCCTTGACGCCCTGCACAAGGTGAAGTGGGAGATGGACGGCACCCTGTCCTTCCGCCGCTCCTGCGCCCACGGCGTATGCGGCTCGGATGCCATGCGCATCAACGGCCGCAACCGCCTTGCCTGCAAGACGCTGCTGAAGGACCTCGACACGTCCAAGCCCATCACGGTGGAGCCCATCAAGGGCCTGCCGGTGGAGAAGGACCTCATCGTGGACATGGAGCCCTTCTTCCAGTCGTACCGCGAAGTCATGCCCTTCCTGATCAACAAGGGCCACGAGCCCACCCGGGAACGCCTGCAGTCCGCCGAGGACCGTGAGCGCTTTGACGACACCACCAAGTGCATCCTGTGCGCCGCGTGCACGTCCTCCTGCCCCGTGTTCTGGACCGACGGTCAGTACTTCGGGCCGGCCGCGATCGTCAATGCGCACCGCTTCATCTTCGATTCCCGCGATGATGCCGGCGATATGCGCCTGGAGATCCTCAACGACAAGGAAGGCGTGTGGCGCTGCCGCACCACCTTCAACTGCTCCGAGGCGTGCCCCCGCGGCATCCAGGTCACCCAGGCCATCGCGGAGGTCAAGCAGGCCATCCTGGCCCGCCGGATCTAAGTTCGTTCACCAACAGCTATAACGGCCGACGGCGTCGCTCACCACGTGTGGTGGGGGCGCCGTCGTCGTTCCACCCCCCAAGCAGCCCGGATGCTCCATCAGCTTTGGTCCCTAAGCCGGGGGTTTAGGGACCACTAGTGATAGAGCAAGCTGTCCCCCCGTAGAAAGGGTCACCTTTGTCCCGCTCCGAAAAAGTCACCTTTGCCGGTTCCACAGGCGAGCTGCTGTCCGGCATCATCGACATCCCGGAAGGTCCCGTCAAGGGCTGGGGCGTCTTCTCGCACGGATTTACCCTGGGCAAGGACAGCCCCTCCGCAGCGCGCATGTGCAAGGCGCTGGCGGACAGCGGCATCGGGATGCTGCGCTTCGACAACCTGGGCCTGGGCGGCTCCGCCGGGGAATGGTCAGAAGGGTCGTTCAGCCACAAGGTGGCCGACACGGTGAAGGCGGCGGAGTTCATGCGCAGCGAGGGGAAGGAGATTTCCCTCCTGGTGGGACACTCGTTTGGCGGCGCAGCAGTCCTTGCTGCCGCACGGGAAATCCCGGAACTCGACGCCGTTGCCACAGTGGGTGCCCCGTTCTCCCCCAAGCACGTGGCCCACGTTTTCGACACTGCACTGGACAGGATCCTCAGCGAGGGCAGCGCCGAGGTGGACCTGGGCGGTAAGCGCGTGGAGATTCGCAGGCACTTCGTGGAGGACCTGGAAAACGCCGACCTGACCGACTGCATCAAGCAGCTTCACAAGCCCCTGATGGTGCTGCACTCCCCCACCGACAACACGGTGGGCATCGAGAATGCCAGCACCATCTTCCAGACCGCCAGGCACCCGCGGAACTTTGTCTCCCTCGAGGGCAGCGACCATCTGCTGACGGGCAAGGGCCAGGCGGCCCGTGCGGCGCGCATCATCGCGGCCTGGGCCGACCAGTACCTCGACGCCGGGTCAGCCTGAGCGGGCCCTTCCCCGGCAACCCGGCCCGCAGCTACTTGCCGATTGCAGCTTTGCTCTCACTGAGCCACTGTTCGGCGGCTTTTTCCGGCGTTAGCCGCTTGAACAGGACGTCGGTGTTGATCCGGGCGGTAATCTCCGAAACGGCGGTGGAACCGGTGGGGCCGATGTACGTTGGGGCGAAGTCCATCTTTCCGATCTGGTTGATGTAATCCGCTTCCACCTTGCCCTGCGGGGTCAGCAGGTCCTGGATGGCGGCGCGCATTTCGGAGTTGCCGGGAATGCCCCTGTCACTCTGGATGATCTTGGCCGCCGCCTGGTTGTTGACCAGGAAGTTCACTAGCTTGGCGGCGGCGTCCGTGTGTTTGCTGCGGGCGGAGATGGTGTAGAACTGCGAGGACTGGAGCCAGATGCCCGGGGTGGGTTTTTCGCCGGGAAGCTTCAGGAGTTTCAGGTCCGCGCCCGAGGCCTTGCTGAGAGCGGTCAATGAGTTGCTCCAGGTGAGCATCATCCCGGCCTTGCCCATGCCCATCAGGGTCTGCTCAGTGCTGACGTTGAGCTTTTCGACCGTTTCCGACGCGCTTGGAGCCGCACCGGATTCGCTGAGCTTCAATGAGTAGTCAAAGTAGTCCTGCACCGTCTGCTTGCCCAGCCCGAGTTGACCGTCCTGGGTGTAAAGCGATTCTCCGCGCTGCCGGGCGAAGGCATCCAAGGAGTCATGGGTGAGGACGGTCGCAGTGCCATAGGTCCCCTTGGGGCTCTTGGCGGTAATGTCGCGGGCGATCCTGGCGAAGTCATCCCAGCTCCAGGTGCTGTCATCAGGCATGGGGACGCCCGCCGCCGTGAAGACCGCGGGGTTGACCACGATGGCCAGGGCGTTGGCCCCCGTGGAGACTCCGTACTGCTTTCCCTTGACCTGGCCGTTCTCCAACGCACCCTGGTCGATCTTGGTCAAGTCCAGGGAGCCCTGCACCTTGCCCAGGTCCAGCAGCGCCCCGCGGTTGGCGTACTCCGCGGGGTAAGCACCGCCCATGGTGATGACGTCCGGGGCGTCGTTGGCCGCCATCTGCGTGGCGAGCTTGTCGAAGTAACCGCTGATGTCGCCGTATTCCGGCTTGACCTTGATGTTGGGGTTGGCGGCCTCGAATTCAGCAATGGCCTTATTGGTCAGGTCGGCCCGGCCGGCATTGCCCCACCAGGAGAACCGGATTTCCACCGGCCCGTCCTCGGCTTTATTGGACGTTGGGCTGGAACAGCCGGCGGTCACGGCCAAAAGGGCCGCGGCCGTGAGGACGGCGAGGGATTTACGGACTTTTCCGGCGGTGGGGCGCGTCATTGGGCGGGCTTCTTCCGTGATGAGGGGAGTCGAGGCGAGCGGGAAAGCGATTTCGTGAAACGTATCAACGACCAGCAATTTCCGTCAACAACTTCCAGGCTCGATTTCCGTACCCGCGTCGACCGAAACTTTTCGGTGCGGGGCTTGGGAGGAGAAGTCTTGACAGCGACATGGAACCCACCAAAGATGGAAGCGCCGGAAACCGCTTTCTCGCCTCCGTTGCTGTCCGCTGGGGCGGTCAGTCAAGCGTGCGCTGCGGGAATTCCGCGGCAGTTGTTCCGCCAACATCGTCAGGAGGGCGTGCACAGTGCACAGCCATAGCAGCACCGTACGCCAGCAAGCCACGAGCCCCGGACACGGCCGGTCAGGGCCCATCGACAGGAAGGCCCTGGTCCAGCGCCACAACGTCCAGCAGCGGAAGCTTGATCCGCGCAGCCCTGTATCCGTAGGCAACGGCGAGTTCGCTTTCACCATGGACCTCACGGGGCTGCAGACGCTGCCGGCAGAGTACCCGGTAGGGCCGCGCGAGGAGGCACTCCCGCCCGGAACCCTGCTGGGGACGCAGTCCAATTGGGGCTGGCACTCCGCGCCGGGCGGAGAAGGCTACACGCTGGCAGGTTCCACCGTCCGTTACGATTCACCGCGCGGTCCGGTGCCCTACGTGGACATGGTGGGAGACATTGTCAATGACCGTGAGACAGGCACCTCGGCAGCCGAATCATGGCTGCGGGCCAATCCGCACCGCCTGGACCTGGCACGCATCGGCTTCCAGCTGCTGCAGGACGGCACCAGCCGGCCTATCTGCGGCGACGAGCTCTCCGGCACCAGCCAGACACTGGATCTTTGGACGGGCATCGTCACCAGCACCTTTACCATTGCCGGCCACCAAGCCACGGTCACAACAGCCTGCCATCCGCACCGCGACGAACTCGGCATTCGCGTGGAGTCACCTGCGCTCGGCGACGGCCTGGTCATCGCCCTCGACTTCCCGTACGGTTCCGAGGCGTGGCACAACGCCGCGGAGTGGAGCCGGCCGGACGCCCACACCACGACACTCAACGGGCCCCAGCCTGCAGGGCTTCATCCGGGCGCCACGAGCTGGACGGTGGACCGCGAACTCGACAACGCGCACTACTACGTAGTGGTCACCGGGCAGGGCCTGGTGGTGGAGCAGTCGGGACCGCACCAAGTACGCCTACGCGGGGACGTTCTCCGGCGCGAGGATGTCATCGACCTGTCCATCGAATTCATTTCCGCCGGGGACGGGGACTGCATCCCCCGGGGCGCAGCAGGCCTTTCCCGCCCGGCAGGCAAGGCGGGCGCGGGCACCCAGAGCGGTGCCGCCGTCGCGCCTTCCCTTGGGGAGCCGCCGCTTCCCGGGGGAGCCCAGCCCGGCAGCAACGTTGCCGCCGCCTCAATGGAGCGCTGGCCCAGGTTTTGGCAGTCGGGCGGCGCTATCGAGCTGGCCGCCACGCCGGATCACCGGGCCAGGGAGTTGGAGCGCCGGATTGTCCTTTCGCAGTACCTGACGGCCGTCAACTGCTCCGGATCGCTGCCACCGCAGGAAACGGGCCTGGTGTGCAACTCGTGGCGCGGCCGGTTCCACCTGGAGATGCACTGGTGGCATGCCGCCCATTTTGCGCACTGGAACCGTACGGAGCTCCTCCTCCCCTCCCTGCGCTGGTACTCCACGGTGTTGGAGACGTCATGTGAGACGGCACGGGCGCAGGGGTTCGACGGCGCCCGCTGGCCAAAGCAGGTGGGTCCGGACGGAAGGGAGAGCCCCAGCCCCATCGGGACGTTCCTGATCTGGCAGCAGCCGCATCCCATCCACCTGGCGGAGCTGGTGTACCGGGCCAACCCCAGCCGCGAGGTGTTGGACGAGTTCGCGGATATTGTGTTCGAGTCCGCGGCGTTCATGGCCGCTTTCGCCCACGCCACGCCGCGCGGTTTCGAACTTGGTCCGCCGCTCATTCCCGCGCAGGAGAGCTACGGGTCCATGCGGGCAAAGGTCACCAACCCAACGTTCGAACTTGCCTACTGGCAGTGGGGCCTGCGCACCGCCGCCGCCTGGCGGGAACGGCTGGGCCTTGAGCCGGTTCAGGCCTGGCAGGAGGTGGCCGACGGGCTGGTGCGCCCGCGCGTGCGCAACGGTATCTATGCGGCAATGGACGTGGACCCGTTCACCATCCGGACCGACCATCCCTCCATGCTTTGCGCCCTCGGAGTCCTCCCGCTGACGGACCTGATTGATGAAGACATCATGCGGGCCACCCTGAAGGACGTGATGGCCGACTGGGACTGGAACACCACTTGGGGCTGGGACTACCCGGTAATGGCCATGACCGCCGCCCGGCTCGGTGACCCCGAGTCCGCCGTGGACGCGCTCCTGCAGGAGGCCGGCAAGAACACTGTCCTGCCGAACGGGCACAACCGCCAGACAGACTCCTTGCCGCTGTACCTGCCAGGCAACGGCGGGCTGCTTGCCGCAGCCGCACTGATGGCCGCGGGCTGGGACCACGGCCCGGACCGCCATGCTCCCGGTTTCCCGTCCGGCTGGACCGTGAAGTGGGAAGGTCTGGTGCCCGCGCCCTGACCGCCCCGTGCAGGCGAATGCGGCACGTCACCGCCGAGGCAGCGTCAGGTCTGCGGCGTGGCGCGCTTTGCACCGAGGATGGTCTTGCTGCGGGGAGTGCCGTCGGAGTCCAGGTCCGCCTCGCGGACGGCGGCCCACCCCGCCGAGACGAGGTAGACCTGGCTGACCAGGTTGAACCAGATCAAAAGCCCGATGATGACGGCAAACGAGGCCAGGAGGGGGTTCCGGCTGGCACCGCCCAGCAGCTCGGTGCTGAAAATCTGCAGGATGGTGGTGCCCAGGGCAGCGAGGATAGTGCTTTCGAGCAAAGCCCGGCGCGACAGCTTCAGGCCCGCAGCCAGCCGGAACATGATCACCGCCGTGACCCAGTTAAGGACCAGCGGCACAATGATCTTCACGGACGTGGTGAGTGGGCCGGCCAAGGCGTCAGTGAGGTGCAGGAAGTTGGAAACCCACCCGGCCGCAGTGCCGAACACCAGCGAAGCGGCCGCGCTGATCACCAGGGACACGCCCAGCAGCAGGAGGATTCCGGCGTCGCGCAGCTTCAGCAGGATGGGATTGACCATCAACGGCGGCAGCTGCAGTACACCGCGGAGCCCGTCGCGCAGGCCGTTGATCCAGCCCAGCGAGGTGACTACGGTGACAACGGCACCGATCACCGCGGTCCAGCCGAGTCCGCTGGGATCCAGCAGGTCCTTGGGGTCCACAAGGCCCTGGCCGCCATTGATTTTGAGCAGGCCGGGGGCGCTTCTGGCCACACTGCTGATGATGGTGTCCAGCAGGGCGGGTTGGCCGCTCAACACCAGGCCGGCGATGGAAAATCCGGTGGCCAGCAGGCCTGTGATGGAGAAAAACATGTTGAAGCCGATACCGGCACTCATCAGCGGCCCGTAGTGGAGGCTGTAATGCCGGAAGGCCCGCATGGGCCGCAGGACGTTCAATCGCGCGGTAAACCACTGCCCCAGGGCCACCAGTGCTGCGAACTTCCCTCCGGACCTGCGCGCCCGGTTCCACTCCATCCGCTTTTCGATGACCGCCAGCTTCAGCCGGTCCAGCTCGGTAGGCAGCGGCTGCTGGTTATCCTGCTTCGGTTGGGGCGTCCGCGGCAGCATCCGTGAGGCCGGTGCCGCCGTGGTTGTCAGTTTCGGTCCCAAAGTCCAGCTCTTCCCGTAGCTGCCAGATGCCGTCGGCATCATGCTCATAGAGTCCCATGCTAACCACGGGGAAGGTGGCCCTGTAGTTCTTCAGCACCGTTTCGGCCTCATCCAGGCTTTCCGGGGCGACATCGTGGGCGATGGTGACGTGGGGATGGTACGCAAAAGGCAGCTCACGGTGGAGCGGGCCCTGCTGGAGCTTGCGGTGCAGGTCCACGCAGTCGTTGAACCCGTCCTCAACGTTGATGAAGACCACGGGCGAAACGGGCCGGAACGTCCCGGTCCCGGCGATGGTGACCATGAAAGGGCTCTGGCACCGGGCGACTTCGCGGACATGCCGGCGGGTAGCTTCCCAGTCCTGCGTGGGGGTAGTGGTGACCAAGGTGATGTGCGCCGGCACCACGCCGGCCATGGGGTCGCCAAAGGACGCGCGCCAGCGCTGCAGTTCCTCCGCTATCTCGGCAGGGAACCCCAGGATGACGCCGACGCTGATCTCTTCACTCCGCGCATCATGCTCCGCAGCTGCGTTCCTGCGGGATTGATCTCCGAACCGGTCGGCCAGAGTCTGCTCCACCTGGCCGGCGGAACAGGCACCTCCCCTGGCGGTGACGTTTCTCGAAGACATGGCGCTAGCGGACTCCTGCGAGGCTGAGGGAGGGAAGGAAGCCCATGCGCTGGTAAACCTGGCCCAGCGTGACGGAGGCGATCTCCCGGGCCCGTTCCGCGCCCAGGGCCAGCAGGCGGTCGAGCTCTGCCGGATCGGCCATCAGCTCGTTGGTCCGGTTGCGGAGCGGGGTGATGAAGTCCACCACCACCTCGGCGAGGTCCACCTTGAGGTGGCCGTACATCTTCCCCTGGTACTCGGCTTCGAGGTCCGCCACGGACTTGCCCGTCAAGGAGGAGTAGATGGTCAGCAGGTTGGACACCCCGGGCTTCTCCTCTGGATCGAAGCGGATGTCCGTTCCGGCGTCGGTCACAGCCGACTTGATGCGCTTGGCCGCAATCTTGGGATCCTCCAGCAGCTGGATGGCGCCGTTGGGAGACTCCCCCGTCTTGGACATCTTCGCGCTGGGATTCTGCAGATCGTAGATCTTGGCGCTTTCCTTGACGATCGTGGCCTCGGGAACCGTAAAGGTGTGGCCAAACCGGGTGTTGAACCGCTGCGCCAGGTTGCGGGTCAGTTCAAGGTGCTGGCGCTGGTCCTCGCCCACCGGCACCAGATCGCTCTGGTACAGCAGGATGTCCGCGGCCATCAGCGTGGGGTAGGCGAACAGGCCCAGGGTGGCGGAGTCTGCCCCGGACTTCTGGGTTTTGTCCTTGAACTGCGTCATCCGGGAGGCTTCGCCGAAGCCGGTGATGCAGTTCAGCGCCCAGGCAAGCTGTGCGTGCTCGGGGACGTGGGACTGGACGAAGAAGATGCTCTTGTCCGGGTCGATTCCGGCGGCAATGTACTGGGCCGCCACGATGCGGGTGCGCTTTGCCAGTTCGGCGGGGTCGAAGTCCACCGTGATGGCGTGCAGGTCCGGGATGAAGAAGACGGCGTCGTACTCCGCCTGCATGTCCACCCAGTTGCGCACGGCTCCGATGTAGTTGCCCAGGTGCAGGGAATCGGCGGTGGGCTTGGCGCCGGAAAGAATGCGCTTCTTGGCGGTGGAGGAAGTCTGGGTGGTCATGGAAAAACTTTCGGGCTTAGAGCTGGTAGTCCACTACCAGCGGGGCGTGGTCGGAGAAGCGGGTGTCCCAGGTGGCTGCACGGTCCACAACTGCCGAAATGGCGGACGCGGCCAGTTCGGGGGTGGCCATGTGGTAGTCGATGCGCCAGCCGGTGTCATTGTCGAACGCCTTGCCGCGCCAGGACCACCACGTGTATGGTCCGTCGACGTCGCCGGCCAGGTTCCGGTGGACGTCATGCCAGCCGATCTCCTCGCCAAAGAAGCGGTCGAAGTAGGCGCGTTCCTCCGGCAGGTGCCCGGCCTTCTTGAGGTTGCCCTTGGAGTTGCGGATGTCCCGGGGCGTGTGGGCAACGTTGAGGTCCCCCACCACCAGGGCGTGGTCGCTGTGCTTGGTCAGCTCCGGAAGCCGGGTGTGCATGGCGTCCAGGAAGCGGTACTTGTCATCCTGCTTGGGAGTCCCCACTTCACCTGAGTGCACGTAGGCGCTGGCCACGGTGAGCTGGACGGGGTTTCCCGCAGCGTCAGGGACGCGGAAATCGGCTTCCACCCAGCGTCCTGCGGTGGCGAAGTAGTCGTCACCGATGCCGTTCCTGGTGCCCAGCGGTTCCTGGCGGGACGCAATAGCGACGCCGGCACGGCCTTTCGCTTCAGCCTCGGCGTGCAGGATATGCCAGCCATCCCCCAGCAACTCCCTGACGATGGCGTCAGGGGCGCGCACTTCCTGCAGGCAAAGGATGTCCACTTCGCGCGGCTCCAGCCACGTCGCCATACCGTTTTTGTAGGCAGCCCGGAGGCCGTTGACGTTCAGAGATGCGATGCGGAGGTGGTCCTTGTTCAATGCCGAGCTCACCCGCTCCACTCTAGTCGATGATGGTTCCGGTCACCGGCTCCCCGTTGCCCCCGGAGGACTTGATCATGTCCCGGGCGTTGGCGGCTGTGATCTGGATGGTCTCGAGGGCGCGGTTAATGGTGTCGTGGTTCGCGGCGTCGCCCTTGGCACGCTCCTCCTCCACCACGCGGATTTGTACCTGGACGATCTTGAACGAATGGTCCAGCTTGAGGTCGCGCACCTCGTCAGCCTCGGTGCGTTCGTAGATCACCTGCGTCCCGCCCTGGTCGGCGGACACGTGCGCCGGACCCCGTCCGGCTGCCGTCTGGAAGGCGCTCTGGGCCTCGGACAGCTTTGCGCCGGCCTTCTTGGCGGCCCGCTGGATGCTGAAGACCACGAACGCGGCCAGCGCCAGCCAGAAGGCGGCGATGATGGCTACAACCCAGCCCACGACGTCGTTCTGGTTTGCCGCGAAAATGACCGCCACGATGAAGGCCGTCACCAGGACCATCAGCCCCGGTCCGCTGATCCGGAACATCGAAAAACCGCCCCGGGCGGGTTTGGAGGATGACGAGGAGCTGCCCAAAGTTCGCATGCAGCTATTGTCTCAAACGGAGGACTGTGGTTCCGCCGCCTTCCACCCCCGGCGAACACCCTTGGCCGCGTAGGCTTCCCTGGCTACTTCAGGAACAGGCTCCGCAGGCGCAGGGTGGTCAGCAGCATCCCGACGGCGGTCATCAGCAGGTAATAGCCAATGTGCAGGGGGGTGGCGGCGGTAAAGCTTCCCACGCTGATCTGCCGCAGCAGCTCCACCCCGTGCCACAGCGGCATGGCCTGGATGAACCACTGGATGGGGTGCGGGTACACGCCCAGGGGATAGAAGGTGGCGCTGAACAGGAACATGGGCAGCAGGATGAAGTTGATCCAGTCCATCTGCTGGAAGGTCTTGAGGAAGCTGGTGATGCCCATGCCCAGGCTGGCGAACCCGAAGGCAATGAGCACGGAGGCCGGGATCATCAGCAGCGCCCACGGCGTGGTGATCAGCCCCATGACGCCCATGACCGCTGTGAACCCAGTGGCGTAGAGCATCCCCCGCAGCAGGGCCAGGAATATCTCCCCCAGCGCGACATCCAGAGGGCCCAGTGACGTGTAGAGCATGCCCTGGTAGAGCTTGGCGAAGTTCATCTTGAAGAAGACGTTCCACGTGGAGTCGTACACCGCACCGTTCATGGCCGAGACTGCCAGCAGTGCAGGCGCGATGTAGGCGGCGTAGCTGATGTGCGTGCCGTCAGGCCCCTGGACGTCGCCAACGATCGCGCCGAGGCCCACGCCCATGGAGATGAGGAACAGGACGGGCTCGAAGAACCCGGACACCATCACCAGCCAGTTGGTGCTCCGCGTGGCCATAAGCCCCCGGGAAATCACGGCCCTGGCGTTACGGGAGTACAGCGGTCCGAACGTCCGGCGGCGGGCCTGTTCCGTCGCCGTTCCGTGAGGGCCGCCGGGGCGCGCACCGTGTCCGCCGGTGCCGGTGGCCGCGCTCATTGGCCCAGCCTCAGGGCGAAGCGGCGCCGCGTGAGCACCCATCCGAGGGCAGCCAGCCCCACCAGCACGGCGGCGTGGAGAACCGTGAGGAGCAGCGGCTCCCGGTATCCGAAGCTGAACACCCTGCCCAGTTCCGTGCCGTGCCAGATGGGTGAGATCCATCCGATCCAGCGGACGGCCAGTGGCAGGTTGTCCAGCGGGAAGAACGTGCCGGAGAACAGGAACAGCGGCATCACGATGAACCTCATGACCAGCGCGAACTGGCCCTTGTCCTCGGTGATGGAGGCTGAGTAGGCCATCAGCGGCAGCCCAAAGGCCAGCCCCGTCAGGGTGGCCACCAGGATGCCCGCCCAGCCCCAGCCCGACGGGGAGGCACCGAACAATGCCACGGCGGCGAAGTAGATGGCTGACTGCAGCAGCAGGCGAAGCGTCACGGCGATGATCTGGCCGGCGGCAATCTGCTGCGGTGTCAGCGGCGAGGCGTGGGGGCCAAAGTAGATGCGCCGCCATTTGAAGCCGTCCATGATGGGAAACGTGAACTCATTGGCCGCCGTCATCACGGCCGCGGACACCAACAGGGCAGGGGCGATGAAGGCCAGGTAGGAGACGCCGCCGAAGGCCGCGTTGCCGGTATCCACCAGGGTAGCCAGGCCCACGCCCATGGCGAACAGGTACGCCACTGGCTGGCCCACGCTGTACATCACGATGGACCAGGTGTACCCCCTCATGACGCGGAGCACCTGCTCGGCGTAGTAGAACGCACCCCAGCGCCGGGCCTTGGCGGCAGAGACCTCCGGTGAATGTGCCCGCAGCCGGGGACTCAAGCCAACCCCTTCCAGTGATTCAGTCAACGAGGCTCCGCCCGGTGAGCCGAAGGAACACGTCCTCCAGCGAGGACCTGCGCACAAGCGACGTCAGCGGCCTCAGGCCGCGGGCCGATACCTGCTCAAGGGCCGACTCGCCGTCGTGCGCGTACATCAGCACCCGGTCCGGCAGCACCTCCAGGCGTTCCCCGATGCCCTCCAGCTGCGCCCCGATGGTGGCGTTGCGTTCCGAACCGAACCGCAGCTCCACCACTTCCCGGGTGGAGTGTTCCCGGATCAGCTGCGCGGGCGACCCCTCGGCCATGATGCGCCCCTTGTCCACCACGATCAGCCGGTCGCAGAGCTGCTCGGCCTCGTCCATGTAGTGCGTGGTGAGGATCAAGGTGACCCCCTGCTCCTTGAGCCGGAACAGGCGGTCCCAGAGGATGTGGCGGGCTTGCGGGTCCAGCCCGGTGGTGGGCTCGTCCAGCAGCAGGATCCGGGGTTCGTTGATGAGGGACCTGGCAATGGTGAGGCGGCGCTTCATGCCGCCGGAGAGCGCGTCCACCCTGGCTTTTGCCTTGTCGGTCAGCTGGGCGAACTCCAGCAGTTCGTCGGCCTTGGGCTTGAGGTAGCTCATCGGCAGGCCGAAGTAGCGGCCGTAGACCAGGAGGTTGTCGCGGACGCGCAGTTCCTCGTCCAGGTTGTCCTGCTGCGGCACCACGCCCAGGTGCGCGCGCACCTCCGGGCCGTGTGTGTCCGGGTCCAGTCCCATGATGCTGAGCTTCCCCGCTGAGCGCCGGGTGACGCCGCCGATCATCTTCATGGTGGTGGACTTGCCCGCGCCGTTGGGTCCCAGCAGCCCGAAGGACTCCCCCGCGGGCACGGCGAACGAGATGCCGTCGACGGCGGCGACATCACCATAGGTCTTGGTCAGGTTTTCAGCGGAGATGACGGTGCCGGAAGGCGGGCCCGTGGTCAGGGTGCCTGTAGGCGTCAGGGCGTGGTTGTGCACCTGTGCAGACTAGTGGAGGCGGGGCGCATGTGGAAGGACGCTTGCAGTTTCGTTATTAAACGTCCGACGGCGGCACGGCGCCTTTCGTGGGAAAGGTGCGGTGCCGCCGTCGTACTTCTTCCTGGCGGGACTACTGCACGGTGCCTATTGGCCGATGCCTGCCGCGCGTTCCGCGGCCTCCACCACGTTGGTCATCAGCAGGGCCACGGTCATGGGGCCCACGCCACCGGGGTTCGGGGAAATCCAGCCGGCCACCTCGGCGGCTGCCGGATCGATGTCGCCGTAGACGCGGCTCTTGCCTGTCTCCGGATCGGTCTCGCGGGTGACCCCCACGTCCAAGAGGGCAGCGCCGGGCTTCACGTCCGCGGCCTTGACGATGTGCTTCACGCCCGCCGCACCCACGATCACGTCCGCCTGCTTCAGCAGTTCGGAGAGGTTGGTGGTGCCGGTGTGGGTCAGGGTCACGGTGGCGTTGACGTCCCGCCGCGTGAGCAGCAGTCCGATCGAGCGGCCGATCGTAACGCCGCGGCCCACCACCACCACGTGCTTGCCGGCCAGGCTGTACCCGTTGCGCTCCAGCAGCTCGATGACACCGCGGGGGGTGCACGGCAGCGGCGTGGTGATCTTGTTGTTGACGTTCAGCACCAGCCGGCCAAGGTTGGTGGGGTGCAGCCCGTCGGCGTCCTTGGCGGGGTCGATCCGCTCCAGGATGGCGTCTGTGTCCAGGTGCTTGGGCAGCGGCAGCTGCACGATGTACCCGTGGCAGGCGGGGTCCGCATTGAGTTCGTCAATGAGGGCCTCCACCTGTTCCTGGGTGGCGTCGGCCGGAAGCTCGCGCTGGATGGAGTTCATCCCGATCTGCACTGACTGCTTGTGCTTCATGGAGACGTACAACTGCGAGGCGGGGTCGGCGCCCACCAGCACAGTGGCGATGCCGGGGGTGACGCCCTTGGCCTTGAGTGCGGCCACGCGTTCGGTCAGCTCGGCCTTGATGGCGGCGGCGGTGGCCTTGCCGTCAAGGATCTGTGCGGTTGTTGTTTCAGTCATGGGTTACCACTGCTCGTGCTGCGGGTAGAGCGGGAAGTCGGCTGCCAGCTTGTCCACGCGTGCCTGCAGTGCCTCGACGTCGGCGCTGGTGCCTGCCTTGAGCGCGGTGGCGATGATCTCGGCAACCTCGGTGAACTCGGTGGCACCGAAGCCGCGGGTGGCCAGGGCCGGGGTACCGATGCGGAGGCCGGAGGTGACCATCGGCGGGCGGGGGTCGAACGGCACGGCGTTGCGGTTGACGGTGATGCCCACGGAGTGCAGGAGGTCCTCGGCCTGCTGGCCGTCCAGCTGCGAGTTGCGCAGGTCAACGAGTACCAGGTGGACATCGGTGCCGCCGGTGAGGACGGAGACGCCGGCTTCGGCGACGTCGGCCTGGTTCAGGCGGTCCGCGATGATCCTGGCGCCTTCCAGGACACGTTCCTGGCGCTCCTTGAATTCCTGGCTGCCGGCGATCTTGAAGGCAACAGCCTTGGCGGCGATGACGTGCATCAGCGGACCGCCCTGCTGGCCCGGGAAGACGCTGGAGTTCAGCTTCTTGGCCCACGGTTCCTTGGCCAGGATCACACCGGAGCGGGGACCAGCCAGGGTCTTGTGCACGGTGGAGGTGACGACGTCGGAGTGCGGCACCGGGCTGGGGTGCAGGCCGGCAGCCACGAGACCGGCAAAGTGTGCCATGTCGGTCCAGAGCAGCGCGCCCACTTCATCGGCGATGGAGCGGAAGGCAGCGAAGTCCAGGTGGCGCGGGTAGGCGGACCAGCCGGCAATGATCACCTGCGGCTTTTCGGCGATGGCCTGCTCGCGGAGCTTGTCCATGTCGATGCGGAAGTTGTCTTCCTCCACCTGGTAGGCAGCAACGTTGTATAGCTTGCCGGAGAAGTTCAGCTTCATGCCGTGGGTCAGGTGTCCGCCGTGGGCCAGGGACAGGCCCAGGATCTTGTCGCCGGGGGTGATCATGGCGGAGAGCGCGGCGGCGTTGGCCTGTGCGCCGGAGTGCGGCTGGACGTTGGCGAACTCGGCGCCAAACAGTGCCTTGACCCGGTCGATGGCCAGCTGCTCTGCAACGTCAACATATTCGCAGCCGCCGTAGTAGCGGCGGCCCGGGTAGCCCTCGGCGTACTTGTTGGTGAGGACGGAGCCCTGGGCCTCCATCACGGCGCGCGGCGCGAAGTTCTCGGAGGCGATCATTTCCAGGGTGCCGCGCTGGCGGCCCAGCTCCTGCTCGAGGACTTTGGCGATTTCGGGGTCGAGCTCAGCCAGCGGCTGGTTGCTGACGGCTGTGGTTGAGGTGGCTGTAGTAGTCACGAAGAACTCCTGGCTAGGGATACGGGCACTGCTTAGGTCAGGCTACCGGCTGGCGCGCTTCCGCACCGTGTTGATGACAGGGCGTGAAAGCACGGCAGGGTGCTGCAGCGCTGACGCGGGTGCAGCCCCAATTTCCGGCAAAACATGACCCTCGGCCCAGGCGTACGATCCGTGGTCTTCGTGATTGCCGCTCCCTGGTGGTTAGCCACCCAACGCCAGTTGCGACCCTCCCAGCCTACCAAAACCGGCACCTGCGGCGCGGGTAGGCTATTACGCGTGAATGAACAGCTGCTGAACCAAGCGTACGTAGTAACCCTGTCCTGCCCGGACCGTCCCGGCATCGTCCACGCGGTGGCCGGAGCACTCCTGGTGGCGGGGTGCAACATCCTGGACTCGCAGCAGTACGGCAGCCCTTCCACCGGCAACTTCTTCATGCGCGTGGAAGTGACCACGGCAGCCCCGAAGTCCGAGTTGCGCGCCGCGCTGGAACCGGTGGCGGAAGCATTCTCCATGCAGTGGAACCTCGACACCGTCGGTGACAAAGTGCGCACCCTGGTGATGGCCAGCACCTCGGCCCACTGCCTCAACGACCTGCTCTTCCAGCAGCGCTCCGGGACCCTTCCCATCGACATTCCCGCCATCGTTTCCAACCACCAGGACCTGGCAGGCCTCGCCGAGTTCTACGGCATCCCGTTCCACTACATCCCCGTGACCAAGGACACCAAGGTCCAGGCGGAGGACAAGCTCCGCGCCCTCATCGCCCAGCACGACATCCAACTGACCGTCCTGGCCCGCTACATGCAGATTCTCTCCGACGAACTCTGCACCGACCTGACCGGCAAGGCCATCAACATCCACCATTCGTTCCTGCCGTCCTTCAAGGGCGCCAAGCCGTACCACCAGGCGCACGCCCGCGGCGTGAAGCTGATCGGGGCCACTGCGCATTATGTGACCGCGGCCCTGGACGAGGGGCCGATCATCGAGCAGGAAGTCATCCGCGTGGACCACGCCCGCACGCCCGAACAGTTTGTCCAGATGGGCCGGGACGTGGAGGGCCGCACCCTGGTGCAGGCCGTGCAGTGGCACGCCGAGCACCGGGTGCTGCTGGACGGCAACCGCACGGTGGTCTTCAACTAGGCCTTCCCCCGGCGGCGGCAGTCGCATGCGGCATGGATGCCGCCGCCGCGAGGGGTGGCTTAGGGTGAAGCCATGGCTCCTCTCTACCCTTTCGCCGGCAATTCCCCGGCTGTCCATGAATCAGCGTTCGTGGCCCCATCTGCCTCCATCATCGGCAATGCCACCCTGGGCCCGGACTCAAGCGCCTTCTACGGCGTCTCCGTCCGGGCCGACACCGCGCCCATCGTGGTGGGCGCCGGCAGCAACCTGCAGGACAACGTGGTGCTGCACGCCGACCCGGGCTTCCCCTGCACCGTGGGCCAACGCGTCAGCGTGGGGCACGCCGCCGTCGTGCACGGATGCACGGTGGAGGACGACTGCCTGATCGGCATGGGCGCCACCGTCCTCAACGGTGCAGTGATCGGCGCCGGCTCGCTGGTGGCCGCCGGCGCCGTCGTGCTGGAAGGAACGGTTGTTCCGCCGCGCTCCCTGGTGGCGGGAGTGCCCGCCAAGGTGCGCCGCGAACTCACGGATGAGGAGTTCGACGGCGTCCGCGCCAATGCGACGCGCTACGTGGAGCTCGCGGCGAAACACCGCGAGCTCCATGCTTCTGAAGGCTAGTCCAGGCTGACCGGCCCGAACTCGTCCAGCAGATCGCCCGGCCCGGGGTTGCCGGGTGCGGATGACCCGCCCAGGTGCTTCACGACGCCCCAGACTGCGTTCAGTCCGGTGGTGACGGCGCCCTCGGCCCAGCCGGCGGTGAAGGAGACGTCGTCGCCGGCCAGGAAGATGCCGCGCTGGGATTCGGGCAGCTTGTCCTGCTTGAAGTGCGTGAACAGCCGCTGCTGGTAGCGGTAGTGCCCGGGCAGGTTGGCCTTGAAGGCGCCCATGAAGTTGGGGTCCGCCTCCCAGGAGACGGTGATGGGCTGGCCGACGATGTGGCCGGCGATGTCCACCCCCGGATAGATCTGCTCGAGCGAGTGCAGCATCAGCTCCACTCGTTCGTCCGCGTCCAGGGCCAGCCACTTCAGGGCGTCGTCGTTCCAGGTGTAGGACAGCAGGATGACGGCCGGCTGGTCCGGGCCGTTGTCCAGCAGGTAGGTGGCGCGGTTCAGCCGGTCGGTGAGGGTCATGGACAGGACCTCGTTGCCGGTTTCAGGATCGATGTCCTTCCAGAACGGCCGGTCCACCATGACGAACGTCTTGGAGGACTGCATGTAGTGCGATTTCTCCATGGCGGTCCACAGCTCCGCCGGGAACAGTGCCTCTTCGGTATGGATCCGGGTGGACAGCAGCCATGACTGGCAGGTGGTCACCACCGCCGGGTAGCTGGCCTCGCGGCCCCAGCGTTCCCGGACCCGCAGGTTGCCGTCCGCGTCCCGGCTGATTTTCCCGACGGCGCCGCGGGGCGAGCCGGAGTGCAGCGAGGCAAGGGAGGTGCCGGCGGGCCAGTGCACCAGGTCCGACGGCGCGTGCTGCCACAGCGCCTCGGGCAGCCGCTGCGCTCCCCCGCGGATGAGCCGGTGCTGGTCGTCCGCGTCGGTGTAGACCACGCGAAGGATTTCCAGGATGGAGTTGGGAAAGTCCGTGTCCCAGCCGCCGGTGCCGAAGCCCACCTGGCCGAAGGCTTCCCGATGGGCGAATCCTGCCTTTTTAAAGGACTCGCTGGCAGCGATGAAGCCGTAGAAGGTCTGCTCGTCCATCAGCGGGAGCAGTTCGTTCCACAGTTCCTTGATCCGCTCCATGTCCCGCGCCTTGATGGCCTCCTGCATCTCCACGAACTTGGCGCCGTCGTTGACCGCAGCCTTCCAGGCGTCGGCCACCTCGCGGAAGAACGGCGGCAGGTCGCCTGACTTTTCCGCGTAGTACTTTTTGCCGGCCAGCTCGATCACGGTACTGGAAGTGGCCTCGGCAAGGGGGTTGGGGAAGTCCTGGGTCTCAAGGCCCAGCAGTTCAACATAGTGGTAGAAGGCCTTGCCCGAAACCGGGAACCGCATGCCACCCAGGTCCGCCACCACGCCGGGGGCTGCGGGGAACGCAGCTGTCCGGAGCCGGCCGCCGATTTGGTCTGCTTCATATACAACGGGCCGCAGGCCCAGCTTCATCAGCTCATACGCGGTCACCAGGCCGGAGAGCCCGGCGCCGATGACGGCTACTTCGGTGCCGTACAGTTCCGGCGGGACCGAGCCCAGGCCGTCCGGGTGGGCCAGGTAGTGGTCGTAGCTGAATGGGAAGTCGGGGTTGAGCATGGTGATGGGAGCTGCCTGCCCCGCAGCTCCGCGGCCGGCCGCTTCCGCCGGCGGCGTGGACGTGCTGGAGGGGTCGAAGGCGGGCAGTTCGGTGGCGATGGTCATGAGTGTGCTGCTTTCACAGGTTCCTGGCGCGGGGCCTTGGCGGTCAGTTCACGGTAGTCGAGCTCGCTGAGAGCCGCTACCTTCGAGTTCCGGCGTCCATAGCCGAAGTAGATGGCGATGCCCACGAGCATCCAGGCACCGAAGACCAGCCAGGTATCGGCGCCGAGGTTGGCCATGAGGTAGGCGCACATCAGCGTGCCCAGCACGGGGGTCAGGGGGTACAGCGGCACGCGGAAGCTTCGCTTCAGGTCGGGGCGGTGGCGGCGCAGGTAGATGACGGCCACGTTCACCAGCGCGAACGCGAACAGGGTGCCGATGCTGGTGGCGTCGGCCAGGGCACCGAGCGGCACCAGCCCTGCGGTGAGGGCGACGGCGGTGCCCACGATGAGGGTGCCGGCGGCCGGGGTCCCGGTGCGGGGAGAGATGCGTCCGAAGACCCTGGGCACCAGCCCGTCCCGCGACATGGACAGCAGGATGCGGGTCTGCCCGTACAGGACGGTGAGCACGATGCTGGCGATGGCCAAGACGGCGCCCACGGAAAAGAGCAGGGCGATCCAGGGCTGGTTGGTGGTCTCCTCCAGGATCTGGACCAGGGCGGCCTCGGTGCCGTCGAACCAGCCCCAGGGCCGGGCGCCGATGGCGGCGACGGCCACCAGGACATAGATGCTGGTGACGATCACCATGGACAGCAGGATGGCGCGGGGAAGGTCGCGTTTGGGGTTCCTGGCTTCTTCGCCGGCGGTGGAGGCTGCGTCAAAACCGATGTAGGAAAAGAAGACCCGTGAGGCCGCGGCTGAGACGCCGGCGGCGCCCATGGGCATCAGCGGCTCGAAGTTTCCCGCGTTGAAGGCGGTAAAGGCAACGGCGCAGAAGAACAGCAGGATGCCCACCTTGATGATGACGATGGCGGTGTTGATCCAGGCGCTTTCGCGTGCACCGCGGACCAGCAGGACCATGGCCAGCACCACGATGGCCACCGCGGGAATGTTCACCACGCCGCCGTCTCCCGGGGGCTGGGACATGGCATCGGGCAGGACCTGGCCGAACGCGGCCAGTGCCTCGTTGACATACTGCCCGGCGCCCACGGCCACTGCCGCCACGGAGACCGCGTATTCAAGGACCAGGCACCAGCCGCAGATCCAGGCCATGCCCTCGCCCATGGTGGCGTAGGAGTAGGAGTAGCTCGATCCGGCCACCGGAACCAACCCGGCCATTTCGGCGTAGGAGACGGCGGAGAGCAGGGCGGCCAAGCCTGCGATGACGAACGAGATCCAGATGGCCGGGCCGGCCAGCGGCACGGACTCCCCAAGGATCACCAGGATGCCCGTCCCCAAGGTGGCACCGACGCTGATCATGGTCAACTGGAGGACGCCGAAGCTGCGCACCAGCCCGGTGCCGCCCCCGCCGCTTCCGGCTTCGCTGATCATCTGGCCGATCGGTTTGCGGCGCAGCAGCTGGGCCCGGAGGCCCGGCCGTCCGCCGCTTGGCGCAAAGGTTTTTTCGGTGGTCACAGGCACAGTCACCGTTGACGTCCCTTCAGAGTAGTTTTCGGTTTCCCCTCCCCAAGACTGGCATGTGAGCCAACTCTCAAGGCAGTGCAAAATGACTTATAGTGATCCACCATGAGACTTATTGCACACACCCAGCAGTCCGCTTCGGCGGTGCTGTCCGGACAGGTCACCGTGGACCTGTCCGCCATTTCAGACAACATCCGGGCCCTGAAAAAAAGTAGCAGGGCGCCCTTTTTCATGGCTGTGGTGAAGGGGAACGCCTACGGCCACGGCCTGGTTGAAGTGGCCAGGACCGCCGTAGCGGCCGGCGCAGACTGGCTGGGCACGGCACAGCTCGCCGAGGCCGTCACGCTCCGCAAGGCGGGCATCACCGCCCCCATCCTCTCGTGGCTCTATCTGGCATCCCAGACGAGTGAGACCATCGTTGAGGCCCTGGAAAACGACGTCGATCTGTCCCTTGGCAGCCTCTCCCAACTGGAGGTACTGGCCGGTGCCGCACAGCGGCTGGGGCGTCCCGGCGTCGTGCATCTTGAACTGGACAGCGGCCTCAGCCGCGGCGGCGCACGCATGGAGGACTGGGCCGGGCTGGTTGCCCGGGCCCGGCAGGCCGAACTCGACGGCACCCTGCGGGTGCGGGGTATCTGGACCCATCTGGCGTGGGCGGACGTGCCGGCCCATCCCGGAAATGCTTCAGCAGTAGCGGAATTTGAACACGCGGTTCAGCTGGCGAAAGACGCCGGGCTCCAGCCTGAGCTCAGGCACGTGTCCAGTTCCGCCAACATTCTTGACCGCCCCGGATTCCATTTCGACATGGTGCGTGCCGGGCTTGCCATTTACGGCCTGGCCCCTGCCGACTACCTGGTTCCGGCCGACTTCGGGCTGCGTCCCGCGCTCAGCGTGACGGCTCCCCTGGTGATGATCAAGAAGGTCCCCGCCGGCACCGGGATCAGTTATGAACACCAGGCCATCACCTACGAGCCGCGCCACCTTGGGCTGATCCCGCTCGGCTATGCGGATGGCATTCCCAAAGGCATCAGCGGCCGTCCAGTGGTGAGCGTCGGGGGCCGCCGCGTGCCCGTGATCGGCAAGGTGTGCATGGACCAGTTCATGGTCGACCTGGGGCCGGATCCCACCGGCTTTGAGGTGGGTGATACTGCTGTGCTGTTTGGCGACCCCGCGTCCGGTGCCGCCAGCGCCGATGACTGGGGTGCCGCCATAGGCAGCCACGGGGACGAGATCATCAACCGGATCGCGCCGCGCCTGCCGCGGTCCTATTCGGGCATGGTTGCCGCGCACCAGTGCCCCGACTACCAGGAGCCGGCTCCCGCCGGTGCCGGCCATGCCGGCTGAGGCCGCCGCAGCCGGAAGGCTCAGCTTCGTCACCCTCCAACAGTTCCTTGACCGGCTGCCGCCGTTGCTGAAGATGCTTCACGACGGCGACAGCGGCGGCCAGCTGCTGCGGTGGGTGGAACCCAGCGAGCTGGAGGACCCCACGCCCTACCTTCCCGAGGGCGAGTTCCTGCTCACGGCCGGCCTGCCCTTCCTTGGTGACGGCGGCACGCCTGCCAAGGTGGATGCCTACGTCCGGAGGCTGGTGGAGGCAAAGGTGGCCGCCCTCGGCTTCGGGATCAGGCCCTACTTCGACGCCGTCCCGGACGTTCTGGTGGACGGCTGCCGCAGGCACAACCTCACCTTGTTCGAGGTGCCGGAGTCGCTGCCGTTCGCCGCGATCGGCCTCGAGTTCTCGCAGCTCCTGGAGACTGACAACGCCAGGGTTTTCCGGCAGCTGGCAGAGACCAACCGGCAGCTCATGCGCGCCGTCCTCTCCCCCAGGCCCGAACACGAACTGCTGGCCGCATTGGTCCAGCGGGTACCCGTCTGGGCCCTGATGGTGGGAGCGGACGGCAGGGTACGGGCCCGCGGCACCAGCGCCGGCGGCAGCACCGCCGTCGAACTTTCCCTGTTGGAACCGATGCTGGAACGGCTGTTCTCCGGCCGTGGCCCGCGGGTGGAAATGGACGGCTTCGACCAGCCGGGCTCGGCGCTGGTGGTGGGGCACCCGCTGCGCAGCACCAGGGACGCCAACCTGGGCGCCCTCCTCCTCGGTTCCGACGTTCCACTGACGCCCGCGCAGAACAACGTGGTCCAGTCCGCCGTCGGACTGCTCGAGCTTCTGGTCAGGCAGCGCACCAGTGGGTCGCTGGCCCCCAGCCAACTGGCCACCGCCGTCCTGCTGCACCCCGAAAGCCTCGCCACGGGCGGCACCAAACACCTGAACGGGCTCAAGGACCTACTGGCCCAAAGCCTGTCCTCCACGCGCTCCGCACCCGTGCGCGTGGTGCAGGGCATCAAGGTGGAGGCGCCCGACTGGCCGGCTGGCGACAGTCCCGTGCGGGAACTCCTGCAGTGGCGGCGCATGTTCGATACCAAGCTGGTGGAGATCACGGACTACGGATTCGCGGCCGTCACCCGGCTCAAGGTGGACGATGCGCTGCTTGCCGACGTGGAGAAGCTCGGGTGGCGCCTGGTGATCGGCGAACCCACCGAGCTCACCGCCCTTCCGGCCGCCTACCAGCGTGCCACCTCGCTGCGCAGCCAGGTCCAGAGAAGCGGAACCAGCGTCCGCGCCGACGAAGTGTCCTGGTCCGTCACGGGGCTGCTGGGCCGCGAGGCGGGCACCCTGTTGGCCGAAAGGCTGCTGCGGCCGGTCCTGGCGCTGGAACCGGACCGGCGTGACCCGCTGCTGGGCGTCCTGCGTGGGTGGCTCAGCGAAAACGGCAGCTGGGACGGTTCAGCCAAACTCTTGGGGCTGCACCGCAACAGCGTACGGCGCCAGATCGGCGTCCTCGGCGAACTGCTGCAGCTGGACCTGAACCAGGCGCAGGTGCGGGCGGAGCTGTGGATTGCCCTGCAGTACGCGGACGCCTTGACTGACCCTGCCTAGCCTAGGCTCCGCTGGTTTTCCCTGCGGCGGCGTCCTTGCCGAGGCGCCCCTCCCACTCCCGGTACAGCTCAGCCCGGCGCTCCCTCAGGTACGGCACCTCTTCCCGCGCTGCGCGCACGGCCTCCATGCGAACCTGGGCAAACAGCAGCTCGGGGCCGTCGCTTCCCGCGGCGAGGAGCGCGCCGTCAGGGCCCGCCACCACACTTCCGCCCCCGAACGTGTACGCGTCCTCGATTCCGCAGTGGTTGGCGTAGGCCACGTTCAGCTGGCTTTCCAGCGCCCGGGCACGGATCAGCACCTGCGGCACGGCGTCGAAGCCGGCGGACAAGGCGGTGGGCACCAGGAGCAGTTCGGCGCCCCGGGCGGCTGCTGCACGCGCGGCCTCGGGGAATTCAATGTCGTAGCAGATCAGCAGGGCGGTGCGCACGCCCTTGAAGGTGACGACGGCGGGAGGTTCAGCAGCTGCCACGAATGCCTGGCGCTCCTCGCCGCCAAAGAGGTGCACCTTGGCGTAATTCAGGAGCTCGGCGCCGGTGGCGTCGATGAGCGTAGCCGAAATGTGCCAGTCGCGGCCTGGGGCGGATGCACCACTTTCGCTGCCAGCCACAGAGGGCAGGCTGTAGACGAGCGCTATTCCGTTGCGGCGGGCGATGTCGGCCAGCTGCGCACGGATGGCCGGAAGGTTTGCGGGGTCCAGTTCGGACCGCAGCCTGAGCGGGGCATAGCCCACCGGAAACAACTCCGGCGTCAGCAGCAGGTCCGCTCCCGCTTTGGCGGCTTGACCGGCGGCATCATCCAGGGTCCGAAGATTGGCCTCGACATCCAGGACCGCGGCATTGGCCTGCAGGACGGACAGCAGCATCGTTACCACCTTCTGTATGCCACTCCACGCGGGATGGCTGTGCTTGAGTGTTCTCGCCTTCCAGCCTAGACAGCCCTGTACGGAGTGATCCGGGTCGTTTGGACCCGTCCGGATGGTGTCCGGGACAGAATGCACGGGGCAGCGCTACCAGGGTTGTCCAGGCCGTTGTCTACACGCCTCCGGCCGGCTATGCGTTAACTTCTTGACTACAAGAGCAGCAATAGGGCAATGTTCTTAGCATGTCCGCACCCCCGCGCTCAACGAAGAGCAAGCCCAAGAATCCCGGGTCCCAGTCCGCGCTGCGGCAGCTGAACCAGCAGCGGATCATCGAGACTTTGATGGGCGGCCCCTCCACGCAGGCGGAGCTCGCCCGGCAAACGGGGCTGTCCACCGCCACCGTCTCGAACATTGTCAAAATCATGCTCGACTCCGGCCTGGCGTCCACCGAACCCATCACCAGTTCGGGCCGGCGGGCACTGAACGTGCGGCTCAACAGCAACGGCGCCGTCGCCGTCGGCATCGACTTCGGCCGCCGCCACCTAAGGGTGGTACTGGCCTCCCTCAGCTACCACGTCATCGCCGAGGAATCGGTGATGCTCCCGCTGGGCCACCAGGCGGATGACGGCATCCAAGCGGCGGTGGCCCTGCTGGAGAAACTCCTGCGCGAAAGCGGCGTGGACCGGTCCTCCGTGGTGGGCGCCGGCGTCGGAATTCCCGGCCCTATAGACCGGCGGACCGGGACCGTGGCGCAGGGGGCCATCCTTCCGGAATGGGTGGGCATCAATATCCTGCAACATCTTGAGGAAACCTTGAGAATCCCTGTGTTTGTTGACAACGATGCCAATTTGGGTGCGTGGTCGGAGGTGACCTGGGGGCAGCACTCCGGGGTCAGCAACCTGCTGTTCCTGAAGATCGGATCGGGCATCGGCGCCGGCCTGATCCTCAACGGCGCACCCTATTACGGCAACGTGGGAATCACTGGCGAAATCGGACATGCCACCATCCATGAGCAGGGCCTGGTGTGCCGCTGCGGCAACCGCGGCTGCCTGGAAACCATCGCTTCCACCACCACCATGATCGAACTCCTCAGCCGCGGTGATGACCCTCCGCTGACGCCCGCGGACATTGTCCGCAAGGCCCTGAACCGGGACTCCGCCACCCTCCGCGTGGTGGACGATGCAGGGCTTGCGGTGGGCCGCGCGCTGGGCAATGTGGCCAACCTGATCAACCCCGAAGTCATCGTGGTGGGCGGCCCGCTGGCCGGCCTCGGAGACCTCCTGCTGGACCCTATTCGGAGGGGCCTGATCCGGCATGCGGTGCCCGTGATCGGCGAAACCACCACCCTCACCATGTCCTCGCTCGGCGACCGCGCGGAGGCACTCGGTGCGGCAGCTTTAGTCTTCCAGCATGCCGGGATCCGGAAGTCCTAGACCGTTTCGTTATCTGGCAATTGCGTTAAAGACTTGACGACAATAGCTGTGATCCAGTTTACTTTTGGTTCAGACGGCCCTGCGCTTTGCCGGCCGGACAAAGAAGTCATTGCATTGGAGGGTTAGGGCTCATGACGTCCCAGACCACGCACGCGGACCCGATCATCCTTGAGATGCGGTCCATCACCAAGGAATTCCCCGGCGTTAAAGCCTTGTCGAACGTGAACCTCAGCGTGAAGGCTGGCGAGGTCCACGCCATCTGCGGCGAAAACGGGGCCGGCAAGTCCACCCTCATGAAGGTCCTTTCCGGTGTGTACCCCTACGGGAGCTACGACGGCGACATCGTCTACCAGGGGCAGGTCCAGCAGTTCCGGGACATCCGTGCCAGCGAGCACGCCGGCATCGTGATCATCCACCAGGAACTGGCGCTCATCCCCGAGTTGTCCATCATGGAAAACATCTTCCTGGGCAACGAACCCACCAAGCGGGGCGTCATCAACTGGGCCGAGGCCCGCCTGCGGTCCCTGGACCTCCTGGCCCGCGTCGGCCTGCGGGAAGACCCTGACACCCCCATCAAGGAAATCGGCGTCGGCAAGCAGCAACTGGTGGAAATTGCCAAGGCGTTGAACAAGTCCGTGAAGATCCTCATCCTCGACGAGCCCACGGCCGCGCTGAACGAATCCGATTCCCAGCACCTGCTGGACCTCATCCTCGGGCTCAAGGCCAAAGGCATCACCTCGATCATCATTTCGCACAAGCTCAACGAAATTGAGCAGATCGCCGATTCCATCACCATCATCCGTGACGGCAAGTCGATCGAAACGCTGGATGTGAAGAAGGACGGCGTAGACGAGGACCGCATCATCAAGGGCATGGTGGGCCGCACGCTGGAATCCCGCTTCCCGGACCACACTCCCAAGATCGGGGAAGTCTTCTTCGAGGTCAAGAACTGGACAGTTGGCCACCCCGCCGTCCAGGACCGGCTGGTCTGCAAAAACTCCAGCTTCTACGTCCGCCGCGGGGAGATCGTGGGCTTCGCAGGCCTCATGGGTGCCGGCCGCACCGAGCTGGCCCGCTCCGTCTTCGGCCGCTCCTACGGACGCTTCATCGACGGCCACATTTATAAGGACGGCAAGGAGATCGTCCTCAAGAACGTCCGCCAGGCCATCGACGCCGGGCTGGGATACGTCACAGAGGACCGCAAGTCGCTGGGCCTGAACCTCCTCGATGACATCAAGACCACCACCGTGTCAGCCGCCCTAAAGAAGATCAGCCACAACTCGGTAGTGGACCCAAACCAGGAATTCACCGTGGCCGAGCAGTACCGCAAGTCGCTGCGCACCAAGACGCCGTCCGTCGAGGAAGGCGTGGCCAAGCTGTCCGGCGGCAACCAGCAGAAGGTGGTTTTGGCCAAGTGGATGTTCACCGACCCGGACCTGCTGATCCTCGACGAACCCACCCGCGGCATTGACGTCGGAGCCAAGTACGAGATCTACGGGATCATCCAGCAGCTGGCCAACCAGGGCAAGGGAGTCATCGTGATCTCCTCCGAACTGCCTGAACTCCTGGGCCTGTCCGACCGCATCTACACCATCTTCGAAGGCGCCATCACCGGTGTCCTGACCAAAGAAGAGGCCAGCCAGGAAAGCCTGATGAAGCTGATGACCTCCGCCACTCGAAAAGCCGCCTGACCCTCTGGCCCATCCAGAACCTTCCGGACACAAGGACTGACACCATGAACGCCCTCAAAAAGCTGTTTGGCGGAAACACCCGCCAATTCGGCATGATCTTCGCCCTCGTGGCCCTGATCATCTTCTTCCAGTTCGCCACCGAAGGCCGGACCCTGACCCCCGGCAACGTCATCAACCTCTTCAACGGCAACTCCTACATCCTGATCCTGGCCATCGGCATGGTCCTGGTGATCATCGCAGGCCACATCGACCTCTCCGTCGGTTCGGTTGCGGCATTCGTCGGGGTCACCGTAGCCCTGGCCATCCGCGACTGGGGCATCCCCTGGTGGGCCGGAATCCTGCTGGGCCTGGTCCTCGGCGCCATCATCGGTGCCTGGCAAGGCTGGTGGACGGCGTATGTCGGCATCCCCGCCTTCATCGTCACCCTGGCCGGCATGCTCCTCTTCCGTGGCTTCAACCAGTTCGTGGGCAAGTCCAACACCATCCCCGTACCAAATGACTTCCAGTTCATCGGCTCCGGCTACCTCCCCGAGGTGGGACCGAACACCGGCTACAACAACCTGACCCTGCTGCTGGGCATCGCCGTCGTAGCCTTCGTCGTGGTGGGCGAACTGCGCTCCCGTGCCCGCGCCAAGGCTTTGGGCGCCGAAGTTCCCGAGATGTGGGTGACCGTGCTGAAGCTGGTCCTGGTCTGCGCTGCCATCCTCTACGCCACGTACCTGTTTGCCACCGGCCGGCCCGGCACCTCCTTCCCCATCCCCGGCCTCATCCTGGCCGTCCTGGTGCTCATCTACGGCTTCATCTCCTCCCGCACCATCCTGGGCCGGCACGTCTACGCCGTCGGTGGCAACCGCCACGCGGCCGAACTCTCCGGTGTCCAGTCCAAGAAGGTCAACTTCCTGGTCATGATGAACATGTCCATCCTGGCCGGCCTGGCCGGCATGATCTTCGTGGGCCGCTCCACCGCATCTGGCCCGTTCGACGGCGTCGGCTGGGAACTGGACGCCATCGCGGCAGTCTTCATCGGCGGCGCCGCAGTCACCGGCGGTGTTGGCACCGTGGTCGGCTCCATCATCGGTGGCCTGGTCATGGCAGTGCTCAACAACGGCCTGCAGCTCCTCGGCGTCGGCGCCGACCTCACCCAGATCATCAAGGGCCTGGTGCTCCTGATCGCCGTCGCCTTCGACGTTTACAACAAGTCCCAGGGCAAGCGCTCCATCATTGGCATGCTGACCAGGAACATGAACCGCCCCACTTCCGGGCCCAGCAACCCCATCCAGCCCGACGAAACCACCTCCACCAAGGAAGCGATCGCCAGGGAAGCCTGAAGTTTGCAGCCTGAATACCGTTCCATCACACAAAGAAAGAGAACCAACAATGCGAATGTTTGGTAAAGCAGGAAAGGCCGCAGCAGTTGCTGCCATCGCAGCACTGGCGCTGACGGGCTGTGGCCGCAATGACAGCGGCTCGTCGGGCGGAGCCAGCGGAGGCGCTGGCGGATTCGACCAGAACTCCTCCATCGGCGTCGCCCTTCCGCAGAAGACCAGTGAAAACTGGGTCCTGGCCGAGAAGCTCTTCAACGACGGCCTCAATGGCGCCGGGTTCAAGGCTGACGTCCAGTTCGCCAACGGCGGCGTTTCGGAGCAGCAGAACCAGATCAGCGCCATGGTCACCAAGGGTGCCAAGGTCATCATCGTGGGTGCCATCGACGGCTCCCAGCTTGGCACCCAGCTCAAGCAGGCCAAGGACGCCGGCGCCACCGTTATCGCCTACGACCGCCTCCTGCTGAACACCGACAATGTGGACTACTACGTGGCCTACGACAACTTCAAGGTTGGTGTGCTCCAGGGCCAGGCGCTGCTGGACGGAATGAAGGCCAAAAAGCCGAATGGCCCGTACAACATCGAACTGTTCGCCGGTTCCCCTGACGATGCCAACGCCAAGGTGTTCTTCAACGGCGCCATGAGCGTCCTGAAGCCCAAGATCGACGACGGCACCCTCAAGGTTGTCTCCGGACAGACCAGCTTCGAGCAGGCCGTGACCCAGGGCTGGAAGGCAGAGAACGCCCAGCGCCGCATGGACACCCTGCTCAGCGGCAGCTACACCAGCGCGAACGTTGACGGCGTCCTGTCCCCCAACGACACCCTGGCCCGCGCGATCCTGACCTCGGTCAAAGCCGCAGGCAAGCCGATCCCGGTGGTCACCGGCCAGGACTCCGAGGTTGAGTCGGTCAAGTCCATCCTCGCCGGCGAGCAGTACTCCACCATCAACAAGGACACCCGCAAGCTCGTTGAGCACGCCATCACCATGGTGAAGGACCTGCAGGCCGGCAAGAAGCCTGAGGTCAACGACGACAAGTCCTACAACAACGGCAACAAGGTGGTTCCCGCCTACCTGCTGGAGCCGGTCATCGTGACCGCCGCCAACGTCAAGACGGCCTACACGGACGATCCCGTACTCGGCCCGATCACCAAGTAACACCTTCCATACAGGAACAGCCCGGTCCCCTCATGGGGACCGGGCTGTTCCCTTTAAACGGGCGTTCGCGCTCCTGTTACTGCTTAACGGTCATGACTCCCGGCCCGGTGAACTGCAAGGCATGGTTCTTGACCGCCTGCGGGGTGGTGAACGCTTTGTAGTCGTAGACATCCGCCGGGTTCCAGCCCACGTCCGTAGTGAATTCCCAGCCCGTCCAGTCGGGAGCGGGTACGCCGCTGGCCTCGGCTTCGGCTAGCGCCGTTTCCCGGTGCTGCTCGAAGGAGGCCCGGGCGATCGCATCGAGATCCGCCCGCTTGCCGTTGAACCAGGAGCCCGCGTCGCTGAAGCGATGGCCGTTGTAACTGCTGACCATGATCGACGGGTCGGCGCCGGGCCCGGTCAATTCGAAGGCATTGCGTTCGGAGAAGATCCGGGACTCGTAGCCGGCTCCCAGGAAGTAGCTGCTCCCGCCCTGGGCTTCGCTGGTGAGCGGGTAGTGGGGATCGTCGGTGCTCCCCGTGAAGTAGTTGTTGACCACGTGCACCTGGCCGAACCGGACGCGGGGCGCACGTTGCTGCAGGTTTTCGAAGTAGTTGCCGAAGTAGCTGACCCGCAGCTTGCCGCCATCCTTGTCCACGTGTTCGTCGCCGGAACCAAGCAGCATGGTCTTGTCATGGTTGGAAAGCCTGCTGTTGGAAATCGTCACGAAATCCGTGCCGTCCTTGAGGTCCAACAGACCGTCGTGGCGGTTGGCAGGCTTGCCGTTGGGGCCGAGCGGCGCCTCATTGTCCGGAAAGCGGCCATCGGTCAGACGCACGTGGTCGATCCAGAGATGGTCGGACGTCACAGAGGAAACAGCATCGAACCGCGCGTTCCAAGCACCGTTTCCGTCGTCGGGTGACCAGGTCGTGAAGTAGTCGACCGGAGCCTCAACACTCAGGTTCCGGAGCACGACGTTCGTGGCGCTTAGGATCACGATATTGGCGCCCACGAAGCCTGAGTCCGCTCCCAGCCCGATCACGGTGGTGTTGCTGGGGATGCTGACCTCGATCTGTCGCTTCATGTTGTTGCTTCCGGTCTGCCGCAACTGCCGCTGCTTCTTGCAGTAGTCAAAGGTCTGGTCGCTCCACACCTTGCCGTCCGGACCGAAACAGGAGATGTACTTGGCAATGTCGTAGCCTGCTGCGTAGTCCTGCTCGCCAAGGATGCGTCCGTCCAGTGCTTGGTTTCCGTCGATGGTTCCCTTGACGTAGATGACCTTGGATGCAGTGGGCTGGCCGCTATTGGCCAAGGCCGCTTTCAGCTCACTGAGCGTGCCTACTTCGTAGCGGCTTCCGGCAGGTGCGCCGGCGCCGCCGTCTGTCCCACGTCCGACGGCGGCCCAGCCGGTAGGTGCCGGATCGTCGGCTTTGATGACTCCACCTCCCGTCGGGGCAGGGCTGGCCGGGGCAGGAGCCGCCAAGACAAGCCCGGCGGCGAGAGCAGTGGCCACGGAGGCTGCGACTACGCCAGCCCTGCGGAGTCGACTGTTTAAAGGCGTTGAGATTGGAGACTTCACTTCGGACTTCATTGGCCTGATTTCCGGCATGCCAAACAGATCACATGCCTTGGTATGTGCTGCGTCGGGTTGAAAGTGTCGCTTCTGAGAAACCGCTTTCTGATGCGGCCCTTAATTTCTACGTTCCCATGACAAACCTGTCAAGAGCCCTTCACAGCCCAAACACAGCTTCGGCCGGACACCTGCACAGGATGCCCGGCGAAGGTTGATGCGAAGCCGGCCCTCCGCGCCGGCCCCTGAGTCGTAGGAGTAACGTGAGCGTCCTTGCCCGAAGCGTAGGCAATGCCTTCAGAAACAAGGTCCGCACCGCAGCCGTTGTTGCGGTGCTGGCCGTCGCCATCGGACTGGCCCTGGCCATGCTGGTGGCCAACCAGGCGGTCGGCGCCAAAGTCCAGGAGCTCAATGCCTCCGTCGGCACCGTCCTGACCGTCAACCCCGCCGGCGGGCAAGGCTTCGAAGGCGGCGGTGAGCCGCTCACCACCGGCCAGGCAACCACCGCCGCGGGCGTTCCCAACGTCAGCGCCGTCGTCGGAACCTCCTCACTGCGCCTGCGGAATGCAGCAGCGGCGGCAGCGCAGGCGTCCAGCCAGGCAGGACAAACCGGCCAGGCCCGTTCCGGAGGACAGGCTGCCCCCGGCGGCCAGGCCGCAGCCACCCTGACCACCAGCCTTACAGCCGCAGTGGATGCCGGCACTCTGGGCAACCGCAACCAGCAGGCCAACGGGACCACGGGTTCCACCGGGACCGCCCAGCAGCCCAGGGCACTGCCGATCACCGCCACCGGCATCGGAGCCGAGGTGGACACCACGGGCAAGGCACTGAACATCACCCAGGGCTCGGGTCTTGGTGACTACACGGCAGCATCCACCGGGGCGCTGCTGGGCACCACGCTCGCGGAGAAGAACAACCTCACCATCGGGTCCACCTTCACCATCAACGACCAGGCCTACACGGTTTCCGGTCTGTTCGACGCCGGCACCGCCTTTGGCAATAACGCCGTGTACGTCACCCTTCCCACCGCCCAGACCCTCGCCGGAACGCCCGGTGAACTGTCCAGCATGATCGTCACCGTCAACTCCATGGACAACGTCGCCTCCACCAAGACGGCGCTGCAGGCCGCCCTGGGCACCGACAAGGCCGATGTCAGCCAGGGCCAGAACCTGCAGACCGCCGTCAGTTCCCTGGACAGCGTCAAGAACATCTCCTTCATCGCCTTCATCGCCGCGCTGGGCACGGCCGGCCTGATCATCCTGCTCATCATGGTGATGCTGGTCCGCGAGCGCCGCCGCGAAATCGGCGTGCTGAAGGCCATCGGGGCGCCCAACCGGACCATCGGGCTGCAGTTCGTCCTCGAAGCACTCGTCCTGGCGGCCCTGGGCAGTGCAGTCGGCGCAGCCATCGCATCCTTTGCCAGCGGCGGCATTGCCTCCGCCCTGATCAGCAGCAACAGCACCACGGCTTCTGCCACCGCGGGCCGCGGTTTCCCTGGCGGGGCAGCCGGTGCAGGGGGCTTCCGCGGTGGCCAGGGTGGACCCTTGGGCGGCGCTTCCCAGCTGCTGAACTCCGTGACCGCAAGTGCGTCCCCCGGTGTCATCGCCGGCGGTATCGCGGCCGTGTTTGGCGTCGCGATCATCGGCGCCCTGGTTCCCGCGCTGCTGACAGCGCGCATCCGTCCCATCGAAGTCCTGCGAGGAGAATAGCCATGATTGAAGTCAAGCACCTGGTCCGCACCTTCAACTCCGGCGACCGCACGATCAAACCGGTCAACGATGTCAGCTTCGTCCTCGAGCAGGGCACCCTCGCCTCGATCGTAGGCAAGAGCGGCAGCGGCAAAAGCACCCTGTTGTCCCTCCTGGGTGCGCTGGACAAGCCCACCAGCGGAGACGTCGTCGTCAACGGCGTCAGCCTGGCCAGCCTGCCGGACAGCAAGCTGACCGAGTACCGCCGCCGGGACATCGGCTTCGTGTTCCAGCAGTTCAACCTGATCCCCAACCTGTCCGCCGTGGACAACGTCATGCTCCCCATGGAGTTTGCAGGGGTCCGGAAAGGTGCCAGGCTGCAGCGCGCCCAGGAACTGCTGGAACAGGTCCAGCTGGATCCGTCCAAGCACGAACGGCGCATCAACAGGCTCTCGGGCGGCGAGCAGCAACGCGTCGCCATCGCCAGGGCACTGGCCAACGAGCCCAAGCTGATCCTCGCCGACGAGCCCACGGGCAACCTTGACGAGCAAACCGGGGACCACATCATCGAACTCCTCAGCTCACTGAGCCGCGACCACAACACCACCATCCTGGTGGTCACCCACGACAGGGTCCTTGCGAACAAGACCGACCGCCGCTTCCGGCTGCAGCAGGGCAAGCTGACGGAAGAACCGGTGCGGGACCGGGCGGTGGCTGCCACCGCCTGACGCGCGCAAAAGGGGCCAAATGTGGGGCAGTCGCTTCCATCTTTGGCCCCTCGTCGTTTCCTTCTCCGCGCGGCCGGAAATTCCCCGTTCCTTCCGCACCCCTGTGACAGGATGGCAGCTATGACTGCTCCCATCGCCACGCCATGGCTGTCCAGCCAGCCCGACCAGGATCCCCGCGCCGCAACCGGGACTCCCCTGCGCTGGGGAATCGTTGCAACCGGCAGCATTGCCCGCGCCGTCTCACAAGATCTGGCGCTGCTGGAAGACGCCGAGCTGTATGCGGTCAGTTCCAGGACCCAGGACACCGCCGATGCATTCGCCGTGGCTTACGACTTCGCCAAGGCGTACGGGGACGACGGCGGTGTGCCCGGCTACCAGCGACTGCTGGCTGATGACGCCGTGGATGTTGTATACGTTGCCACGCCGCACGCACAGCACCATGAGATTGTCCTGGCCGCCCTCAACGCCGGCAAGCACGTACTCTGCGAGAAGGCCTTCACCATCAATGCGCGGGAGGCAGCCGAGCTTATCGACGTTGCGCGCAGCCGGAAGCTTTTCCTGATGGAGGCGGTCTGGAGCCGGTTCCTGCCTTCCATGCAGCGGGCTTTCGAGATCGCAGCCTCCGGAGAACTGGGCGACATTCACTGGGTTTCGGCAGACCTTGGCTTTCCGGCACCGTACTCCCCCACTGCCAGGCTGTGGGCGCGGAATGACGGCGGCGGCGCCCTGCTGGATCTGTCCGTCTACCCGCTGTTGTGGGCGCTCGGCACGCTTGGCTTCCCGCAAACCGTCAGCGCCACGGGCGTGGTCAACGACGATGGCGTTGACGCGCAGAATGCCATGACCCTTGGCTACGACCACGCCGCCCAGGTCCAGCTCACCTCCTCGCTCCTGGCCCACGGCCCCCGCACGGCCACCGTGGCGGGTAGCCTCGGTTTCCTGCAGAGCGTGGGTTCCATCAACAACCCGCGTGAGCTTCTCATCGCCAAAGGATGGGAGGACCGCCGGACGGAAAGCTTCGACGTCGTGGGCAAGGGTTACGCCTACGAACTGCGCGAGGTAGTGCGCTGCATCCAGGAGGGACTGACCGAAAGCCCGGTCATGCCCCTGGAGGACACATTGAACACCATGCGCCTTTTCGACGGCGTCCGGGCCCAGCTCGGAGTCACCTACCCAAACGACAGGCATTAGGAAGGCTTCGGAAAAGGGGCGTACGACGGCGGCGCTGCAGCTTGCGGAGTCAGCGTCAGCAAGGTGGTGGGTTGTCTTGGCGTTTGACACTTTTCGAGCGTGTTCCCACCATTTGTAAAATCCCTTTAGAAGATGCTGGACTTCCAGCAATAAGCAGTCTTAGTATTTAGGGGCATCAATTGCACCGGTCACTGGGGGGTGGTACGCATGGCTCGTATGAGTTCGCCATGGCGTGCCGTGCGCCCGGCGCTCCTTGCCGGAGCCGCCGCAGTGACCTGGTTGACGCTTTCTTCCACCGCTGCTTCCGCGGACACCGGGCCCGACTCCTCGTCCCTCCTTGGCGGCGTCACCAGTTCGGTTTCATCCTTGGCCCATGATCTTGCGGACACCGTTTCCCCGGCTCCTCTGGGTTCCCCGGCCGGCCCTGCTGCAACCTCCGGGCTGTTGCAGCCCGTGGTAACCCAGGTTTCCGGACTTGCGGACAACCTCATCGCCTCCGTCCCGGTGGTGGACAAGGTGGTTCCTGCGGGAACGGTCGCCACTGTTTCGGCTCCCCTTGTTGAAGTCGCCGACGGCGTGACAGCGGGTGTGGTGCAGGTTGTCGTAGATCCTGCAGCCGATGCGGTTCCTGTGCTCGAACCGGTACTCCAGCCCGTTTCCGATCTTCTGACCGGTGCCGCCCCGCTGCCCGTCCCGCTTCCCGAACAGCCAGTTGACCTCCAGCAGCCAATTGAGGCAATCCAGGTGGAGCTCCCGGCTGCGGAAACTCCTGCTCCTGCGGGGGCTCCTGCGGCGGCGGAAGCATCCGAAGACGTCCTCCAGCCGGCCACCGAAGCGGATCAGGACGCTCTGGCTTTGGCTGGCCCACCGTCAGCCGTCGGCGGCGTAATCCCGGAAACCCGGGGAGCTGCTGCCCTCGCTGCAACCTCCGTCCTGCATACGGAGGTGTCCCGCCTTGGTGACCCCGTTGCGGATGAGCCTCTTTCTGCTGACCCGGCCCCGCTGCCTGCAAACGCTCCTGCGCCCCCGGCATCCGGCACGGGAAGCGGTGGGTCGGCTGGAGGCCCCTCCGGTACCGCGGCGTGGCTGAGCCCCTTCGGCTTCGATTTCGAACTTTCCGGCGTTGTCCTTGCCGGGGATACCTCTGAGCACGCTCCTGCGCCGGTGTCCTTTGACCCCGGTTCTTCTCCCGACTAGTTGATGCCCCCTGCCCGTTCATGGGCAGCACGTGGCTATGCCGGCAGCTGACCAGCGCCGGACAACATCAACTTTCCAGGAGTAAGCATCATGAACTGCACCCTTCGCAGGGGGCTGCTTAGCACCCTCTTCGCCGGCGGCCTTCTGGCCTTCGGCTGCGCTGCGGCCAAC
Organism: Arthrobacter sedimenti; assembly: GCF_042652025.1. NCBI lineage: Bacteria > Bacillati > Actinomycetota > Actinomycetes > Micrococcales > Micrococcaceae > Arthrobacter > Arthrobacter sedimenti. Next base: position 186,140 of record NZ_JBHSDQ010000002.1, on the reverse strand, counting down.
GCCGCGGACACCACCACCAGCGGGACGGACCTGTCCGCTTCCGCCCTCATCTCGGCGGCGGCACCCGCTGACTCGACGTCGTTGGGCCTGCTGGGGGACCCAACGACGGCCAGTTCAACCGGTGTCGCCGCCGCACTGGACGTCAACCTCGGTCTGGGCGGGATCACCGATCCCGTCACCGCAACCACTGGCACCACGGACGTGGCAGCCGCAGTAGACGTCAACCTCGGTCTCGGCGGCCTGGGCGGCATCACCGACCCCGGCACCGGAACCACGGACGGCACCACCGCCGACCTCGCCGTTGACGCCAATGTGGACCTCGGCCTCGGCGGTATCACCACTGACCCCGCAACCAGCGGCACCACGGACGTGGCAGCCGCAGCAGACGTCAACCTCGGCCTCGGCGGCCTGGGCGGCATCACCGACCCCGGCACCGGAACCACGGACGGCACCACCGCCGACCTCGCCGTCGACGCCAACGTGGACCTCGGCCTCGGCGGCATCACCGACCCCGTCACCGGAACCACGGGCGGCACCACCGCCGACCTCGCCGTCGACGCCAACGTGGACCTCGGCCTCGGCGGTATCACCACTGACCCCGCAACCACCGGCACCACGGGCGGCACTACCGCCGACCTCGCCGTTGACGCCAATGTGGACCTCGGCCTCGGCGGCGTAACCACCGGTGACACCAGCGGGCTTGCCGCCATAGTGGATGCGGCCGTGAACCTGGGCCTCGGCGGGATCAGCAGCGGTGACGCGGCAGCCGGAGTAGATGCAGCTGTAGACCTTGGTGCCGATCCGGGCACCGGAACTGTGGGTAACGGCGGCCTTGATGCTGTAGTTGACCTTGGCATTGGCCTGGGACTCGGAGGCGACACCAACACCGGCACTCCCGGCACCACCGATCCCGGTACCACCACTCCGGGCGACGGCACCACCGGCGACACCGGCACGCTTGATCCCGGGACTACCGATCCCGATACCAGCACCCCGGGTTCGAACGACACTGCAGGCGATGGCGGCACCTCCACCGGCGATGATTCCACGGGCATGAACGGCGCCACCGGCAACGGTAACTTCCCGGCAGCACCGGCCGGCTCCACCGCCGTCAGCGGCGCCATTGCCCCTGTCGCAGTTCCCCGCAACACCCCGATTAACGGCAACTCTGCCCTTGCCAACACCGGCGCTGCCCACACCGGCCTCGCCAACACGGGCTGGGACGGAACGCTGGTTCCCCTGGCGCTGCTGCTCCTGGCCGGCGGACTCCTGATGCTCCGCAAGCGCAAGGTGTCGTAAGGCTCTCTAGAGACAGCACAGAAACCGCCCGCATCCGTGCGCTTGAAGCGGCAGCACTCCGCGGGCTGACGGAAGGAGGACAGCAGCCCGGAAAGGAAAAGACAATACAAAACACGTCGTCAGCACACGTGTCCTTGTAGCCAATGGTCCGGCGGCGGAAGCGCTTGAATCCGCCGCCGGGCTGTCGGCGTGTCGGCACGTGAAAGCCAAGGTCAATCGCTCCTGCTCCCCTCCCGCCCGTATAATTTGAGGTACGACAGTGCCGCAGCGCACCGGGAGGAACGGTCATGGTGGCGGAATCGCCTAGCTCCATCAAGAATGAAGTTGTCGGCGGTCGCTATCGTTTGGGTGACGTAATAGGCCGTGGGGGTATGTCCTCGGTTTACTGTGCCCGGGACGAAAATTTGGGCCGCGACGTTGCACTGAAGCTCTTCGCGCCGCAGGCTCCGGATGCCGACGAGCTGAAGCGGCAGGAAGCGGAGATCCAGCTCCTCGCCACCCTGAACCACCCCGGGCTGGTAACGCTCTTCGACGCCGGAATCGATGACCGCCTCCCTGACGAGCCCCGGCCGTTCCTGACCATGGAGCTCGTGGAAGGCCAGGACCTGCGTGGCCGCATCCGGCACAGCCGGGTACCGCTTGAAGAGCTCTCCGTGATCGGCGCCGGGATCGCCGACGCCCTGGCCTACGTGCACGGCCTGGGCATCATCCACCGTGACATCAAGCCGGGCAACATCCTCCTGGTCCAGATCCGTCCGGGCGAGCCGCTGCGGCCCAAACTCACGGACTTCGGCATCGCCAGGATTGTCGATTCCACCAGGCTTACGGCCACGGGCACCATGGTGGGTACCGCCGCCTACCTCAGCCCGGAACAGGCTTTGGGCAAGCCCCTCTCGTCGGCCACGGACATCTATTCCCTGGGCCTGGTGCTGCTGGAGTGCATCAAGGGCACGGTGGAGTACCCCGGCAGTGCCGTGGAATCAGCTGTTGCCCGGCTTCACCGTGCCCCGGAAATCCCCGACGACGTCCCTGCCGAATGGGCGGACCTCATCCGTTCCATGACGGCCATCGAGCCGCTGGAGCGGCCGGCGGCGGCGGACATTGAGACGGTGCTGCGCCAGGCCCTGGTGTCCCCCGCGTCAACGCCGGGAGAGCTGGCCCCCGAAACCACCCGGGTGCTCCCCGCGATGCCCTTCCACCCGCCCACCATCACCGCCGAAGAATCCGTGGACGAGGTGCGGGAGGCGGCAGAGGCAACGAGGGCGATTTCCCCCGTGTCATCCTCCTTGCCGTCTGGGCGGACCCCGGCCCGGGAATCAGCTTCGCCGTCTGGCTCCGCGGCAACCAGCCCAGCCGCCGCCAAGGCGTCCAAAAAGCCGCGGCTGTCCCGGACGCAGCGCCTCTGGCTGGCCGTCGTACTCGGTATCCTGGTGATCACCGCAGCCGCCGCAGCGGTGATGATCAGCATCTCCGCCCGCCCGTCCGACGTCGTCCCCTACCCCACGGTGACCGGTGTCCTGGGCGACCATCTCCAGGAACTTCAAAAGAGCGTGGAACCGTGACCCTGCGGCAGGCATCTCCGAACCGGCTGTTGCTGGCGTGCTCGGCGGCCCTGGTCGCGGCGGCCCTCCTCAGCGCGTGCGCGGCTTCCGGGAACGGCCTGCAGCGCGAAGCCGCCACGCAGCTCCAGGCGCGGGTGCTGGAAGTGACGCAGGCGTCGTCCCAGGACAATCCAGAGTCCGCGCTGCAGGCGCTGGCCGGCCTTGAGGCGGACCTCGCGGCCGCGCAGGCGAAGGGCCAGGTTTCCGAGGAGAGGCGGCGCAGCATCACCACCGTGGCCACAGCTGTCCGGGCGGATCTCAACGACGCCGTGGCCGCGCAGAAGGCGGCTGCCGCGAAGGCAGCTGAGGATGCCCGCAACGCCGCCGGCCAGGGAACGCAAGCCCCCTCCCCCGCACCGGAGGCACCCGTATCGCAGCCGGCGCCTGCTCCGGCGGCAGGCCAGGGCAACACGTCCGGCAACGGCGGAAATGCCGGCAAAAACAACAGCGACAAAGGCAAAGGCAAGAACTAGTCCCGCCGGTCAGCAAGGCACTAACACTTAACAGCAGGAAGCGGGGCTGCGGAAGGTTATCCGGAGCCCCGCTTCTCTGTAACCACGGCTGCCGCAGCAGCCCGCCGCTAGCTCAGGCTGGCGATGACCTTGTTCAGGGTGGCGGAAGGACGCATCACTGCGGAAGCCTTGGCGTCCTCCGGGCGGTAGTAGCCCCCGATGTCCACGGGTGAGCCCTGGACCTCGGCCAGCTCGCCCACGATCGTTTCCTCCTTGGAGGAAAGCTCGCCGGCGACCGAGCTGAACGCGGCGGCCAGGTCGGCGTCGTCCGTCTGCTTGGCCAGCTCTTCAGCCCAGTAGCGGGCCAGGAAGTAGTGGCTGCCACGGTTGTCCAGCTCGCCGGCGCGGCGGCTCGGGGACTTGTTCTCCAGCAGGAAGGTGCCGGTGGCGCGGTCCAGGGTGTCGGCCAGCACCTGGGCGCGGGCGTTGCCGGTGGTGGTGGCCAGGTGCTCGAAGCTGACGGCCAGGGCCAGGAACTCGCCCAGGCTGTCCCAGCGGAGGTGGTTTTCCTTCAGCAGTTGCTGGACGTGCTTGGGGGCGGAGCCGCCGGCGCCGGTCTCGAAGAGCCCGCCGCCGTTCATCAGCGGAACAACCGAGAGCATCTTGGCGCTGGTGCCCAGTTCCAGGATGGGGAACAGGTCCGTGAGGTAGTCGCGGAGCACGTTGCCGGTGACGGAGATGGTGTCTTCACCCTTGCGGATGCGCTCCAGCGTGAAGGCGATGGCCTTGACGGGGGCCATGATCTGGATGTCCAGGCCCGCGGTGTCGTGCTCCTTCAGGTACTCGTTGACCTTGGTGATGAGGTTGGCGTCGTGCGCCCGGTCCTCGTCCAGCCAGAACACGGCCGGGGTCTGGGAGGCGCGGGCGCGGGTAACAGCCAGCTTGACCCAGTCGCGGATGGGGGCGTCCTTGGTCTGGCAGGCGCGCCAGATGTCGCCCTCGGACACCTCGTGTTCGAGCAGGACGTTGCCGGAGCCGTCCACGATCTGCACCTTGCCGGCTTCCTGGATTTCGAATGTCTTGTCGTGGCTGCCGTATTCCTCGGCAGCCTGCGCCATGAGGCCAACGTTGGGGACGGTGCCCATGGTGGTGGGATCGTAGGCGCCGTTGGCGCGGCAGTCATCGATAACCACCTGGTAGATCCCGGCGTAGGAGCTGTCCGGAAGGACGGCCAGGGTGTCGGCTTCCTTGCCGTCCGGGCCCCACATGTGGCCGGAGCTGCGGATCATGGCGGGCATGGAGGCGTCCACGATGACGTCGCTGGGGACGTTCAGGGTGGTGATGCCCTTGTCGGAGTCCACCATGGCCAGGGCGGGGCCGTCTTCCAGGCCCTTCTTGATCAGGTTCTGGACGCCCTCGCGGACGTCCGCGGGCAGGTCCTCAAGGCTGCTGAGGATCGCGGCAAGTCCGTTGTTGGGGCTGATGCCGGCAGCGGAGAGCTGCTTGCCGTAGGTGTCGAACAGCTCGGAGAAGTAAGCCTTCACCACGTGGCCGAAGATGATGGGGTCCGAGACCTTCATCATGGTGGCCTTCAGGTGGGCGGAGAACAGCACGCCCTCTTCCTTGGCGCGGGCCACCTGGGCCTTCAGGAACTCGTCCAGGGCGGCGGCGCGCATCACGGTGCCGTCGATGACCTCGCCGGCCAGGACCGGGAAGGCCTTCTTCAGGACCTTGACGGAGCCGTCTTCACGGACCAGCTGGATGGAGATGGTGCCCTCGGACTCGATGACCACGGACTTCTCGTTGGAACGGAAGTCGTCCTGGCCCATGGTGGCCACGTTGGTCTTGGACTCCGGGGTCCAGGCGCCCATGGAGTGCGGGTTCTGGCGCGCGTAGTTCTTGACGGACAGCGGCGCGCGGCGGTCCGAGTTGCCTTCACGCAGGACCGGGTTCACGGCGGAGCCCTTGATCTTGTCGTAGCGCGAGCGGACGGCGGTTTCCTCGTCCGAGGACGGGTTGTCCGGGTAGTCCGGCAGTGCGTAGCCCTGGCCCTGCAGCTCTGCAATGGCGGCCTTCAGCTGCGGGATGGAGGCGCTGATGTTGGGCAGCTTGATGATGTTGGCTTCCGGCGTCTTCGCCAGCTCACCGAGTTCAGCAAGGGCGTCACCGATCTGCTGTTCGGGGGTCAGGTAGTCACCGAAGACGGCGATGATGCGGCCGGCGAGCGAAATGTCGCGGGTCTCCACCTCCACACCTGCTGTCGAAGCGAATGCCTCGATGATGGGCAGGAACGAATAGGTAGCCAGCATCGGCGCTTCGTCGGTGTGGGTGTAGATAATCTTGGACATGCGCGGGCGTCTCCCTGTGGGTCGGCTTGGTTGTGAAAAATTCGGTCTATTTCACCATGTACAACTTACCCGAGGACGCCCCTTCAAACCTTAACGGGGCCCCGCATTACCCCGGTGAGAGCAGGATTACAGCGATGGAGAACGGACGACGGCGGGCTGGGCACCCGGGTGCCCCGCCCGCCGTCGCTCCTTCCCGCCCTCAACGGACGCCGGAAGGGCCCTAAGTCGCTTTCTGATATCTCACTACTGTGTACAAACTTGACTGGTAACGATAAATTCGCTGAGTCACTTCCCGATCCCGGGCCCAACCCCGTTCAGACAGGACACCAATGACACGCACCAGGTCTCTGGCCTCCGGCCTCCTCACTCTCTCGGCGGCGGCAGTGCTGGCTCTCGCTTCCGCCGGCGGGGCCGCCGCTGCCCCTGCTCCGTCCGACGGAAAGCCAACCCCGTCCGTCGCCAGCGTCACCGTAGACGCCGGCGGCTCGGCAGATTACTGGACCCCCGAGCGGATGCAGAGTGCCGTCCCCGGCGACACCCTGGCCGGCAAGGCACTGGAACGCGGCAACCGTTCCAGCGCCCTCCTCGTGGAGAAGGGAAAGCCTGCCACCACCAAGGGAACCAAGGGCAAGCCCACCATCGCCAAGAGCGAGAACCCCGTCTCGCACATTGGCAAGGTCTTTTTCACCATGGGCACCACCAACTATGTGTGCTCCGGAAACGCCGTCTCCTCGGACAACGGCAGCACCGTAGCCACTGCCGGACACTGCGTGAACGAGAGTGGCGCGTACGCCACGAACTTCGTGTTCGTTCCGGCATACGAGAACGGCAATGCGCCGTACGGCAAGTGGGCCGCCAAGGCCCTTTACGCGCCCAGCCAGTGGGTCAGCAACGGCGACATGACCTATGACACGGGCTTCGCGGTTGTGAACCCGGATGCCAAAGGCCACCTGCTGACCGACGTCGTCGGCGGCTCCGGCGTGGCCTTCAACGAGGCACGCGGACTGACCTACACGTCGTACGGCTACCCTGCCGCCTCGCCGTTCAACGGCGAAACCCTGTATAGCTGCACCGGCACGGCCTCTGCCGACCCCAACAACCCGCAGTTCGGCACGCAGGGCATCCCCTGCGACATGACCGGCGGTTCCTCCGGCGGTCCGTGGTTCATCGGCATCGGCTCCGATGGCGTCCAGAACTCCATCAACAGTTACGGCTACAACCGCAACCCCGTGATGTACGGCCCGTACTGGGGCTCCGTCATCGAGTCCACCTACGCCCATGCAGCAGCCTCCTAGCAAACCCCAGCCGGATGACGACGATTCCGTCAGCCACGTGGACCTGACCCAGTCGGCCGAGGAAGTCCTCGAGTACTGGACCAAGGAACGGATGGCGGCAGCCAAGCCCCGGGAAATCCGCCTTCCGGAGCCCGGCTCGCGCCCGGCCGACCAAGACTAAGCAAGCACAACGACGACGGCGCCCGTCCCCTTCGCAGGGGCGGGCGCCGTTGTCGTTTGCGGTGGGTGGGCCCACGCCGCCAGGTTCCCTGGCCAAGCGTGGGATTAGTGGAAGAAGTGGCGCGCTCCGGTGAAGTACATGGTGATGCCGGCCGCGTTGGCTGCCGCGATCACCTCTTCGTCGCGGACGGAGCCGCCGGGCTGCACCACGGCGCGGACGCCGGCGTCGACCAGGATCTGCAGGCCGTCAGCAAACGGGAAGAACGCGTCTGAGGCTGCCACTGCGCCGCGCGCCCGCTCCGGTGCGCCGGCACCGCTGGCATTGGAGGCACCGCCGGCACCTTCGACGTCGGACTCCACCGTGACGCCCAAGGTGTTGGCCCGCTCCACGGCCAGGCGGCAGGAGTCCAGGCGGTTGACCTGGCCCATGCCGATGCCTACCGCCGCGCCGTTCTCGGCGAGCAGGATGGCGTTGGACTTCGCAGCGCGGCACGCGGTCCATGCGAAGGCGAGGTCCGCGAGGGTCTTGTCATCGGCGGCTTCACCGGCCGCGAGCGTCCAGTTGGCGGGGTTGTCGCCGTCGGCGTCCACCTTGTCCGTCACCTGGACCAGCATGCCGCCGGAGACCTGGCGGAACTCCGTGGGGTACCGGCCGTAGCCCTCGGGCAGGGCCAGCAGGCGGATGTTCTTCTTCTTGGACAGGATTTCCACGGCCTCGGGCTCGAAACCGGGGGCGATGACCACCTCGGTGAAGATGTCCTTGACGGTGTTGGCCATGTCGGCGGTGACGGTGCGGTTGGCAGCGATGACGCCACCGAATGCGGACACGGGATCGCAGGCATGGGCCTTGGCGTGGGCATCGGCGATGGGGTCCGCAGCGTCAGCGGAACCAACGGCAACACCGCACGGATTGGCGTGCTTGATGATGGCGACGGCGGGCTCGGCGAAGTCGTAGGCGGCGCGCAGTGCGGCGTCGGCGTCAACGAAGTTGTTGTAGCTCATGGCCTTGCCGTGCAGCTGGTCAGCCTGGGCGATGCCCATGGGCGCAGCCTTGTCCACGTACAGTGCGGCCTGCTGGTGCGGGTTCTCGCCGTACCGCAGCACCTCGGAGCGCTCCAGCGACAGGCCGGCGTAGGCGGGCCAGTCGATGATGCCGTCGCCGTCCTCATCCAGGAACTGGCTGGCGGTCCAGGTGGCCACGGCGTTGTCGTAGGCGGCAGTGTGCGCAAATGCCTTGGCGGCGAGGCGGCGGCGGGTCTTCAGGTCGAAGCCGCCGGCGGCAGCAGCCTCCACCACCTGGCCGTAGAAGGAGGGGTCAACCACAATGGCGACGGCGGCATGGTTCTTGGCTGCCGACCGCACCATGGCGGGGCCTCCGATGTCGATCTGCTCCACCACGTCGTCCTGGGCGGCGCCGGACTTGACCGTCTCGACGAATGGGTAGAGATTCACCACCACCAGGTCGAACGCTTCGATGTCCATGCTGGCGAGGGTCTCCATGTGCGCCGGGACACGGCGGTCCGCCAGGATGCCGCCGTGGACACGGGGGTGCAGCGTCTTGACGCGGCCGTCCAGCATCTCGGGTGAACCCGTGACCTCCTCGACCTCCTGCACGGGAATGCCCGCGGCGGCGATCTTCTTGGCCGTGGAGCCGGTGGAGACGAGCTTCACGCCAGCGGCGTGCAGGCCCTTGGCGAGCTCCTCCAGACCGGTCTTGTCGTAGACCGAGATCAGGGCCCGGCGGATGGGTACACGGTCAATGGATACGCGTTCATGCTGCGTGAAGCTCACAAATGTCTCCGTCTTATCTCGCGGAACGAGGCCGCGGTTGGTGGGGATAGGGCCAGTTTATCGCGACGGGCACGGTTGCCCCGTGTGTCTGCCGGAGTGTGAACCCGGTGGGGCCGGGCTAGAGTTTCAACAGGAGGCGGCGATGAATACTTACACCACTGTGCCCAGCGGCGAACAGGTGGTTCAGGAACTGCCCTGGCGATGGAAAGTCCAGGGCAGGATCTTTCTGGTGGGGGGCCTTGGCTTCATGTTTGACGCCTGGGACGTGACCCTGAACGGCATCCTGATTCCGCTGCTGTCAAAGCACTGGTCCCTCTCCGCAGGCGAGGCCGCGTGGGTGGGCACCTCGAACCTGATCGGCATGGCCCTGGGCGCCTTCATCTGGGGAACCATCGCGGACACGGTGGGACGGAAGAAGGCCTTCACGGCCACCCTGCTGCTGTTCTCGGTGTTCACGGTGCTGGGCGCGTTCGCCCCCGACTTCATCTGGTTCTGCGTCTTCCGGTTCATGGCCGGCTTCGGCCTGGGCGGCTGCATACCCGTGGATTACGCCCTGGTGGGTGAGTTCACGCCACGGAAACAGCGGGGGAAAGTGCTCACCGCCATGGATGGCTGGTGGCCGGTGGGTGCTGCCTTGGCCGGCTTCGTCTCAGCGGGGCTGGTGGCCCTTTCCGGCGACTGGCGCCTCACCCTGCTGGTGATGGTCCTGCCCGCACTCCTGGTGTTCTGGGTGCGGAGGAGCGTGCCCGAGTCCCCGCTGTTCCTTATCCGGAAGGGCCGCCGGGAGGAAGCGGCCCGGATCATCGACGGGTTGGTGGAAGCCACCGGCGCCGAACCCCGCGCGTACAGCCTCCCCGATGCCAAGGACGTGCCGCGGCTCTCCGCAGGCAGTGCCTGGACCCAGTTGCGCTCCGTGTGGCAGTTCAACTGGAAGATCACCACGGCCGCCTGGGCCCTGTTCTTCAGCATCCTGCTGGTGTATTACCTGTCCCTGACGTGGATGCCCCGGATCCTGATCGGCGCCGGCTTCGCCGAGTACAAGGCGTTCGTCACCACTGCCTCCATGGCCGCCGTCGGATTCCTGGGCGTGGTGGTGGCGGCCCTCCTGGTGGAACGGGTGGGGCGCAAATGGATCCTTGCCATCACCGGTCCGCTGTCCGCGCTGACCTTGGTGATCGTGGCGTTTGTGGTGGACATCCCTACGGCCGCGGTGTTCTGGCTGCTGGTGTTCGGGTTCGTGGTGCAGGTGGCCATCCCGGTCCTGTACGCGTACGTCTCTGAGCTCTACCCCACCGAACTGCGTGGTACCGGGTTCGGCTGGGCGTCCACGTTCTCCCGGCTGGGTGCGGGCTTTGGGCCGCTGATCTTCGCGAACTACTTCTGGCCCGAACTGGGCCTGGCCACGTCGTTCGCCCTGGCAGGAGCCCTGGTCCTGGCAGCGGTGCTGTGGATGGGGTTCTTCTCCCCCGAAACCCGCCAGCGCCGCCTGCAGTAGCCGGAGATCGCGACGCGGCTGATCCTTTTCGACCCGCAGATTCCTTCCCGCGCACCTTATTTGGGGCGCGCAAGGGAATTTGCGCAGCGAAAGTGGAGATGCGCGTCGAAGGAAGGGGCTACGAGGCGGAAAACGCGGGGTCCGCGGCGAGCGTGGCCAGGGTGGAGACCAGGAGCCGGCGCTCCACCACCTTGATGCGCTCGTGCAGGGTCTCCTCGGTGTCGGAGTCCTCGATGGCCACCGCTTCCTGGGCGATGATGGGTCCCGTGTCCACGCCGGCGTCGGCCCAGTGCACGGTGCAGCCCGTGACCTTGACCCCGTACGCCATCGCGTCGCGGACACCGTGGGCTCCGGGGAACGCCGGGAGCAGCGCAGGGTGGGTGTTGAGGTACCGGCCGTTGAACGCATCGATGAAGCTGGGGCTGACGATCCGCATGAACCCGGAGGAGACCACAACGTCCGGCTTGTAGGCGGCCACGGCGTCGGTGAGCGCGGCGTTCCAGTCGACGCGTTCCGGGTAGGCCTTGAAGTCCACCACAAAGGTGGGGATTCCGGCGGCAGCAGAACGTTCGACGCCGTACGTCCCCTGACGGTCGGCGCCCACCGCCGCGATTTCCACGTCGAGCTCCCCCGCCTTGACGGCGTCAATGACGGCCTGGAGGTTGGACCCGGTTCCGGAAACGAGGACGACGATACGCATTGGACCAGCTTAGGTGCACGCTCGCGTACGCTGGAAAACATGAACAGCGAACCGGGCCGGAGCGGGCAGCAGCAGGTCAAACCCCCGCTCAGCGAGGGGGCCAAGGCTTCCCTTGCCAAGACCCGCACCCTGTTCCGGATGTTTGTTGTCTCGGTCCTCGGCGCGTTCTTCGTGTACCAACTGGATGTCGGATACCTCTGGCTGGCGACACTACTGACCGCCGTCGGCCTGGTCCTGGGGGTTTTCCTGCTGGTGCGGAGCATCCGGTTGAGGGAATCCAAGCTAGTCCTCTTCGGCACCATTTCCGGCCTGGTCGTTGCGGCCGTCATGGTGCTGTTTATCGTCACCACATTGGTCCTGTACGACCAGGTGCGTGACTACCAGGCCTGCCTTGGCCGGGCACTGACGGACCGGGCCACCCATGCGTGCATGGCGCAGTTCCAGGACGTTCTGCCCACCAAGGTGCGCTAGGCGGGAATTGGGTCCTAGTGGACCAGCTCGGCGTCCCGTTCCACGGCGCTGCCCTTCTCCCGTTCCAGCCACGGTCCGGCCGCGTAGCCAATGACGACGCCGATGCCCACCTCCGCGGCCACCCACAGTCCCGTCCACAGCGGGTCAGGTCCGATGTCCGTCAGGCGGCCAAGGCCGGCTGAGCCCTTGGCGATCCAGGCCAGGCCCGCGGTCAGCAGACCGGCAGCCAGCCCGGCCAGGACTGCGAGTACCAGGGTTGAGGCGCTGGCCGTGAACCAGCGGGCGTGGATCTTGATGGCGAGCCATTCGTCAAAGTGGTTCTCGCCCTCGCGGAGGAACCACCACCCGGCCATGACGCCTGCCAGCACCGGGACCACCAGGGCCACAAAGGCGTAGTCGAGGGATCCTGACGGGATGGCCGACAGGACGGGGATGGAGGGCACCGGCCCGACGGCGGTGGCCAACGGACCGACGTGGGAGCCGGCTCCCATGGCGAAACCGGCGCCGGACGTCCAGGCGAGGGCAAAGACGACAAGGTTGGGCAGGAAGCCGAGCTGTGCGATGGTGAGGGCCGCGCCTCCCACCGGCCCGGCGTCGAGCGCTTCGTAGACGGACACTACGAGGTTCCAGTGGATGAACAGGTCGACTGCCAGGAGCGCAGCGGCCAGGGTGAGGGCGGACATCACGGCCACGAATCCGGCTTTCGCCACAGATGCGAAGTACGAGCCGGCCCAGCGGGAATGCTGGCTGGTCCGCGAGATCCAGTCAACGGCGTCGACGCCGATGAGCCGGCTCCACGAACCTGCTTCCCGTCGTGCCCCGATCACCATGCCCAGCCCGTACGGAATCAGGGGAATCAGCAGGGCGTACCAAAGATTGATGATGACATCGGCAGTGCGGCAAACAAACCCGGTGGCCACGCCGAAGGCCGCATAGACCAGCCATGACCCCAGGAGCGCCTGCCACAGTTGGTCGGTGTAGGAGGCACGGGCCAGCCGGCGGCCGGCGCGCCAGGCAAGCAGGAACGGGATGAGAGTGAGGCCCAGGGGAATCAGGCTCAGCATGCCGGACCCGCCATGGGTTGCCGCCTCCGGTCCGGCGCCGGCAAGTTCCAGCGGCACGCCGTGGACCAGGAGCCAGGACTGGCCGGCCAGCCTGGCGAGGACCTCGAACTGCCCATTTTGGAAACCGGCGGTGGCCCACACGGCAACGATGGGCGCCACCACCACCAGCGCGGAAATGACGGCCGCCTGCGCCGTTTCAAGGGCACCCTGCAGCCACAACGGCATGGGAAGGCCACGGTCTCCGGTCTGATCAGCGCGCAGTTTCATCGTGTTCCATGGTGTCACGGAGGTCGCGCCGCGCCCGCGAACGACAGGCTCAGCGGCGGCACTGATCATCAAGCCAATGCCCCGCGGCCCGGCGCTTTTTAGGGGGCACGGCCGTAAAATTGGTAGAAACCAACACCCGCCGCCCCGCTGAGGGGGTACTGCGATTTCTGCTGGCCGCCCCGCCTGGTCAGTGCCAGCATTGGACCCGGGTTGTCGTAAGCCGGGAAACAGGAGCCGCGAATGAGAGATGAACCGTAAGTTCTGAAGATATTCGTCCTACTGGCTGGTGCAGTCACAGCTGTCAGCGCGGCTGCACCAGCATCTTAAAACGGTGCGGCGCCGGGAGCCTCCAAGTAGGTTCCCGGCGCCGTTCACCGTATCAGGGCTGCTGCTCCAACCAGCGTGCCCAATGGAACAAGGGGACCAGGTCCCCCGTCCCCATCAGCGACGTGCGTCGCCGTCGGTGTCGATGTGTTCCTTGCGGACTTCCTCGTTCACCGTCACGTCGTCACGGACGGTGTCCTTGTCCAGCCGGACCCGCTCCACCGGAACGGCTTCCTTCTCCACCACCGGGCGCTCCTCGTGGAGGACCACCTCGTGCTCTTCTTCGCTGATGGCAGGTCCGTCGAGGGCGGCACCGCGGTTGGCATCGGTGATGGGCTCGCGCTCCACGCGGACCTCTTCACGCTCCACCGGGATGGTCTTGGTGACATTCTCGGTGGTGACGTACTTCCGCAGCCGTGCGCGGCTGGTCTCCTGCCGCTCCGTACCCACGTGCAGCTGCTCCTCGGATCGCGTCATGGCGTCATCCGTGGTGGGGCCGGAGGTGTCGTGGCCAACGGTTCCGCGGGACTCGGTATCGCGCTCGGAGCGGATGCCGGCCGTGGGGGTGCCTGCATTCAGGTCGGCATCGCCCTGCAGGTCGGCGTCGGTCCTGGTTCCGGAGCTCGCAATGTCGGATGTCGAGTATCCGGAGGTCGCCTCAGTGTAGGTCTGTGCACCATTACGGTCGTAGTAGGTGTAGAGCCGGTCCTCTTCCTCGGGGCTGAGGTGGCCGTCGGCGTCCACGCGGGGAGCATCCTTGACGTGTTCCTTGCTGTAGGGAACCACCAGATCCTCACCCTGTTCGTGCGCGCCTTCTACCGGCACAAAGGACTCGGATGTACCGAAAAGGCCCGTCTTCACGGTGACCCATGTGGGCTCACCCGTGTCGTCATCTGCGTACAGCTGGCCGATCGATCCGATCTTAGAACCGTCGGAACCAACGACGTGGCCGCCCTTGGTGAGCAGGTTTTCAAGGTTTTCCCTGTTAAGCATGACGTCTCCTTGGATTGTCTTTGCACTGGGTACGCCAGCAATGGATCTTGTGGACCGGGGCTTACTCCCGACGCCCAGTTCCTGCCCCGTTGCTTGAGGCTCTGCGCTGACTGCCCCACTACCGTAAGCATGCTTAGCATCGAATGCCAAGCCTACTTAGTAATTTTTTTGGATCCGGATGCAGCTGTTCACCCCTGCTTCTCCTCCGGGTCATGCTTTCTCCCCCGTCATTTCAAGGAAGGCGCCCACGGTTGAGGGGTGAGGATCGCAATTGTCGCTGAATCATTTTTGCCGTTGATGAACGGTGTCACGCATTCCATCCTGCGGGTCCTGGACCATCTCCAGGAGCGGGGTGACGACGTCCTGGTCATCGCCCCTTCCGCCCATGACGGGGAGCCGGCCGTCCAGGTCAAAGGTGCTGAGGTGCACAGGCTTCCGGCGGTCCCGCTGGCCGGTTACACGAATGTCAGGGTGGCGTTGGGCGGTGTGTACCGGGTCAAGCGAATCCTTGCCGAGTACGCGCCCGACGTGGTGCATCTTGCCTCTCCCTTCGTGCTGGGATGGCGTGCGGCGCAGGCTGCCAGCCAGCTGGGAATTCCCACCGTGGCCGTCTACCAGACGGAGGTCCCCAGCTACGCCGCCCGTTACGGCGTGCCTTTCCTGGAGAACTGGGCCTGGACCAGGGTGGAGAACATCCACCTGCTGGCCACCCGCACCCTGGTGCCTTCCACGTTCGCGCTGAACCAGTTGCGCGGCCGGGGCATTCCGCGGGTCCGGATGTGGCGCCGCGGTGTGGATACCGCGCGGTTCTCGCCGGAAAAGCGCGACGACGGCTGGCGGGCTTCGGTGGCCCCCAACGGCGAGCGGATCATCGGCTACGTAGGCAGGCTTGCGGTGGAAAAGCAGGTGGAAGACCTCGCGGCCCTCGCCGGCATTCCCAACACACGGCTGGTGATTGTGGGGGACGGACCCCAGCGCCAGGCCCTCGAGTCGGCACTTCCCGGCGCACTGTTCACCGGCTTCATGGACGGTGAGGAACTGGCCCGGACGGTGGCATCGTTCGATCTGTTCGTCCACCCGGGCGAGTTCGAAACCTTCTGCCAGACCATCCAAGAGGCCATGGCATCGGGTGTGCCGGTGGTGGCTACAGGTCGGGGCGGCCCCTTGGACCTGGTGGAAAATTCACGGACCGGGTGGCTTTACAAACCGGGCGACCTCTCGGCCCTGCGCGCCCGGGTGCAGGACCTGATGGGTGACGACGCCAAGCGCCGGGCCTTCGCATCCGCCGCGCACGCCTCGGTCCAGGACAGGACATGGCCGGCGCTCTGCTCAGAACTGATCCACCACTACGAAGAAGCCATCGCGGCGGCCGGACCGGTGCCGGCAGGCTCAATCAGCACCAAGGGAGCGAACCTTTGAAAATATCTGTGATCGGCTGCGGCTATTTGGGCGCCGTCCACGCCGCAACGCTGGCATCCATGGGCCACTCCGTAGTGGGCATCGACGTCGATCCCGGCAAGGTGCGGCAGCTGGCGCTGGGCACCGCGCCGTTCCACGAACCAGGGCTGGACGAACTCCTCCAGGACGGCCGCACCACCGGGAAGCTGCTGTTCTCCACGGAACCGGCGGACGCCAAGGATGCACAGGTGCACTTCCTCTGCGTGGGGACGCCGCAGGAAAAGACGTCCGACGCCGCCGACCTCACCTTCCTGGTCTCCGCAACGGAAGCGATGCTTCCGCACCTGTCCGCGGGGGCCGTCGTCGTGGGCAAATCCACTGTCCCGGTTGGCACGGTGGACCTGCTGGGCGCCATCCTGGCGCCGCGGCCCGACGTGCTGCTCGGCTGGAACCCGGAATTCCTGCGGCAGGGCACGGCTGTGAAGGACTCGCTGGTGCCGGACCGGCTGGTGTACGGCGTGGAGGGCGGACGGTCCGCTGCCTTCAGCCCCGTCACCGGGTCGCCGGTGGGGGTGACCGCGGCGCTGGATGCTGTCTACGAACCGCTGCTGGCCGCCGGAATCCCCCGCCTGGTGTGCAGTTTCGCCACGGCCGAGTTGATCAAGTCCGCCGCCAACGCGTACCTGGCCACCAAAGTCAGCTTCATCAATGCGGTGGCCGAACTGTGCGATGCCGCCGGCGCGGACGTAAGCGAACTCAGCGCGGCGATGGGGCTGGACCCAAGGATCGGAAGCCGGTACCTGCATGCCGGCCTGGGCTTCGGCGGCGGCTGCCTGCCCAAGGACATCCGCAGCTTCCGCACCCAGGCGGCCACGCTGGGCGTATCCGCCGTGGAGGACTGGATGCGCCTGGTCGATGGCGTGAACCTCGGCCAGCGTGACCGGACCGTCAGGCTCGCGGCCGAGCTCTGCGGCGGGGCCCTGGCCGGACGATCAGTCACCGTCCTGGGCGCCTCCTTCAAGCCCGATACGGACGACATCCGCGACTCCCCCGCCCTCGATGTGGCGGACCGGCTGGCCGCTGCCGGGGCCCATGTGACGGTCACGGACCCCAAAGCGGTGAACCTTGCCTGGCGGCGCTATCCGCGCCTCCGCTTCGAGGCCTCCACGGAGAAGGCGCTCCAGGACGCCGAGCTGGTGCTGCTGCTCACCGAATGGGACGAATACCGGCGGCTGAGCCCAGCCCTCGCCGGGCGGCTGGTACGACGGCGGGTGGTCCTGGACGCGCGGAACGTCCTGGATGCGGAGGCCTGGCTGGAGGAGGGCTGGGTGGTGCGCGGCCTGGGGACCTCCGCCGGAACCTTGAGCCACGACACCCTGGGCACGGGCACCTTGGGCGCCGGCACTTTGAACGCCGGCACTTTGAATGCGGCTTCGGCACGCTGAGGCCTAGCCCAGGAGCCCCAACTCCGCGAAGGCCAGTGCCACGCCGTTGCCGGCAGGAGCAGCGGTGACCCTGTCCGCCACGGCCAGGACGGCGGGATGGCCGCCCGCCACGGCAATGCCCACCCCCGCGTACTCAAGCATTTCGATGTCGTTGGCGCTGTCGCCGATGGCCACGATGTCCGCACGGTCCAGGCCAAGCCGGGCCTCCACCACCTGGATGCCCACGGCCTTGTGCGTGCCGGCCATGAAGATCTCCCCCGCACGCTCACCCAGGGCTGACAGCGAACTGGGGATCAGCCCCACCTTAGGGCCGAAGGTTTCCATCAGTCGGGTCAGCGGCACCGGTGAATCGAAGCACGAGATTTTGGCGTAGGACGTTGCCCGGAGGTCGTCGCTGTACTGCATCGGGCCCAGGATGTCCTCGAGCGGATCCACATCGGTGCTGAGGACCCCGTCGTGCTGTGGACGGCCGGCGAAGATGGGGCCCAGCACCTCCCGCAGCCGCCGGTCCACTCCCGTGCGGCCGTGCAGGGCCTCCGGAGCTTCCAGAATGTAGGCGGCATGGTGGGCGTCCAGGGTTTCCACAATGCGTGCGGCGAGATCCGGCTCGAACCGCGCGTCCTTGAGGACCTCGCCGTCGACTTCCACCCTGGCTCCGGCGCCCGTGATGGTGCCGTCAAACCCGGCGTCCAGGATGTGTCCCGGGACCATCGACAAGGGGCGCCCGGTGCAGACAAAGACCAGGTGGCCCAGCTTCCGGGCCATTCGCACAGCGTCCACGTGCGCTTCCGGCGCTAAACCGTGGTCGGCGTAGGTGCCGTCGATGTCGAGGAAGATGGCACGGGTCCTGGCGGTTTGGCGGTGCATGCCTGCGCTCCTTGGTCTGTTGCCGGAGCTGCCATTTTATCGAAGGCCACAGGGCCGGCAGCACGCCCAACCGCTGCCGGGCGCAGCGGAAAGGCGCGCTTTTGGGGCCCGGCAGCAGGCCCAGGCGGTGCAGCAGCGGGACCCGCAAGCGGATCTCCGCTTATAAGTTGCGCATTTCCGCCGGAAAAGTGACAGTCATCCTGTGATATTCAAAGCCTTGCAGAATAGTAAGCCTGCTGATTGACTATTCACACCGGAAATGGGGACCCGGCACAACTTACTGACAAGGAGTGGCAACATGGGCATTATCGGTTTTCTTATTTTGGGCCTGATTGCTGGAGCCATTGCAAAGGCCATCCTGCCGGGCCGCCAAGGTGGCGGTTGGCTGGTGACCATGGTCCTCGGCGTTGTCGGGGCCATCCTGGGCGGCTGGATCGGCTCGCTGATCTTTGGCGGCGGCCTGGCGGAATTCTTCGACCTCAGGACCTGGCTGCTGGCCATTCTCGGCTCGATCATTGTGCTGCTGATCTACGGCGCCGTCACCAACCGCAGCGGCCGCCGGGTGTAGCCCTTCGACATAATCCGTGAGAAAAGAAGCGCCGGACTCCGAAAAGGAGGCCGGCGCTTCTTACGTCCGCACGTGCAGTGCCAATTTGCAGTCCCGCTTTCCCGCCCTATTTCCGCCGCGGCCTTTATGATGGCGAAGGGGTGGTGCAATGACCGGTTTTCCAGACCGTGGCAACAATGTGGCATTACAAACTTTCGGCGTGGTCATGGACGCGAGTCCGGACGCGCTGTTGGCTTTGGGCGGTGACGGCACTGTCCTGGCGGCCAACCCTGCGGCGGCAAGGCTGTTTGGCCTTCAGCAGGACTCCTTCACCGGCCTGGACCACCGGATGCTGTTCGCGCCGGGATCCCGGGACCAGGTTGCCCAGCTACTGCACCAGATCCTTACCCGGCCCGGGGAGTCCGCACCGCCCAGGGACGTAACCGGGCTGCGCGGAGACGGGACAGAGTTCCCCCTGGAACTGGCCGCGGCGCTCCTTCCGGGACAGGAGACGGCTGCCGACGCCGGTGCCAACCCCGGCGGGGCGGATGCCGGCCGGGCAGAGCCCACACGGCTCCTGCTCTCAGCCCGCGGAACAGCGCACCGCGCAGCAGCGGACGCAAACCTGCGCGATGCGATGTCGCTGCTGACCGCCACCCTTGAGTCGACCGCCGACGGCATCCTGGTGATGGGCATCGACGGGCGGGTGGCCGGATTCAATGAAAAATTCCTGTCCATGTGGAGCCTCCCGCCCGAGATTCTGGAAGCGGACAGCGATGCCCCTGCGCTGCGGCTGGTCATGGCGCAGGTGGCAGACCCCGTATCGTTCACTGCGCGGCTGGGTGAACTCCAGGACGACCCCACCGCTGAGAGCCACGATGTGGTGGAACTGCGCGACGGGCGCACCTTCGAGCGCTATTCCCGGCCGCAGCGGGTGGGCGAGAAGATCGTGGGCCGGGTGTGGAGTTTCCGCGATGTGACTCCCCGGCGGAAAGCGCAGGAGCAGGCACACCGGGCCATGATGGACCTTGCAGTCCAGGCTGAAAAGCTGCGGGCCATGGCGTTCCAGGACCCACTGACAGGGCTCGCGAACAGGGCTGTGTTCAACGATGCCCTGGCCGAGGCGCTGCAGGAACCCCGGCTGAAAACAGTGGATGTCCTGCTCCTTGACCTGGACGACTTCAAGGAAGTCAACGACATCCTTGGCCACCAGGCAGGCGACGACATGCTCATCGAAGTGGCCCGCCGGCTCCGCGGGTGCGTCCCCACAGCGGATGTGGTGGCCAGGCTTGGCGGTGACGAATTCGTGGTGCTCCTGACGGCCTGCCCCGATGCGGACGCGATCGCGGCATGTATTGTCCGCTGCCTGCACGTCCCCGTGACCATCAGCGGCACCGTCCTCCGGCCCAGCCTCAGCCTGGGGGTCGCCTCGCTGGGCCAGGACAGCGTTGGTCCCTCTGAACTGCTGCGGCACGCCGATATTGCCATGTACGCGGCCAAAGCTGCAGGCAAGAACCGGTTCCTGCGCTTCCACCCGGACATGATGCAGGCACTGGTGCAGCGCACGCACATGGAGAGCGGGCTGCAGCTGGCCGTCCCGCGCGGCGAGATCACCGTGGACTTCCAGCCGATCGTCTCCCACCGCATGGGCCAGGTGGTCCAGCTGGAGGCGCTGGCCCGGTGGGACCGAGGCGGTGAGCGGGTGCCGCCGTCGATCTTCATTCCACTGGCCGAGCGCACCGGGCTGATCGGCGAGATCGGTGCCGAAGTGATGGCATCGGGCATGGTGCAGCTGGCCCGCTGGCTCAGCGAGGATCCGTCCCGGTCACTGGCCGTGAACGTTTCCGGGGTCCAGTTGCAGGAACCGGATTTCGCCGAGGCTGTGCTGCGGCTGGCGGAGGCGAGCGGCGTGGCGCCCTACCAGCTGGTCATGGAAGTCACCGAGAGCGTCTTTTTCGACGCCGACTGCAGCCTGATCCAGCAGCTGAGCACCCTGCGGGACGCCGGAGCCCGGGTGGCCCTGGACGATTTCGGCACCGGCTATTCCTCCCTCGGCCGGCTGCAGGACCTGCCAGTGGACACCGTCAAAATCGACAAGACCTTCGTGTCCATGGTGCGGACCGGCAACGAGCGGCTGCCCATCCTCAGCTCGATGATCAACATGGCACACAGCCTGGGCCTGACAGTTACCGCGGAAGGAATCGAGACCGCGGCACAGGCTGACTACCTGACGGCGTTGGAATGCGATTCGCTGCAGGGCTACCTGTTTTCGCTGCCGGAACCGGGCGAACGCCTTGGCCAGGCGCTCCACCACGCGGAAGAGGCCCTGAACGCCCTGAAGGGGCGGTGAGCGGAACCGCTTTGGAGTTAGGCTGCTTCCTTGCGGCCGGGGCGCGGCTTGGTGGACCCAGGTGCGGAACCCTTGGGCGGTGCCGGCTCGGCAGGTGCGGAGGCAGCGGAAGTGACAGGGTCCGACGGCGCCGTCTCGTCAAATTGCCCGGCGGCAGGT
Source organism: Arthrobacter sedimenti (assembly GCF_042652025.1). Lineage (NCBI taxonomy): Bacteria > Bacillati > Actinomycetota > Actinomycetes > Micrococcales > Micrococcaceae > Arthrobacter > Arthrobacter sedimenti. Next base: position 165,115 of record NZ_JBHSDQ010000002.1, on the reverse strand, counting down.
TCGGTTCCGGTTGCCGCAAAGGCGGCAGATGCCGGGGCAGCGGCGCGGTTGCGGCGCCAGCGGCGGATGAGGTCGGCGGCGGCGAGCAGCCCTGCGAGGGGGGTCAGCACGGCGGACGCATAAACGAAGAGCATCCAGGTCAGCGTGGTCAGCGGCGGCTGGTTGTTGTTGAGCAGGGACAGCCCGCCAAGCAGGCCGACGATCCAGAACAGCAGAACGGCTGTCAGCACGGCACCGGCGGGGAAATACTGGTTGGTCACGACTTTTTTCAGGGTTTCCATGCACTTCCTCCTGCCTGGCCGGGGGGATCGGCAAAAGCCGTTCAAAGACAAGTATGGGGCCCGGTCAGCACGAAACCGGGTAAGACGACACGGCGAGTGATGAACCTAACGCAGCCACCCGCCGTCGTACGTATCCCTGGTCCGAAAAGGCGGCCCGGAAACCCTTCCCCCAACGGAAACCGCCTAATACCGTAAAGCCTGTCCGCTCGACTTATGGAGGCTCCCATGCGCAATATCACCGCCGGCCTGTTCCACTCCGTGGACGGGGTGGTGTCCGAACCTTTCAAGTTCCAGTTCGACAGCTTTGACGAGGAGCTGGGCGAAGGACTGACCAGGATGATGAACAACGTGGACACCGTGGTGCTGGGCCGGGTCAGCTACCAGGAGTGGGCGGACTACTGGCCGAACGCCTCCACGGACCAGGACTTTGCGGCCTTCATCAACCCGGTGGAGAAGTTCGTTGCCTCGCGCACGCTGACCGAACCGCTGGAATGGCAGAACTCCCAGTTGATGGATGCGCCGCTTGAGGAGTTCGTGGCTGGTTTGAAGGAGCGCGACGGCGGGGAAATCGCCGTGTGCGGAAGCATCTCCGTGGTGCGGCAGCTGCTGTTCGCCGGGCTGCTGGACTCGCTGCAGCTGATGACCCACCCGGTCATCGCCGGGAGCGGCCGCCGGCTGTTCGAGGACGGAGACCCGCTGACCCGCCTGGTGCTCCAGGACCAGAAAACCACCAGCAAGGGCAACGTGCTCAGCACCTACGGGGTGCGCGGCGAGTAGCTTGCCGGGCTTAGGCGGCCAGCGGTGACCCGAACAATTCCTCTGCCAGCCGCGCCAGATGCTCCGGGATATCGGCTTCCGCCCCGTGTTCACCGCGTCCCAGGAAGACGGCGGTGCCGCGGATGCCGTCAAGGTCCAGGCCGCATTCGTGCATCAACTGCCCGGCCCGGAAGTTGACCGGCAGAAGCATGCTGACGCTTTCGGCATTCAGGTAAACGTGCCAGTCACCGCGGATCACCGACTCCAGCGGGCCACCCACCAGGGCTTCCAGTGCCTGCAGGTCCGCTGCCACCTGCTCGATGCGCATGGGTTCTGAATTGCCGGCCGGTACTACAAGCGCTGTGTAAGTTCTGTTGTCCATCGTTCTGTCTCCAATGGGTTTAACACTTGAGGGGACGGCGGTGTTCCCGGATGGTCCGGCACCCCTCAGAAACGTACGACGACGGCGCTCCCCCGGCACCGTCGTCGTACCTTCCCCGTGGGGCGCGTAAAATGAACCAGTCATGCACTGTTCCTACTTTGATGCCGGTACCTGCCGCTCCTGCACCCAGATGGGCAGGCCCTACGGCGAACAGCTGGCCGGCAAGCAGGCGCACTGCCAGACCCTCCTCTCCGAACACACGGACCTCGAGTGGCTGGAGCCCGTGGCCAGCCAGGAGTCCGGCTTCCGCAACAAGGCCAAGATGGTGATCGGCGGGACGGCGCAGAACCCCACCATCGGGATCCTGGACGCCGACGGCCACGGCGTGGACCTGCGCAAATGCGGCGTCTGCTCCCCCGGCCTGCGGGCCGTGTTCCCGGTCCTTGCTGGCTTCATCCGCCGGCTGCGCCTCACCCCTTATGACGTTCCGAAGCGCACCGGCGAGCTCAAGCACGTCATCCTCACCGAATCCCCGGACGGCGGGGTCATGCTCCGGCTGGTGCTGCGCTCCGAACAGGTGCTGCCGCGCATCCGCAAGCACCTTCCCGACCTCCTGGCAGCCCTGCCGCAGGTGAAGGTGGTATCGGTCAACCTGCTCCCCGAGCACAAGGCAGTCCTGGAAGGCGAGCGCGAGATCCTGCTGACGGAGCAGGCCACCCTGGACATGCGGGTCAACGGCATCAACCTGCATCTCCGCCCGCAAAGCTTCTTCCAGACCAACACGGAGATGGCTGGGGCGCTGTACCGGCAGGGGCGCGAATGGGTCAACGAGCTGGCACCGGCCTCGGTCTGGGACCTGTACTGCGGTGTGGGCGGCTTCGCCCTGCACAGCGCCGCCTCCTCCCGCACGGTGACGGGCATCGAGGCCAGCGGCGAAGCCATCGTTTCCGCCCGGCTCAGCAGCGACGAAGCAGGGCTGGAGGGGATGGAGTTCCAGGCCGGTGACGCCACGGCGTTCGCGCTCGCGGCGGAGCAGTCGCCGGAGCTGGTGATCGTGAACCCGCCCCGGCGCGGCATCGGCAAGGAGCTGTGCGGCTGGCTGGAATCGTCCGACGTGCAGCACGTGGTCTACTCCAGCTGCAACGCCCAGTCCCTGGCCCGCGACCTGGCCGCCCTTCCCTCCTTCACCGCACGGCGGGCCCGGGTGCTGGACATGTTCCCGCAGACCACGCACTACGAGGTGATGGTGCTGCTGGAGCGGACTGCGTAGGCATCAACGTTCGGCAGGCTCAGGAGCGGGCGCGTTCGACCGCGGCCGCGCTGGCTTCCCGCCCGATGCTCCGGAGCCCGGCAGCCACCCCTTCAGCGTCGGCGGCCGAGCGGTTCTGGCTCAGTTTCTCCTTCGCGTCGATCCGGGTAATCACCAGCTCCACGCCCACAATGGCCCGCAGCTGCCCGGCGATGTACTTCTCAGGGGCATCGTCCACAGCCCACGGATCCTCCCGCCCGCCCTCGTGCAGCCCGGTCAGGTGCCGGACATGCCGCCCCAGCCAGCCGGCGTCGTCGTGGACCACCAGTTCGCCGTACACGTGCGCGGTGCTGTAGTTCCAGGTGGGCACCACCCGGCCGTGCCCGGCCTTCGAGGCGTACCAGGACGGTGAGATGTAGTCGTCCGGCCCCTGGATGATGGCGAGCGCCTCGCCTAGTGGCGCGAGAGACCATTGCGGGTTGTTGCGCGCCATGTGGGCCTGCAGCGCCCCGTATCTCCCTATCGCGGGGTTGAAGGCGAAGGGCAGCAGCGTTGCGAGCAGGCCCTGGTCCGTCATGGTCACCAGGTTGGCTGCGCGGGGACTTGCCAGGAGGTTCTGGACGGCTTGTGGGCTTGCGGCAAAGAGGGCAGGAATGTACATGTCGAAGTCCTTTCGGTGGTCAGGAGATTGGTTTGATCCGGACGCGGACGGCTGCGGCTGCGCAGAGGATGACGGCAAGGGCGCCGATGACGGTGGTCCAGGTAAGGGCCTCGCCCAGCAGGAGGGCCGCCCAGCAGATGCTCATCACGGGCTGGAGCAGCTGGATCTGGCTCACCTGCGCCATGGGGCCGATGGCCAGTCCGCGGTACCACGCGAAGAAGCCCAGGAACATGCTCACCACGGCCAGGTAGCCGAAGGCGGCCCACTGCACGGGAGTGGCCGATGGCGGCTGGTCCAGGGCCGAGACCACGGCCAGCACGATCATGGCTGGCGCGGCGAGGACCAGCGCCCACGCGATGGTCTGCCATGATCCCAGATCGCGGGCCAGCAAGCCGCCTTCCGCATACCCCAGCGCCGCACAGGCCACGGCGCCGAGCAGCAGGAGATCGGCCCAGTGCAGGTGCCCCACTCCGCCGGACTGCAGGAACGCGAAAGACACCGCTGCCAGCGAGCCGAGCAGCATCACCGCCCAGAAGGCGGGTCGCGGCCGCTCACCGGTGCGCAGGATGGCCGCCGTTGCAGTGGCGGCCGGCAAGAGGGCGATGACCACCGCCCCGTGACCCGCAGGGACGGCGGTAAGTGCATACGAGGTGAGCAGCGGGAAGCCGACGACGACGCCCGCGGCCACGAGTGCGAGGCGCAGCCATGTGCGGGGTTGCGGCAGCCGTTGGCGGGTGAGGGCCAGGGCTGCGGCGGCGAGGATTGCCGCCACCACGGCACGGCAGGAACCGATGAACAGCGGCGGGATTCCGGCGACGGCTACCCGGGCGAAGGGAATGGTGAAGGAGAAGGCCGCAACACCCAGGAGGCCCCACCAGATTCCGGTGGCTCTGCGGACTGCAGCGGAACTATTGAGTCCACCGCTGTCGGGCGGCAGTACCACTGGGTCATCCACGTCAGTAGCGCTACTATGTTCTTTCATGAATAACGATAGCAGCTCGCGGATCGTTGTGGCACTCCGCGGCTGGATTTCGAACGTCGCCCCGGGAGCCCGGCTGCCGTCCACGCGGCAACTGGTGGCCGAGTACCAGGCCAGCCCCGTAACGGTGCAAAAGGCGCTCCAGGCGCTGACCGCGCAGGGGCTGATCGACAGCCGGCCGGGCGTGGGAACGTTCGTCCGGGCCGTGCGCACCGCACGGCCGTCGGACTATGGCTGGCAAACCGCTGCGCTGCGGCCGCCGTCGTCCCCGCTGCCGCCGTCGTCGAGCACCATGCGCAACGTTCCCGGCGACGCCATCTGGTTCCACTCCGGCTACCCGGACCGCGAACTGCTGCCCGAGCGGCTGGTCCGCTCCGCCCTGGCCCGCGCCGCGCGCGGCGACGCCGCCCTGTCCAGGCCACCCGCTGCCGGCATGCCCGAACTGCAGCAATGGTTCGCCCAGGAACTGGGATCAGCGACACCGGTGGGCATCACTCCCCCGACGCCGAATGACGTCATTGTGCTGCCGGGAAGCCAAAGCGGACTCAGCTCCATCTTCCGGGCGCTGGTGGGTGCCGGCCAGCCGCTGCTCATCGAGTCTCCGTCCTACTGGGGCGCCATCCTGGCTGCGGCCCAGACCGGCGTGCGGCTGGTTCCGGTGCCCAGCGGGCCGGAGGGACCGGACCCGGCGGACGTGGAGCGTGCCTTTGCCGAGACCGGAGCGCGCGCCTTCTACGTGCAGCCAAACTATTCGAATCCCGCCGGTAGCCAGTGGTCCCGGGGCCGTGGCGACGAGGTGCTGGAGGTGGCACGCCGGCACGGCGCGTTTTTGGTGGAGGACGACTGGGCGCACGATTTCGGCATTGCCTCGGACCCGATGCCGCTGGCCATCAGGGATGATGCTGGCCATGTGGTGTACATCCGGTCCCTGACCAAGAGCGTTTCCACCGCCATCCGCGTCGCTGCCGTGATCGCGCGCGGACCGGCGCGGGAACGAATCCTGGGCCACCGGGCCGCCGAGTCCATGTACGTGAGCGGGCTGCTGCAGGCGGCGGCGTTGGACGTGGTGACCCAGCCCGGCTGGCAAACACACCTGCGCAGCCTGCGACAGCAGCTCCAGTCGCGCCGGGACCTGCTGGCCACCAGCGTCCGCGAGCACGTGCCACAGGCCCACATCGATAACCTGCCCAAGGGCGGACTCAACCTGTGGGTGCGCCTGCCGGACACCACCGATCTTCCCCGCCTGGTGCGGGACTGCGGAGACGCCGGTGTCATCATTGCCGCCGGCACTGAGTGGTTTCCTGCCGAACCGGCGGGGGCCTTCATCCGGCTCAACTATTCAGGCCCGAACCCGGGCGCCTATTTGCAGGGAGCGCGGATCATCGGCGAGGCACTGGCGCGGCAGGGCTAAGCAGGGCGTTGCGGGCAGGTGCATCCGTAACGGAAGGGACTAGTGTTTTCATCAAAGGCACAACCGCGCCACGCACTTTGACCTGCTCTTGCCGTTCCGATGGGAAGAGCCGGCCAACCTTTCATCCAGCAGTCTCGGCGTCGGGGCACGAATAGGTGATCAACTATGGACAACTCCCTACCGCTGGCCGATGAACTGGCCAAGCTCACGGGTCAAGCCGCTGGCGGCTTCCTTACCGAGGAGAGCGCGTCCAAGTCTGTTCAGTCCCTGGCCTACGCCCTCCGCGATTCGATCCCTAACGCGGTAGGCGCCGGTGCTTCAATCATCAACGCCCGTGGGCGCAGGGAAAGTGCCGGTGCCACCGATCCCTTCGTTCTCCAGGCAGACAAGCTGCAGTATGAACTGGGACAGGGACCGTGCCTGAGCGCATGGGCCGAACAGCGGGCCATCATAATCCAGGACACCGCGCAGGAGACCCGCTGGCCCAGGTGGACTGCTGCGATTGCGGGCCTTCCGCTGCGGTCCGTGCTCAGTGCCCCGCTGACCACTGAGGGAAGGCGGATCGGTGCGCTAAAGGTGTACTCGCCGTCGCCCATGGCTTTCGATGATCATTCCGTCTTCCTGATTGAGCGGCTGGCCGGGCCTGCGGCCGCCCTGCTCGGCAGCGTGCGGGACCGGGAGGCAACACAACGGCTGAGCGCGCAACTCGTGGAGGCCCTTGCCAACAGGGACATGATCTCGCAGGCCCAGGGCATCCTGATGGAGCGGCTGGGCATTGTCTCCCGCGAGGCCCTGGAAGTGTTGCTGGCCGCCTCCCGGAAAGAGGGCAGGCCACTGCAGGAGATAGCACGCGGGATCCTCGACGGTACCTCCGGCGAGTAGGACCGCCCTGTGGACGAATCAGCCAGCCCTTCAAAGCAGGCGCAGGCAACCCGCGAAGCCATGCAGGAATCCGGGATAACCCTCAGTGCAGTCTGGATGCGCTATTTCAGTTTCACGGGGGCGGCCGGCGAGTACGAGATTGACGCCTACCTCAATGGATCGCTGGAACTGCCTTCCCATGAACGGGACCTCGTGGCGCATGCGGTCAACGAACTCATCAAGGAGCTGCCGCCCCGCCGTATGGCGCCCTACAGCCCCAACGGCAAGAAGCCCGGCCACGGCCCGGACCCAACGCACGACGGGGCGAAGGGTGCACCGCACAGCGAATCCCCGGACGGGTCACAGGACGGAAATTGACGCCAACCCGCCGTCTCTGAGGGTTGCCCAAGGAATAAATCAAGATTTGCGCTTAACCCAGTTCTCCCCCGGCGGACGAAGCTACGCTGGCCGTGCATCCGCATCCAGCACACGCATTTGGGGGACAACTATGCCCGGCTTCCACAACTTTTCCCTGCCCTCTTCACGCCGCCAGGAAGACACATCCCCGGCAGTATCTTCACTGCGGAAGGGGACCAGTAAGGCGAAGGGCGCCGGGGCCGCTGCCGCCGTCGTGCTTCTCCTGGCCGGCTGCGGCGCACCCCAGGCCGCGCTGACCTCCGCTGCCGGACCCGCCACCGACGCTGCCTCCGCAACCCCCACGGCGACTCCCACCGCCAGCGCCCGCGTCGCCAACACGCCGTGCACGGCTGTCAACGCCCAGCAGGTCGCTGGCGGCACGAGCTACGTATGCACCAAGGACGAGTCCGGCAGGCTGGTGTGGCTCGAAGCCGCCGAATCCAAGCGGGTTACCGACAAGATCGCCGCCGCGGAGGCAGCGAAAGCGGCGGCAGACAAAGCAGCAGCGGAGAAGGCGGCGGCAGACAAAGCGGCCGCCGATAAAGCCGCGGCAGACAAGGCAGCAGCAGACAAGGCCGCTGCCGACGCTGCAGCAGCCCAGCAGGCCGCCGAGGCGAAGGCGGCCCAGGAGGCGGCAGCAAAGGCAGCCGCGGAGGCAGCTGCGAAGGCCGCCGCCCCTCCGGCTCGCGTGGCACCAGCCGTTCCGGGGACCAATCCGGGCTGCGACCCCAACTATTCAGGCTGCGTCCCTATCGCCTCCGACGTGGACTGCGCCGGCGGAAGCGGCAATGGACCTGCCTACGTCCGCGGGCCGGTCCAGGTCATTGGCCGGGACATCTACGGGCTGGACGCGGACCACGACGGCGTGGGCTGCGAATAACGGCCTGTTCAGGTGAACGCCTTGACCAGTTCCCCGCTCTTCTCCCACAGTCCGCGCGCCAGCACGGCGTCGTACGCCTGGGGGCTGGCCTTGGCCAGTGCGCGTTTGGCGTAGTAGGCGCCGGAAATCCAGTCCGTGCCCGCGGTGCCGTTGATGAGCCACAGCATCGTGTCGGCACCCTGGTCGGGGCTGAGCATGAACCGGTTCAGCAGCGTGGTGTACACGTGCCGGAAGGGGCTTGAAGACTCCGCCGCGAAGTTGGTGCGGACCACGCCGGGGTGGAACGCCGCCGTCGTAATGCCCTCTTCGTGGAAGCGCCGGTGCAGCTCGGAGGTGAACAAAATGTTGGCCAGCTTGCCGGTGCCGTAGGCGCGGTTGGTGCTATAGCCGTGCTCGGCCGCGAGGTCGAAGAGGTCCAGCTTGCCGAAGTTGTTGGCGGCGCTGGAGGTGTTGATCACCTTCGCGTTGCTGGCAGCGAGCGTGTCCATGAGGAGGCTGGTGAGCAGGAACGGCGCCAGGTGGTTGACCTGGAACGTGGATTCATTGCCGTCCACGGTGAGGGTGCGCTTGCCCATGATGCCACCCGCGTTGTTGGCCAGGACGTCGATGCGCGGGTAGTTGGCCTTCAGTTTCTCCGCGAGGTCGCGCACCTGTGCCAGGTCGGAAAAGTCGGCCAGGTAATGGTCCGCGCCGATGTCTGCGGCCAGGGCCCGGGTCTTCTCTGCGGAACGGCCCACGACGACCACCTGTTCCCTTGCCTTTGCCAGCGTCCGTGCCGCTGCCGCTCCGATGCCGTCGCTGGCGCCGGTGATCACAATGGTGCGAGGAGTCAAGGGGTGTCCTTTGGTCGGCGGGCGGCGCACCGGCGTGGCGCACCAACGGGCATAACGACGGCGGTGCGGCAGGTGTTCCCACCAGTCACGTCAGGGCCACCCGCAGTTGGCTCTTGCAGCTGGCGCGGGAGCTGCTGGAACGTTCGGTGGAGTTCATATAAGTAGGACATATTCAGTACGGTGGTGTCATACGTCATACTTATTACGGCACACCACCAGTTTCGTTGGCGGCCGTACCCCACATCGAGGAAGCAACATGCAATCCCTTCTCCTTCCCGCCGCCACAGAGCCGTGGAACGGACACGATACGCAACTGGTCGTGGTCGCTGCCATCGGCATTGCGTTGATCGTTTTCCTGATCGTCAAACTCAAACTCCACCCGTTCCTCTCGCTGGTCCTTGGATCGGCGTTTGTTGGCCTCGCCTCCGGGGTGGAACTGGGCAAGGTCATCAGCAACTTCGAAGACGGCGTCGGTGGCACGCTGAAAGAAGTTGGCCTGCTGATCGCGCTCGGCGCCATGCTGGGCAAACTGTTGGCAGACTCCGGGGGCGCCAACCGGGTGGTGGACACCCTGCTTGGCAAAGTCTCCCCGAAAGTCCTGCCCTGGGCCATGGCACTGGTGGCCGTCATCATCGGTTTGCCGATGTTCTTCGAAATCGGCCTTGTGCTGCTGCTTCCTGTCATCGTCCTGGTGGCCCAGCGCTCCGGCCGGAAGCTGATGCGCGTTGCCATTCCCGCCCTCGCTGGCCTCTCGGTCCTGCACGGCCTGGTCCCGCCGCACCCCGGCCCGCTCGTGGCCATCTCCAGCCTCAACGCCCCGCTGGGCATCACCCTGGCCCTCGGACTCCTGATCGCAATCCCCACCGTCATCATCTGCGGTCCACTGTTCGCCATCTACGCCGCGCGCTGGGTCCCGGTGGACGCACCCAAGGTGGCCGGCGGCATCGACACCGAACACACCCAGGCCGACCCCGACGTCAAGCGCCAGCCGACCTTCCTCGTGACCCTGCTGACCATCGTCTTCCCTGTGGTGCTGATGCTCCTCAAGGCGGCAGTGGACATCGTTGACCCCAACTCCAAGAACCCCAGCGCGGCCCGCGTCTTCTTTGACTTCATCGGGGAACCGCTGGTGGCCATGACCCTCGCAGTCCTGCTGGCCCTGGTGACGTTCGGCTACGCCGTCGGCTTCACCGGCACCAAGATCGGAAGCAAGATCGGCGCGTCGGTGGGCCCCATCGCCGCGGTGATCCTGATCGTGGGTGCAGGTGGCGGTTTCAAGCAGACCCTCATCGGAGCCGGAGTGGGCGATGCCGTTGCCAAGTGGGCCACCGGAGCCAACATCTCCGTCCTGGTCCTGGGCTTCCTCATCGCGGTCGCAATCCGGCTCGCAACCGGTTCAGCCACCGTGGCAACGGTGACGGCGGCAGGCATTGTTGCGCCCTTGGCGGCAAGCCTCTCCCCCGGCCACGCAGGCCTGCTCGTCCTCGCTGTCGGCGCTGGCTCCTTGTTCCTCTCCCACGTGAACGACGCCGGTTTCTGGCTGGTCAAGGAACTCTTTGGCCTGAGCGTAGGCCAGACATTCAAAACGTGGTCCGTTATGGAAACCCTCATCTCCGTGGTTGGATTCGCCCTGGTCATGATCCTCTCAGTGGTGATCCCTTGATGGACGCCGCACCCACCCCCGAGTCCGTCCAGCAGCCGGTTCTCGTCATCATGGGCGTGTCCGGGTCGGGCAAGTCGACGGTGGCAGGCATCCTTGCGGGCCAGCTCGGCTGGGATCTGGAGGAAGGCGACGACCTGCACCCAGCCGAAAACGTGGCAAAGATGGCCTCCGGGATCCCCCTGACGGACGAAGACCGCTGGCCCTGGCTGGACACCATCGCCTCGTGGATCATTGAGCATACGATGGCTGGAATACCGGGCATCATCACCTGCTCTGCGCTGAAGAAGATCTACCGGGACCGGCTCCGCGAGAAGAACGTCGTTTTCGTGCATTTGTCCGGCTCCAAGGAACAGATCGGCCGGCGGCTGACGGCACGAATGGACCACTACATGCCCCCGTCACTGCTGGATTCGCAGATCGCCACCCTTGAGCCGCCGGGACCGGATGAAAACACCATCGTGGTGGACGTGGGGCGGACTCCCGCTGAGGAAGCCGCCGAGGTTGTCAGGCGCCTGGGCCTCTCTCCGGCTTCCGGATCGAGCGCACTGGGCCATCCACACCCCGGCCGGTCGTCCGCGGCAGGTCAGCCCGGGGAGCCGGCTGGCGCCTAGGCCTGTCCGCACCGGAAGGCTGCCAGTGCCGGCGTGCCCGGTTGGAGCAAACGCTCCAACCGGGCACGGAACCCGGAACTTCCAGCACACGTGGGTTAACAAAAAGCAGGACCTGCCGAAATTCGGCAAGCCCTGCTTTTGAGAAACCTAACGGTCCCGGATCCCTAGGAAATTAGAGAGCCTGGATGTTAGTGGCCTGGGGACCCTTGGGGCCCTGCTCGGTGTCGAAGGAAACCTTCTGGTTCTCTTCGAGGGAGCGGAAGCCGGAGGAGTTGATCGCGGAGTAGTGTGCGAACACGTCCTGCGAGGAGTCGTCCGGGGAGATGAAGCCGAAGCCCTTTTCAGCGTTAAACCATTTGACGGTACCAGTAGCCATTTATTTTGTCCTTCGTGAAGGTGGAGGGGATGTCCCGACTTTCGGGCCCTCCGGCGTGGGGTGTTCAAAAACCGCTACTTCAGAAGAACACGGACTTTCGACCGCGCGTACTGCCTGAACTACCAACTGCATAAACACAACAACAGGTTCAACACTACAGGAGATTGGTCCCACACCTAATCGCTCCCCAGTTCAGGCCCGCATTACGCCTCCGCCCCGTCTTCGAGGGCGGTGCTGTATCGGCTGAACCCGGGACGGAGCCGGACGGAGCGGGCGCCCACCATGGCAACGTCCTCCCACAGCACCAGGAACGATCCGCGGTGCCGCCACCGAAGGATCCGGGCAATCATGTAGGGCCGGGTGAGGCCGTTCCGTTCATACCCCATAAACGAGGCCGCGCTGTGCGGCCCGACCACCAGCCCCAGCAACCGCGGTTCGGCCATCAGCTGGTGCGGGGCACCGTCCAGCACGAACCGTACATCCGCCACCCGGCCCAGCCGTCCGCCGTCGGCATCAAGCACGGGTGTGCCCAGCAGGTCACCGAGGATCATGGCGGCCTCCCGGGATGCGGGCGATGATCTTGTCACGGACCCACCGTTCCACCCAGCTGGCGTCCAGCGGCTCACCCTTGACGCCAAGCCGCACCACCACGCCCACCTCCGCCACGTCCTTCCACGGGATGCGGATCAGCCGGGACGACGGCGGCCTGCCGCCGAAGATGCGCGTCCCCAGGACGGAACCGGTCAGCAGCGCCGTGATCACCGGCGGGGGCGTCCCACGCGCAATCCCCACGTCCAAAGCAGGCCCGCTCACCTCAAGGTCATCCACGGTGGTGACCGGGACGCCGTCGTGGTCCAACACCTGCCGGTCCATCAGGTGCAGCTGGGCATCCAGGATGCGGCCGGCCGCGTGCGGGACCCTGGGCAGCGGGGCGGACGTCATGAGCCTGCTCCTGTCACAATCATCAGGGGAATGGCGGCGATGGACGCCACCAGGATGATCACTAGGTAGACCATGCCCAGCGCGTTCACCGCCCGCCCGTTTACGTGCTCGCGCATGTACTGGGGATCGTTGGCCACGATGAGGATGGGCAGGTAGGTCAGGGGCAGGGCGATCGCGGAGAACACCACCGAGTATTCGGTCACCAGGACGGGGTCGACGCCGGTTGTCAGCACGCCGATGCCCACCAGCAGGCACACGATCATGGACAGGTGGAAGCGGGCGGCCTGGGCGGGGCGCCGGAACTTGCCCCAGGACCAGCCGAAGAACTGCGCCAGCGTGTAGCCGCTGGAGAGCGTCGTTTCCAGCGCCGCACCGAAGGTGGCCGCGACCATGCCCACCAGGACAAACGCCAGCCCCAGCTTTCCGGCGCCCTCGGCCACGGGCAGGACCACCTGGGACAGCGAGGTCACCGAGATGCCGGCGGGCAGGAGGACCACTGTGGCGCACGCGGCGATCGAGATGGACAGCAGGCCGCCCAGCGGGAAGCCAACCAGCACATTGATCCGGGACTGGGCCAGGTCCTTCGCTTTCCACCCCTCCTCCACAGCGCCGGAGGAGAAGAAGAACACCTCGTACGGGGTCAGGGCGGCGCCGAACAGGGCAATGGCGTAGTAGCTGTAGCTCCACACCGTTTCCTGCTGGGGCACGGCGGGTGCCAGCTGGCCGGCGAGCGACCCCCAGTCCGGCTTGAGCAGGAACAGCGCCACGGCGAAGCTGACCAGGGTCAATCCCAGCAGGCCGGTGACGTTTTCCATGATGGAGAACCTGACCCGCCAGATCACCAGCCACACCGCCACCGCGGCCACGGGTATCCACAGCAGGTAGTAGACGCTGCTGGCCAGCTGGAGGGCCAGGGCCACACCGCCGATCTCCGCGGTGACCGTCATCAGGTTGATCAGGAACGACGCCGACAGGTTGGCCAGCCCGGCCCGCGGGCCCAGCCGTTCGCGGATCACCTCGAACGTGGCGCGGCCGGATACCGCCGCCACGCGGCCGGACATGTTGGCGAACAGGATGATCCCCACCACGCCGATGACCACCACCCACACCAGGGACAGGCCAAAGCGTGACCCGACGACGGCGTTGGTCACCAGGTCCCCGATGTCCACGAACCCGCCGATGGCGGTGAGGATCCCGAGCGCGACGCCGAGGAGCCGTTTCACTTGTCCCCCACCTTGTCTTTGAGCTGCTTGAGGGCGTCCTGCGCATCCGCGAGCGCCTTGTCAGCGTCCGGGAGGGAGGGGGTGCCGCCGTCGTTCGCTGCCAGTGCGGCGCGCGCGGTGGCGAACCCCGCCGCGCATTGGTCCAGCACGTCCAGTGCCTGCTTTTGCGTTTCGCGGTCTCCCTGGGAGGCCGGCGAGAGCTTCAGGATGGTGCTGCGGCTGGTCTGGATCTCCTTGAGCACATCGTCAAGGCTGGTGGAGGCGGCGGCTTTCGTCAGTTTTCCGTCCATGTCCTGCCGCAGGGCGATCCGGGCCGTGGCGACCGCGGAGGAACTGTCCTTCACGGCGCTGGCCACCGACTGGCTGGTGCCGCCGCTGCAGCCGGTCAGGAAAGCGAGGCTGAGGACGGCGAGGGACACGAGCTTGGCGGCCCGGCCCGGTGGGTTGGCAGCCGGGGCTGGCGTGTTCTGCACCGTTGCCTCCAGCCTCCGGAACCCCGGATCATGCCGCCCGGCAAGGCAGCGGAAATTAGTTGCCTTGAGCTATATATAGCACTCCCCCCGGAAGTTTGACCTGCTCAGAAGGGCATTAATTACTGGTTGGCCCATGGGAACGGCGGCCCCTCGACCCCGCCGGCAAACAGGCATATCCTGCATCGAGATCCTGCGGAATGGACCCCTGCCACCGGGAGATGAAGCCATGGAAATGCCCAAGGCAACCGAGGAAGAAAAAGAGCGGTTCCGGCGCGTGGTTCCGGAGCATCCAGGCGTTGTGGTGAAGCCGATGTTCGGCAACCTGGGCGCCTTCGTCAACGGCAACATGTTCGCCGGGCTGTTCGGTCCCACCATCGGGGTGAAGCTCTCGCGGGAGGACAAAGAATTGCTGGAGTCATCGGAGCGGACGGTGCCGTTCGGGCCCGCGGACCGGCCGATGGGCGGCTACACCGGGTTGCCGGAGGTCTGGAATGAAGAGGGCGACGGCGACGAGGCGCGGGCGCGGGCATGGGCGGAGAAGGCACTGGGCTACGTTGCGTCCCTGCCGCCCAAGGAGCCCAAGGAACCTAAGGGGCGCAAGGTCCGACCGTGAAGCCGTTTCGCGTGGTCCTGCTCCCCGGCAGTGTCCTTCCCGCCGGGCCCGCCTACGGCAGGCTGCTGGAGATTCTGAAACCTGACGTGGACGCCGTCGCCAAGGACCTGGAGCTTTACCAGGGGGACGCTCCGCCGCCGGACTGGAGCCTGGACACCGAGGGGGACGGCGTGCTCCGCGAGGCCGATGCCCGCGGCTGGGAAACCTTCCACCTGCTGGGGTACTCCGGGGGCGGCGCCGCTGCGCTGGCGCTCACGGCCAGGCACCCCGAGCGGCTCCGGAGCCTGGCCCTGTTGGAGCCGGCGTGGGCGGGAAACTGGGACTGGAGCCCGGCGCACACCAGGCTGTGGCAGCGCTATGGGGAACTGCATGACCTGCCGCCGGAGGAGTTCATGCCCGCTTTCATGCGGCTGCAGGTGAAGCCCGACGCCGTCCTGCCGCCTCCCCCGCCCGGCCCGCCGCCGTCGTGGATGGCCAAGCGGCCGGCCGGTATCAGCGCCTTTCTGCACGCCTTCGACACGTACGAGCTGGACCGGGACCGCCTGGCTGCCTTCGCGAAACCCGTGCTTTTTGTACTGGGCGGCATGAGCAGCCCCGACGAACAGGGTGACAACGCGGACCGGCTGTCCCGCGTCTTCCCCGACTACCGGCTGGAAGTCTTCCCCGACCGGCACCATTTCGACCCACCGCACCGGGCGGAGCCAGAGCGCGTTGCGGGGCTGCTGCGCGCGCACTGGGCTCGGGCGGAAGCGGCCGCGTAGCGTAGCGGGACCTTCTCCTCTTTTTCTGCACCTGCCCACGGGACTGGACTGGAAGGCAGGGCAGGACACCGCTCCTGCACGAAAGGAGACAGGAAATGAGCAGGAACGTTATACGGAGCACCAGGATCAACGCCCCGGTGGACAGGGTGTTTTCATTCCTGAGCGACCCGACGAACTGGATGAAGGCCTTCCCCGGGGACAGCGACGTCACCCACCTGGACGTTAAACCCGATGGCGAAGGCACCTCGGCGCGATGGTCGGCCAAGATGTGGGGCCTGCCCATGCACATCACCCACGAGTACCGGGAAGTGGTTCCAAACAAGCGCATCGTCTCCGGCACATCGGTAGGGCCCACGCTCACCTTCACGCTGGAGCCGGTGGAGGACGGGACCGAGTTGACCGTGGAGGAAAGCCTGGACATCCCCGCACCCCTGGTCCGCGTACCGGCCCAGGCCCTGTTCGCACGGTGGGCGGAAACGGACATCCAGGGCATGGTGGCCAACGTCAAGGGCCTGGTGGAGGCCGGGATGAAGACGGCGCCCGAAAGCGAAGCGAAGTTCACGCAAAACCTGGCATGGTCCGGTTCCGTCATCATCGACGCACCGCTGCCGCAGGTTTTCGACCTGGTCAGGGATCCCCGCGTCTGGCTGGGCCCGGACGTGCAGATCTCCGAGTTGAAGACCACGCCCGAGGGTGTGGGGACCACCTTCCAGGCGGCGTGGAAAGTCCTGGGGATCCCGCTGAAAACGACGCACGAGTACACGGAGTTCGCCCAGAACGAGCGCTTCACGTCAAAGGCGGCCCTTGGCCCGGTGTTCACAGTGGAAGTGGCGCCGGCGAACGGCTGGACCAGGCTCAGCATGCGCTCCGACGTCATTCCGCGGAACATGGCAGAGGCAGCGGTTGACGCCCTGGTCATGAAGATCTCCGAGCGCAGCCAGACCGAACTCCTGGCCAGCATCAAGGCGACCGCGGAGGCACAGGCCCGGTAAGACCTCTCCCGCGAGATGGCAGGTGACGGCAATGTTCCCGCCGGCAACTGCCGTAAAGTGCCATCTCGCGAAGTCGGGCAGGATGCGCCAGTCCTAAGCTTGGTGCATGGACACCGCCACTGATGCCCGGCACTCCTTCGGATCCCGCGCCCTCCAGGCGGTACGCACCCTGACCCCGGGCTACTTCGCCCTCACCATGGCCAGCGGCATCATCTCCGTGGGGCTTGAGCTGGAGGGATTCCATGCGCTTTCGCTGGCCCTGCTGGTGGTGTGTGCGCTCTCCTACCTGGTGATCCTTGCGCTCAGCCTGCTCCGCCTGGCCAAGTTCGCCGCGGACATGCGCGGCGACTTCCTGGATCCCGGCCGGGCGTTCGGCTTCTTCACCTTCATCGCCGGAACAAACGTGCTGGGGGCCCGGCTTGGAATGGCCGGGTTGCAAGGCACGACGGCGGTACTCCTGGTGGTTGCGGTGCTCGCCTGGGTGGTGCTTGGCTACGTCGTGCCATGGACGGCGGTGCTGGGCAGGTCCGAGCGGCCGGTGGTCAAGGATGCTAACGGCTCGTGGTTCATCTGGTGCGTTGCGAGCCAGTCGGTTGCAGTGGCCGCAGCGTCCATCGAGCCCCTTGCCGCCCCGGACTGGCGCGCCGCCCTGGCGCTGGTCGCCGTCGTGGCCTGGTCCGTAGGGCTCATCCTCTATGCCGCAGTGGGAATCTTCGTCTCACTCCGGCTGATGACCTACCCCATCCGGCCGCAGGACCTTCGCCCGCAATACTTCGTGGCCATGGGCGCCATGGCCATCAGCGTCCTGGCCGGAGCCCGGATCGTGGAGATGGCCGGAGCACCCATGGTGGATGCAACGCGGGGGCTGGTGGCGGGCGCCTCCGTGGTGTTCTGGTCCTTCGCCTCGTGGCTCTTCCCCGTGCTGCTCGCCGCCGGCTGGTGGCGGCACGTGCTGCACAAGGTGCCGCTGTCCTACGAGCCGGGGCTGTGGAGCGTCATCTTTCCCCTGGGCATGTACGCCGTCGCGGGGATCTACCTGGGCCGAGCGGACCAGCTGCCGCTGGTGGCAGCCATTGGCCGGACCGAACTATGGCTGGCGGTCGCGGCCTTCCTGGCCACGTTCGCCGGGATGCTCTGGCACCTGTGGGGCACGCTGCTCGCGCCATCCTTGCCGCGAGGTGGCACTTAACGGCAGTATCGGCGCGCCGGATTGCCGTTAACTGCCATCTCGGGATGGAGGGCGCGGCCGCTCTGCCTGCCAGATCCTTCAGCTTGCCCGGGGTCCGGGGCCGTGCGACTTCTGCCGCCCGTCGCGGTGGGCGAGGAAGGCGTACACCACCAGGGCGGCTCCGGCCACGATCATCACCGCCGGGAAGGCAAAGTCCGCAGGAATCAGGAGGGCCGTGGCCTGGAGCACGAAGATCAGCCCCATCACGGTCAGGATCCCGGCCGGGATCAACGGCCATTTCATCCGTTCCACGTGGCTGCTGGCTTCATTCATCCTGACCGGGATCAGGGAAAGCACTCCAAAGGTGGCCGCCAGGCCCAGGAAGAGGATGGCAGCGGTGGGCGTACCCTGCAGTTCCTGCGGGAGCGCGACGATGACCGCAAGGGTGAACATGACACCGGATGGGATCAGGGCCCACCAGTTGCCCGGTTCCCGCAGGTAGACAGCGGCGAAACCGGCACCCATAAAGAGGAACAGGAAGGCTGCTCCCCAGGCGCCGCCCGTGAGCTGCGTGGTGGTGATGACCGCGGCCAGGCCCAGGAACACGGAACCGGGGATGGCCGCCCACCAGTTCTCCCGGCGCCGGAAGAAGAGGGACAGGAACAAGACTCCAACTGCCGCGAAGATCAGCGGTGCCACGAAGGCCGCCGTGTCCATGACGCCGAGCCTGTCCAGCAGCAACAGCACCCCCAGCGCAATGAGGACGATGCCTGCGGTGATGCTTGTGTTTGCCGATTTCACCCTGTGCCTCCCGGGTCCGGCACGCGGCCGTACGCCGCGCTCCCAAAATCAGGCTAGGACGGGGCCGGAACCGGAAACAGGGCCCAAAGCCCCCGCCTTCCACCGGGCACGGAAATGCCTGGTCCGAGGACGGGACTTTCAGCCCTATAGCCGGCGCGGGGCACTTGGCATTCTGGTAAAGGCGCCGTCCGGGTCCTCACATTGCGAGGCCGGAACGGCATTCCCCATGAACCCCAGTGACTATGCGCCGGAGGCACCGTCGAGGCTGCCGCCGGCGTGCAGGCGCACCCTGCAGACTGGCTGGATTTTGAAAGGACCCGCATGTCCGCTGATATCCTCACGCTTCGCCCCGCCCGTGTATCGCAGGCGGAAGCGGCACGCCGGAGGGCGATGCTGCTTCATCCTTCCAACTTCACCCCGGCACCGTCGGCTGCAGGTGAAACAGATGACGTTGCCAAGAAGGTCAAGGCGCTTGCCGGCCGGTTCGAGTGCTTCCACAAGGAACTCGTGGAGGGCGGTGTGCCGGCCGATGAGGCACGGACAGAGGTGGCCCGGGCGGCGGCGCGGGACATATGGGACGGGTTCGCTTCCCAGCTCCGCGGACACCGGGCCGCCGGGCAGCAGATGGATGCCAACGTCCTTGCCGTCGCGCTGGCATCGATACAGTGCATGACCCAGGCCCTGCCCCGCCACCCCGGGGATGTTGTTTATGCCAGCCGTACGGTCAGCACCGCCCGCCGCCGCCTCCAGTACAACGGCGGATTGCTGCACCGCCTGCACCCGCACCGCACCCCGGCTTTCAACGACGCTGTCATCACGCTCCAGTCGCTGGAGCTCTTCCTCACCGGCGGGCAGCAGAAGGCTGCCTGAGCCAGGGCGAAAGATGGCGACCATGGCAACAGCGGACGAGTACAAAGCAGTACACGGCGGCGGTGAGCCGCCGGGCGGGCAGGACAGCGGCCACGAGCTCGGGGATGGCGGGTGCAATGTCATCACTAAGGACAAGGGCGGGGTGGTAGGCCGCTGGAGTTCGTGGGAAACTGCCAGTCTGGCGCTGAACCGGCTGCAGGAGCTCGGCGGCCGGTATGAGTACCGGCTGGAGGAGTCCCACCAGTGGGTGAAGGGACCGGACCACAGCACCACGTGTTCGGTCTGCGGCATCACGCGGGACCTTCCCGCTTCCGCCGGCACGGCGCTGGGAATCGAGTGGCCGTAAATGTCGAATGACTTACTGGCGTTCCTTTCGGAGGGGCGGCTGCGCGGAAAGGGCGGCCGGGAAGGGCATCAGTCCTACGAGAGCGTCTTAATGGATACACCAACAGCACCCCCTGATGGGGCCCAGTCCCCCGCCCTCCCCATCCGGGTCTTCATCCTGAATGACCACAAGATGGTCCGGCAGGGACTTGGCGACATGCTCGAACATTTCGGCTTCGAGGTGGCGGGCGACAGCGGATCCGCAACAGAGGCCGTCCGGCTCATCCACGTCCTGCAGCCCGACATCGCGGTGCTGGACGACAGGCTGCCCGACGGCACAGGCATCGAGGTGTGCCGCGAGATACGCTCCAGCGCCCCTGACGTCCGATGCCTGATCCTGACCGGCTGGGATGAACAGCACGCCGTGCGGGCAGCAGTCCTGGCAGGCGCGGAAGGCTACGTCATCAAGAGGATCGGTGACAACACCGCCCTGGTCGAATGCATCCGGAGCACAGCCGCGGGCATTCCGGCCATCTGGCCAGGTGTCCGGGAGAGGGTGGCGGAAAGTCTCTACGCAACGGCTTCCGCTCCATGGCTCAAAGTCATGACGCAGACAGAGCGGGACGTGCTGGCCCTCATGGCGCGCGGACTCACCAACCGGCAGATCGGGCAGGACCTCATGCTGTCTGAAGCCACTGTTGCCGGCTATGTATCCTCAGTGCTCCAAAAGCTGGGCTTCCGGCGCCGGGGCCAGCTCATCCCGGCGCCCATCCCCCGCGCCTGGGAGCTGCTGCCCTGACAACCCACTGCGTGTGGCACCTCCACAGCGCCCGCGCTCAGCCGGCCGCGGGAGCCGTCCATGTCACGCTGGTGCCTTTACCGGGGGTGCTGTCAATGGTGCACCTGCCGCCCAGGCGCTCGGCCCGGTTCTTCATGTTGTTCAACCCGCTGACCCGTTCGGGATCCTTGAAGCCGCGGCCATTGTCGCGCACCGTCAGGACCACTTCATCCTCCTGCGCAGCAAGCAGGATGGAGATGTCCTCCGATCCCGAGTGCCTGACGGCGTTGCTGACGCTCTCGTGAAGCACGCGCAGGAGCTGTTCTGCAACATCGTCGCCCACGGCGTCGTCCACCGGCCCGGAGAGCTGGATTCGAGGCAGGAACCCGCCCGCGTTGGCTGCTTCCTGGACCGCGCGCAGCACCCGTCCGCTGAGCAGCTCCTTGTCGGGTTCCCGTGCCTGGAGGGAGTAGATGGTGTCGCGCAGCTGGTGGATGCAGTCGTCCAGCTCACCGGTAATGCCGGCGATGCGGCGCTCGTGGGCAGCAGGATCTGAGGTGTAGCGGCGCAGGCCCTGGATGCTCAGCCCGGCTGCGAAGAGCCGTTGGATCACCAGGTCGTGCAGGTCCGCGGCGATCCGCTCCCGGTCGATGAACAACGCGTGCTCTTCGCGCAGTTGGTTCGCCTTAAGCAGGTCAAGCGTCAGGCCTATCCTGGACGCGAACACCGCGCTTTGTTCAACATCGACGTCGGTGTAGCGAGTCGCGCCGGCAGACCTGGCCAGGATCAACACGCTTTGCCGCTGGCCGTCACTGTCGCTTCCCAAGGCTGCCACCAGGACAGGCCCCAGCTTCTCAGCGGACTCGGCATCGAACAACTGCAGCGCATCGGTAAGGGCCGCCGACTCGCCGGTTGCAAGCACCCGGGCCAACGCTTCACCCGCCGGAAGTTCCTGTCCCGCAGGAATTGATTGAACCCCCAGGGAAGTCCGGCACCGCAAGGTTCCGTCCCCCGCTACCGAGGCAATCAGGGACAAGGCCGATGCGGAAGCATGCAAAGCCCGTTCCGCGATCATGTCCAGGTTTTCGGTGTCCGAACCCGGACGGGCTTTCAGCCGGTCGCTGACTTCCATTCCCGCTTCCAGCCACCGCTGGCGGCTGTTGCTGGCCTCATACAAGCGCGCGTTCTGGATGGCCACGCCGGCGGCAGAGGCCAGGGCAACTGCGAGGTCCTCGTCCTCGGCCGTGAAATCCTGGCCGTCGGCCTTCTCCGTCAGGTACAGGTTTCCAAAGACCTCTTCCCGGACCCTTACGGGGACGCCCAGGAAGGTGCCCATGGGCGGGTGATTCGCGGGAAACCCCACCGCTATGGGCTGTTCACCCAAATCATGGAGCCGCAACGGCTTGGGCTCCCGGATCAGCTCGCCCAGCACTCCGTGGCCAGTGGGAAGGTCACCGATGACGCGGGCGCCGTCTTCATCGATGCCAACAGTGATGAAATGGCTGAGCTGCTGGTCGTCACCAATGACGCCCAAAGCCCCGTACCGCGCCCCCACAAGCTCGCAGGCGGACTGCACCACGCGGTCAAGCACAGCCTCCAGGCTCAGGTCCTCGGTAAGGGAAACGACCGCCCCGAGCAGACCTTCAACATGTTCCTGGGTCCGGACGAGTTCATCTGCCCGGTCTACAAATTCCCGCAGAAGCTCACGGGTTCGCCGTCTAATTGGTTCTCGCCACATTGTAAAAACGCTCCAAACTGAACGCATTCACGGCGGTCTGCATCACCTTCGAATACATAAAGACGAGCCCCAGCGTCTCTCCCTCCATGCTAACAACCCACAGCGCCGCATGGGCTAAAGATTACGGACGGGCCGCCTCCGCCGCCCCTTTTGCCTTGCAACAGGCGCCCGCAGCGGGGGCACCCTGACGGGAATGCTGAACCGGAACGCCCGCCGGGAGATGTGGTGGGTGGCGTGCCGGCGCTGCACGGGTGGGGGCGTGGCCGGCAATTGCTGCGCATCACGGGCAAAGAACCACTGCTTGGCGAGCTCCACGAGCACCAGATACACCACCACCATGCCCAGCAGGGCCAGGAAGAACGGCACCGGCAACGGGTCGAAGCCCAGCACGCCGGCCAGGGGTGAGAGCGGCAGGAACACGCCCACGGCCACCACACCCAGGGACGCCGCGATCAGGCCGTTGGAGGGCCGGCTGCGCAGGAACGGAACGCGCCGGGTGCGGATGGCGAAGATAATCAGCGTCTGGGTGGCAATGGATTCGATGAACCAGCCGGCCCTGAACTCCCCGGGCGCTGCGTCGAAAACGAACAACATCAGGGCGAACGTGGCGAAGTCGAACAGCGAGCTGATGGGCCCGAAAAGGAGCATGAACCGCCGGATGAAGGCGATGTTCCAGTGCGAGGGCGCACGCAGCTGTTCCTTGTCCACACGGTCCCCCGGGATGGCCAGCTGCCCGGAATCGTAGAGCAGGTTGTTCAGCAGGATCTGGCCCGGCAGCATGGGCAGGAAGCTCAGCACCACGGAAGCCACGGCGGCGCTGAACATGTTGCCGAAGTTGCTGGACGTGCCCATCAGCACGTACTTGATGGTGTTGGCGAAGATCCGCCGCCCCTCCATCACGCCGTCCGCCAGGACGCCGAGGTCCTTGTCCAAAAGGACGACGTCGGCCGCGTCCTTGGCGACGTCCGTTGCGGTATCAACGGAAATGCCGATATCCGCCTTGTGCAATGCCAGGGCGTCGTTGACGCCGTCCCCCATGAAGCCCACCGCACCGCCGCTTTGCCGCAGGAGGGTGATGATCCGCGCCTTTTGTTCCGGGGAGACCCGGGCGAAAATGGTGGCCGTACGCGCGGCGGCGGCGAGGTCGGCGTCGGACATGGCCTCCACCTGGGCGCCGGTGAGTGTGCCGCCGGAGATGACGTCCAGGTCCGTGCAGACCTTTTCGGCCACCTTGGCGTTGTCCCCGGTGGCGAGTTTCACCGAGATGCCCAGCGCCTCCAGCCGGTCCAGCGACTGGCGGGCGTTGGCCTTGGGCTTGTCCAGGAACACCAGGAAACCGGCCAGCGTGAGGCCGTGCTCGTCAGCCGGGGTGAGCTTTGCCAGCCCCGCGGCGGGGCGGGTGGCCACCGCCACCACCCGGGCGCCAGCGTCGAACTGTTCATCCAGCATGGCTTGCACGGCCGGCGACGTGGGGCCGCACAGGGCCAGCACGTCCTCCGGGGCCCCCTTGGTGACGAGCCGCGGCTGGCCGTCCGAATCGCGGACCAGCACGGTGGTGCGGCGGCGCTGGTGGTCGAAGCCGATCAGGTCCAGCCGCTGGAACCGCCCGGGTTCGAACGCAGCGGCGCCGGGGCTCTCCCACAGCGCCGCATCCAACGGGTTCTGGCCTGCGGAGGAAGCCTTCGCGCCGGCATAGTCCGCCTCGGTGGCCAACAGGCCAAGGGTGAGCAGGCCGTCGTCGGACGTTCCATCGCTGGCCGGAAGCGCATGGGTGAAGCTGATCTTCCCTTCGGTCAGGGTGCCGGTCTTGTCGGTGACCAGGATGTCCATGTCCCCCAGGTCCTCGATGCACACCAGCCGCTTGACCAGGACCTTCCGCTTGGCCAACTGGCGGGTGCCGGTGGCCAGGCTGGTGCTGACGACGGCGGGCAGCAGCTGCGGCGTGATGCCCACCGCGATGGCCAGGGAAAACAGCAGCGATTCCAGCAGCGGGCGTGCCAGGAGCAGGTTGGCCACGAAGATCAGCGACGTCAGCACCACGGCCACCTGCAGCAGCAGGAACGAGAACCGTTTGAGGCCCAGCTGGAACTCGGTCTGCGGCTGCCGTTCGCCCAGGCCCAGCGCAATCCGGCCGAACTCCGCCCGCCCGCCGGTGGCCACCACCACGCCGCTGCAGCCGCCGGACTGGACCACGGTGCCCATGAAGACGCAGGAGGCGAGATCGGCAAGGGATGCGCCGGGAGCGACGGGGGCAGGGTCCTTGGCGGCGGGCTGGGATTCGCCCGTGAGGATGCTTTCGTCGCAGTGCAGGTTGTTGGTGGTGAGGAGGCGGATGTCGGCCGGGACAATGGCGCCCAGGGAGAGATGCACGACGTCGCCCGGCACCAAAGCGGTGACGTCCACTTCCCTTGTGGCGCCGCCGCGCTGGACGGCGGCCTGGTGGGTGACCCGGGAGTGCAGGGCCTCCGAGGCGAGCTCGGCGCGGTACTCGTTGGTGAAACCCAGCCCCACGCTGACCAGCAGAATTACCCCGATGACGATCGAGTTGGTGGCGTCGCCCAGGAACAGCGACAAGCCGGCGGTGATGATCAGGAGGATGAGGATGGGGCTGGCGAACTGCCGGCCAAGCACGGCCCAGGCGTTGGCCCGGTGGGTGCGGACGGCGTTGGGGCCAAGCTGCTCCAACCGGCCGGCCGCCTCCTCCTCACTGAGGCCGCCGGGACCGGACCCCAGGCGGGTGAGGGTCTGTTCGGCCGTCAGGCTCGCGGCGTCCGCGATCGGCAGCTGGAGGGAGCCGCGCTCCTGGACGTTCACGTCAGTCATGGCCGGATCCGTTCGGACACGTCGGGCTGCGAATTTGCCTTTACCGCTCTAGGGTACGACCCGTGTCTGACAGTCACCCGAGCAACTTCTCCCTGGCCATCACAGCGCCCGTTTCTCCAGCCAGGACATGATGGCGTTGAGGAACTGGTCCGGGGCGGCGGCGTGCACATTGTGCCCTGTCTCCAGGGTGACCAGGGCGCAGTCAGGGATCAGCTCTGCGACCTCCGTGAGCAACTCCTGCGGGATGTGGCTGCCGGCGCCGCCGCCGATCAGCAGCGTGGGCACCATGATTTCGGGCAGCCTGGGCCACCAGCGGCGCAAGGGGTCGTTGACCTGCCCGGCGACGGCGGTGACGACAGCCCAGTCGAAAGGCAACTCGCCCGGGGGCCGTTCCGGCAGGGTGCGCGTCCGCGGGTACGGCGGCGGGGCGTCCTCGACGACCAGGCGGGCCAGCCGGCCGGACTGTGCCAGTGCGACGAGGTAGGCCACCACTCCGCCCATGGAATGCCCCACCAGGATCACGTCGTGGAGGTCCAGCGCGTCCAGGACAGCCACGACGTCGTCGCGCATGAGCTCGAAGGAATACTTCCCGGGCCGGCCGCTGCCCCCGTGGCCGCGGAGGTCGATGGCGAACACCCTGAAGCCCGGTTCGAGCCCTGCGGCAATCGTGCCCCAGTCCCCTGCGGTGTCGCCCAGGGCATGCAGCAGCACCACGGGAGGCGCGCCGGGGTCGCCGGACTCCTTGACGCTGATCCGCACCCCATCCGCTCCCGGCAGGGTCAGGGTTTTCATGCTGTGCTGCCCGGGTCAGCAGGACTTGGCGTCTGGCTGGGCGGCCCGGGGCTGGTGGCCGTGCCAAGGATGTGGGCGAGGGAAGGATTCAAGCGCTGCACGGGGAAACCGAACCGTTCGTGGTCCTGAACCGTGAACCCTGCCGCGGTGATCGCTGCCAGGGTGTCCCGGTTGAGGTGGCAGCCGCCCATGAACCGCCCCCAGACAGGGGTCAGCACATCCTCCGCCTTGGCCACGAGCGGGTGCCCCGACCGGACGTGCTCGTAGTAGGCAAGGGTCCCGCCGGGCTTGAGGACGCGGCGGATCTCGGCGAGCACCGCAGCCTGGTCCCTGACACTGCAGAGGACAAGGCTGGCCACCACCGCGTCGGCGCTGGCCGTTTCTGCCGGGATGTGCTCCGCGGCGGCATCGACAACGGTCACCGGAACGCTCGCCGATGGTGCCGCCTCCTGCGCCACGTCCCGCAAATAGTCCTCCGGTTCCAGGGCCAGGACATGGGTCACGGTTGAAGGGTAGAGCGGGAAGGACGATCCAGCCCCCGCTCCGATCTCGATGACGGAGCCGTGCAGCCCGGCAAGGATGCGGCGGCGGTGCTCGGCTGCCCCGCGGCGGTCCATGCCGCCAACCACCCGGGCGAAAGCGCGGGCGAAGAGCGGGTGCTGCAGGCTGTCCATCCGGTTCCTCCCAGGGGCTGCTGCCGGCGTACCCACTTTTAACTACTTGAGGCTGAGGACCTCGTCAATCGGCCGGCCGTTGACGTATACCAATGCGCTAGTGGCTCCCGAGGCGGCCATGGCGGTGTACTCCAGCTGCGCCTTGGCCCTGGGGATGTCACAGACGCCACCCAGCATGAACTGCCCGGAAAGCCAGATGCTGATGGTGCTGCCGTTCAGCTCGCCGCCCAGGTACGTCAGGCTGGACTGGTACAGCACGTTGATCAGCCCGGACATCCCCACGTCCCGCTTCTTGTTGGCGAGCAGTGTCTCCACACTGGGCCGCACCTGGTCGGTGAACCGGACCGGCCCCGTGGTGGTGGCCACCAGGCTGTCGCCGCAGCCTATCCGGGGACCGGAGACGCCGTTGTCGTCCACGGCCACGTAGTAGATGGTTAGCGGGCCGGTTTGTTCCGGGAGGCCGGTGGGCTGGGGTTCCTGCGTCGGCTGGGGCTCCTGCGTGGGTGGCGGGCCGGCTGGGGCAGACGACGGCGGAGGGGCGGCCGCGGTGGTGGGCGCGGCTGAGGTGCTGGGCGGTGACGTCGGGGTCGCCGTTGCGGTGCCGGTCGCCGTCGTACTTGGGGTGGCGCTGGTGGTGGGGCTCGCCGACGGTGCCGCGGAACTGCTGGTCGGCGACGGGCTGGGCGGGCCGAAGCACCCTGTGAGGAGCAACAGGCCGCTGAGCCCGAGAACGCTGAGCGCCGTATGCCTGGGCCTGGTCATGATGCCCCCCCCTTGAATGTGGGCCCCGCGGTTGCGGGACCCACATTCAAGCTACGCCTGAGGTTTATGGGGAAACAGGGCCTTAAGTCCGAGCGCCCCGGGCTACGGATGCACCAGCACCTTCACCGCGGTGTCCTTGTGGTTGATGAGGGTGTCAAAGCCCTGCTCCACCAGGTCCTCCAGCGCGATCCGGCCGGTGATGAACGGCTTGAGGTCCACCTTGCCTTCCTGCACCATCTTGATGACCGCCGGGTGGTCCCGGACATAGGCGATGGTGCCGCGCAGGTCGATCTCCTTGAGCACGATCTTCTGCATGTCCACAGTGGCCGGCGCACCCCAGATGGACACGTTGACCACCACGGCCCCCGGCCGGACGGCGTCGAGCATGGTGTCCAGGACCGCGTTCACGCCCGCGCATTCGAAGGCGACGTCCGCCCCGGTGCCGCCGGTGAGCTCGCGGACCCGCTCCGGCACGTTCTCCTGGCTCGGGTCCAGCACGTGGTCGGCCACGCCGCTGGAGGTGGCCTTCTCCTTCCGGGCCTGGGTGAGCTCGCTGATGATCGTGGTCACGCCCATGCCCTTGAGCACGGCCGCGGTGAGCAAACCGATTGGCCCGGACCCGCCCACCAGGGCCACGTCGCCTTCCTTGACGCCACTGCGCGCCACCGCGTGATGGGCCACGGACAGCGGTTCGATCAGGGCGGCCTCATCCAGCGGGATGTTCCCGATGGGGTGCACCCAGCGCTGGTCCACCACGATCTTCTCGCTTAGCCCTCCCCCGCCGCCGGACAGCCCGATGAAGCCCATCTGCCGGCACAGGTGGTAGCTGCCGGCCTGGCACATGTCGCAGGTCCCGTCCACAAAGTAGGGTTCGACGACGACGTTGTCACCCACTGCCAGCCCCTCCACGCCTTCGCCGACTTCAGCCACAGTCCCGGAGAATTCGTGCCCCAGGGTCACCGGGGATTCCTCGTGGGACAGCGGGTGTGGATGCCCGGGTGCGGGACAGAAGATAGGCCCCTCCAGGTACTCATGCAGGTCGGTGCCGCAGATGCCGCACCAGGCGACGTCGATCTTCACCGTCCCCGCCCGCAGCTCCGGCTCCGGGATGTCCTCGATCCGGATGTCCTTGCGGGCGTGGAAACGTGCTGCCTTCATGATGGGTTCTCCTTAGCGGGTGTGGTGGCTGGGCTGCAGTTCGTAGACGGGGGTCTCGAGTCCTTCCATCCGGGCCTTCAGCTGCAGCGCCAGGTAGGCGGAGTAGTGCCGGCTCTGGTGCAGGTTGCCGCCATGGATCCAGAGGTTGGGCACGTTGGTGGGCTTCCACATATTGCGCAGCTCCCCCTCCCACGGACCAGGGTCTTTTGGCGTGTCTGAGCCGTATCCCCAGCACCTGCCCACCTGGTCCGCGATTTCGGGCGAGACCAGGTCTGCCAGCCACCCGTTCATCGAGCCGTAGCCGGTGGCATAGACAATCAGGTCCGCCTCCAGCTCGGTGCCGTCGTCCATGACCACGGCGTTGCCGGTGATCTTGGCGACCTGCCCGGACTTGAGCTTCACCCGGCCGTCGATGATCAGCTGGGAAGCACCTACGTCGATGTAGTAGCCGGAGCCGCGCCGCAGGTACTTCACGAACAGGCCGGACCCGTCCACGCCGAAGTCCAGGTCGAACCCGGCGGCCTCCAGCTGCGAATAGAACTCCGCGTCCCGCTTGGCCATCTCCTGGTACACCGGCACCTGCGCCTCCGGGAGGATTCGCATGGGCAGCGAGGCGAACAGCAGGTCCGCCTTCTCCGTGGTGACGCCGGCCGCGAGCGCCCGCTCCGAGTACAGGTCCCCCAGCGCAAGGTCCATCAGGGATTCGCTGCGGGCGATGTGGGTGGAGGAGCGCTGGACCATGGTGACGTCGGCGCCGTGCTCCCAGAGGTCGGCGCAGATGTCGTGGGCCGAGTTGTTGGAGCCGATCACCACGGCCTTCTTGCCCGTCCAGTCACCTCCACCGGGATGCTGGGAGGAGTGCCGCTGCTCGCCCAGGAAGGTCTCGGCGCCGTCGAACTTTGGAATGTTCGGGTAGCCGGAGACGCCCAGGGCGAAAATGAGCTGCTTGGGCCGGAGCGTCACCGGCTCGCCGTTGCGAAGGACGTTGACCTCCCATTCCTGCGCGCCGTCGTCGTACACTGCCTTGACGCACTCGGTGCCGGACCAGTAGTTAAGCTCCATGATGCGGGTGTAGTGCTCCAGCCAGTCGCCGATCTTGTCCTTGGCGGCGAAGACCGGCCAATCGTCAGGGAACTTCAGGTAGGGCAGGTGGTCGTACCAGACGGGGTCGTGTAGGTGCAGGGACTTGTAGCGGTTGCGCCAGGAGTCGCCGGGGTTCTGGTTCTTTTCGACGATGATGGTGGGCACGCCCAACCGCTTCAGCCGCGCCGCGAGGCCGATCCCGCCCTGCCCGCCGCCGATGATCACGCAGTAGGGCTGCTCCTCGTAGCCCAGCCGGGCCTCCTGCTCCTCCTTGAGCTCCTTCCAGGACTTGCGTCCGCGGACGATCTCGTGGGCCACTCCCTGCTCGCGCCGCGGGCCCTTCTTCTCCTCGAAGCCCTTCAGCTCCTGCATGGTGGTCAGCAGCGTCCAGCACTTGCCGTTGCGGAGCCGGAGGTGGCCGTAGCCACGCGCGGCACCGGTTTCGAACGTGATCCAGGCTTCCACGTTCTCCGCGTCCCCGATGGCATCCTCAGACAGAGCCCAGTTGGAGGGCTGCACCCGGTCCAGCGTGGCCTCGAGCATGCGGCGGATGTCCGCCTTGCCTTCCAGGGTTTTCAGGTTCCAGGTGAACGCCACAAAGTCCCGCCAGTAGGTTTCATCCTCGAAAAGTTCCAGCGCGGCGTCCACGTCGCGCCGCTGCAGCGCGTCATCCAGGCCGGAAAGCCAGGCCTGCGCGGCAGCGGTGGGTGTTTGGGTCATCTCCACTCCTTTGTGCTGTTCCTCGGGCTCCGCCTGCCCGATATGCTGGGGCGGGCGTGAGCTGCATCACTAGTGGAACGCGGCGGGGGTAACAGGGGCGTTACACGAATCCGGCAAAGGTGCCGGCTGTGAGGAGGAAAGAGTGGACCACGGCCTGAGGTTTTCGGACCCGACAACGTATGCACGGACGCTGCGCCGCGCGCACGAGCTGGTCATTTCCGGCGTCCCGCGGCCGGAGATCTCCACCAGCCTGGTCGATTCGTGGCACCGCTCCATGGCTTTGGGCATCAGCCCGGACCAGCACAGCCCGCGGCACCTGCACGAGGTGGCGGAGGTGCTGGAGCTGCGGCGGGAGCACCGGCTGCAGCAGGTGATGCCCGCGCTGCACGACCTCCTGGCCGATGATTCCCGCTCCGGCCGCCACCTGCTGGTGCTCACCGATGCCGGCGGCGAGGTCCTCTGGCGGGTGGGCAGTCCGGCTGTCCTCCGCCGGGCCGACCACCTGGAATTCCTGGAAGGGGCCGACTGGTCAGAAGCCGGTATCGGCACCAACGCCATCAGCGAAGCCCTGGTCACCGGCGGCCCCGTGCAGCTGTTCTCCGCCGAACACCTGGTCCGCACGCACCACGAATGGGCCTGCACCGCGGCGCCCATTACGGACCCTGCCACCGGGCAGGTGCTCGGGGTGCTGGACGTGTCCGGGCCCTTGGACACCCTCAGCGCGGACACTTTGCGGATGGTGCGCTGCGCCGTGCGGGTGGCAGAGGCTTTGCTGGGAACGTCCGACGGCGGCACCTCCTTGGGTGCCTTGTCTCCCGTTGGTGCTTCCCGGCAGCCTGCGGCTTTCCCTTCGCGTCCGGCTGCCGCGGTGGAGCGGCTGGAACTTCTCGGCGACAAGCCCGCCGCGGTGTTTGCCGATGGGAGCCGTGTGTCTTTGACCCTGCGCCGGGCGGAGATCCTGGCGCTGCTGGATTCCCGGGCGCAGGGCTGGTCCGCGGAGGAGCTGGCGTACGAGCTGCATGGCGACGTGGGCACCCCGCAGGCCATCCGGACCGAGATGTTCCGGGTACGGTCCATGCTGGGCAGCGCCGTGGAGTCCAACCCCTACCGGCTTGCTCCCGCGCTGGCTGGTCGTTCCGACGCGGGGCAGGTGCTGAGGCTGCTGCGCGCGGGCCTGGTTGCCGAGGCGCTGGAGGCGTACAGCGCTCCCCTGCTCAGCCGGTCCGTTGCCCTCACGGTGCAGCTGCTCCGGGACCAACTGGACATGGCGGTGGGCTCGGCCGTTCGGGCCAGCGGGGACGCCTCGCTGCTGGTGCGGTGGTTGGCCACGGACATGGGGGCCGCTGATTCCTTGGCCGTTGGGGCGCTGGGCCGGCTGGTGGGCCGCGGGGATCCGCGGTACCTGGCGTTCAGGGCGGGATGCACGGCCGGTTACTAGGCCCGGCCCTCACCAGACCGAATCGCCGCGCAGCACCACGTCGCTTCCGCCGTCGACATAGACAATCTGCCCGCACAGGTGGGTGTTCTCCACGCTGTTGAGCCAGGCCAGCAGGCGGGCCACGACAACCGGTTCGGCAATCCCGTTCAGTGGCATTGGGACCACTTTCAACAGCGACTCCCGTTCTTGTTCGGTATCGATCATCTCGGCGGTCATGGGGGTGGCAATGATTCCGGGAGCCACGGCGTTCAGGGGGATCCCGGCTCCGGCCCAGTCGGCGGTGGCGGCCTGGCGGCGGACCCACCGGGACAATGCGAGCTTCGTGGAACAGTAGATGAGCCCGCCAGTGGTCGGTTCCTTGGCCAGGACCTCGGCGCGGGCCATGGCTGCCTGCTCGTCTCCTGCGGTCAGCCGCCCCACCAGCTCTTCGTCGCTGGCCATGAGGGCTGCCATGGATGAGACCACCACCGCGCGCGGGGCGTCGGATCCCTTCAGCAGGGGCCTGAGTTTTTCGAGTGTTGCTATCGCTCCAAAGAAGTTGACGGCGACAGTCGGCGGCGCCGCGGATGCGAGTCCGGCATTGGCGTAAATGGCATCGATCCTGCCGCCGCTGACTTTTCGTACAGCGTCTACCAATGCGGCCCTTCCTTCCGCGCTGGCAAGATCGGCCACTACCTCGGCGTCGTGCAGGTCCACCCCGATCACGCGTTCGCCCCGCTGTTCCAGGAGTTCCTTGGTTGCCTTGCCAATGCCGGAGGCGGCGCCGGTGACGACGGAGGTGCGGGGCATGGTTCCTTCTTTCGCTGGCCGGATGGGGTCGGGCCCAAGTTTGCCCGGGAAGCCTGCACTGAGCCAGAGTCCAAAGGCCCGCACCGGACGCGGGGCCGGCCGCACAAAGTTCACAGCTCTTGTCAAGCCGTTAACCCCCCATTCATATCCTCCTCGAAACCTGTACAGAAGCTGGAAATAGCGTGGGAGCCATGGACAACATCTCCCGCAGAACCCTTATCTCGGCCGGCCTCGGCGCCGGCCTGGTCGCAGCCCTGCCGGGCGCCGCCGTCGCGGTTTCCACCGCTGACGACGCCGGCCTCCGCAACGATCCCTTCATGCTCGGCATCGCATCCGGCGAGCCGTGGCCGGACGGCTTCGTCCTCTGGACCCGCCTGGCCCTGAACCCGGTGGCCGAGGACGGGCTGGGCGGTATGCCGTCCCGCCCCGTGGCCGTGCAGTGGGAGGTGGCCGAGGACGAAAGCATGCGGAAGGTGGTGGCCCGCGGCGTGGAGCAGGCCCGTCCTGAAGCTGCGCATTCGGTGCACGTGGAGCTGCGCGGGTTGAAGGCCGGCCGCGAGTACTTCTACCGGTTCCGCGCCGGCAGGCACCTCAGCCCGGTGGGCCGCACCCTGACCAGCCCGGCACTGCACGAGACGCCGGCCGCCCTGGCCATGGCGTTCGCCAGCTGCGCGCAGTACGAGCACGGCTACTTCACCGCCTACCGCCGCCTGGCCGAGGACCACCCGGACCTGGTGCTGCACCTGGGCGACTACCTGTACGAATACAAGAAGGACAGCTACGTGATTGGCGGCGGCAACCCGCGCGACCATGAGGGCCCGGAGACCGTCACGCCGGAGAGCTACCGGCAGCGGCACGCCCAGTACAAGGCCGACGCCGACCTGCAGGCTGCGCACGCAATCGCACCCTGGGCAGTGGTGTGGGATGACCACGAGGTGGACAACAACTGGGCGGACGACGTGCCCGAGAACAAGGACGCCGGGCAGCTCGACGACAGCGTAGGGCACTTCCGGCAGCGCCGGGCCGCCGCATTCCAGGCCTACTACGAGAACATGCCGCTGCGCCCGTCGTCGCTGCCGGCCGGCCCGGACATGAAGATCTACCGCAGGATCCAGTGGGGCCAGCTGGCTAACTTCCACATGATGGATACCCGGCAGTACCGCGACGACCAGCTGGCCGGCGACGGCTGGAAGGAAAACGTCACCGAACGCCTCGCGGAGGACCGGACCATCACCGGCGCCGAGCAGGAAAAGTGGCTGCTGGACGGCTTCCGCGACTCCACCCAGCGCTGGGACATCCTGGGCCAGCAGGTCTTCTTCGCCGAACGCGACCGCAATAAGGCACCTGAGATCGACGACGTCTCCATGGACGGCTGGGACGGGTACGCGGCGTCCCGCCGCCGCATCACCCAGGGCTGGGTGGAGGCGAACGTCCGCAACGCCGTCGTACTCACCGGGGATGTGCACCGGCACTGGGCCAACGACGTCAAGGTGGACTACAAGGACCCCGGCTCCCCCGTGGTCGGCGCGGAGCTGGTGTGCACGTCCATCACCTCCACCGGCAACGGCAGCGGCTCCACCACGGACGCCACCATGGCCTGGAACCAGCACCTGAAGTTCTACAACGACAACCGCGGCTACGTGAACACCCGGATCACCCGCGACGCGATGACCGCTGACTTCCGGGTGCTGGACCACGTCACGACGCCGGGCGCACCGGTTTCCACCAAGGCCTCCTTCGAAATCCGCGACGGCGTCCCGGGGCTTCAGTCGCGCGCCTGACCTTCGTGTGTGACGCGTTTGCGTGATTTATCGGCGGTTGGTTAAGGCGGTCCCCTGTATTTGCGGGGTTCCGTGCTCCCGTTGAAGGCAATAGTTACGCAAGCGCGTCGACGGTGGGCTGGCGGGACCTTCGGCACTTCTGGTGGCGGGGGTCCCGTGGCATTTTGGCGGCTATGTCCGGACGACGACATAGTGTACGGGCGGGCCGCGGAACGGTACGCCGCCGGCGCTGGCTGCTCCTGGCGGTGTCGCTCTTCGCGCAGCTGGCGGCGTATCTGCTGTGGCGCCCGGCCATGCTGCGGTGGGGAACCGAGGGAACGGAAGCGGTGGAGCCCCTGCCCGGCGACGGCCTGGAGCCCCGGCCGGTGTTCCAAAGCACCCGGGCCATCACCATCGATGCCCCGCCGGACCGCGTGTGGCCATGGATCGTGCAGATGGGGATCTATCGTGCGGGTTTCTACACGCACGACCGGGTTGAGCGGACCCTGTTCCACGCCCGGTACGTCGAGGGAAAACACTCGGCGACGCGGATCCACCCGGAGCTGCAGGACCTCAAGGTCGGGGACAAGGTCCCGTACGGTGCCGGCGTTTTCGCCACCGTCTCCGAGCTCGAACTCAACAAGCATCTCGTGGCCGGAGAGCAGTTCATCCTGCGGACCCTCCCCGGAAACCGCACCCGCTTCATCATCCGGTACCGCGGCCCGGGGTATCTCAGTGCCGCCGTACGCGGCGCCGGTCCCGACGCTCCGGCGGTGACCCGGGCTCTGGCATCCACCCTCCGGAACGTGCCGGGCGCGCTGATGCTGGCACGCGGCGTCGACCTTTTCATTGGTGACCCGCTGCACCACTACATGGAGGTTGGCGTGCTCCGCGGGGTCAAGCAGCGCGCCGAGTCCAGCACTTAGATAACCAGTAGCCCTAGGCAACAAAAACAGGTACCAGGGGCTCTTGTTAGGGGATCGATTAGGGGCCTACCCTAAGTCCCCTAGGGGTTGCGTCGGGCTGGGCCGGCGGCAGGACTCCGGCAAGTAAATATGCCACTGCGGCATCAAGTCCCAGGAGCCGGCCATGAAGAGCGAAGTTTTCCCAGGTTGGTTACGGCAGGCCGTGGTTCTGGTCCTGATAGCGGCTGCCGCCCTGGTGGGAGCGCCGCCGGCTTCCGCAGATCCCGTCTACGGGACCCAGAGCATCGCCTACTCCGGCGTCGCCAATCCGCCCACGTCGGACAAGCCCCAGAGCAAGCTGTGGTGGAATGACGGCTCCTGGTGGGCGGACATGTGGACCAGCGGCAGCGGCTGGAGCATCTACCGGCTGGACCGGCCCAGCGCCACTTGGGTGAACACGGGCGTGGTCAATGACACCCGCGGCAGCACCCTGGCCGACACCATGTGGGACGGCAGCCACCTCTACATCGCCTCGCACGTGGTCACCATCTCCACCGACGCCAACCCGAAACCCTCTGTCGCCGGACAGCCCGCATACCTTTACCGGTACAGCTACTCCAGCGGCAAGTACACGCTCGACTCCGGGTTCCCCACGGTGATTGCCAACAACAGCAGCGAGTCGATGACCATCGACGAGGACAGCACGGGCGCCATCTGGGCCACATGGACGCAGGTGGCGGGCAACAGCACCAGCGGTTTCACCAACACCGTCTTCGTCAACAACTCGGCGCCCGGCGGTTCCAGCTGGGCTGCGCCGTTCGTCCTCCCGGTCTCCAATCCGCACCCGGCACCGGATGACATTTCTGCCGTGGTGTCCTACAACAAGAACAAAATTGGCGTGATGTGGAGCGACCAGCTCACCGGCTCGGTATGGTGGGCCTCGCGGACCGATGGGACCTCCCCCACGGCGTCATCGTCCTGGAACTTCCAGCCGGCCATCCGGGGCCAAGGGCAGGCCGACGACCACCTGAACATCAAGTCCCTGCAGTCGGATACCAGCGGCCGCGTCTTCGCCGCGGTGAAGACCAGCCTGAACGACGTCTCCAGTGATCCCACGCTGCCGCAGTTGCTGCTGCTGGTCTTCAAGCCGGGCACGGGTTCCTTCACCCAGTCCACCATCTCCACAACGGGTGATTGCGTCAGCAGGCCGCAGATAGTCCTGGACACCCAGAACAACCTGGTCCGCGCTTTCCAGACAGCCCCGCCCACGTCAGTGACCGGCTGCGCGTACTCCGGGGTGGCCGGCAGCATCTACGAGAAGACGGCGTCCATGGACAACCCGGTGTTTGGCAGCGGCCGCGGGACCCCCGTCATCCAGAGCGCATCGTCGTCCAACATGAACAATGTGACCACCACCAAGCAGGGTGTGGACAGTTCCACGGGCATCGTGGTCATGGCCAGTGACGACGTGGCCAAGCGCTACTGGTACTCGGACCGTCCGCTGGGACCGGCGGTCACGGCACCGGTGGCATCCTTCACGGCCTCCCCCACATCCGGCACAGCGCCGCTGAACGTCGCCTTCACTGACACGTCCACCGGCACGCCCACCTCCTGGGCCTGGGACTTTGGCGACGGCAGCACCTCCACCGCGCAGAACCCCGCCCACAGCTACGCGGGAGCCGGCACCTACACGGCCAAGCTCACGGCCACGAACAGCGGCGGGTCCAGTTCTGCCAGCACCACGATCACCGTCAGTTCCTCCTCCACACCGCCGCCGGCCGCAGGGGTAGGCGTCGTCGGCTCGTCCACCACTTATTCGGGAACGGCGGCTTCCGCCGTCTCCATCGGTGCCCCCGCCGGAACCGCTGCCGGTGATGTCCTGGTCGCCGCCATCACCACGGACCTGAACCCCACCATGGCCTCCGTCCCGGCGGGCTGGACTCCGCTGGTCAACGGCCTGGGCATCAACAGCACCTCCACCTCCGGTGCCAGGGTCTTTGCCTATTACCACGTGGTGGGCGCCTCGGATCCTGCCAGCTACGCGTGGACGCTCAGCACGGCCGTGAAGTGGGGCGGCGGCATCACCGGTTACCGGGGCGTGAACAACACCACGCCGCTTGACTCCTCTGCAGCGACGGCCGTGGACGCCACCTACAACGCCACCAGCATCACCGCCCCCAGCGTCACAACGGCCACCAACGGCGCCATGCTGGTCGGCGGCGTGGGCTGTGACTGCGCAGCCCCTGTGGTTTCCTCCGCGCCGGCCGGCTGGACCCAGCGCTGGCAGGCCGCCGGTGGGCAGATTGCCGAACTCGCGGACAAGGTGCAGGCAACCGCCGGAGCCAGCGGAACAGCTACCTGGACCCTGAGCGGTGCGCGTGCAGTTGCCGCCTGGCAGGTCGCGCTGAAGCCGGCCAGCTAGGGCACCGCTTACCCGGCAGCGCGGCTAACTGACGCTATTTAACGGCGCCGGCGGCGTTCACCCGGCCGTAGGCCCAGTACGTGCCGGTGCCGGCAACCTTGTCCGCGGTGGATTCCACGTCTGCCCTGATGGAGGTGTTCGTGGCGCCCGGATGCGAGCTCCACGCGAGCGCCGCCGCTCCTGCCACGATGGCCGAGGACATCGAGCTTCCGTTGCCCACGTCGTAGCCCTGGGACCGGTTGTTCTGGGTGGCCAGCACGAAGGGGTGGTTGGGGAAGGTGGAGTAGACGTTGACGCCGGGAGCGGCAACGTCCACCCAGCTTGCGCCGTAGGTGGAGAACGAGGCTTTGGCATCGTTATTGTCGGTGGCGCCGACGGCGATGACATGGGTGTACGCGCCGGGGTAGATCTTGGTCTGGTTCCCGCCGTTGCCGGCAGCCGCCACCAGCACCACACCCTTGCTCCAGGCGTTGTTGACGGCGGTTTCCAGGGTCCGCGATGCCCGGACGCCCAGGCTCATGTTGATCACCTTGGCGCCGTTGCTGACCGCCCAGTTGATGCCGTTCGCAAGGGCCGAGCTCGAACCGACGCCGTTGTCGTCCAGGACCTTTCCGGCCAGGATGGAGCAGCCCGGGCAGACCCCTGCCACGCCGATGGTGTTGTCGGTGGTGGCGGCGACGCTGCCGGCCACGTGGGTGCCGTGGCCGTAGTAGTCCTCGGCCACCGGGTCCCCTGCCTTGGTGGCCGAGCCGCTGAAGTTGGCGCGGGCCACCACCTTGGGTGCGATGTCCGGGTTGTCGCTGGCGACGCCGGAATCCAGCACCGCGACCTTGACGCCGTTGCCGGTGGTCACGTCCCACGCTTCGACGGCATCCACGTCGGCGTCGGGCGTGCCGGCAGGAATGGTGAGGTCGCCTGCGGTGTTGGTGAACGACTGCCCATCGTTCTGCAGGGCGTACTGGCGCGGGAAGTACTGGTCGGAGGTGAAGGCTGCCACCGGCTGGTCCGCTTCGGCGTACTCGACGGCGGGGTCCCGGCTGAGCGCCTCGATGAACCGGTCTTCGCTGCCGGCGGGCACGCTGACCAGTCTGGCGCCCGTACTGCCGACGTCCACGCCGTCCAGTCCGCGCCTGTGCAGGATGCCGGCGGCAGCGCCGTCGTCGTAAAACTTTACGAGGACGTGCCCGGGCTGAGGCGACGTGCCTCCTGCAGCATTGGCGGGAAGGGCAAGCGGAACGGGACCGAGCACCAGCAGTGCTGCCGTGAGGCCGGCGGTGAAGAGTTTTCTCATGCGGGCCATCTTGGCCCCACAGGCCGGGACGCGAAAGGGGCAGGAGCCCCAAAGTGCTCCGCTTCCTGGTAACGAGGACCCTGGCCCCACAGTCCCGGCCGAATTTACACTGGCGGGATGGAAGCGGTGGTCAGCGGCGTGCCGGTCCATTTCGTTGAACATGGCAGCGGAACACCCGTCCTTGCCCTGCACGGCGCCGGAGTGGACCACCGGGAGATTGCGGGCGGCCTGGAACCGATGTTCGCGAGAATCCCCGGGTTCCGCCGCCTGTATCCGGACCTGCCGGGGATGGGCCGCACCCCGGCTCACGCGTCGCTCAACAGCAACGACGACGTGCTGGACCTCCTGCTCGGCTTCATCGACGGCACGATCGGTGATGAACCGTTCCTCATGATCGGTCAGTCGTATGGCGGGTACCTGGCCCGCGCGGTTGCCCACCTGCGGCCGCAGGCGGCCGGGTTTGCCCTGATCTGCCCCATCGGCGCGCATACCGGCAGCGTGCCCAAGCATGAGGTCCTGGTGTCGTCGGTCAGTCCTGCCGGCCTCGACGCGGAAAGCGAGGCCTCTTTCCGCAGCTATTTCGTGGTCCAGACGGACGAAACGCTGAAACGGTTCCAGCAGTTCGTGGCTCCTGCAGCATCCCTTGTTGACGAGCAGGGGTTGGCCCGCATTTTTTCGCAGTGGGAGCTGCGGGACCGGCCGGAATCGGCAGCCCGGTATCCGCGTCCCGTGCTGGTCCTGGTGGGGCGGCAGGACGCCACCGCCGGATACGCGGATGGGTTGGCGCTGGCCCGGGACTACCCGCGCGGCACTTTTGCCGTGCTGGACCGCGCCGGCCACGCCCTGCTGCACGAGCAGCCCGCGCTCGTCCAGGCCTTCCTCGCCGAATGGATTGAGCGGGTGCGCGAGGACCAAGCCCCGGTGCGGGCCGGCTCCCGGCTCCCCTGACCAGGACGACTCCGCGCACCCCACCAGGGGCCGCCGTCGTACTTCCCCACAAGCCGTTGTGCGCTGTCGAGGCCGGGGCTACGATGCTCGCGGGGAGGGTCCTTCGTCTCACTGACTAACAAAAATAGGGGCCCACAATGACCGACTTTTTCACGATGCAGCCCGGCGAGACCGCGCCTCCCCTTCCAGCGGGACCCGTCCTGTGCACGGGAACCGCTGCCATGCGGCGCATCCACCGCTTCTTCCTTTGGGCCTACGGCGAGGCGCCCGGACTGGTGCGTTCGGCCGCGGCGGGCGACACGGCCCGCGCCGCCTATGTCGGGGAAGTGCTGGGGAACTTCGACAAGGTGCTCCACCTCCACCACGAGGGCGAGGACCTGTTGATGTATCCGCAGCTGAAGGAGCGCGCGCCGGCGTGTGCGCTGCACGTGGGGCAGATGCTGGAGCAGCATCGGCAGGTGACACAGCGGCTGGATGCCATTGAGCCGGTGCGGCTGCGCTGGATGTCGACGGCGGATGAGGAGTCGGCGTCGGAACTGGCCGCGCTGTACGAGGACCTGTCCGCCGTCCTCAACGTGCACCTCCGGCGGGAGGTCACCGAGATGATGCCCGTCGCGGACCGGGTGATGAGCGAGAAAGAAGCCGCGGCGGTGGGGCAGCACGGGGTCAAGGCACTCGACAAGAGGTTCATGGTGGGGTACCTGGGCATGGTGCTGGCCACGAACCCACCCGCGGACCGGAAGGAGCTGTTCAAGGAGATCCCACCCCCGGTCCGGCTCGCCTACAAGCTGGTGGGGCGGCGGATGTACCGGAAGCAGTACGCCACCCTGTTCCCGGGCCGGCCGGTGCCGGAGACGCTTTAGAAGCTCTAGAAGTACGACGGCGGGTGGCCGGCTTTGCGAGCCAGCCTCCCGCCGTCGTACTGCTCTTGTCGGGCTGCTAGTCCTCTTCCAACTCGCCCCGGACAAGGCGCCGCGTAACCTCGGTGAGGAGCTCGACGCCCCGCAGCGCGTCGTCGTCGTGCGTGAACTCAGCCTCGTTGTGCGAGATCCCCTCCACGCTGGGGACGAAGAGCATGACGGTGGGAACCACGTCCTTCATGTTGGTCGAATCATGCCCGGCGACGGTCATCACGTCCGCGTGGCTGTAGCCCAGGCTGTCCGCGCTGGCCCTGCCCAGCGCTGCTCCCTCGGGCTGGTAGGACACCACTTCCCAGTTGTGCGTCAGGTCCAGCCGGATCTCCGTGCGGGAGTCCGCCTGGGCGTCGATGATCCTCTTTTCGAGCCGCTCCATGGCAAGGCCGAGCACGGATTCGTCCGGGGAGCGCAGGTCCAGGTTCATCAGCACCTGCCGGGCGATGGTGACCGGCGAGTTCGGCAGGACATACAGCTCGGAGACCGAGGTGTGCAGCAGCCCGGGCTCGAATTCCGCGGCCAGTTCACGCGCGGCGGTGATGACCAGTGCGGCGCCGAAGAGGGCGTCCCGGCGGTCTTCCATGCGGGTTGCGCCTGTGTGCGACTGTGCTCCGTCCACCGTCACCCGGTACTTGCTGGCGGCCCACGTCCTGTCCACGATGCCCACCTGGGTGCCGCTTTCCTCCAGGTTCCGGCCCTGCTCGATGTGGATTTCGGCGTAGCGGGCAACCTGGGCGAGGACGGGCGCGTTCCCGTCAGGGGCAGCGTGTCCGTTGGCAAGGGCTTGGGCCACGGTTGTCCCCGCGGGATCGGTGGTGGCGAGGGCATCCTCCAGCCGCAGTTTCCCGGTGAAGACGCCGCTGCCCATCATGCTGGGCTTGAAGCGGCTGCCTTCCTCGTTGAACCAGTTCACCACGGCCAGGTTGTAGGCGGTCTGGAGCGTGCCGGCCCGGGCTTCCGCCGCAACCCGGGCACCGGCGTGGGCTGCTGCGAGCACCCCGTAGGCCCCGTCATACCGGCCGGCCAACGGCTGGGAGTCCAGGTGTGAACCGACCAGGACGTAGGGGGCGCCGGGCACCAGTTCCACGGTGCCGAACTGGTTGCCGGCCTCGTCCACCGTTTCGGTGTAGCCGTGCCTGGCCAGCCATTGGCTGAACCAGGCCCGGGTGGCGTGGTCCTCCGGGGTTCCGGCCTGGCGGTCCACGCCGCCGCCGGGCGTGGCGCCAAAGCCGGACATCGTGGCGAAATCCGCGAGGAACTGCTCATCGGTGGTGCTCATGGGGTTTCCTTTCCTGACAGCGCCGGCTCCAGGTCTGCGGGGCGGGCCGGTGCCGGTAGATTTTCTGCGCCGAAACGGATTTGCCCACCCACCATGGTGGCCAGTACCCGCGTGGCTGAAATGTTTGAGGGCTCGACGGCGGTGGGGTCCTGGTCGAGGAACACCAGGTCAGCCAGGTACCCCGGCGCCAGGCGCCCCTTGATGTGCCCGGATCCGGTCGCGGCGGCAGAACCCGTGGTGTAGGCGGCCAGCGCCTCAGTCGCCGTGATCCTTTCGTGCGGCCCGTAGACCTCGCCCGACGGCGTCAGCCGCTCCACG
Source organism: Arthrobacter sedimenti (assembly GCF_042652025.1). NCBI lineage: Bacteria > Bacillati > Actinomycetota > Actinomycetes > Micrococcales > Micrococcaceae > Arthrobacter > Arthrobacter sedimenti. The sequence continues at coordinate 122,996 of NZ_JBHSDQ010000002.1, read as the reverse complement.
AAGGACTGCATGACATCCAGCGGCCTGCCGTTTGACACGGGACGGTCCGAGCTGCCCGGCAGGGTGACGCCACGCTCCAGCAGGCTCTTGCCTGGGTAGGACCACGCGGTGCGTTTGGGACCCAGCAGGCGGGCCATGCCGTCGCCGAACTCGGTGATGAAGTGCGGCTGCGGGACCAGCACGATTCCGGCATTGGCGATCCTGTCAAGCTGGTCGGGCCGGACCACCCCGCCGTGCTCGATCCGGTTGGGCTGTGCATTGAGCCCGAACTTTTCCTGCGCCTCGGTGATGATGGCGATGGCATGGTCCACGGCGTGGTCGCCGATCGCGTGCATCGCGATTGCCCAGCCGGCGCGGTAGGCGGCGAGCGCAGATGCGCGCAGCTGGTCCGCGTCCATCTGCAGGTAGCCGTGGTTGTGCGTGCAGCCCACATAGTCCTCGGTCATATAGGCCGTGCTGCCCAGGAGCGACCCGTCGCTGAAGATCTTCACGGGGCCCAGCCGCAGCCAGTCGTCGCCCAGCCCGGTGCGGATGCCGGCGTCCAGAGTCCTGGAGGCCGGGTCGTCGGCGTGGCCGGGAACCTCGTGGAGGGCGTCCATGACCAGCATGGGCTGCATCCTGACACTGAGCAGCCCCTTGTCCCGTGCGTTCAGGTAGGCCGAGAACTCGCGCGGAGAGTAACCGATCCAGCCGCCGGCGATTCCTGCATCCGTAACGCTGGTGAGTCCTTCGGACAGGTAGTGCGAGGTTGCCAGGTCCAGCGCGCGCTCAATGGTCTCCAGCGGGTACGGCAGCAGGATGTCCTGCACCAGACGCATGGCATTTTCCTCCAGCAGACCCGTCGGCAGGCCGTCGTCGCCCATCACCACAAGTCCGCCCTCAATCGGGGCACCGAGATCTGCGCGCGCGGCGACGAGTTCCAGCGCCGCGCCGTTGAGCGTGCAGGCGTGGCCCGACGAGTGCTTGATCCACACCGGGCGTCCCCCGGCGGCCGTATCCAGCCGGTGGCGGTCCGGTTGCCGGCCGTCGAACAGCAGGGGGCTGAAGCCGGACGCCACCACCCATTCGTCGGGAGCCTTTCCGGCGGCGGCCTCGGCAACAATCTCGTACAGCTCTTCCAGGCTTGCCGCTGCCCCCGCGTTGGCCTCCATGAGCCCGAGGCCGAACCACACGCTGTGCGCGTGGACATCGTTGAACCCTGGCACGATCGTGGTCCCGGCGGCATCGATGGTCTGGCGGGCATGGCCGGCCAGGGCAGGGTCCGGATCGACGTCGAGGATCTTGCCGTCATGGATGAGCAGGCTCGTCGCCATGGGCCGGGAAGCATCCTGGGTCAGTACGTGTGCGTTGCGGATCAGGAGATCGACGGGCATGAATCCTCTTTGATAAGCCTCCGGATGGGACGGAGGGTTCAGGGCAGTGGCCTTGAAGTGGGGCTGCGCTCCATTCAACTCTGTAATTTTGCTGCCTTCAATGGACATCAAACGCGGTCTTGAAGCGCTAATTTAGGCTTTTGCATAAAATGGGTTGCATGACACCCCAAGACGACACTGCCGCGCGCCCCTCAGGTCCGGTGACCAGGGAGTTCAATCCGGGCCGGCCCATGGAGCCGGAATGGACTGAACTGCTGGAGAGCCTGTGGAAGGAACGCTCCCGGCTGGTGGATGACTTCCTGGAACGCTTCTCCGCGATTTCCTACGGGGACGCGTTGGTTCCCAAGGATGATGTGTACCGGACCGCCGCGGACACCATGGACATGTTCCTGTATCAGATGGCCGGGTTGGAGCTGCCCACGGACCTGCAGACCCTGCCCCGGGAGGTGGCGGCCCGCCGGGCGCGCCAGGGCGTGCCGCTGGACGCATTTCTTGAGGCAATCCGCAATGACTTCCGCGTTCTCTGGAGGGGATTGGAACGGGTGGCCCGGAACCAAGGGATCAGCGTCCTGGTGGCCAACATGGACCGGGTCCTGGACGCCGTAGAGGGGTATATTAGCAGCATCCAGCAGGCCTATGCCGAGGAGGAGGCACGGCTGGCCCGCAACAAGCAGCTGTACCGCCAGCGCCTGCTGTCCCGGCTGTTCAACGCCGAAGCAGGCAGTCCCGGCGATACGCAGGACCTCGCCACGGCCCTCGGAGTGCAGGCCACCGGTACCTTTGAAGTGCTGGCGGTGACCTCCGACGCGGTGGCGCAGGCTCAGCGGCAGTTCGAGCCGGACCACCGCACCTATATGTACGAGAACACCGGCGTCCTGTACGTCTTCCGCCAGCAGCGCAAGGGCCGGACCTGGCGCGAGGAAGGCCCAGGTTTCCCCGCCGGATACGTGCCCGATGTTGACGGGCTGGCGGCCGTCCCGGCCGCTTCCGCATCGGCGCTGGTGCTGGCGCGGCAAAAGCCCCGGGGCACCGGTCTGGCCACGATGGAGGATACGTGGATGGGCATCGCCGGGGGCCTGCTGGAGCAGAAGTTTCCGGGCTTTTCCGCCCCCATAAAGCAGGCCCTGGACAGGTGCACACCGCTGGAACGCCAGCGCCTGTTGCAGGTGGCGCGCAGTTACGCCCGGACCGGATCCATCAAGGAGACCGCGGAGGAACTGTTCTGCCACCGGAACACCGTGGTCAACCGCCTGCACAGCCTGCACGAGGTCATTGGCCTGGACCTCACCGTCCCGGCGGAGGCTGCGCGGGCCCTTGTTTCGCTCAGCCGGTACAGCGAGTTCACGGATTGATTTGTGAAATTGCCCACCTAGAAGCCTAAAAGTGGGTGGATATTGTCATTGTTTAGGGCTTTATCACTCACCTAATGTCGAAGGAACCACCGCAGCGAGCAGGCCAGCGCCTTTCGACCGCCGCGGGACCGGGACGCAAGACTCAACCCGCTCGAAAGGGCCCACGCTGTGACCACCTCGAATTCACTCCCCACCGCCGCAGGCGCTCCTCCGGTGATCTCCGGCAAAGACGCAGGAAAGATCGCCCGCGCCGCCTTCGTCGGAACCGCCCTGGAATGGTACGACTACTATCTCTTCGGCACGGCCGCCGCGCTGGTTTTCAACCGGCTCTTCTTCACCAACATGGACGCCACGGCAGCACTGCTGGCCTCCTTTGCCACGTTCGGCGTCGGCTTCGCAGCCCGACCCCTCGGTGCCATGATCTTCGGTTATATCGGCGACCGGTACGGACGCCGGCCGGCCCTGCTGACCACCATCGTCATGATCGGCACGGCCACTGCCCTCATTGGCCTGTTGCCCGACTTCGGCAGCATCGGCCTGGCTGCACCCATCATGCTTGCCATACTGCGACTGGTCCAGGGCCTCGCCGTCGGCGGCGAGTGGGGCGGCGCCGTGACCATGGCTGTGGAGCACGCCCCGGTTGAAAAGCGCGGCCGGTACGCCGCCCTGGTCCAGGTGGGCTCGCCGGTGGCAACGTTGCTGGCTTCCGGCGCCTTCTCACTGGTACTGCTGTTCCCGTCCGAAGCCTTCGATGCCTGGGGTTGGCGTATTCCGTTCCTGCTGGCCTTCCCAATGCTGGGTATCGCGCTCTGGATCCGCTTGAAGGTGGAGGAATCCCCCATCTTCAAGGATCTGCTGGCCCAGGGTGAAACGGCCAAGGTCCCGGCGTTCGAGGTCTTCCGCCACGCCGGCGGCCGGCTGCTCATCGCCGTACTCGCCGCACTGCTCGGCGTCGGCGGGTTCTACATGATCACCACCTTTGCGGTGAGCTATGGCTCCAACACCCTCAAGGTGGACCGGAACGTCATGGTCAACGCAACACTGGTTGCCGCAGTGGCCCAGATCGGCGTCACCTTCGTGATGGGCCGGCTCGCCGAGAAGATTGGACCGGGCAAGGTGACCATGTGGGGCGGCATCGTCAGCGCCGTCATGTCATTTCCCCTCTTCGCGATGATCGACACCAAATCCCCGTGGATGATCACCCTGGCCATCACGGTAGGCATCATGCTCATCGCGGTTGCCTACGCCGTCAATGGCGCACTGCTGACCGAGCTGTTCCCGGCGAAGCTCCGCTACTCCGGCGTGGCCCTGGGCTACAACATCGCCGGTGCCACCAGCGGGTTCATGCCCCTACTGGCCACCGCCATGTTGGGCATTTCCGGCAACCAGTCGTGGGGTGCAGCCCTGATCCTGGCCATCATCTCCCTGCTCACCGCCGTCGGCGGGTTCTTCGGCGAGCGCCTGCGCGTCCAGGACAAGAAGCTCGTCACCAGCTAGGACTGACACCGGCGGACGGTAAGCCGCCGCGCTATCACTACCAATCACCCAAGGGGAGCCGTCCAGCGGACGGCTCCCCTTCCCGTAAGGAGACCACCATGCTCAATGACGATCAGACCCGGCGCATCCTGGACGCCGTCGATGCCGCCTTCGACGACCAGCTTTCCTTCACCCAGGACCTTGTGAAGCACCCGTCCCTGCGAACCCGGGAAGCCAGCGCGCAGGACCTGATGTACGGGGCCATGGCCGGCCGGGGAATGGAGATGGACCGGTGGGAGCTGGACCCCGCAGACCTGTCCACGCATCCCGGCTTTGGACCGGTGACGGTCGACTATAGCGGCGTGACCAACGTGGTGGGCACCTACCGTCCGGCCACGGAGCGCGGCCGGTCACTCATTCTCAACGGTCACATCGATGTGGTCCCCGAAGGCCCGTCCGAGGCCTGGTCCCGCTATCCCTGGGACGCCCCCATCATCGACGGGTGGCTGTACGGCCGCGGGGCCGGTGACATGAAGGCAGGCCTGGCGGCTAATCTTTTCGCCTTCGACGCTGTCCGCAGAGCAGGGTTCGCACCGGCAGGCCGGATCCACTTCCAGTCCGTCGTCGAGGAGGAGTGCACCGGCAACGGCTCGCTTTCCGCCCTGATGCGCGGATACGAGGCCGACGCCGTGATCATCCCCGAACCCGAGGAGGACATGCTGGTGCGGGCCAACGTGGGCGTGCTGTGGTTCAAGGTCAGGGTCACCGGCAACCCAACGCATCCGCGCGAAATGGGCACCGGCTTCAACGCCATCGACGCCGCCTACACTGCAATATCCGCCCTGCGCGAGGTGGAGGAAAAGTGGAACGCGGACCGCGGACAGCACCGCTACTTCGAGGACCTTGACCACCCCATCAACTTCAACTTCGGCGGCATCGCTGGCGGGGACTGGCCTTCCAGCGTCCCGGCCTGGTGCGAGTTCGATGTGCGGGCTGCAATCTATCCCGGCATTGTCGCGGAACAGGCCTGGCAGGAACTCCAGGACTGCCTCGAGTCCCTGGGCCGCGGGCCAGACCCAATCACCGCCGTCGGCGAAAAGACAGGGTTCTTCTCCGAGGGCTACGTGCTGGAGCCCGGGACTGACGCCGAGGCCATGCTGCAGCGCACGCACGCACAGGTGTTTGGCCGCGAGCTGGAAAGCTTTACCACCCCGGGTTACCTGGACGGCCGGGTCTTCGCTCTTTACGCCGATACGCCCGCGCTGGTTTACGGCCCCGTTTCTGAGGCGATCCACGGGTTCGACGAACGCGTCTCGGTCGAGTCCATCCGCCGGATCACCAAGAGCATCGCGCTGTTCATCGCCGACTGGTGCGGCATTGACGGGCAGCCGGGAACCCCGGTGCAATAAACCACGACGGCGGGTGGCCGGCTTTTGGAAGCCGGCCACCCGCCGTCGTGGTTTAGGTAGCTAGAGGCAGACGGGCTGGTAGGCAGGGTCCGCCGGACCGGACGGCTGGGCCAGGGCGTTGCCCACGAGCTGGTGCACCACCGGATCATTGGGCGCCTGGTCATGTTCAATCACGTCGGCCGGGCACTTGTCCTGAATGGTGATGTTGGTGACCTGCCGCGCAGAGCCGTTCAGGAACTGGCTGTTGTAGGGGATCACCACCTCGTCGTGGGTGGTGGAGATGACGGTGTAGGCGGGGCCTGCGACGGTGTCGCCGATGGAGTTGAGCTCCTGCATAAACGGCGAGCCGGCCTGCTGGTCTGCACAGGCGGCGCAGCCTGCGGCGGTGTAGTCCGGCGTGGGCACCAGGTCCGGCGGCGGCAGGATCACGCCTTTGGTGCCGTGGTTGGACGGGGCGATGCCGACGAGCTGATGGACGTACTTCGCCCCGCCCAGGAAGCCCATGTAGTACCGGGGCATCATGCCGCCCTGGCTGTGGCCTACCAGGTCCACCTGTTTGGCGCCCGTCGCGGTGCGGACCGCGTCCACGAAGGGTGCCAGCTCCTTGGCGGAATCTTTCACGGGAGCTGTGGCGTAGACGCCATTTGTCTGGCCATAGTTGAGGGCGAAGACGCAGTACCCCTGGCTCTTGAGGACCGGCGAGAGCGTGGACCAGTTCTTCTCCATGCTCTCGAACGTTCCGGGCACCAGGACCACCGGATACGGATGCGCTGCCGACGGTTTGCAGGACCAGTCATTGGCACCTGGCGGGGAGATATCGACGGCGTGGGCGGGGACTGCAACCAGGGATGAGGCCAGGACTGCAGCGGCGGCAACGGACAGGGCCCGGGAAAGGAATGACATGGAAACCTCTTTGTTCATCTGTCTTTAGGGCGGCCCGAGCTGATGGTCTTGTCCATCAGTTCCGGCCGGGGTTTTCCATGCTGGCAGCGCTGCCGCTCCTCCGCAGCGGAAGTGCACGGATGTGCGGCAAGAAAGGGTGCGGAGAGGTGAGGCCGTAACCGCTGCATTGTGACCCATAGCACAGCGTTGTTACTGGTGAGTAGGTAGTTTTCGTAGGCCCCGGCGTTGGTCGGCCTCCCACAGGCAGCTGCACGAATGTGCAGCTGCCTCGCTACGATCACCCCCGAAATCAGGCCCTAGTATCCGCGGGCTGGCCGCCTGACGGCTCCATCGGCGTCGCGGGTGACGCGTCCTTTTCCTTGAACCGGCTCAGGTAGCCGGACCGGGATCCGTGGACGTGTGCGGCCATCCCCTGCTCGGCAGCCTCGGCGTTGCCGGCGTCGATCGCTGCCATGATGCCCCGGTGCTCGGCCCAGGAACGGATGCCACGGGAGTCCACGTCCGAGGCGTAGAGCCACTCGATCTTGCCGGAAATCTGGCGGAGCAGCGCGGTGAGGGACGCGCTGCGGCTCAGTTCAGCGACTCCCAGATGGAAACGGATGTTCAGCTCGGGCAGCAGCTCAACCTGCCCGTTTGCCACCGCTTGATCGCCCTCGTCCAGGATCGCGGCCAGTGCGCGCCGCGTCTCCCACCACTGCGTATCCGGGCCGCCCGCGGAGAACTGCGCGGCCGCCCGCCGGGCAGCCCGGCGGGCGGTGGCAGCTTCCAGGGCCTCGCGCACGGCGAAGAGGTCGTCGGCGTCGTCAACGGGTATCTCTGACACCGTGGACCCGGCGAAGGGCTTCGACTCAACGAAGCCCTCCACCTCAAGGGCCCGCAGCGCCTCCCGCACCGGAACCCGGGAGATTCCGTATTTCGCGGCGAGGGAGGACTCGGTGATCCGTGTCCCGGCGGGGAGCTTCCCGAAGATGATGTCCCGGCGGATCTCGTCCTGGACGCGGGCCCGTGGGGTGGGATCGCCGCTAGCTAGCGAAGGCTGCACCGGGTATCGCTCCAAGTAGTTCTCTGGTGTAGTCGGCCGAGGGTGCCATGAAGACCTGCTCCACGCTGCCGGTTTCCACCACTTTTCCTGTTTTCATGACCACCACGTTGTGCGCGATCTGGCGGACAACGGCCAGGTCGTGCGTGATGAAGAGGTAAGTCAGGCCCAGCCTATCCTGCAGGTCTCCCAGCAGGGTGAGGATTTGCTCCTGCACCAGCACATCCAGGGCTGAGACGGCCTCGTCCAGGATCAGCAGTTCCGGTTCCAGCGCCAGGGCCCGGGCGATGGCCACCCGCTGGCGCTGCCCGCCGGACAGTTCATGGGGCCTGCGCTGGGCCACGATGCGCGGCAGCGCCACCTGGTCCAGCAGCTCGGCCACCCGTTCACGCCGGCTCTCCCGCGTCCCTATCTTGAAGATCCGCAGCGGCTCATCGATCAGCCGCTCAATGCTGAAGGTCGGGTCCAGGGATCCGTACGGGTCCTGGAAAACGGGCTGCGCGATGCGGCGCAGGGCGCGGCGCGTCTGGGGGTTGCTGGTGGCGATGCTCTCGCCCTTGATCAGGGCCGAGCCGGAGGTGGGTGTCTCCAGGCCCAGGATGATCCGGGCGACCGTTGACTTGCCGGAGCCGGATTCGCCAACCACCGCCGTGGTGGTCCCCCGGTGCACGTCGAACGAAACGTCGTCCACGGCCTGGATCCTGCGCCCGCCCTGGCCCCGCAGCTTGAACTCCTTGGCCAGGTTCTTGACCGACAACACGGGCGCCGGCTGGCCAGGTTCATCAAGCAACGGACCGGAAGCCGCATCGGCGGACAGGCTCGACGACGGCGCCGCGGCCACCAGGCGGCGCGTGTAATCCTCCTGCGGATTCAACAGCACCTCCCACGGCGTGCCCGTCTCCACGATCCGCCCCTCGGCCATCACGATGATCCGGTCCGTACGGTCCCCCGCCAGCCCCAGGTCGTGCGTGACGAACAGCAGCGAGGTGCCGCGGGCGTCCACCAGCGTCTGGAGGTGGTTCAGGATCTGCCGCTGGACAGTAACGTCCAGGGCCGACGTCGGCTCATCCGCAATCAGCAGGTCCGGCTCCCCCGCCAGGGAGATGGCGATCAGCACGCGCTGGCGCATGCCGCCGGAGAACTCGTGCGGGTACTGGTTGTAGCGGCGTTCGGCGTCCCGGATACCGGCTTCGGTCATGAGTTCCACGGCGCGCTGCTTGATGGCATCGCGCCCGCGCATGCCGTTGCTGGCCAGCGCGTCGGCGATCTGGGCGCCGACCTTCATGGAGGGGTTGAGGTTGGACATCGGATCCTGCGGGACCAGGCCGATCTTCTTGCCCCTGATGCCACGCAGCTCCTTTTGGCTGGCATCCGCCAGGTCTGCCCCGTCGAGCAGGATGGATCCGTGGGTGACCCGGCCGGCGCCGGACAGCAGTCCCAGGATGGCGCCCACCACGGTGGACTTGCCCGATCCCGACTGGCCCACGATCGCCACCCGCTCGCCTTTCTTCAGGTCGAACGAGACCTTGTCCAGGACCGGGGTGCCGCCGTAGCTGACCTCCAGCTCTCGAACCGAAAGCAGGATGTTTCCGTCGTTCCTAGCGTCCTGCTGCATAGCCCTGCGCTCCCCTCGGGTTGGCGGCGGCCTTGAGGACACCGGTTTCGGGGTCGCTGACCACCGATGAGAGGCGGCCGAGCGCCCAGTCCCCCGCCCGGGTCACCACGTGACCGCGCTCTTCCAGTTCGGTAATCACGTCCTCGCCCAGGCGGTCTTCAACCACGGCACCGCCCGGCGTCCAGGTACGGGGCCAGAAGGATCCGGGAATGGAGGTGGTGTGGAGCGAGGGTGCGTCAACGGCCTGCTGGGGCTCGTAGCCGCCCACGATGGTGCGAAGCAGGTACAGCAGCTGCCACTGGTCCTGCTGGTCGCCGCCCGGGGAACCGAGTGCGGTCACCGCTTTGCCGTCCTTCAGCACCAGGGTGGGCGTCAACGTCGTGCGGGGGCGCTTGCCGGGGGTCAGCGTGGACGGCGCGCCCTCCTCCAGCCAGGTCATCTGCAGGCGGGACCCCAGGCAGAAGCCGAGTTCGGGGATGGCCGGGGAGGACTGGAGCCAGCCGCCGGAGGGCGTTGCGGAGACCATGTTTCCCCATTGGTCCACGACGTCGATGTGGCAGGTATCGCCGCGGGTTTCCCCGGTGGGCATGACGGTGGGTTCGCCCACGCCGGCGAAGGCAAGCCCGCCGTTTTCCGCGAGCGACGGCGGGAGGTACTCCGTGCGCAGCGGCGGAACGAAGGGTTCGTGGCCGGGGACGTTGCCGGGCCGGAACTCGTGCGAGGCCTTTTCACCGATTAGCTTCCGGCGCTCCGCTGCGTACTCGGGGCTGAGTAGGTAGTCCATCGGCACTTCCGCGTCGCCGTAGTAGGCCTCACGGTCCGCGATGGCCAGCTTCTGCGCTTCAAGGATGGTGTGCGCGCCGATGGCGGTGGACGGGTCCAGCCGGTCGTCGTCGAACCCTTCCAGGATGGCGAGGGTCTGCAGCAGTGCCGGCCCCTGCCCCCAGGGTCCGGTCTTGGCAATCGTATGGCCGCGGAACTCGAAGGTGGTGGCGGGTTCGTAGCCGGCGGAGAAGCCGGCGAAGTCCGCTTCGGTCATGACACCCGCGTGGTCGGCGCCGGACGAGTGGCGGTGGGGCGTGGCGAGGAACTTGACCGCTGCCTTGGCCACAAATCCCTCGCCCCATTCCCGGCGGGCGGCGTCGATGCGTGCTTCCCGCGATGCTGACGCGTCCGACTCCCCCGCGGCGACGAGCCGGTCCAGGACATCGGCGTACGCGGGGTTCTTGACGATGTCTCCGGCTGCGGGGATCTTCCCGTCCGGCATCCAAAGGGCGGCCGACGTCGGCCAGTGCTCGGTGAAGAGGTCGGCGACGGTTTCGATGGTGGTCCCCACGCGGCCCACGATCGGGTGCCCGTTGCGGGCGTAACCGATGGCGAAGGCCAGCACGTCCGCCAGTTCCCAAGTGCCGTGGTCGCGCAGGAGCAGTAGCCAGGCTTCGACGGCGGCTGGCACCGCGGCGGCGAGCGCACCGGCGCCGGGCACCAGTTCCAGCCCTTCGGCCAGGTAGTGCTCGCGGGTTGCGGCGGCCGGGGCGGGGCCCTGCCCCATGAGCACCACCGGTTCGGAGGGGTTCTCCGCCGTGACGAAGACGCCGGTCATGTCCCCGCCGGGGCCGTTCAGGTGGGGTTCCACGACGTGGAGGACGAAGGCGCCGGCGACGGCGGCGTCGAAGGCATTGCCGCCGCGTTCCAGCACTGCCTGCGCGGAGGCGGTGGCGAGCCAGTGGGTGGAGGCGGTCATGCCGAACGTGCCCTGGAGGGTGGGGCGGGTGGTGAAGCTGTCTGCGGGCGTGTACGTCATTGGGTTATTTCTTTCGGGTGGTGGCGGCGGGGTCCAAAGCGTCGCGCAGAGCGTCGCCGAACAGGTTGAAAGCCAGGCAGATCGCGGCGATGCCGAGGCCGGGGACGATGGCCGCTGTGGGTGAGCGGAAGAGGTACTGCTGGGCGTCGGAGAGCATGATGCCCAGGCTGGGTGCAGGCGGCTGGATGCCCAGGCCCAGGAAGGACAGGACCGCTTCGCCGATGACGGCCGCGGGCATGATCACCGTGGCCTGCACGATGAGTGCAGAGGCGGTGTTGGGCAGGATGTGCTGGAAGATGATCCGCCCGCCGGAGGCATCCATGGTCTTGGCGCCCATGACGAAGTCGCTTTCCTTGATCCTCAGCGTTTCACCGCGGATGATGCGGATCATGGCCGGGATGTGCGCGATGCCGATGGCCACTGCTGCGTTGCCCAGGCTCGGGCCGCTGATGGCCACGAGCCCCACCGCGATGATCAGGAAGGGGAAGGCCAGGGTCACATCGTTGAGCCGCGAAATGATGGCATCCAGCCACCGCCAGTAGCCCGCGAGCAGCCCCAGCGGGGTGCCGATGACCACCGAGAGCAGGACCGCCAGCACCCCGACCTCAAGGGAGGAACGGATGCCGAAGACCAGCCGGGAGAAGATGTCACGGCCAAGGTCGTCGGTGCCCAGCAGGAAGCCCACGGTGCCGGGTTTCTGGAACGGGGTGGCGAAGTGGACCTGCGCCGGATCGTACGGGGCCAGGAGCGGTGCCAGCAGGGCCACCAGGACCACGAGGGCCAGCAGGATGCCGCCGGCCAGGCCCAGGGGGTTGCGCCGGAGCGACTTCCAGATGCGTCCGCGGTCGGAGCCCAGGCTGGTTGCGCCCGGGGCTGCAGGACGGATGTCGGTGACGGCCATCAGTTGCTTCCTACTCGGATTCGCGGGTTGATCACGGAGTACAGGATGTCCACCGCAAGGTTAATGAGGATGTACCCAACGGTGATGACCAGCACCACGGCCTGGATCACGGGGTAGTCGCGGGTGAAGACGGAGTCCAGGGTGAGCTTGCCGAAGCCCGGCAGGGCGAAGATGCGCTCCGTGACCACGGCGCCGGAGATCAGCCCGCCCAGTTGCAGGCCCACGATAGTGACCACCACGATCAGGGAGTTCCGGAGCCCGTAGCGGAACAGGATCCGGCCGCCGCCCAGGCCCTTGGCGCGGGCGGTGCGGACGTAGTCAGTGCTCATGGTTTCGATCATCGAGGCGCGCGTCTGCCGCAGGATGACGGCGGCGAGGCCGGTGCCCAGGATCACCGCGGGCAGCGTCAGGTAGTACAGGCCGCGCACGGGGTTCGTTCCGACGTCGACATAGCCCGATGCCGGGAACCAGCCAAGGTTGACGGCCAGGTACAGGATGGCCAGCAGGCCAAGCCAGAAGCTGGGGACGGACAGCCCGATGAGGGCAAAGCCGTTGGAGAGCCATTCCGGCCAGCGGCCGCGGAACCGCTCTGCCACCACGCCCAGCAGGACGCCGACGACGACGGCCACCACGATTGCGTAGGCGGCAAGCCACAGCGTCACGGGCAGGGTGCCCGCGAGCAGGTCGGTGACGGGCGTACCGGTGCGGGTGGACTTTCCCAGGTCTCCTTGCAGGAGCCGGCCGATGAAGGAGAAGTACTGGACGGGAAGGGGCTGGTCCAGCCCAAGCGTGGACCGGATGGCCTCCAGCTGTTCAGGGCTGGCCTCCTCCCCCGCCATGGCAATGGCCGGATCACCGGGAAGTTGGCGGATGCCAATGAAGATGACCACGGAGGCGAGCACCAGGGTGATGGCTGAGTGCCAGAGACGGGTCGAGAGGTATCGGATCATGGTGGAGTCCTTATTTCTTCACGAAGGCCGCGTTGCTGAGGTGGACCACACCGTCCGCGAACGTTTCCACTCCGGCCACCTTGTTGGAGTAGGCCGTGAGGCTGTGGATCCGGTAGAGGTAGATGATCGGGTTGTCCGCCTGCACCTGCTGGACGGTCTTGCCGTAGAGGGCCGCCCGGGCTGCCTGGTCGGTGGAGGCGGAGGCGTCGGTGAGGAGCTTGTCCACGGCCGGGTTGCTGTAGCCGGAGTAGTTGTTGCCGCCGCCGGTGGCCAGGAAGTTGTACATGTTGCCGTGCGGATCCACGCGCCCGGACCAGCCCAGCAGCAGGGCTTCGAAGCTGCCGTGGCTCTGCACGTCCAGGAGCGTGGAGTATTCAACCGGCGCGATGGTCAGGGCGAATCCGCCGTCCGCCGCCGATGCCTGGAGCGCCTGCGCATACCGCAGCGAATCAGGCGAGTTGGTGACCTGGACCTTGATGGGGAAGGGCACCGGAACCCCGGCGTCCTTCAGCATCTGCTTTGCCTTCGCCGGATCATAGGCCGGGCAGGCTTGGGCTGCGTCGGAGGAGAACGGGCTGGAGGGTGCCACGGGGGAACAGGCGGGCTCGTACCAGTTGTTGAAGAGCGTGCTCACCAGGGCCTTGCGGTCAATGGACATGGACAGCGCCTGGCGGATGGCGGCGTTCTTGGCCAGGGGCGTGTTGAGGTCCCCCACCGGCTTGCCCACGCCGTTGGTGTTGCCCAGGTTGATGGTCAGGCCCTGGTAGCCCAGGGATCCCACCTGGAGCACCCCGACGCCGCGTTCCTTGGCCAGCGCATCCACGTCCTGGGGTGCGATGGAGTCCGCCACCTGCACGTCACCGGAGCGCAGGTTGGCGGTCCTGATGTTGGAGTCCGTCATGATCCGGTACGTGACGCTGTCCAGGTGCACGTTCTTGGCGTCGTAGTACAGCGGGTCCCGTTCCACCTGGATGGAGGTCTGCGGGATGCGCTGCTTGAACTTGAACGGTCCCACGCACACGGGGTGGTCGCCGAAGGAATCCCCGGCTGCAACAACCGCCGTGGGCGAGAGGATCATGCCGGCCCGGTCCGCCAGCGCCGCGGTAAGGGGCGCGAACGGCTTCTTGTAGGTGATCTGGACCGTGGTGGGGTTCAGGGCCGTGATGCCGCTGATCGGACCAAGTTCGCTCTTGCGGGCAGAGCCTTTCATGGTCAGGTCCCTGTTGAGGGTGTCGCGGACGGCCCCGGCGTCGAACTTGGTGCCGTCGGCAAACACGGCGTCATCCCGCACCTGGATGGTCACCGTCTGCCCGTTGTTGCTCACCTCGGGAAGCTTGGTGGCAAGCTGCGGCACGATCTTGCCCTGGGCGTCGATGTCGTACAGCTTCTGGCACATCGTCTGCATGACGTACCGGGTGTAGAGGGACGACGACGTTGTGGGGTCCAGGCGGTCGGGTTCAGCCGAGAGGGCCATCACCAGGTCGCCGCCCTCCACCACGGTCTGGTTGCCGATGGGGGCGGAGGTCACGTCGTTATGCACTACCGCCTCGGGCAGGGGCTGGATGGGCGCGCAGGCGGTCATCGCCAGTGCCAGGGCGGCCACGCCGCCGCCTAAGGCAGCGCTTTTCGCCCTGAATGGAGTGCCGTCCGGAAGGGCCCGGGGGCGGAACGGGAGTCTCATACAAGTCCTATGATCGAGCACGGAATGTGAGATTGAATACAATCGCTGAACGAACATATCCTTGGTATACGTTCGATTCAAGGGTGTATTGGAGAATTTACGGTGAGGAAACATTTTTTTGGTTCAGCTGAACGGCTGCACCTGGTGCTGATGTTGGCCCTGACGTTTTCCACCGGCGTGGTGGACGCAATGGGCTACCTCGGCCTGGACCGCGTGTTCACCGGGAACATGACCGGCAACGTGGTGCTGCTGGGCATGGCCATGGCCGGCGGAACCAGCCTCCCCATTCTTCGGCCGGCGCTGGCGCTGGCCTTCTTCATGCTGGGCGCAGCCCTGGCCGGGCGGCTCCTCCGGCGCAATGGCGAAGGCTGGTCGCCGCAAACCTCCGCAGCCCTGCTTGCGGTGTCGCTGGGCCTCTGGGCACTGACGGTCTTCGTGCTCCTGGCCCCCGTGCAGGCCGATCCCACCCTCGGGAGCACCGTCACCAGCGCGCTCGCCCTGCTCATGGGCACCCAGGCCGCTACGGCGAAGCGCCTGAAGGTCGCTGAGATCACCACCGTGGTGGTCACCTCCACCATCACCGGACTCGCCTCCGACTCCCGGCTGGCAGGCGGCAAGGGAACATTCTGGCAGCGGCGCGCACTGGCCATCGCCCTGATCATGCTCGGCGCACTGGCCGGGGCGGCAGCGCTGCACGTGCACCTGGCGCTTGCACTGGCACTGGCTGCGGTGATCGCCACGGCGGTCACGGTGACGGGTCACGTGGCACATCGCCGGGCGGAGGCGGAGGCCAAGACCGGCGCGGAAAGTCCCTCGCTGGCCAGGGACTGACCGCATTCGCAGGGGGCAGGCGGCCATCGCTATTACAGCCGCAGTTCGCGCAGCCTCCCTGCTGCCCCTCTCCCCCAGACAACACTGACGTTGCTTTCTGGGGTCTTCAGTCGATCCGCACAGCGTCGATGACGTCTTCGGCGCGGAGGACGTGCGCGGTTGCCTGCACAGTGTCCCACCTGCCGTAGGTTGAGGGGTCGAGGAACTGCTCCCAGCTCCGCTCGAGATCCCTGCGCAGATCCTCGGGCCACTCCCGGAATCCCTTGTGGAGCACGCCGGCCGCCCGCTTGCGCTCGTTGAGTTCGTCCCAAATCCGGTCCAGCCGCGCGCCATAGTCATCTTCGCTCTCGCCCGGCAGTTCAAGCACGTGGGGTGTGCAGCCCAGGGCGCGGTGCCAGTCCGAGAAGTGCGAGAGCAGAACCCGTTCCCGCGGGATCCGGCAGGTCAGCAGGACGTCGCCACGGTGGCGCCTGGAGCTATCGACCAGGTACTCACGGGTAATACGCGCCCAGAACCACAGGGCACCGTCACCACTGGTGGGAAGCCGGCGGTCCATCTCCCGGAACATCCAGGCATAAGCATCGGCGAACAGCGGCTCCGCCCGGCTCGGATCCGGGATGAGTTGCCCGGCGGACTGGAGTTCCTCCAGGGCCTCCTCGGGCTGGAAGGTGTGGAGCAGGAGACGGTCGGCCTTCAGGTCGTAGCCGAAGCGGCCTGCGGGAACTGCACGGTCCGCGCGGGCGCTGGTAACGGGAAAATTTGGCACGCGCTGAGCCTACGGCTGGCAACTGACAATGAAGACGGCGGGCGGCCGGACTGCACGCCAACCTCCCTCACTTGCGCGGTTCGCGCAGCAAGCCTTGCGCTAATCGCGCAGGAGTAGCTATGATCTACATCATGCTTCGGGCCTTCAGCCCGACCTCCCTCTCCCCCACACAACAATGAGGTTGCACATGTCTGTCCCCATCAAGGCCACCATGGAAAAGGTTCCTGGCGGCATGATGCTGATTCCCCTGCTCATCGGCGCCATTCTTGGAACCTTCGCCCCGGATTCCGCCAAGTTCTTCGGCTCCTTCACGGGTGCACTTTTCACCGGGGGCACCACCATCCTGGCGGTGTTCTACGTCTGCATGGGTGCCAGCATCGATATCAAGGCCACCCCGTACATCCTGAAGAAGGGCGGCGTCCTCTTCGGCAGCAAGGTCCTGTTCGCCATCATCATCGGCGTCGTCGCCGGCCGGTTCATGGGTGAACTTCCTATCGACGGCGGACTGCTTTCGGGACTCTCCGTCCTGGCCATCCTGGCTGCCCTCAACGACACCAACGGCGGCATGTACATGGCCCTCATGGGCCAGTACGGCAAGCCCAAGGACGTGGCGGCCTACTCGGTGATGACGCTGGAATCCGGGCCCTTCCTGACCATGGTGACCCTCGGCGTCGCGGGTCTTTCGGCCTTCCCGTGGCAGGCCCTGGTGGGCGCCATCATCCCCCTGCTCCTCGGTGCAATCCTCGGTGCACTGGACCCTGCCATGCGCAAGTTCCTGTCCTCTGCGGCGCCGGTCCTGATCCCGTTCTTCGCCCTGGCCCTTGGCTTCGGCCTGAACCTGGGCCAGGTCCTCAACGCCGGACTGCTCGGCGTAGCCCTGGGGCTGTTCGTGCTGATCGGCGGCGGTGCCGTGCTCTTCTTCGCGGACAAGCTGACCGGCGGCTCCGGCATCGCCGGGCTCGCAGCAGCCACAACGGCCGGCAACGCAGCCACGGTTCCCATGCTGGTGGCCGCAGCCAACCCGGCCTACTCCGCCGCAGCCGGCCCGGCCACCGTACTGGTGGCGGCCTCCGTGGTGGTCACTGCCATCGGCTGCCCCCTCATGGTCGCTTGGTACGCTAAGCGCCTGAAAGCCAAGCAGCCCGTGGAAACCCCCGAGGTGTCCCCCGCAGTATGAACACCAACGCAGCCAAGCGCTGGGCAATCATCGCCGACGACCTGACGGGAGCGGCCGATGCGGCCGCAGCCTACGGACCCACCCACAGCAGTTCCGTGATCCTCGATCTGGACTCCACGTGGCCGGACGCGGACATCCTGTCGGTCAACACCGAGAGCCGCTACCTTTCAGCCCAAGATTCAGCAGCGGCCGTAACCGCGGCTGTGGGACGGGCACAGGAGCAGGGCCGGCAGGTTTTCAAGAAGATCGACTCGCTGCTTCGCGGCAACGTCGGTGCCGAGGTTGCCGCGGCGCTGGCTTCGGTCATTGACGACGGCGGCAGGGGCCTGGCGCTGGTAGCCCCCGCTTTCCCGGCGACGGGAAGGACCACGGTTGGCGGCGTCGTCCACGTCAACGGTGCGCGGTACGCGCAGGGAAGCTTCGACGGCGACGTCGCGGCGGCGCTTGCCGCCGGCGGTCTTTCCACTGAACTGGTGGGCCTGGAAGAGCACCGCAGCCCGGAGGAACTGGCGGCGCACCTGCGGGACATACAGGAACGCGGGACGGACGCCGTCGTACTTGACGCCGTTTCTGACGACGACCTCGAGCGAATCGCCGCCGCGGCGGCCCTGCTGGACTTCCCCACTCTCCTGGTAGGTTCCGGCGGACTGGCCGGGCACATTGCCGCTCGTGGAGAAGCACGGGACGCCCTCCAGGAGCACGGGCGGTGCGTGACGCGGACGCTGACGGTGATCGGCAGCTACTCCGGCCTGGCCCGGCAGCAGACGGACGCGCTGGTCGCCGCAGGTGCTGAGCACATCATGCTGGACCACCAGGCGCTTGAGGATCCGTCAGTCGCGCGCGAAGTTGCGGCGGCGATGCTGCGGACGGATGTGGTGTTGACGCCGGATCCCATGGGCGCCGTGGACAAGTCGCAGGCGCTGGTGGTGGCGGAGGCGCTGGCACGGGCCACTGCGGCCGGCGTCGAGCACTGCGAGGCGCTGGTCCTGACGGGCGGGGAAACCGCCACGGCCGTCCTAAAGGCCCTCGGCGCCGGCAGCTTCACCGTCATCGGCGAGATCGAGCCCGGCGTGGTCGTGAGCCTGCTGCCGGGGCCCCTCCCCCTGCTGGTCACCAAGGCCGGCGCGTTCGGGGACGCCGGCACGCTGGCCAGGACCAAAGAGTTTTTCACCAGTACAACGACTGAAATGAGTAGCAAATAATGGGACGCCCGATTGTAGCCATCACCATGGGCGACGCAGCCGGCATTGGCCCGGAGATCATCGTCAAGGCCCTGGCGGACAGCGAACTCCGGTCCAAGGCGCGGATGCTGGTCATCGGCGATCTGCGCCGGATGCAGCTCGCCGCGGACATCGTTTCCAGCCCGCTGACCCTGCGCAAGGTCACCGAGCCCTCGGAGGCACTGTTCCAGGAGGGCACCATCGATGTGCTGGACATCGACTGCATTCCGGAGGACCTGGCCTGGGGCGAGCTGTCCGCGGCCGCCGGGCACGGTTCGTACCTGTTCATCGAGAAGGCCGTGCAGCTCGCGATGGACCGCCAGGTGGACGCCATCTGCACCGGCCCGCTGAACAAGGCGGCCCTGCACGCGGCCGGGCACAAGTTCCCCGGACACACCGAACTCCTCGCCGAACTGACCGGAACCGAGGAAGTGTCCATGATGCTGACCGCGCCCAAGATGCGCGTCATCCACGTGACCACGCACATCGGCCTCATCGACGCCATCGCCAAGATCAACGGGGACCTGGTCTACCGGACCATCAAGCGAGGCTATGAGCTGCTGCGCACCTCCGGCATCGAGAACCCGCGGATTGCCGTGTGCGCCATCAACCCGCACGCGGGCGAGAACGGCTTGTTCGGCTACGGCGAAGAGGCTGAGAAGATCCAGCCGGGCATCGAGAAGGCCCAGGCGGAGGGCATCAACGCGTTCGGCCCGCTTCCGGCGGACACCCTGTTCTTCCTGGCCGGCCGCGGCGACTTCGACCTGGTGGTGGCCCAGTACCACGACCAGGGCCACGGCCCCGTGAAGGTCCTGGGCCTGGAGAACGGCGTCAACATCACCGTGGGCCTGCCCGTGGTGCGGACGTCCGTGGACCACGGCACAGCCTTCGACATCGCCGGCAAGAACATCGCCGACCACGAGTCGCTGCTCGAGGCGCTGCGGCAGGCAGTGGACCTGGCGCCGGCCCGCGAAGAGGCTCTTTAGTCAGGAGTGCAACGGCCGGTCAGCGCTGCTGGCCGGCCGTCGCCGTTGATACAGTGGGCCGGAACTAGCATGGGTACCACTGCCACCGCCATGCCCACGGGAAGGGGACCGGGAATGCTCAGCGCAAACGCGCGGCGCGAGGAGATCTACCACCTTGCCCTGACCACCGGCTTGGCCTCCGTGGAGGAGCTCTCCGCCAAGTTCGAGGTGACCGCGTCCACCATCCGCCGCGACCTGGCTTTGTTGAATTCGCAGGGCCGGCTGGCCCGGACGTACGGCGGGGCGATGGCGCTGGGGGCGCACCCGGAGGCGTCGCTGCGGCAGCGCACCGGCGAGGCATTCGAGCAGAAGCACGCGATCGCCCGCTGGGCGGCCGCGATAATCCAGGCCGGGGAGAACATCCTGATCGACGCCGGCTCCACAGCGGGTGCCTTGGCGCACGAGCTGCGCGGGTTTGAAAAGCTGTCCGTGACGACGCCGGGCCTCAACACGCTGCAGGAACTGGCTGATTCGGAGGGCATCGAGGTGGACTGCCTGGGCGGCCGGCTTCGTGGTGTTTCGCAGAGCTTTGTGGGTCCGCTGGCGGAAGCGGCGCTGGAGCGGATGAGCTTTGACCGGGTGTTCCTGGGCGCCGACGCCGTGACCGCCGAGGACGGCATCTGCGAGGCCGACCACGCCCAGACCCGGCTCAAGGAGCTCATGGCCCGGCGCGGCCGTTCCGTTTATGTTCTGGCGGACTCATCGAAGCTTGGGCTCCGGCCGTTCCACGCGTGGGCCCGGCTGGCCCTCCCCTGGACTCTGGTGACGGACGATGGCGCCGACCCCGCCGAGGTGCAGAAGTTCCGCGACGCGGGGGTTGCCGTTGAGGTGGCTTCCGTTTCCGGTTAGGTCCCGCTGGGTAGGCTACTTCTACAACGATCGAAACCCCTGAACGATATGGAGACAGGCATGCACGCCGTACTCGAATACACCTACGCCGACGACTACCTCGAAAGCCGCGAACAGTACCGCGCGGACCACCTCAAGGCAGGCTGGGAAGCAGTCGAACGGGGCGAGCTCCTGCTGGGTGGCGCTGTTGGCGAAGTCCCCTTCAAAGGCTTGTTGATCTTCACCGGCGAGAACCCAGTCGAGGCCGCCAAGGCATTTGCGGCCGCAGACCCCTATGTCATCAACGGCGTGGTGACGGAGTGGACCGCCAACCCGTGGACCACGGTGCTCGGGAACGAAGCGGCCACACCCGTTCGCCCGTAAGTCCTATCCGGCTCCCGGACACCACGGGATGCCGCCTTTCGGTGAATCCCGCGAAAGAGCCAAAGTTATGCAAAAGCTGCGCTGATTCTAGGACACCGGGCGGCGGGAGGACTATACGATTCCCTAAAAGCCAAGGGCCAGGGGCCCCAGGCGAACTGAATATGGGGGAATCGATGACGGATCTGTTTCTAAGATTCCGCAGCGCCTCCGGCGGATCACAGTGCAAGAGGCGCATGTCCTCCAACTGCGTAGGCTGTTGGAACGCCTCGCTCGCCATCCCGCGCCTCGAGCCATGAGTTGAGCGAACCCCGGAGTTCATCCGCATGCCGCCGGTAGTCCTGTTCGACTCGCTGCATTCGCTCGTGCGGGACGCGCAGGAGTGAATGCAGCCGGGAATAGTAATTGTGTGCCGCCACCTCCGAGTTTGCATCTGCTCCGCAGCCAGCGTCAGGACAACCAACAGCGGCAGCGCGGGAGGGGTCTCGAGGGGCTGGCGACGATGTCTGACACCGGCGTCCGCATGCCACCTGAAAGGTGAGACACCCGGATCGTCAATGGCTAGCGTGGATCGAACGACTTCGGCGATTGCTCTAACGGCGTTCCCTTTGAGGCCTGCCCGATCCGCAACCCGCTTCAATGCCGGGTCGTCCGGCAGAGTGTAGACGGGTCGCCCCGCGTGTTCGGAACCGAAGAGTTCTTCGGCGATAGCCTCGCTTACAGCCTCGTTCACGGATCTCATGCCTGCCTCCCGTCTTCTACTGAGCTCTACGCTATCTGCTACCTCCGACAAACGAGTCGAGCTGCGGACCTGAAGCGCATCTGTAGTAGGCAGCGGTCCCGCGCAGTCTTTGAGTGGCCGCTCGACAGGTAGCGGAGCGAGTACTGCACGTGCCTGTCCAGGCTCATACCTGTGACGACCAGGCCTCTTCACGGACACTACGGTGGCTCAATCGGATGTTCATCCGCTCCAACAAATTCTTGGCCGGCGTAAATTTAGAAGATGGAGAGTTCGTGGGCGACAACTCCCGCCGTCAGAAAGGCGATGCAGGGCAACCACTCACGTGATACCAAACCGGAACTGGCCGTGCGCCGCATTCTTCATGCGAAGGGACTCCGCTACCGGGTCAGCTATCGGCCCATACCTGGACTAAAGAGAACCGCCGATGTCGTATTCACTCGACTCAAGGTTGCTGTTTTCATTGATGGCTGCTTCTGGCACGGCTGTCCCACCCACTATCGGGCGCCAAGGTCAAACACCCCCTACTGGGAAGTGAAGTTGCAACGGAATCAAAGTCGGGACGCTGAAATTTCACAGAAGCTCAGGTTAGCGGGCTGGACTGAACTTCGATTCTGGAGTCATGAGGACCCGCTTATAGTAGCTGACCGGATCCACCAAGAAATATGCCAGGCAAAACAACGACTTGCAAAAGAAAAGCCAGAGGTGTCCACACCGAGGCGGTCTTGCAAATTTTTTCGCCTGACGCCCTAGGTTTTGGAGCATGCACAACATAGAAGCAGGGGATATCACACGAGCTGCCGAGAACTTCCTTCGCCTGCAGGACGGACAGACACCTACTCAGCACGGGCGCGAACGGAGTTGGGACTTCTGTTACAACTATTTTCAAGACAGTCCACTGCCAACCAAGGATATGGAACTCAGCTGCCTTCAGCTCGGCTACTACCTAGCGAGCTGGGGAATGATGCGCGGGTCCAGCTACCTGTTCCAATCAACGAATGCCCGCCATTATCGGGAAGCGATCGAGACAATCGAACGATATAACCCTCGGATGCAGGATATCGACGCACACCGGTACGCAGAACCGGACGTTCGAAATCTACTCCTCGACGCGTACGCGGACCTGCGTGAAGCACTAGTACCTGCGCGTGTATCGCACCTGACCCTCGTCACGAAAGTCATGATGGCAGTCTGGGGCGTACTTCCCTCGTTCGACCAGTACTTCATCAGAGGCTTCCGATCGCTTGGTGAAAGCAAGAAAGAGCAGACCGCGTTCAGCGGGATAAGCCACAGATCGATCGCCCTACTTGGACACTTCTACAGCAAGAACGCAATGGAAATCGATACCGTGAGCGCTCGACTCACCACCCTCGACTTCACTACCAGCGACTTCACAGGCAGGTGCTTTAGCCGGGCGAAGGTAATCGACATGTTCGGATTTCAGAAGGGATTTTAACGGCCTCGGGTTCGCCCAAGCCGCAAAGGATACAGGAGTGAAGAACTTCCACGCCTGTTCACGAAACGGCAAGCCCGGGCAGGAAGACGCCGCGGCGGTCCGCAGCATGGCTGCGATAACCCGCCGCCCTTTCGCGGAGCACTCTAAGAAAGACCTTGAGTCGAATGGATAGCCCACCCTGCTAACCCAGTCAGATCCTCAGGACGTGGAAAGCTAGCAGCAGACCAGGCTCATAAAGCGGCCAGCTGACAAGAGGGCCATCTTTGCAGCCGCACGGTGAGTCACGCTGCTAGCGCTTTACGTACCTGCTTGCTCAGGGCGTAGGTGCGTTCCCCATGGCCGGTGGACGCAACCACGATGAGCTTCATGGGATCTAGGCCTGATTCCCTCACCGCCTGCTGAATCTCGGAGAGGGGAATGAACTGATGCGCAGAGGCCCCCGGTTCCAGCGTCAAAGGCAGAGGGGTAGCTCCGGAAATCGGTCGCGGCATGTAGAGACTGACTCCCTTTGAGATACCGAGATGGAGGGAAGTGAGGACAGTCGTTCCCGTTCGGCCGACATTGGTCGCCGTGAGACTCACATGCGGCCGGCCGCTTACTCCGCCAACGAAGACACCAAGGCTGCTTGAGACGGACACGCGGGCGTCATCCCGGAATTTCAGTATCAGAGTAAGGGCAATTGAAGCGAGTGAAATGAGGATGGCAATAACCGGCAGAAGACTTTGCCACCACTGCTGGCCAACAAGCTCGACAAGAATAGGGTCCATGGGCACCGCGCAAGAATACATGCTGCGAGCCAAACACGCTGACCCATGGCACATTCCGCACCACGTCCTAGCGATTCCTGTTCAGGTTCCCTGGCACTCCCCCGCTAGCGCTGCTCATCTAGTGGTGGAGGGAGCGCTTGGCTGCTGCCACGTGGAATATGCCACGGACTGTCCTGTTCAAAGGTCCCCTGGCGGGCGTGCCGAGCGAGTGTCCTGGCATGACACGTCACGGCGTGCGTCTAGGGTCTATGACATGGAAAGGGACAAATCCGGGGAGCTGAAAGGGCAGGCGTCAATCAATGAGCTGCTTGACGATCCTGTCGGAGCTGCACCCGTCCAGCTGTCGCTGCCCATCGTGGTCCAAGTGAAACCCGGTCTCTACCAAAGAATCTCTTAGGCGACCTTCCACCACTTGGCTAGAGGCAGGAAGCCAGCTACCCGGGGAGTCGCGCGGGATGCTCGGCCCCTACGCATCCTGGTAGTGGAGGCGCCCGAGTAAGGAGAGCCGACCATGCAGCTTTGGGAACATGGTCCCGAACTTAGACCAGTGGCCGCTACAGACGTGAAGTCCCTCGACATCATCGTGGTTTCCATATCGATATAAGAGCCAAAGGTGAATGTCGTCCAATGGCGGGTTCAATTCCGGCGGCGCGAGGTCGCGCCAGTCAGACGGAGGCACATAACGGCTGAATGCTGCTGTCAGGTTCCCTGGCGGGCCGGACGGGTACATCACCAGGTGCTTGTTCGGGTAGCCGTTCAACTTCGTGGCCAGGGCCTGCACCTTGCCATGCTGCTCCTCGTCGACGTTTTGCAGCGACCTCCGAACCAATTGCCATGGATCAGCAGGCGACATTTCGTGCACTACCGACCACTCAATCTGATGCGACGTAGCGTCCGAATGCTGGCATTCTTGAACGCACAGCACTTTGACCCCGTCGTCGTAAAGACGAAGGCCCAGGACCGGGGCGGAAGCGACGGCCGGGTGCAACTTGCTTTCGTCACGAGATGACCAATGATGCCTGCATCGGGGAGACGCCGTAAACCGCTGGATGTCCGACTTGATTTTGTGACGCCAGGCTCTGCTGGCACCTCGAACGACTGTGTAAGGGATTGCCACCCGTACGCAGTGTGGCAGTGTCGCTTCCGGCACGGGCTTTAGGTTCTCTTGAGCCTTTCGGGTAGCCGAGGAGGCTGTCGTAATCACTTCCGCCACGGGCTTCCTGTCCAAAGACAAAAGGTCGGGCATCCCCGATTTGGATCCATCGTCGTGGTGTAGGAACTCTGCTCCGAGCTCGCGCTCAAGCAAGATCCTCGCGTGCTCTTCTTCCGCCCTACACTTCATCCTCTGTCACCCCCATAGGAACTTCCGCTATTCCAAAATTGGACGGACCCTAAGCAGCTGCATTTACGACTTCAGGGACGTCGTTCCGGCTAAGGGCCCGGGTCAGTGAAGAAACGCGGACGCTGAGTATCTGAGCCGTCTCTTTCAAGGTCTTCCCCTGACTGCGCAGTTGCCTGGCCGCTTCCGTCTTAGATGGGGTCATCGATCGTGGACGACCGCCAAGCCGGCCTCGCGCTTTAGCTGCGACCAGCCCAGCCTTAGTTCTTTCCGACAGCCGCGACCGCTCGTATTCCGCGAGGGAAGCGAACATGTCAAAGATCAATTTGCCGTGTGCACTGGTCGTATCCAGCCGGGGTTCAGCCAGGGAACGGAACCCTATCCCCCGCTGACCCAGCACTGTGACTATGTCGGCTAGGTCGGAGGTGCTCCGGCCTAGCCTAGTCAGGTCTGTGACCAACAGAACGTTGCCCGGCTGCAAGTAATCCAGACAGTCCCTCCAACGTGCCCTTGCCTGGGTAGCACCAGACGCATACACCTGAAAGACCCGGACCGCTCCGACCGCCACCAACGCGTCCACGTGAGAATCGAGCGATTGACCACGAGTACTGACCCTCGCATAGCCGACTACGTTCCTGGACGCGCCAAAACCCCTCGTTACCCTCGGCGTGGATCCGGTTCCCGAACTGCGCCGAACTGGTGGACGGTGAAGTCTTTGCCTGGACAGCGAAAGCAGCCGAAGTGACGTGGAAGGACGGGCCGGTCACGTATCGGACCTGGGTGTGGAGTTCGGCGGTCACCCGCCGGGAGGAAATGATGAACAGGAATTTGGGAGAGCGGACCCGTGGCAAGAACAGCAACTGACAGCCCCCTGAACGCTCCGGTGCAGGTCCAGTTTACCGCCAAAGGCATTCCCCTGGCTGTCAAATATGACGGCCGGATCTGGGCCGTGGCCGCCGAGCCGTTGCGCTGGTTCACCCGCTCGGACTGGTGGAACACCGCCAAACGTGCTCCGGTAGGCTGCGGTGACCTTGTGAGCGTCGAACACTGGCAGGTTCAGGTCCGCCTTACCTCAACTTCCGCACTGCCCACCTTCGAGCTGCGCCGCGACCCAGTATCGGAACAGTGGCTGCTGGCTGGCATCACGGACGCGGGGGCGGCCGCCGCCGAAGCCCGCCAGGGCTGGCGGCGGTAGCGTGGCGCTAGGACAGAGGACGTGCCCCCGGCCCCTGCACCCGCCCGTGTCACTGGCCCTGGCTAAAGCCGTTGAATCGATCCCGGCCGAGGCACCGCTTCCTCGGGCACCAAATGAGAGCGTCCTCCGCCATCGGTAACCACTCCCCCAGTTGGCCCGTGGCGGCGAATCTGAAACTTCAACGTAACGACCTTGGGGGCATCGCTGCGCCCTGGACGGACCGGAGTAAGGATTAATCCTGACCTGGCCCGTCGACCTGTTCGACGCGGGACCACCATTGGCGAACTGCAGCGCTGAATTCCTGCTCCGCGGACTCTGGGGATTGGGAGTCATATAGCCAATCACATGTCTCAAGTCGAACCTGTCCGATTCGAACGGCGGCTGTCCCGTGGGCTTCCGCCGCGAAGCCTATACGAAGCCCGTGCTCGGCAGAAAAGCCCGTGGCGAAGGCTGTGAGTTGATACAGGTCGGCTCGCAGCCAATCGCCCTGCCAGACTTTGTACTTGACGTCCCCGACCGCGTGCGTGCCAAAGGTGAGATCGGGATTAAGCATGTGGTGGGACCCTTTCAGCCTGCGGCCTTTCTTCGTCACATGTGTCGCCGGCGCAAGCGCGTCGGAAACGACGCGGCGGAGGGCTTCTTCGACCATGTTTGGCGTGCGGATGAGGAACCCGTAACCCGCATCCTTGCCGGCGTCTATGCCGCGTCCCAGCGATGCGAGGACTTGTTTGGCGAGTTGGAGCGGCACGGCATAACGGGAAGTATGCCGCTCAGCGAGTGCAAGTGAGGCATCTTCCGGTCTGAAGATTCCCACGTCTCGCATATGGTCCAAGGTGCGTCGAGCCCGATGGCGGATGTCATCGGAAAGCGCCGTGGATCGAGCGACGGTTACCGCGGCCGCCTTGATCGTCCGGTTCAGCGGGGTATCAGCATCAAACTCCTCGTAGTCGCAGTAGAGGAGCAACCGTCCCTTTAGGTATCCGTCCATTGTCGGACCCGGCAAAAGCCGGCCGCGCATAGAGGAAAGCTCATCACGGGTGGATCGGTACCCGTTCGCGAGTCCCGTCCGCAAAAGGCGCTCCAACACGTCGATGTACCACTGCGCGACGAGCGGCCATAAGGTGGCCGCCGACGCCAGGTCAGCGGATGCGATATCCAAATGCGGAAATGCGCCTGATCGAGCGAATAGATGCAGGAGATGATCGAGCGGGATCTTCGGCTCCACAACAATTTGGAGACCGGAAACGCTTACCACTCCTACAGCGTTATGGACCTTAACCCGCCAACGCCCATGTCCATATGGCTCGCACTCGATGACACTTCGTCGGTGTGTAGGGTCGGATTCGTCGTGGTCTCCCCATATTCCAGCCTGCGACGCCAACCGACGCCCTACTACGACCAAAGCGTCCGCTTGCTCAGAACTCAGGGAGAGTAGAGCCGGCTTGGCTTCGGTGATGCGCTCGATGCGCATCTACCTATGCTCCGACGATCGACGGCCAAAAACTCTCAACCGTAAATTCTTCGAGAAGGTCTGGTTGATCGAACAGGTACTCTTCGAGAAGGGGTGCGATCTGCCGTAGCCACACCTGTCGCAGTCGGCTCGGCGTCATCCCTCGTGCATCCATAAAAAATGTGTGGCCCACCGTATGGTGCCGGTCCAGCAACTCCGTCAAGCGTAGGTTAAGAGCTTCGAAACCAGCGAGCAGATCGTCAACCCCGTTCTCCCCATGCTCGTAGAAGAGCCGTAGGACTAGCGAACTAGGGGGGAAATCAAAGATTTGAAACCGACGCCGAACGGCGGCATCAATACTCCTGATACTGCGATCTGCCGTGTTCATCGTCCCAATGAAGATTAGCCCCTGGGGAAGCCGAAATTCTTTCGTATGCATGAGGTCAACGGGTTCGCCTCGACGCTCCACCGCGTATAGAAGCTCGCCGAGCACCCGAGGAAGATTGGCACGGTTCATCTCATCCAGAATCAGTACACGCTTGTCGCTTGCGCCCATATCATCCGCAATTGTCCGCACCGCTCCGCCTACTACTTTGAAGTGGAGCTTGCCCTCGTCGTCGACGGTGGGGCGAAGTCCTTCGACAAATTCCTCGTACCCATAACTGGCATGGAGCTGGACGACCCGGTAATGCGATCGATTTCCTCCGGTGACATATTTCGCAAGGGCCTCAGCTATATAGGTCTTGGAGGTGCCGGGCGGTCCGGCAAAAATCACCTGTGGCTGGTCAGACTCAAGCACATCGATAATGTCGAGCAACTGATCCTGATCAATTCCCCCAACATCGGACAGCGTCGCTAGGTCTACTGGTTCCTCCGCTGTGGGAAGTGGTCGCGCCGGCTTCTCCGTCACCTCAGGACGCTCTCGAATCTCCAACAGAGTCCGGCGAAGGACTTTATCGCAAGAGTCAGGGTTCTCATCGATGTACTCGAGGACCTGAAAGACAGCCCCCCATCTGCGTCCTCCCTGTTTTCCCCTGACCATCTTGTCTTCCATGCGGTCCTGGCGGAGCGGGTTGGACACGTATGGATCCTCCGACCCGCCCAGCCGGCGTCCGACCGGCCGCAGCTTGACGACCGTTTCCCTGGCGAACGTACGTGCTGAGAATTGTCCCTCGACCGTCTCGAAGTTCTGCAGTTTCCGGGCATCAGAATCGCCGACTACACGCTTCAACAAGACCTGGGTCACCAGGCTGTACCGTTGTGCAACCTGGGCGTCAGGAGACATCGCCGTAGCAATAGCTGACACGACCTCATTCGGAAGGTCCGGCGTCGCCGTACCCGCCGAAACTTCCTCCCATGCCTCGCTAAGGGCCTCGAAACCCCGCTCGTACGCGTCCTTGTTGAGCACGCTATGCGCCCCTCTCGATGATGTCCGCTTGCGGCCAGAATTGCCGCGGGACAATCATTGCACTCCAGCGAGGGCCTCAAAGCCAACTGTTGCGTGAGGAGGGGCTGCAGACAGCTCCTCAACCCACGCTGTGAACAAGCATCCCGGCAGAACGGGTAAGGCCTCTCACTGGGAATACTGCACCAAAAAACCCCTCAGACCGGAGGCTGAACCCGGCGCCAACCCAGTGAAAAGGATCTGGCTTCTTTAGCTAAAGCGGGATGTTGAGTCCAAGAACCGATTTGGGCGAATCAAAATCATCGAACCCAAGATGCTTCCTCAAATGCCGTGCCACGGCATGTCCGAGCAGGGGGGGAACAGCGTTTCCTATCTGGCGGTATCGAGCAGACTGAGTACCCTGCCAAGGCATGTAAGGGGGAAAAGTCTGAATCGCTGCTGCTTCTTGCACCGTTATCCGCCTTAGGTGCTTCGGTATGTCGGCCACTACGTCCCCACCCTGCCAAAGTGCCCCATGGTAGGTCTCAACCCAGGAGTCACCACCCGCTTCGACTTGGAGTTGATCAATAATGGGGGTTCGGTTGCCGCCCATCGAAGCCGGGAGTGTTGGTGCCGGTGCGTTGAGGTTCATCGGTCGGCCCTGACCGTTGAAGAGCATCCCTGCCCAGGGAGAGCGGCGCAACACGGGATTGCGAGCAGCTGTGACTCGCGCCGTGCAAAGGTCGTCGTTACCCTCTGATCCCCAAGCGGGCAGGCCGTCCAAAGCATCCCGAACGCTGGGTGGAGCGAGTTCAGTCGAGGGCACCGGCTTATCCATGCTCGTTCCGCCAAGTACGCCCACCAGGAACATACGTTCCCTGGCCTGTGGTACGCCGTAGTGAGAGGCATTCAGGACGTGCAGGGAGGTGGCATATCCCATCGTCTCGGCCCTCTCAATCAAGCCGTTGATAATGCTCGACCACCGACGGTTAACAGCAAGTGCCTTGACGTTCTCCATAATGAAAGCCTTCGGCTGGACCCTTTGCACCATGCCGAGGAAATCGACGACGTGTCGTGATCTGGGATCGTCAGGATCCATGCGCCCTGCCACCGAGAATCCCTGGCAAGGCGGTCCTCCGACAACCAAGTCAGCTGCTCCTCTTTCGGGAAGACTCTCAATCGTCCGGATGTCACCTGTAGTGACACGATGCTCGTGCTCTTTGAGATGCGGCAGGTCTCCGGCCGCCGCCTCCAGCGCAGCTTCGTACGTGCCGGTGGCATCCCGGTCTATGTCATTAGAAAAGACCGGGGCGAAGCCAGCCATTATCAAACCCAGATCAAGACCACCAGCACCGCTGTACAGCGAAACAAAAGTCGGGCTACTCATAAATTTCAATCCTCCAGGTCCGAGCTCATGTGATTTTGTCATGAGCCCATCGTGAAGTCCACCAAGCGCTCCGGCATGTCGCTGCCGTAGGTCTTCTACATGTCTTCAAGACCGGTAATTTCATCACATGGACTTTGATCGATCCCTCGGTAACATGGCCGCCGCCTGGCGCATCTCCGCGGGTCTTACCCAACAAACTCTTGGGGCGGCTGTGGGACTGGATCAGGCAACGATCTCCCGGATTGAGTCGGGCGACCGGAAGGTGGACGTGGATCTGTTACTACAGATCCTGGCTGCTACCGGCCAGTCCCTGCCGGATGTGGCTTCAGACATTCAGGAACTAGCCCCGGCCAGACCCTCCCTATGGAAAGAACAATGACACTGGAGACACCGCCTCACCTTCGCAAAGAATCGGTCCCCTTTAAGGTCATTCTCTAGCGCAACATCCAATCCGAGCGCGACATTCAAATTGTTACTTACACCCGGAAGCGATCTTCGGAAGGATCGTATAAAGATATCCACCCTTCCTGAGTCCACCCTGAGGTATTTTCTACGCGCCGACCATAGCTGGCAGCACGGACATCGACCCACGACAGGATGAGCAAATCTAGTGGTGCATGCCCCGTTTCTAGACTGTCATACCTGCAATCTGGATTTCGTCAGGCAAGAATCCGGCGCATATATGAGTTCCTCCCATCGTAAGTCGCTTCAGGGTCAGCTCGTTGGCGATACACCTACGCACTTACTCACTCTTCGGGGTGCTACCGCCCAGCTACTGCTATTAGGATGCCGCCCTACTCGCACCATAGTGGCCAGCGTCTTGGTTAAAGAATTCTTAGAGGAGTCGTGTGGCAACTGGGACAAATCAGCGTTCGGTTAGTCGACTGTTGACACTTCCGTACAGATGACAGCTCTAGCGATTCAGCAACTGACAGTCCATGTTCGTCGTTCGCCTCTCTCCCTCAGCACCTGTGCTTGTGCGCCGGCTCGCGTGCAGCGCTAGCGATCGGGCACGGATACTGCACTAAATGTCAAGGTCGCCCTCTACTCGAAGAGCATCTCCCAAGCCCCCTGGGTAGTTTGAGAGAAATTGCTGTTTTTGCCTTTCGAAGGACCTCAAACTGCTGCCAACAATCCTCTAAGCCTCGGAGTTAATGGAGAGAGCTTTAGTAAGTACTGGCCCGAGAAATCCGTAGAGCCAGCCATGGGGAGGCGTTCTCAAGAGTGCTGTCCGTGCCGAGAATTTACCAGCAGATCGTCCTCGTCTATGCCGCGGGGAAGCCCCCGATGGTAAGCGCGGTAACAGGGGTATCGCCCGGGGGTAACTGCGGCGCAGAGAAGAATGGAGCCGGCGACATGGTTCATACATGTAGTTGAGGGGCCGAAGGCCCAGGCCCATGGCTGATGTGAGAATCGATCAGCTCCTCCATACCCTTCGTCGGCATCCTCGCTTCCCCAGGAAGCAAGGGTTGGGACGAAAACTGTCGGCGCCCTTCATGCCTCCTTGACTCGGCCGACGTCAAGTCGCAGTCCTCCGCTTCGATGGGGTCATGCCCCCAAAAACATTCAGCCCGCGCATATGGCGAGGCCGGTCGATTTTCGTGCGACAGCTTGCCGAGTGATCAGATTGCGAACCGGCGTCCTGACCGTTCGCTCGTAGCCGTCTCCGCAGCCGTTTGACGCTGTCAGCGGGCGAGGCCGCACGATTAACCTACGCGACAGCGGAGTCTTCGACGCCGTCGCATGCAGTGTCAGCCGCCAACGGCACCAGGTAGCCGCTCCTAAGATGCCTTAGTTCAGCCGGGCACACATCGGGTTCAACCCCCATCACTGTAAGGCGACGTGACAGTTCGTATGCGGGGCAGTATTTATGCCATCTCGATACTTAGGAGTCGCGTCCCTGACGCGGGACGCGATGAAGACACGAGGGACATCGAGACCAGCCGAGATAACGATGCAGTCAGTTCCACTGTCTTCACCTGTCAGCCACAGTGCGAAGATTTGGGCAAACAGTGCTGAGTTGCGACACAATGAGAAAATGAGCGATCGAGAGCAAGCAACGAACGGAACTCCACGGGAAGACCTATCTGTGGAGGAACTGCTGCTTGATGAAGAAAATCCCCGCTTGGCAAACCCCGGGGCTAGCCAGATTGATCTACTTAGGGCCCTGTTCTTTCAGGAATCGCTGGAAGAACTGGCTCTTTCTTTTCAACGGAATGGCTATTTTCAAGAGGAACCCCTAGTCACCATTCGCGCGACCAATGGCGACACCATCGTGGTAGAGGGAAATCGGCGTCTGGCGACGCTCAAGCTACTCCTCGACCCATCTCTTCTCGATCAGATTGAGGGTGATCGCCGTAAATGGCCTGTTCTCTCCGCAACTGAACGCGAGCGCTTGCTTCTTGTTCCAACGATTCGTTACCCGGATCGCGAAACCGTTGCTCCCTATCTGGGTTTTAGGCATATAACCGGCGCTAGAACCTGGAAGCCGCTGCAGAAGGCTAGATTTGTAGCAGGACTTGTGGCTGGAGGGCGCAGCTTGAAAGAAGTCCAGGGGCTTATCGGGGACCCTCAAGCCCAGGCAGCGCAAAAGATGTATCAAAGCTATGTGCTTTATGAGCAGATACGTATCGAACTCCCAGATTTTGATATGTCTCCTATAACCGAGAATTTTTCGCTGCTGGAGACATTTCTAAGTAGCGCGAGTATCAAGCGCTTTTTAGGACTACCCCCAGGCTTACCAGGTACGGCAATTTCATCCCTTATTGCCGGTGAACATTTATCGGACCTCGAACAGGTCTTAATTTGGATATTCGGAAACGATGAAGAGCCGGCGGTCATCAGGGATTCGCGAGAAATCAAAAGCAAACTTGCCCCAGTGGTAGCGAATGAACGAGCTCTGGCGGTCCTGACCCGTACTTACGACCTCGAGAGTGCTTATGATATAGCCGTTCCAAGTCAAGATATATTAGCTATTAAAATAAAAAAAGTAACCGACCAGCTATCGGATTTGATTCAGGACGTTGCAGAACATTCTGATGATGAAACCATCTTGACCGCTCTGGAAGTTCTAACTAGAACACTAGATGGGGCAAGAGCGGCGGCAGGTATGGTCAGCCTATCCCGTGGCAGCTCCAATTGATCGAGTTTCCTAACTTAGGCAGCAAATGGACGAGCGAGCGGCAAGCGGAAGAAATCGCAGATTGGATTGAGCTTTCCCTTCTCTTTGATGAGGTTGTAATAAAAAGGGGTGACATATCCACCCTAATACCTTGGGCAACGGACGCTGTCAACTACATTCCGCGTGACGCCGCCCTTGAACAAAAGGTTTGGGCAATTTTTACTAAGCGTCAGAAAATGTTAGGCGCAAGTTGGCCTTTCCGAGTAGATGATTTACGTCTCATTAGGCGCCATGGGTTACCAAACACTTTTATGGATGTATATTCATACCTGCTGTTGATCAGTCGGAGTGATGAAATTAGCAGTTACGATCGTAAGTTTTTTGAGTTATTGAGTATAGAACTTATTTCCGGTCAAACTGGCAGCCGAGCCTACCGAATCGGTTATCCCGCGCTACGGGGCGAGCCTTCTGAACTGCAGCGTCGAATAGATCGATATGCAGCCTTTTCCCACCTTCAAAAGTTTGAGGTTGGACACAAAGTGGAATCGAGCGATAAGGACCTAGGTCTTGACGGTGTTTTCTGGATGCCATTTCTCGACAAGCGCTCGGGTGCGCTTCACGCTTGGCTCCAATGCGCAACAGGTCGTGATTGGAAAGGTAAGACCTTAGATATCTATGAAAAGACTGTAGGCAAGCATATTCTTCCCAGCGCAGGAGTAATTCGGCTTATGGCAGTGCCCTACTGTGTCATATTAGGCACCGCTGCATGGCAAAGGCGAACCATGGAAGCTGGGTCTATTCTTGACCGCACCCGGCTCGCAATGCTAGCAACCAGGGCGCCACTTAGTTCTAGAACATTTTCAGAATTACGGGTCCGACTCGCCGCAGCACACCTTGGTACTAGACGGCCTCTATAACGACTACTTTTGTGATTTTTCCGGATCCCAGCATCACATAGAATGAGAAAAAATAGTGTTCGAGAGGGCTATGTATGAAGTTCCACTTCGATAATTCTCTCCTCTCCCAGTTATATGCGAACGGGGCAAGATGAGCATTCATTGGACACGAGACGAAATTATTCTCGTGTGCGACCTTGCAATGGATAACGACTGGAGCGTACTCGACAAAAAGGATCACCGCGTGGTGGCGCTTTCTCGGTTGCTAAATTCGAGTCCTCTGCATCCCCTGGACATACGCGATGAGAAGTACCGGAACCCAGCTGGCGTCGCATTTAAAATGTCGAACATTATCACCCAGCACCCAAACTACGCTGGCAAGCAGACCAACGGCAACAAGCTGGACGCAATAGTTTTAAACGAATTTCTCTCAGCACCGGAGAAGATGAGGGCCGTAGCTTCCGCAATTAAAGCTGAGATATGGTCGGGCGGTGCCGCTGCGCCAGCTGAGGGCGATCCGGACGCCTACGGTGAGGTTGCGGAGGGACGTCTGCTTCTTGCCCGGCACCTCAAGCGAGAACGGAACCAGAGCCTCCGAAACCGGAAAATTCAGAGCGTAAAGAACGCCGGCCTGCCCATCGCGTGCGAAGTCTGCTCCTTCAACTTCCATAAAGTATACGGGCATCGGGGTCACGGCTACATTGAAATTCACCATATACTTCCGCTACACGCTTCCGGTCCCACCACCACACGCCTAACGGATCTTGCTCTGCTCTGCGCGAACTGCCACCGCATGATTCACCGAGGAAATCCATGGTTGACACCGCGAGAGCTAAGTACTTTGATAAATTCCAAAACCTAGCTACTAGGGATGGGGCATACAGGTCCGTTCCGATCGGCGTTTCAGGCCGGGCCTTTATCCGCAAAGTCACCCCGTGTCTTCTATGCGTGACTAATTAGGGGCGAGGTCGCGCATCCCCTACCCCAATGCTCCCTAGACTGGCGCACAGTTAAGGCGTGGAATGGCACACGGTGCGATATTGCCTTTGCGCCAATCCGGGTAGGTAACGTCGAGGTTAAAACTGAAGCTGGTGTCGGAAGACGGCGTTTACTACGCTGGCAGGGAGCGGGGATCCACATGCGATGTATATGTGAAGGACCGCTGCCCTACAAAAACAGAGAACCGGAGAAATGTGACTGACGCTTCCGGCGTTTCAAGGCGCTTTCTGACAATTGAGCAGGTTCGGAGGAGCCGGGCATAGGTCGATCTATTGTTCGTGTAATGCTCGAATCCCGTGAATTGTTCGGTATACAGAGGGGTGGCCGTGGTTATCTTGCCAAGCTTTTGCGGCTAATGACGACTGTTCCGAAGAGTCGGTGCGAGGAACATTTCATACGGTGACGGACTTTAGCGACGTCTGTAGGGGTCGCCGCCCTTAGTCGTGTGGCCTAAAGGGTCTAATGTCTTGTGAATGCTGAATTGTGGTGTATGGGGTCGCCGAGGCGGTCGGAGCGAGCATGAGGACGATCAACGACGCGTTCCCAAGGATCCCCAACCGGCTCATGAGACCGAATCTACGACGTCTCCCGGGATCGCCCACAGATAGGATGATCTGGTGACTGCTGAACCCACCCAGCCCCGATTCCTGTCATTGACGCAGGTCGCCGATGAGTTGAACGTGAAGCAAAGCCTCGTCCAAGGTCTCATTAGGACGGGGCAGTTGCGCGCTTTTCAGGTTGGTCGGAGGGGTATATGGCGCATTGGCCGACGGGACGTCGAGGACTATATAAGCGAGGCGTACAAGCATACCGCTGAACGCATAGCTGCCGGCGATTTCTTAAACGGCGAGCCGGAGGACGAGTAACGGTGACAGATTCAATTTCCCGCTCACCTAAGCCCCTCTCAGTCTGAATAATTGTCGACGGAATATGAACGTCGAGTTCCAAGTAGCGGCACTTCAATAAATCCTGATTTCGGCGGACCAATTTATGAATGGATCCTCACATGGATATGGAGAAGCGACGTATTGTTTGCTACTCGGGACCCGTTCAAACCAAAGTGAGCTTTGTCGGGTGCAAACCGAAATCAGCGCGCCAAATTGCTAGGGTAGTCGGCTTTTTCGTTGTGTGCTATGAATGTACTAGGAGTGGTCACTCTTGAAGTGTGGACAGACAGATGACCCGTTTGGCAATACCTACGGATTCGACTTGCGATCGCATGTGATTCTCAAACGTTAGAGGCAACGACGGATCCGCTCCTGAGCTAAAGTTCCTTCGTGAGTAAACGCGCAAAAGACCCATGTGGAAGCCAGTAGCCGCCTGGTTCAGTAGCGAACAGTTCTGGATGGGGGTCGCTGCCAGCACATTCTCCGCTGGAGTACTTGCGTTGGCGGGTTTTGTAGCTGCTCTCACCACAGGCTTGGTCGAGTGGAATTCACTCTTCGTTGCAGTTCTCAGTTTCGTCACGGTTATATTCATAGCCGGCGTTGTTGTGCTGTCACTCCATCCGGTCAAAGAAATGATGCGGGCCCTACGGGACCGCCAAGGCCTTGGGGAGATGAGCACCTTTCTGTCAGCAAAGGGGTCACTCTTGTTTGTCGTCATTTCAGGTGCTCTTCTTCTCGTGAGTACACAGCTCCTACGTACTGGCGTTTGTCATCTACGAAGGGCGCGCCCGGCTTAAAGCCGGGACGCGCCCTTCAGTTACCCAGTACCCGCACACCGACACAGGTGTGTTTGAGTCAGTCTATGACGGCTTGATTCAGTCGATGAGCACTGGCTGCTTGGCGTCCTCGGGCGCGCCAACGGGTGCCACCTTACGGGAGCGGTGATTCACCCAGTTCGCCACAGCCAGCAGCACCACAAGCCCGAACGTGCTCAGGAGCTGCGGACGGGAATCCTCGCCGATGAAGCCCACCGTGAAGATCGCCGCCAGGATCAGCAGACCAAGGCCCGTGAGCCACGGGAACCCTGGCATCCGCAGGGGCAGCTCCGTCCCGTCGCGGTCGGCGCGGAGGCGCAGCGCGAGCTGGGCCAGGAGCGCGGACGTCCACACCAGCAGGCAGGTGGAGCCCACGATGTTCAGCAGAACGCCGAGGACCATCTCGGGGAACATCAGCTCCAGCACCACCGTCACAACACCGAACGCGACGCTGGCCAGGACCGCAACCACCGGGACACGCGCCCTGGACACCAACGCGAGCACACGAGGAGCCTCACCACGCTCCGCGAGAGAGAACGCCATCCGGGACGCGCCGTAGAGGTTGGCGTTTAGCGCGGAGAGCAGTGCCGCGACGGCCACCAGGGTGATTGCCGTCGCCGCACCGGGCATACCGGCGGCATCCAGAACCGCGGCGAAAGGGCTCTTCAGGCCTTCAGAACCAACCGGAACAACGGCAGCGATCACGAAGATGGCGCCGATGTAGAAGACCAGGATGCGCCACAGGACGGTCCGGACCGCCTTCTTCACGCTGCGGGCAGGCTCAGCGGTCTCAGCTGCAGCCACGGACACAATCTCGGTACCGCCGAAGGCAAACGCCACCACAAACAGCGCCGTCGCAATCCCGCCGAACCCGCTCGGCGCGAAGCCCTCCCCCATGAAGTTGGTGAGGCCCGGCGACGGCACGCCCGGCATCAAGCCAAACAGCAGGGCAAAACCCACGAGCAGGAACCCGACGATCGCCGCCACCTTGAGCAGGGCGAACCAGAACTCGAACTCGCCGAAGTTTTTCACGCTGGTCAGGTTCACGGCGGTGAGCACCACGATGAACACCAGGGCCATCAGCCAGACCGGCAGGGCCGGGAAGATGGTGGCCAGCAGACCTGCCGCTCCGAGCGCTTCGGCGGCGATGACCACCACGAGCTGGATCCACCAGAGCCAGCCCACGGTGGCGCCGGCCACCGGCCCGTAGGCCTTGGCGGTGTAGACGGAGAAGGCGCCGCTGTCCGGATTGGCGGCGGCCATTTCGCCGAGTGCCCACATCACCAGGATGATGAGCGTGCCGGCCACGAGGTAGGAGATCAGCACCGCCGGTCCGGCGGCCTGGATGCCCGCGCCGGAGCCGATGAAGAGGCCCGCCCCGATGGCGCTGCCCAGGCCCATCATGGTGAGCTGGCGGGGTTTGAGGGCCGCGCCGAGGGGGCGGGCAGACGTCGTTGTCTGTTGTTCCATGGAAATTCCTCTTGGTTGTCTGGGGAACGGAAGGAGAAAAAGGTCAGGAAGTTGGCAGGGGCCTGTGGGCTGAGAGGAGCCGGAGCACGCGGTCGTTGGAGGCGGTGTCGGCCACGGTGATCCGCACGCCGTCGCCCGGGTACACGCGGGCCATGATGCCGGCGGCGTCGAACGCGTCCACAAGCCGCGCCAGCAGCTGCTCGTCGGCGCGGATCCACAGGAAGTTGCCCTGGCTCGCCTGCAGCGTCCAGCCCTGGGCTTCCAGTTCCGCGGTCATCCGGCCGCGCTCCTGCTTCACCAGGGAAACCCGCGCTGCCATCTCCTCCCCCGCGTCCAGCGACGCGATGGCCGCCTTCTGCGCCAGCGCGCTCACGGCGAACGGCAGGGCGGTGCGGCGCAGGCCTTCGGCGATTGCCGCCGTCGTAATGGCGTACCCGACGCGCAGGCCGGCGAGCCCGTAGGCCTTGGAGAAGGTGCGCAGGATGCAGACGTTCGCGTACCGGCGGTAGAGCGCGAGGGAATCGTGGCCGCTGCCCGCGTCGGCGTATTCCACGTAGGCCTCGTCGATCACCACCAGGACGTCGGAGCGGACGGACTGCAGGAAGGCCTCGAGGCGGCCGTGGCTGATCGGCACCCCGGTGGGGTTGTTGGGGGTGCAGAGCAGGATCACCTTGGTGCGGTCGGTGACGGCGGCGGCCATGGCGTCGAGGTCGTGGCCCTCGGCGTCGTCCAGCGGGATGCGGACCGGCCGGGCGCCTGCCAGCTCCACCAGGATGGGGTAGGCCTCGAAGGAGCGCCATGCGAAGACCACCTCGTCCCTGGCGTCGCACAGTCCGGTGATGATCTGCTGCAGGACGCCCACGCTGCCGGGCCCCACCGCCACCTCCTCAGCGGTCACACCCAGGTGCCGGGCGAGCCGTTCGCGGAGTTCGACGGCGGCCATGTCCGGGTAGCGGTTCATCCTGCCGGCCGCCTCGGCCACCGCAGCGGTGGCTGCGGGCAGGGGCTCGTAGTGGCTTTCGTTGCTGGCGAGGGCGGCGATGTCTGCACCGGCGCTGCGCCGGCCCGGGACGTACGCCGGTAGTCCGGTGACGGCGCTGCGGAGGGCGGGCAGCTTTATTGCCGGCGGGGCCAGGAGTTGATCTGGGGTCATGAAGACCGACCATAGAAGTGACCCGGACCACAATGCAAGGTACGCTTCCATGCTTGGGACTTCTGCTCAACTTCTAGTACCTCTGGTGAAAATATGACCATCGCGACCTCTCGCACCCTCGATTCGCTCGACGGCAGGATCATCCTTGCCCTCGACAAGGACCCCGAAGCCAGCGCCCTGGCACTCTCCCGGACACTCGGCGTCGCCCGCAACACCGTCCACGCCCGGCTGGCGCGGCTGGAGCGCAGCGGCGCGCTCCGCTCCTTCAGCCGCAGGCTGGACCCCGCCGCGCTGGGCTACGAACTGATGGCCTTCCTCTCGCTGTCCATCAGCCAGACGCGGACCGGATCGGTGGAGAACGGGCTCGCCGCGATCCCGGAGGTCATCGAGGTGCACGCCACCACCGGCGACGCGGACCTCATGGCCAAGGTGGTGGCCCGCGGCACCGCCGACCTCTACCGCATCACCAACGAGATCCTGGAGATCGACGGAATCGAGCGGACCAGCACGGCCATCTCCATCCTGGAACTCATGCCGCCGCGGTACGACGGGCTGATCAGCCGGCTGTCGGAGCAGGAGTCCTCGGCCACCAGCTAAACGTATGCGCTAATCAATCAGGGACCGGCCAGAGTCATTTGCCCGAAGGGCATTGTGTCGACGCAGGTATTCTCGTCGTTTACGATCCATCGCTCTTAGGCCAGCTTGCGCTCGCCCCCGCGACTCCAGGCATATGATTCTCGATGCATCAATCACTTATTTCTATTTGGGGGAATCCTTGAAGAAGTCCATTGCATCTCTTGCTCTCGTTGCCGTTCTTGCCTTGACGGCGTGCGGCGGAGCAGGAAGCACCACAAG
This sequence comes from Arthrobacter sedimenti, assembly GCF_042652025.1. Classification (NCBI taxonomy): domain Bacteria; kingdom Bacillati; phylum Actinomycetota; class Actinomycetes; order Micrococcales; family Micrococcaceae; genus Arthrobacter; species Arthrobacter sedimenti. The sequence goes on along the minus strand of NZ_JBHSDQ010000002.1, from coordinate 82,352 downwards.
CGGTGCTGCCGACTCTAAGACTACGCAGGAGGCCCCGAAGGTTCCCGACCTGACCGGCGCTTGGAAGCAGAGCAACCCGAACAGCGAAAAGTCGTACCAACAGGCAACCATCACCGCCGACAAGATGACCATCGAGTGGGTTTCCGACGGGGGCAATACGACCTCGATCTACTGGGTCGGAACTTTCGCAGGGCCAACTAGCGCCAGTGAACCCTACACCTGGACGTCGCAGCGGGATGTCGAGGCCACCAAGTCGGCCCTCCTCGCATCGAGTGACGCGACCAAGGAATTCAAGTACGAAGGCGGCAGCATCAGCTACAAGGTCAGTGCACTTGGAACTACCACGACGGTGAACCTCAAGAAGAACTGACACCCGCAGCATGTGACCGTGACTGTCTACGTCGGGTAGGACTGCACGAAATTGCTCGGCTTCGCTGATTCCAAAGGTATGGCTGCTGCTCGTGAGACCAGCAGCCATACCTATGCGGCGCTACCGGATAGTCCCTCAGCGATCCGGCGTTCAAACTTAGGCGTCGACGAGTGGGCCGGCTCTACTGAAACACTCCAACCAAAGGGTGATGCCGCTCCTGAGTTGTTGGCCTAGCTGGGCATTTTGTCACCTTCTCACTCCCTTACTGCCAAAAGTCCCAACTGAATGCGACGGTATTGCAAACGTGAGATGCAGGCCACACGATGCCTGCATGACTTCACTTACCGTCTCCGGCCGTGTGGCACAGGTTCTCAGCAGCTATGTCAGCGATGTCTTCGGCGTTATGGGCAACGGCAACGTCTACTTCCTGGACGCAGCGGAGAAGCAGGGCCTGCGCTTCACGCCCGTCCGGCACGAGGGCGCCGCCATCGCCGCGGCCGACGCCTACTACCGGACCTCGGGACGGCTCGCCGCAGGCACCACCACCTACGGCCCCGGCTACACCAACGCGCTCACCGCCCTCGCCGAGGCGGTCCAGGCGCAGATCCCCGTCGTGCTCGTCACCGGGGACGCACCCACCACCGGTGCCCGGCCCTGGGATGTGGACCAGGCTGCCATCGCCGCCGGCCTCGGCGCGGCCACCTTCACCGTCACCCGCGACGCCGCGGGCGCCGTCACCCGGCAGGCGGTGGAGTACGCACTCACCCAGCGCACCGCCGTCGTGCTCGCCGTCCCCTACGACCTCGCCGCACTCGACGCTGCGGTCGAGGACCTTCCGGAGCCTGCCGCTTTGAAAATGACGGACGACGGCGGCACGGACCTTGGGCGAGTCGCCCGCCTGCTCGCCGGTGCCAGGCGGCCGCTGATCCTGGCGGGCCGGGGTGCGCACCTCGCCGGAGCGGGGCCGGAGCTCCGCGAACTCGCCGACCGGCTCGGCGCACTGACCGCCGGAACCGCCCTCGCGCTCAACCTCCTCAATGGTGAGGGGTACCTGGGCGTGGCCGGCGGTTTCGGCACCGACACCGCGGCCGGCCTCATGGGCGAGGCCGACGTGGTCCTGGTGGCCGGGGCAAGCCTGAGCCCGTTCACCATGCGGTTCGGGCACCTTCTCAACCCGGATGCGACTGTTATCCAGATCGATACCGCGGTTGAGCCGACGCATCCGCGGGTGGACGTGTTTGTCCAGGCGGACGTAAAGGCTGCTGCCTCGCGGCTTTCGTCTTCGGTTGACGGCGAGACTGCCGCTGCGGCGTGGCGCGCTGAAGCTTCACGGCGCCTGGCTGTTGGGGCAGGTCACGCTGCTGGGTTTTCTGAAACTGCTGATGGGCGGCTGGATCCACGCGCCCTAGCCTCCGCGCTCGACGCCGTGCTGCCGGAGCGCCGCACGGTGGTGCAGGACGGCGGGCATTTCATCGGCTGGGCGCCCATGTACTGGAACATCCCGCGGCCGCAGGACCTGGTGATGGTGGGGACCGCGTATCAGACGATCGGACTTGGCCTGGCCAGCGCGGTCGGGGCCGCACGTGCGGTGGAGGACGACCGCACCCTCGTGCTGGCCTCCGGCGACGGTGGTTTCCTGATGGGCCTGTCCGACCTCGAATCGCTGATCGGCGCCGCCCGCAGCGCCATCGTGGTGATCTACAACGACGCCGCCTACGGGGCCGAGATCCACCAGTACGGCTCGCAGGGCCTGACCGAGAGGCCGATGCTGATCCCGGAGGTGGACTTCAGCGGGGTTGCCCGGGCGTTGGGTGCGGAGTCGGCTGTGATCCGGTCCTTATCCGACTTGGCCGCGCTGCAGGAATGGATCGACGTCGGCGCGAAGGGAACCTTCGTGGCCGACTGCCGCATCACGTCTACCGTCCGCGCGCCGTGGCTGACCGAGTGGATGAACGCGACGCGTGCCGCGAAGGCTGCGGTGGCGGGGTAGAACCGGCTTAGGATTCCTCCATGAGGATTGCAGTTGCAGGGGGAACCGGTACAGTGGGCCACCACGCCGTGGCCATCGCCAGGGAGCGCGGACACCACGTGGTCAGCATCAGCCGCGCCGAAGGAGTGGACCTGGTCAACGGGCGCGGGCTCGAGCAGGCACTCCAGAATGTCGAAACAGTCATCGACGTCTCCGGCATCCAAACCCTGTCCACCAAGAAGGCCGTGGATTACTTCAGCAACGCCACCCAGAACCTGCTGGCGGCCGGGAAGAAGGCCGGCGTGAAGCACCACGTGGCGCTGTCCATTGTGGGCATCGACAAAGCTAACTCAGGACTGTACGCCGGGAAGCTGGTGCAGGAGGACGAGGTCAAGCACGGCGGCATTCCGTGGACCCTCCTCCGGGCTACCCAGTTCCACGAGTTCGTACCGATGTCCATCAAGGCCGCCTCGGTGGGCCCCCTGGTCCTCGTGCCCACGATGGCCACCCAACCGGTGGCAGCAAAGGAGGTGGCCGCGGCCCTGGTGGACGCGGCCGAGGCCGGGCCGCGTGGACGCATCCCGGATCTCGGCGGCCCGCGGCCCGAACAGCTGAAAAGCCTGGTCGCGGCTTATCTGGCCAAGACGCGGCAGAAGAAACGGATCGTGCCGGTGCACGTCCCCGGACCCATGGGCAAGGCCATGCGTAAAGGTGCGTTGATCCCGGCGCCGGGATCCGCCGTCGGACGCCAGACGTTCCTGGAGTGGCTCGAAGCCCTCGACGCCGCGTAAAAAGCCGGTCCCTAATGGGGCAGTTGCCCCATGCCCTTGCTGCGGCCCGCTCCTAGGCTCAGGACATGGAGAAAAGGAGGCGGCCATGAACACCTACCAGCCGCAGTCAGCAGCACAGGCAACACCGACACTTGCCGACCTTCCGGACGACGCAGCGGAGCATTTCGCCGGCTACGCCGTCCTGGGGTTACCTTTCAGCACCGGCCATTACCTGGCTTTCCGGGATTTCCCGGTGAGCTCCGTTGGCCCCGGCTACCGCTCCGTGTGGCACCGCACGCCCGGCGGCGAGTGGACCATCTACGCCAACACGGCACCGGACTTCAGCTGCGCACGCTACTTCGGGGCGGCCGTGCAGCATACGGTGGAGACCGACGTCGACATCCACTGGAGTGGGCCCTTCACCGCCGTGATCACGGTCCCGGGCCTCGTTGACTGGCGCCTGCAGCTGGGCACCTCGGCGGCCACCTCGATGCTGACCGCCATGGCCGTCCGGATGCCCGAAACGCTGTGGCGCAACGAACTGGTGCTCCGCGCCATGGGAGCATTCGCCGGGCCGCTGCTGAACGCGGGCAAGATGAAAGTCTTTGGCGTGGTGCCCAACGGCCAGACATTCCAGGCCCAGCCCCGGCAGTTGTGGCTGGTCACCGATTCCCAGACCACCATCGGGGGTGAGGACGCAGGACAGCCCGGGCCATTGGAGGTGCAGGACCACCTCGCTGACTTCTGGCTTCCGCAGCGTGGACTGTTCGGAGCCCGCGTGGGCGTGCGGTTCCCGTCCACAGCCCACCCCAGCGAGAACGCATCCGAACGCGACGGGAGGAAGCAGGCAGCATGACGGCGGGCTGAGCCTACTGCCCGCGGTGATGGCTTCCTAGAATGGCAGGTGTGAAGCAGTCACCGGCTGCACCCCGCCGCAGTGAAGTCCTGGCCGCGCTGTCCCTCGCCATCGACCTGGGGCTCGGGCAGCCGATGGAGCACATGTTGCGGTCCTGCCTGCTGGCTCTGCGGATCGCCGGCGCGGCGGGAGTTGACGCCCCCGGCCAGGGCAGGCTCTACTACGCCAACCAGGTGGCGTGGATCGGCTGCCACGCGGATTCCTTCGAACTGGCGGCGCTGTTCACGGACGATATCGCCTTCCGCGCCGATTACTACAACCGCGACCAGCACGGACTGCCGATGTACGCCGGCATGTTCAGCCACGCGGGCGCGGGCTTGCCGCCGCTCGCCCGCGTTGCGTACTGGACGCGTTTCGCGGCCACGGGCAGCGCTGCGGTGCGCAACATTATTGCCTCGCACTGCATCTCCGCCGGGGTACTCGCCAGCAATGTAGGGCTCGACGGCGGCGTAGCAGGACTCCTAGCCCACACCTTTGAGCGGTGGGACGGCAAGGGCCTGCCGGAGGGAGTCGCTGGGCAAGACATTCCACTGGAAATGCGGATCATGCACCTCGCGGATACGGCCGAGGTGTTCCTGCGGCAGGAGGGCGTGGCGGGTGCAGTGGCGATGGTGCGGGCGCGCCGCGGCAGCCAGTTCGATCCGGCCCTGGCCGGGCTGTTCATCGACCAGGCTGAGGCGCTCACCGAAGGACTCCTCGACATCGACTGCTGGCAGGCGGCCCTGGACCTGGCACCCAACGACGCTCCCCTGTCCGGGACCCAACTGGACGCGGTGCTGTCTGCAGTGGGTGACTTCGCCGACCTCAAATCTCCTTACACCGCCGGGCACTCCCGCGCCGTAGCTGCCCTCGCAGCCGCCGCGGGCGAGGAGCACGGGCTGCCGGCCGACGATGTGACTGAACTCCGCCGTGCAGGATGGGTTCACGACCTGGGGCGGCTGGGAGTGTCCAACCAGGTGTGGGACAAGAAGGAGCCCCTTTCCAGGGCGGACCTGGAACGCATTCACATGCACCCGTACCTGGGAGAACGGATCCTCAGCCGTGTGCCCGGGCTGAAGGCCGAGGCGGCCCTGACCGGCCTGCACCACGAGCGGCTGGACGGGACCGGCTACCCACGCGGGATCGGCGGAACGGAGTTGGGGATCAAGCAGCGGATCCTGGCGGCTGCGGACTCCTACCATTCCTCTTTGGAACCCCGCCCGCACCGGGCCGCCCTCACACCGGCCGACGCAGCCGCCAGGCTGCGGCAGGAAGTTTCAACCGGCAGGATTGGCGGCGAGGCTGCCGACGCTGTGCTCACGGCGGCGGGACAGCAGCCCCACCACCGGCCTGCCGCTCCGGCCGGACTCACCCCCAGGGAATTGGAAATCCTCGGCATGTTGTGCCGCGGAATGACCGCGGCCGAGATAGCCGGCAGCTTGTTTCTCGCCCGCAAGACCGTCCGCAACCACGTGGAGCACATCTACACCAAGATCGGCGCAACCAACCGGGTGGGGGCCACATTGTTCGCGGTGAGGAACGGCCTGATCGAGCAGTGAACCTTCCACTGCTCCGGCGCGCGGCGGCACCCGCCCTGCTTCCGCCGTAGCACAGAAAAGGAGGCCGACGACGACACTAGGTGTCGCCGTCGGCCTCCTTTTTGCCTCCGCGGCGGGCTAAGCCGCTGCGGAACCAGGGCTTTAAGCCGCCGGGAGCGTGAGGTAGCTGCCCTCGACAGTGTTGGCGGGGACAACGAGAGCGCCGCCCGCCGTGACGTAGCTGCCACGTGTGGTGCGGGACAGGTTTCGGCTGTCGGGAACAGTGACGTAGCTGTCCCGGCCGACGGTCACGCTGCCGGCGGGAAGGGTCACGTAGCTCCCACCGCGCGGGGCGGGGGCGGCTTGGTTGGTGGGGAAGGTTTTTGCGGGTCGTTCGGCCAGCGTAGTCATGGGTTCTCCTCGGAATTTGGAATGAGGGGGATGAGGGCCATTCGGGTTGTTGTGTCGCTCAAGCAGGAAGGGCGGTGGCGAAGAAATCGCATGCCCTGCTGGCCCGGGAATGTTCACCGGTGCGGCACTCAAGGGCGGCGGTGACCTGTACTTAAATTTACGCGCTTATTACGAGCTACTCAAAATAAAGTGGGCAGACTCACCAGCCCATAGGACCGCTGCCACAGGCTGCCGCACCCTAGACAAAAAAGAGGCTGTGCATCGGATCGGACCCGCGTCACCGCCGACTGGCCCCGCTCGACCTCACGCCCAGTTCGTGCTGCTCGCCTGCGCCTGGTAACTCACTGCTCCGCCGGCTGACCCGTCCAACGGGGTGAGAGCCGTGTGACGCCCAGCTTTGGCGCCGGATGTCACACCGCCCACCGTCGGGGACCGCCTATGCGGGGTCCTCCACCTCCCAGTCCTTAACATCTGCATACGGAGCGAAGACGGACGCATCAAGCTCCCCGAATTCCAGGTTGTTGCGGACAAGGTGCGGCCAGTTCCGGTTGGCGAGGGCGCCTTTGCCCAAAGCGACGACGTCCGCTGAGCCGTCTGCCAGCATGGACACTGCGGTCTCCGGATCATCGAGCTTGCCGTTGGCGATCACCGGCACTCCCGAGTATTTCTTGGCCAGGGCCGCCAGTGTCTCGTCGGCATCCTCGAACGCCGGCTCGGTGGCGCGGTACTCCGTGGTGTGGACAAAATCGATCCCCGTCGCGCCTAGGGTGCTGAAAATGACTTCGGCTTCCGCCACTCCCCCGGCCCACTTGTGGTCGTTGTCGCTCACTTTGGCCTGGGAGATGCGGATCCCCACGGTCATGTCCGGGCCAACGGCTTCTCGGACGTCGCGGCAGATCTCCGCGGCGAAACGTACCCTGTTTTCCGCCGAGCCGCCATAGTGGTCCTCACGCTGGTTCAGGTAGTCCGTGAGGAACTGGTCCAGCAGATAGCCATTGGCACCATGGATCTCGACGCCGTCGAAGCCGGCCTGCTGTGCCCGCAGCGCCGCCGAGACGAACCCGTCCCTGACCTCCTCCATCTGGGCCTCGGTGATTTCAGAAGGAACGGGATACGGACCCTCGCCGCGGTAGAACCCCAACTGCTCCCCCTTGGGTGCCACCGCCGACGGCCCCACCGATGAGGTCACATACCGGTTCCCCTGGCTCTGCGCTCCGGCGTGCATCAGCTGCGCGAAGATTTTCGCGCCCGCCGCGTGGACGCCGTCGACAACTGCCGCCCAGGACCGGGCCTGTTCCTCCGTGGCGATGCCCGGCTGGAAGTGGTAGCCCTGGCTGTGGGCGGTGTCCGGGTGGATGCCTTCAGTGATCAGCAGCCCAAAGCCCCCGCGGGCGAACCCTTGGTAATAGGAAGCCATCCTTTCCGTAGCGAGCCCGTCCTGCGTGGCGCTGATCCGCGTCATAGGAGCCAGCGCAACCCTGTTGTCCAGCTCGGTGGAACCAATCCGGATGGGTGACCAAAGCGGGGAGTAATCCGTCATTCAAAAGCTCCTTGGGTTTGTTCGGGTGTATCCGGCAGCAATCCAGCCGCCCGCGCGGGCAGGCCCGCGTGGGCGGGGTCAGCTGCATACGCCAGGCGGCGCCGTCGCAAGTTCTCCAATACAGATGCGTCAGTAAAGCAGCCGAGCACTGCAGACCACAGTTCTTGAAGGGTCTGGCACTGGCTGGAATACCCCGCGGCACCGGTCAGCATCCAGCCGTCCTTTAAAGCAGTCACCTTCGGCGCGCCGGGGAGGCCGGCGCAGACCGCGTTGACCGCGCCTGCCACGATCAAGTGTTGCCGCATGGTCCGCACCGGCCCCAGGGCAGGGTCGGCCACGGTGGTCCTACCGCAGGCACCGCACATGTTGCTCTCTTTCCTTACGGCATGACGTCGCCGGAGTTGGGCCCCAGCGTTTGTCCGACGAACAGGTTTCCGCCCGGGTCGCTCGCCAGCAGCACCGCAGCAGGTGCTACTTCCTCCGGCGTCCCGAACCTCCCCAGCGGCAGCTCGGCGCGCTTCGCCGCCTTCCAGCTTTCCGAGATGCCCTCCACGAGCGGCGTCTCAATCGGTCCCGGCGCGATGCAGTTGACCAGCACATTGTCCGCAGCCGTTTCCAGGGCAAGTGCCTTGGACAGCCCCACGACGCCAGCCTTAGCGGCGCTGTAATGCGTCAGCCCCACCCCGCCCTTGATGGCCAGTTGGGAGGCGATGTTGATGATGCGGCCCCACTTGCGCTGCCGCATCTCCCCCACCACCTCCCGGCAGCACAGGAACACACCGGTCAGGTCCACCGTCAGGGTCTCGTTCCACATGGCCAGGGACATGTCTTCCAGAGGAGACTCCGTCAGCAGGCCCGCGCTGTTGACCAGGACGTCGATGCTTCCCAGCCTTTCCCGGGCCTCGGCGAACGCGGCCCGGACGCTGTCTTCGTCGGCAACGTCCACGCGGATGGTTCCGTCCCCTGCGGCCCGGTCGAGTACGGCGACCCGGTCGCCGTTGGCCCGGAAGGCCTCGGCGATGGCTTTGCCGATACCGCTGGAACCGCCGGTGACCACCACCCCGCGGCCGCTCCCGGCTGGACCGTGACCCGAAGCCTGGTCAGCAGCATTGGTCGGTGTGTTCATACTGTTCTTTCCTTCCGGCGCCTGTGTCAGGCGCGCATCTTGACGGTGAGGCCGCCGTCAACCACCAGGGCCTGGCCGGTGATGTAACGGGAATCGTCGGAGGTGAGGAAGCCGATCACGCTGGCAACCTCCTCCGGCTTTCCCACCCGGCCCCAAGGAATGTCGTTGCCTGCACGCTTCAGCCCCTCGGGACCCAGCGAGTTAACCGGGTCCAGGGACTGAGGGGTCTCAATGAGGCCGGGGATCACGGCGTTGGCCCTGATCTGGCGCGGGCCCAGCTCCACGGCCACGCTGCGGACCAGGCCCAGGACCCCCGCCTTGGCTGCGGCATAGTGGGCATGTTCCTCCCACCCGTACACGCCGCCGGCGATGGACGAGACCGCAACCAGCGCGCCGCCGTCGGACATCCTCTCCGCCCCTGCCCGCAGCGTGCGCAGCACGCCGGTGAGGTCCACGTTGAGCATGTCGTGCCAGCGTTCGTCCGTCATCTCCCCCAGCGGGGAATTGCGGAGGATCCCGGCGTTGGCGATGGCGTAGTCCAGCCGGCCGTATTCGTCCACGGCCCGCTGGGCCAGGGCGTCCACGGACGCGGTGGTGCGGACGTCCACTTCGTGGATCACGGCCTCTCCGCTGGCGTCCTTAACCAGCCGGAGGGTTTCCTCCGGATCGTGGGGATCGCCCGGGAAGGTGCCGATGACGGACGCCACGCCCTGGCGGGCGTAATGGACGGCCAGGGCACGGCCGATACCGCTGGCGGCACCGGTGATGATGGCGACTTTGTTATGCGACGTCATGCGGGTGGTCCTCCATCAGTGCTTCGGCAGGGGGCTTGGCGGCGAACATCAGCAGCCCAGAGAGCAGGGTGCCGGCGGCGCCAACCCACAGGGCGGCGGTGCCGGTGCCGCTCCCGGCGGCGATGGCGGTGAAGATGGCACCGCCAAGGATGGTTCCGGGCTGGCTCATGGCGCCGATGAACGCCGTTCCGGTGGCCCGGCAGCTCACCGGGTAGCACTCGGCCATGAAGTACTGGATGGCCGCGTACGGCCCCACCAGGAAGAAGAGGCCGGCGCCGTAGGTGATGATAATCATGACCGGGCTGGTGGCGATGGGGCTGAGCATGATGGCGAAGGAAATGCCGGAGAGGATCCAGCCGCCGATGATGGTCCGCTTACGGCCGATCTTGTCACCGAGCCAGCCGTGGAAGACGTAGCCGAAGTAGGCCAGCATGTTGATGACGATCAGCATCCAGAACGCGTCGGACAGTTCCACGCCCTTCGCGTTCTTCAGCACCGAGCTGCCCAAAACGCTGAAGATGGTGATGCCGAAGAAGTTCACGATCCAGGCGATGGAGAAGACGATGGTGTTCCGGCGCAGGTGCGGCTCCCAGATGCGCTTGAGCGGGGCTGCCGAGGAGTGCTCCACACCGTAGGCGTGGGCGAGGGCGTGGGCATCCTCTGACTTCCCGTGCTTTTCCAGCTCGGTCAGCTTGTGGTGCAGTTCGAACTGGGGCGTTTCCTTGAGCTTCTTGGCGATGGTCCAGACGATGATGGCGGCCGGGATGGTGGCCATCAGGTACAGGGCACGCCAGCCGAGGGAGGGCAGGAAGGCCAGGGCCAGTGCGCTGGCGAGCAGGAAGCCGAGCGGCCAGCCGCCTTGGATGAAGGAGTAGTGGAAGCCGGGCCGCTTGCGCTTATCCGCCACTTCGGTGACCTGGTACACCTCGTTCATGTACGTGGCGTTTACCGCCTGCTCGGAGAATCCGAGCCCGCCGAACGAACGGATCACCACCAGCAGGGCGTTGCTGAGGAACGGGATGCCCGTGGGGATCAGCGCGGTCAGGCCGGAGACGACGGCGGTGCCGCCGATGGTGGTCATCATGCCTTTGCGGCGGCCCAGCCTGTCGATGACAGGTCCGATGCCGAAGCAGACAATGGCGGTGCCCACGGCGATCCAGGTGTTGATGGCGTAGGCCTCGGGGGCGGACCAGCCGAATTCCTGCTGCATTGCCGGCAACAGGGTGCCGAACAGGCCGTAGTCGAAGACGGCCACGGTCCAGGCGAGCAGGGCAAGCACTGTGGCGGTGGAGGTGTTGCGCTTGGAAAAGACCGGGAAGCGGCGCTTCTCATCCGGCCGGGGCTGCGTCAGGTCAACAGCCGGTTCTTGGATGCTCATGACTTGCTGTCCTTTCGGGGGCTGCGTGCCAGGAAGGAGTCGGCGATCTGGTCAAAGGTGCACCAGCTGACGCCCTCATGGGAGTTGATGTGTTCGATGAGGCGCTCGAGCATGAGGAGCACCTGGGGACGGCCGGAGACGTCCGGGTGGATGGTCATGGTGAAGACGGCCTGGTCCATTTCGCGGTACACCCAGTCGAACTGGTCGCGCCACATCTGTTCGATGTCGCGGGGGTTGACGAACCCGTGCGAGTTAGGTGATGCCTTGATGAACATCATGGGAGGCAGGTCATCGAGGTACCAATTGGCAGGGATTTCCACCAGGTCCGTTTCCTCCCCGCGCACCAGCGGCTCCATCCATGTCTGCGCGTCCTTGGTGTAGTCGATCTTCTTCCACGAGTCCCCCACGCGGACGTAGTACGGCTCGAAGTCGCGGTGCATCAGCGAGTGGTCGTATTTGATGCCCCGTTCAAGGAGGATTTCGTTGGTGACCGGCGAGAATTCCCACCACGGCGCCACGTAGCCCGTGGGCCGGCGGCCGGATACCTTTTCAATCAGTTCGATGGCACGGTCCAGGATGGCGGTTTCCTGTTCCCGCGTCATGGCGATGGGATTTTCGTGTGAATATCCGTGGACGCCGATCTCATGCCCGGCGTCCACGATCATCTGTGTCAGTTCGGGGAAGGTCTCGATCGAGTGGCCCGGCACGAACCACGTGGCCGGGAGGTTGTATTTCTGGAAGAGGCGGACCAGGCGCGGTCCCCCGACTTCACCGCTGAACAGGCCGCGGCTGATGTCACACGGTGAGTCCTCGCCTCCGTAAGAGCCGAGCATGCCCGCCACTGCGTCAACGTCGACGCCGAACGCTACTTGAATGTCCTTAGCCATGAGTATTTCCTTTCGATTCGTTCAACTGGGATGTTCTGGGTGTCAGGCGGAAGGTTCAGGAGGCCTCCCTCTTTGGGTAAAGACTTCGGTGATCCACTCCCGGTCCGGGTTGATCCTGAGCAGGAGGTTGAGCAGGATCAGTGACTGCGACGGGCGGAGGTGGCCGGAGCTGATGGCCCCGGCGGCGCGCAGGTCCTCACCACCCCCGCCGGCCCCGTAGATGGGCACGACTGGTCCCGCATCCACACGGGTGCTGGTGATCACCACGACGCCAGACGCCACCGCGACGGCGACCTCGGAGCAGAGGCTGGTGTTGGCATTGCCGCTTCCGGTACCTTGCAGGACGATGCCTGCCGCTCCTGCTTCAAGGGCGGCGTGCATCAGGGTGGAGTCCGCGCCGGGGTAGGCGGCAACGAGGTCCACCCGTGGGGAGCGGCCGCCCGGCTGGGGCAGGGGCAGGGCATCGGGCCTGCCGGCGCTGCCGGCCATGGCAATCTCTCCTCGGGCTGATACCTGGCCAAGTACCCCGAAATCGGGGTTTGCAAAGGCATTGAGCCGAAGAGTTTGGCTTTTTCGGGCCCCGGCGGCAGGGAAGACGGTGCCGGCAAACTGGATCATCACGCCTTGTCCCCGCGCGTCCTCCGAGCCGGCGACGGCGATGGCCCGGGCCAGGTTGTCCGGCCCGTCGGGAGTTTCGGAATCGGCCGCCCGTTGCGCACCGGTGAAGACGACGGGCTGCTCGCCGTTGTGCATCAGGTCCGCGAGGTAGGCGGTCTCCTCCATGGTGTCCGTTCCGTGGGTCACCACCACGCCCAGGACATTGGGGTCCTGGAGGACCTCCTTGATGGTGGTGCAGATCCTGAGCATGTCCTCGAACGTCAGGAGGTAGGAGCCCTTCTGGAACACGTCCAGCACCCGCACGGGGTGGGACACAGGCGAGCCGAGGGCTTTGAACACCTGCTCGCCTGTATCGGAGGCTACGGCGCCGCCGGCTTCGGAAGCCCGCGATGAGATCGTGCCCCCCGTGGCCAGCAGCACCACATGTGGGTCGGTAAATGTCATTCCAGCTCCGGGGTTGGCGCGAGGTCCGCAACCCAATCGTTTGGGTAGCGTTCCAGCGAAGAACGGGCGTTGCTTTTGAAGACGAGAGGGGCGGCGCAGGGGTGGGCGCCGGAAGGGGCTCAAGGATTGCTACCCAAACGTTTGGGTTGTGCTGATGAATGACTCTAGGATTGTGAAGGGGGTCACGTCAAGGGTTACTTGGAACCCTTTTTTGGAGCAGGCCGGGGCGGCCGACCTGGACTACAGTGGCCCGAGGGGGCAGGAGAAGAACATGAAAGAAAACGCCGACGGCGGCAAAACGGTCACGCTGAAGGATCTGGCGCGCGAGCTGGGCGTCCACCCCTCGACTGTTTCCAGGGTCCTGCATTCCGGGTCCGATGTGGCCAAGGGAGCCGCCTCGGCTGCCACCGCCAAGCGCGTCCGGGAACTGGCCCGCAAGCTTGGCTACTCCCCCGATCCGCAGGCCGCCAGCCTCCGCACCCGGCGCACCAAACTGCTCGGCGTCATCGTCCCCCGGCTTTCGGACCTGGTCCTGGCCATCATGTACGAGGGCATTGACGAGGCGTCAGCCGAGGTGGGGTACTCCGCGTTCGTGATGAACTCCCGCGACGACCCGGAGGAACAACGGCGGAAGATCGACCTCATGCTGGCACGCCGCGTGGACGGCCTGATCATTGGCGATGCCCACCTTGACGGCGGCCTTTTGCAGGAACTGACGGACCGGAAGGTCCCGTTCGTGCTGATGAACCGGCGGGTGCCGGGTTACCCGTCCGCCACCTGCGATGACGTCGTCGGCGGCGAACTCGTTGCCAGCCACTTGTGGGAAATGGGCCACCGGCAGGTGGCGGTCATCGCCGGCGAACCCTACGCAAGCACCGCCGTCGACCGCACTGCAGGCTTCCTGGACCGCTGGCGGTCGCTGGGCGGAACCATCTCGGATGATGATGTGGTCTGGTCCAGGTTCGACACGGCCGGCGGCCGCGAGGCCGGGGAGAAGATCCTTGCCAGCGGCAGGCCGCGTCCCACCGCGATCTTTGCCGTCAACGATTTCGCCGCCATCGGAGCGATGGGCGCCCTCCGCTCCCGCGGCCTCACCGTAGGGCAGGACGTGGCAGTGGTGGGCTACAACGACACCTCCCTGGCGGCCGAACTTCCCATTCCGCTCACCTCGGTCCACTCCCCCATGGCGGACATTGGACGGACCGCCGTAAAGCTCATGCAGGCGGTTCTCAGGGGCGAGAATCCCCCGCCAGAGCGGCTGGAGCCAACCCTGTTCGTGCGCGAAAGCAGCGCCGCCAGGGCACCTGCGGAGATGGCCGCTAACTAGGTTCACACCAACTGGTGTCGCGATAACTAGGTTCCGGCGGCCACGATCCGCAGGGCCAGCAGGCAGGTGGCCCTGACTTCGCCGTCGTTCAGGTCCACCTGCAGCAACTCCTCAATCTTGCGCAGCCTGTAGGTCAGCGTGTTGCGGTGGATGAACAGCTCCCGGCAGGCCTCGCGGGCATTCCCACTGTGCCGCAGGTACACCTCAAGCGTCTGACGCAAGGAGGTGCCGCCGTCGGACATCAACGGGGCAAGCAGGCGCCCGGACATTGCCACGAGCCCTGCCCCGGGCAGGCCCTGCACCACGCCGGCAAGGTCCGCCACCGGCGCCTGCTGCAGCCCTGGCTCGCCCACCCGGCGGCGGGCCAGCTGCAGCACCAACGGCAGTTCGTCCAGGTTCGCGCATTCGGAGACGACGGCGGACAGTTCCGGCGCGTCCTGGAAGGACTTCCCGACGGCTTCCATCAGCTCCGTCCCGTCTTCCCCGCGCTGCACCAGCACGGTGGTAAGGCCCGCCTCCTCCATGAACCGCACCGTCCTGTATTCGGTCTGCAGGCCCACCCGCACGCGCCAGGCGATGGTCCGGAGCTTGGCTGGTGCCACCTCCCCTGCGCCGCCGATCAGCACCGAGCCCCACTTCCCGTCCGGTTCGAACCCGGCCTCCGCGGCGTAGCGCCGCAGGGCCGGGCCCGGAGTTCCCCTGGCTTCGTAGAGTGCCTCCATGAACCGTGCGGCTTCCCGTGAATGCAGGGGCGACCGGGAACCAAGCGTGTAGCTCAGCTGCATGGCAATGACGGCGGCCACCGGGCCCAGCAGTGGCTGCAGGACCAGGCTGCTGGTTATCCCCTCGATGGCCAGCTTGAACCGGAGGGTTGAGCCGCTGGGCAGGCTCAGGGTTGTCCGGGCCGTTCCGCCCCCGGCCGTCCCTGCCGACAAAAGCTCGAACCCGTTGTGGTCCAGGACTGCCACCCGCGCCTGGATTGCGGTTGCCACCCGTTCCAACACCTGCGCCAGCGAATGGCCGCCCGCTGCCAGCCTGGTGCACTCATCGGCCAGATCCCACCCGGCGCGCAGTTCGGCGTAACGCTCCGCGGCGATGAGCTGGTCCACATGCCTCATCACCTGGATGAACGGCACCTCCGGCGGCAGTTCAAGCAACGGAAGGCCGTGCTCTTCGCAGGCCTTCACCAGTCCCGGCGGCAGTTCCCGATGCGCTGCGCCCAGGCCGAAAACGAGGCCCGACACGGGCACGGACATCAGCCGCTCAACGTAGGCATCCCAGATGCGGTAGTCCCGGACGTTGAGGCCCATCCCGTTGGTCAGCAGCAGCGCGTTCACGCTAAGGAAGGGCGTGGGGTCCATGTGCTCCGTGGGCGCGCACCAGGCAATCGGACGGTTTAACCGCCCCTGAGCGCCGGGCACGGCAAGGCGGATGTTCAGCGCGGAGTCCGCGACGAGATCGGCAACACGCATGGCAGTTCCTCCTGAGTAGTGCAAAAAGCATAATCGGCCTGCCCATCTTCGGCGATCCGCCCAATTCCAGCGGGCTCCCCGCCTCTGTACCGTTGCCTGCATGCAAAATAACGTGACGGAAACCACGCCTGCTCAGGTGCTCCTCAATTCGGACATGGGTGAAGGCTTTGGATTGCACGAGTTCGGCAATGATGCCGCCCTCATGGAGATCATCGACGTTGCCAACGTCGCCTGCGGCTACCACGCCGGGGACCCGGACGTCATGAACCGAACGGTAGCCCTTGCCGCCGAACACGGCGTGGCTGTCGGGGCGCATCCCGGCCTCCCGGACCCTATGGGTTTCGGCCGCCGCCGCATGGTCCTCACCCCTGAAGAGGTCGAGACGATCATCCTGTACCAGACAGGGGCCCTGACCGCCTTCCTGGCCAAGAACGGGCTGTCCCTCAACCACATCAAGCCCCACGGCGCCCTCTACGGCATGCTCGCCGGGGACGAAGAACTGATGCAGGCGGCAGCCGGAACAGCCAAACAATTCGGAGTTCCGTTCTACGGCCTCGCTGGCACCGCGCACGAATCCGTGTGCCGCGCCATGGGGGTGGAGTTCGTCGCCGAGCTCTACGTGGACCTCAATTACGGCCCGGCCGGTGAGCTCCTCATCCAGCGCCGCCCCGCCCCCACGGACCCGGACGCCGCAGCGGAACGCGTCAGCCGCGCGGTGGCAGGCGAGCCCGTCCTCGCCGTCGACGGCACTCCCCTCAACATCGCCTTCCAAAGCATCTGCGTCCATTCCGATGCCCCCAACGCCGTCGACGTCGCCTCCGCTGTACGCAAGGCGCTCACCTCGTCCCGATCCACCCACTCCTGAAAGCGAGCAGCACAATGGCCACGATCGTTTCACCCCTCCCCGGAGTCTTCTACCGCAAGCCCGGACCGGGCAAACCCCCGTTCGCCAATGAAGGCGACACCATCGAAGTCGGCCAGACCATCGGGATTGTGGAAATCATGAAGCAGTTCACCGAGATCCAGTCAGACGTCGCCGGGACCCTTGAATCCTTTGAAGTCAACGAAGGCGACATGGTCAACCCGGGCGACTCCATCGTCGTCATCCGGGAAGGATAAAGGCAGCCCATGAAACTGTTTATCGCAAACCGCGGCGAAATCGCCGTGCGGGTCGCCAGGACCGCCCGCGAGATGGGTATCGAGACCGTCCTGGCGGTCAGCGAGCCCGACGTCGAATCCCTGGCAGCCCGATCGGTTGACCACTACGTGGTGGTCGGCCCGGCCATGGCAACCGCCAGCTACCTGAATCAGGACGCCCTGGTGGCCGCAGCCCTTGAGCAAGGATGCGATGCAGTGCACCCCGGCTACGGTTTCCTCTCCGAAAACGCCGACTTCGCCCGCAAGGTGGCTGAGGCAGGCCTGACCTGGGTGGGCCCGAACTCGGACACCATCGCCATGATGGGCGACAAGTCGCTGGCCCGGGAGGCTGCAGCCAAGGCCGGCGTTCCCGTGCTCCGGGGCTCCGACGGGCCCTTGGACCCGGAGGCGGACGCCCTGGGAGTCGCCCGCGGCATCGGCTACCCGCTGGTGGTGAAGGCATCCGCCGGCGGCGGCGGAAGGGGCATCCGGTTCGTGCACGAGGAAAGCGAACTACTGGACACCATCGAAATGGCCCGGGGCGAAGCCGCCGCGGTCTTCGGCGATGACACGGTCTATCTGGAACGCTTCGTGGAGCATGCCCGCCACGTTGAAGTGCAGGTCCTCGGTGACGGAACTAACTTCATCCACCTGGGCGACCGCGACTGCTCCATGCAGCGCCGTTCGCAGAAAGTTGTGGAGGAAGCTCCTGCCCCCGACCTTCCGGAGGCGGTCCGGGCCACCATCCGGGAGTCGTCCGTGGCTCTTGCCCGCGAGTGCGGCTACCACGGAGCGGGAACAGTGGAGTTCCTGTACGACCCCGCCAACCATGAGGCAGCGTTCATTGAGATGAACACCCGCATCCAGGTGGAGCACCCAATCACCGAACAGATCACCGGCGTGGACCTGGTCCGGGAGCAGCTACTGATCGCCTCCACCGGATCCATGTCCATTACGCAGGACGACGTGCACTTCAACGGCCACGCCATCGAATGCCGCATCAACGCAGAAGACCCCAACCACCACTTCTTCCCCAGCCCGGGAGTCATCAAATCCCTGGAATGGCCCTCGGGTGAGGGAATCCGGGTGGACACCGGAGTGGAGGCGGGCTCGGTGGTGAGCCCGTACTACGACTCGCTCCTGGCAAAGCTGATCGTCCACGCCGCCGACCGCGATGCCGCCATCGCGGCCACCCTCGCGGCGTTGGAGGAAACCCACATTGAAGGGGTCAAGACCACCGTCCCCGTGCACTTGGCACTGCTGGCACGCCCCGAATTTGCCGAGGTCACCCACCACTCAAAGTTCATAGAAACCGCAGCCGACCTGTTGGGGGCGAAATGACCACCGAAGCAGCCGTCCTCCCCGGAGCCCGCTACACCTGGGGCGGCGATGAGTTCCTGTTCGTCGAAGTTTCCGAGGCCATGAGCCTACCCGCGAACTTCAAAGTTATGTCCATAGCCGGCAAGCTCTCCGAGGCCCGGCTGCCGGGAATCGTGGACATCTGCCCCGCCAATGCCTCCCTGCTGGTGCGGTTCGATCCCGACGTCCTGCCGCCGGAACAGCTGGAAGCGGCGGTGCGTGGGATCGAGAGCGACCTGTCGTCCCACCAGGAGCGGGCGCTCGAAACCCGAATCGTTGAAGTCCCGGTCTGGTACGAGGACCCCTTCACCGCGGAAGTTGCAGAACGCTTCCGTGAAGGGTTCCACCAGGAGCCCGAAGGCAGCGACATCGACTACGCGGCCAAGGTCAACCATCTCAAGGATGCTGCGGAGTTCATCCAGCGGCACCATGAACAGCCATGGCTGGTGTCCATGGTTGGCTTCGTGGCCGGGCTGCCGTTCCTGTTCCAGCTGGTGGACCGCGAGAAACAGCTGGAGGTCCCCAAGTACCTCAGCCCGCGGACCGACACCCCCAAACTCACTGTGGGCCACGGCGGATGCTTCGGCTGCATCTACTCCGTCCGCGGCGCCGGCGGGTACCAGATGTTCGGTGTGGCCGCAGCCCCCATCTTTGATCCAGACCAGGCCCTGGCGGACTTCAAGGACTTCATGGTGTTCTTCCGCCCGGGGGACATCGTGAAATTCAAGCCGGTGACGGAGGCCGAGTACAACGACATCCAGGCCGAGATCTCCGCCGGGACCTTCCGCTACCGGCAGGCGCCGGTGACCTTCGAGCTGTCCAAGGCACTGGCCGACCCCGAAGGCTACAACCGTGAACTCATGGAGGCCCTCAATGGCATTTGAAATTGGAAACCCCGGCCTGGCCACCACGGTCCAGGACCAGGGGCGCACCGGCCACTACAACGTGGGCATCCCGCAAAGCGGCTCCATGGACCAATACTCCGCTGAGCTCGGAAACGCGCTGGTGGGAAATACGGCCCGGGAAGCGGTCCTGGAATGCACCTACCTTGGCCCCGTGCTGACCACCGACAGCGATGCCGTCGTCGCCGTCACGGGCGCGCCCGTGGAGGTGAAGGTCAACGGGGAGCCGCGGCCACAGTGGAGCCGCCTGGAGCTGAAGGCCGGGGACCAGCTGTCCTTCGGCGTCATCCGGGGCGGCACCCGCTACTACATCGCAGTCCAGGGCGGCATCGACGTCCCGGAGGTGCTCGGCAGCCGGTCCACGTACAGCCTCGGCGCGATCGGTGGGTTCAAGGGACGGAAGCTTGAGGCAGGTGACGTGGTCCCCGTGGGCGCTCCCCTGAACGACGGAAAACTCCCCCAGGCCGACAGTGTCCCTGAGGAGTTCCGGCCCGTTTACGCCAAGGAACAGGAAGTCCGGATAGTGCTGGGGCTGTATGACCACCGCCTCACCGACGAAGGCCTGGCCAATCTGCTCAACGAGGACTGGAAGGTGACTCCGGTGGCTGACCGGATGGGCCTGCGCTACTCCGGCCCAGGGGTGAAATGGAAGGAGCGGGAACAGCCTTTCGGCGCCGGCTCGGACCCTTCCAACATCGTGGATGCAGGGTACGCCGTGGGGTCCATCCAGATTCCCGGCGGCACGCAGCCGATCATCCTGCACCGCGACGCCGTCTCCGGCGGAGGCTACGCGATGGTGGGCACGGTGATCAGCGCCGACATGGACCTGGTGGCCCGGGCAGCCCCCGGAACGGCAACCCGGTTTGTGGCTGTCAGCATGGACGATGCCCTTGAGGCGCGGCGGGATCTTGCCGAGCGCCGCAACAAGGCATGGGCGGCACTGGGCGCCACCCGCTGATCAGCTCAGGCCGGACCAGCCCACAGCAACGAGCTGGACCGGAAGCAGAAAGCAGGCCGGTGCCACGCAGGGGGCGCTGGCCTGCTTTAGCGTGCGATATGCCACTTCCCCGCTCGATCCGGAATAGCCCAGCCAGGCCAACTGGTTGTCGCAACCATGAAGGCAATCACTTACAGCTCATACGGAAATCCGGACGTCCTCGAATACGGCGAGCAGCCGATGCCGAAGGTGGGGCCCGGGATGGTCCTGGTCAAGGTCAAGGCAGCCGCAGTGAACCCGGTGGACTGGAAGATCATGGCTGGCGGACTGGACCAGGTCATGGACCTGCAGTTCCCCGCCATCCCCGGCTGGGACGTGGCCGGCGTTGTGGAATCGATGGGCATCGACTCCCGGCAGTTCCAGCCCGGCGACGAGGTCATCGCCTACGGCCGCAAGGACTACGTCCACGGCGGCAGCTTCGCCGAGTACATTGCGCTTCCGGAGCGCGTGCTGGCCAAGAAGCCCGCCTCATTTGACTGGAACGAATCTGCTGGCCTGCCGCTGGCTGGCCTCACCGCCTATCAGGTCCTCAACCGGCTGGGCCTGAAGTCTGGGGAAACGGTCCTGATCCATGGCGGGTCCGGGGGCGTAGGGTCCCTTGGCATCCAGATCGCCGTGGCCCTGGGCGCCAGCGTCATCGCCACCGCCTCGGAGAAGAACCACGAGTTCCTCCGCTCCCTCGGCGCCGAGCCTGTCGCCTACGGGGAGGGACTCGCGGACCGCGTGCGCGCGCTGCGCCCCGAGGGCGTGGAGGTGGTGGCCGACTTCGTCGGCGGGAACCTGCAAGCCACGCTGGCGGTGCTGGCCGAAAACGGCCGCCACGCCTCCATTGCGGACAGCGACGTGGAAGAGCACGGCGGCGAGTGGATGTGGGTCACCCCGGTGGGCTCCGACCTGCAGGAACTGGCTGACCTGGCGGACAGCGGCAAGCTCCGCGTTGAGGTTGCCGAGGTCTTCCCGCTGGATAAGGCCGCCGACGCCTTCCGCTCCAACATGGAAGGCCACACCCGCGGCAAGATCGTGGTTTCCGTCGACCAGGACTCCTGACCTGACAGCGAGTGAAGGCTCCGCCCCTAAGGGGCGGGGCCTTCACTGTGTCCGAAATTCACGGCTCCATACAGGCCAAGCCCACCTCTGGACCGAGCACCCGAACCAGCTGGCCGTCGCCCGACAGGCCGGTACGGACGTCAAGATGGCCCCGCAGGTCCTGCGCACCCTGGAAGCCAAAGGACTGATCGAACGGGAAGTGGATCCGGCCGACACCCGAGCCAAACGGCTGCGCGTCACCCGGGCGGGAGCTGACGTGGCACCTCGCGCGATTGCCGCCGTCGAACTAGCGGACGCCCAGTTCTTCCAGCCTGTCCCCGTCAAGGACGCGGTAAGCCTTCTCCGCCGTCTGGCCCGGCCCGAGATTGAAGAGGCCGATCCGCCGTCGGGTTCTGCCTGACTTGCCGTCCCTGGTTTGTCCTAGTTGCCCGTATTGAACGCCGGAGTCCCCGCCAGCCGGCCGCCGTCGACGGCCAACACGGTACCAGTGACAAAGCTGGACTGTCCGGAGCACAGCCATACCGCTGCGGCGGCAACGTCCGCAGTGGTGCCGATCCGGCCCAGAGGCACGGATGCAGCCACCCGTTCCTGGGCCGCCTGCTCTGCTGCCGCCAGGCGGTCCGTGAGGATCGGCCCCGGGGCGATCGCGTTGACCCGGATCCCCCGGGCGGCGTAATCAAGGGCCGCCACCCGGGTCAGTCCGCCCACACCGAATTTGCCGGCGACGTATCCACTCAGCCCGGCCACGCCCTGTTCTCCGGCGGTGGAGGACAGGTTCACGATCGCCCCTCCGGTCCCGCCGGCCAGCATCAGCTCGATTTCGTACTTCAGGCACAGGAAGACACCGCGGAGACTGACGGCGAGGGCACTGTCGAAATCGGCGCTGGCCCATTCGGCGAGCGGCGCCGGCGGCCGACCACCGCCTGCGGCGTTGTTAACCGCGGCATCCAGCCGCCCGAATCGCTGGCGGACCTCGGCCAGGAGCGCCCTTACCGAATCCTCACTGGTCACATCCGCCGGCACGGCCACTGCGCTGCCGCCGCTCCGGCGGATGGCCTCGGCCTGACTGGACAGGGCGTCGCCGTCCCGGGCTGTCAGCACCACCTCCGCTCCGGCGTCGGCAAATGCGGTAGCAGTCGCGGCGCCGATGCCCCTGCTCGCTCCGGTGACCAGCACCACCTTGCCGGACATCTGACTGTCCCGCCCCGCCACGCCGTGCTCCGCCGTCGTCATCGCGACGCCGCCTGCGTGCGCCCTTCCTGGTTCGCTGCCGCGCGCCGGCTAGGCAGCAGGAAACCGGCTGCGATCAGCCACACAAGCCCGCCGAAGCGCCCGATCGGGAGAAGGAACTCGAGCGGCTCGAAGACCATCGAAAGGAAACTCAGTTCGGACAGGGCCGCGATGACCAGGCCGGCCCACGCAAGCCAGCGCGGCAGGAAGCCAAGGATGAGGGACGGGACGGCGATGCCGGCCACGAGCAGGCCAAGCCCCACCACGAAGCCCACCCCTGCGGTGAGGAACGCGAGGAAGGCGAGCGCCTGTGCCAGGGCCGTGTCCGCCGTGATTTCGGGACGGCCCAGCAGCCACGTGATGAGCCCCGACAGCATGAGGAACACCGCCGCGCTGATGCCACCGAAGAAGCCGATGGCCGGTCCGGGGACGCGCACGCCCAACCGAAGCTGCCGGGCATAGACCGTGGCGGCAAAGATCCCCAGGGGCACAGCCGAACCGAACTGCAGCATGCCGGCCACCTGCGCGGCCACGCCGTACCGGCGGAAGAATTCCGCCACGTCAACCGCTGGCGCAATCGGGGAAACAAACCATTGGCCGCCGGCGACCACGGGGATTGCCGCCAGGCTGGCCAGGAAGATTCCCAGGCTGACACTGGCAAGGACCCCGGGATGTGGCCCGCCGGATCGGGCTCCGTTCCGCCCATTCAACACTGCACGATCAGTCATGGCTGCACCCTTCCACTCGGGCTATGGCTGCACAGGAACTGCGTCACTACTAAAATGGTTCACCTGGAGAATTATTCTGTCAAGGATGTATTCTTGAGCCATGAACCCAACCGCCGAAGGTCAGTCGAAGCGCGCGGCTTTCCTCCTGTCCCAGCTCGGAGCGGTGGCATCGTCCCGGTTTGCCGACCGCACCCGCGAGATCGGCCTTACGCCGGGCGACGCCGGAGTCATCCGCCTCCTGGGCCGCGCCCCGGGGCTGAGCCAGCGGTCCGTCGCGGAAAAGTTGGGCATCGTTCCCAGCCGGGTGGTTCCGCTTATCGACTCGCTTCAGGGACGCGGCTTGGTGGAAAGAGTCCGCAGCAGCACGGACCGGCGGAATTACGAACTGCACCTCACCCAGGCGGGCCGGCAGGTGCTGCGTGAGCTGCGCGGGATCGCCGAACAACACGAAGCGGAACTCCTGGCACCCCTGACGGGCGAGCAGGCCGCACAGCTGGGCAGCCTGCTCGCGCAGCTTGCCGACGGTCACGGACTGGACCGGGACCTTCACCGCGGCACGGTCAGCCAGCAGGGCTGAAGCAGGCACAAAGTAGGGCATTTCTCCCCTGTCCCCCACCCGCCGCCAGGGCTAGCCTGACCCGCATCATCTTCCACCGCCGTCGAGGAGTTGCCATGGCCGGGTTTGTGCAGATCGTTGAATTCACGTCCTCCCGCATCAAGGAGATCGAAGAGCTGGGCCGCCCCTCACGAACCGAGGGAAACACCGCGCCCACCTTCCGCCGCATCGTCGCCACCGCGGACCGGGACCATCCGGGCCACTACTTCACCATCGTCCACTTCGATTCCTTCGACTCGGCCATGGAGAATTCCGGCCGTCCGGAAACCTCGGAGTTCGCTGCCAGAATGGCCGCACTGTGCGACGGGCCGGTGACCTTCCACAACCTGGACGTCATGTGGGAGGACACCGGAGACGGAACGGGCAACGGCTGAGGGCAGGACATGGCGTCCGTAACTCCCGTGCACGGACAGGGTGGAGCCGGAACAGGCCTCGTTGCCGATCTCAAGGACCTGGCCGCGGCATCGCTGGCCACCGTGGGCGGCAAAGCCCTCAACCTGGGACGGCTCGCCGCAGCCGGCTTCCCGGTTCCGCGCGGCTTCTGCCTGACCACGGACGCATACCGCCTGGCCGTGCCAGAGGAAATGGATGCCATTGCCGCCCGTCTGGGCGGCATGAACGGCTTTGACCAGGAAGAACAGCACGACGGCGGCCGCGGACTTCCGGACGAAGAGCGGAACCAGCTCGCACGGTCAGCCCGGGAGACGATGGCGGCAGCACCGATACCGCCCGAGGTCGAAGCCGCGATCACTGACGCGTACACCGCAATGGGCGGCGGCCCGGTTGCGGTGCGGTCTTCCGCCACCTCCGAAGACCTCCCCTTCGCCAGCTTCGCCGGGCAGCAGGACTCCTTCATGGACGTCGTCGGGCCCGACGCCGTTGTGCAGGCTGTCCGGAACTGCTGGGCCTCGCTCTGGACCGACCGCGCGGTGGCCTACCGCGCAGCCAACCGCATCAGCCAGCGCGAGGTGAGCCTCGCCGTCGTCATTCAACGCATGGTCCCCGCCGTCACGGCGGGCGTCCTGTTCACCGCCAACCCCGTCACCGGTACGCGGACCCAGACCGTCATCAATGCCTCCGCCGGTCCCGGGCAGGCTGTGGTGTCCGGGGCGGTCAATCCGGACCACTTTGTCCTGGATAGCGCGTCTGGCCAGGTCCTGCAGCGGCCGCAGGACGGCGGGCCTGCCCTCACAGACGCAAAGCCGCGGGAACTGGTTTCCCTTGGCAACGCCGCCCAAAAACTGCTTGCCGCACCCCAGGACGTGGAATGGGTGATTGACGGCGGCGGCAAGGCGTGGCTGACCCAGTCGCGGCCCATCACCACGCTGTATCCGCTCCCTGGGGAAGCAACACCCGGCCCGGCCGCCGACGCGCAGACCCACGCCTACCTCTGCGCCACCCTCCTGCAGGGGCTTACCC
Organism: Arthrobacter sedimenti; assembly: GCF_042652025.1. Taxonomy (NCBI): domain Bacteria; kingdom Bacillati; phylum Actinomycetota; class Actinomycetes; order Micrococcales; family Micrococcaceae; genus Arthrobacter; species Arthrobacter sedimenti. Next base: position 57,378 of record NZ_JBHSDQ010000002.1, on the reverse strand, counting down.
GCCCCATCACGCCCATGGGCCTGTCCGTCCTCGGCATCATGCGGAACACCAAGGGGCCGTGGAAATACGCCTCCCCGGGACTGCGCCTGTATGTGGACCTGACGCCGGTGATGCGCAACAAGTACGGCCGCCGGTGGCTGCTGCGGATGCTGCCGCTGGCGGACGGCAGGTCTGCGGCGGTCTTTCCCGCGTTGCTGGAGGACCCCCGGTTCAGCGTTGTCCGGTCCACTCCCGGCAGGCGGGGCAGAACGCGCCGCCGCGGGGCGCCGGCAGCGGGAGGAAAGACGAAGCCGGTGGCCGGAATCAGCAGCCTGTGGACCATCGTGGCCCTTTTTCCCGCCATGGCCCGGGCAGTTCTGCGGCCGGAAGCGGAACTGCGCCGGGCACGGCGGTACAAAAAACAGTTGGAAACCCTGCTGAAACTGGCAGAACCGGCCACGCCCGAGCAGCGGCTGCAGCACGCGGAGGGCGTCCTGGGCAGCACGGTTGACGGGATCATCGAGTCCTCCCTGCCGGGTCCGTCCGCCGGGTACGTGATGCTGGCCGCCGCCCGCAGGCTGCTGCGCGGGATCGCCAGGCCGCGCGAGCTGGAGGCAGTGCTGCGCGGGCTGCCGCACAACGTGACCACCGAGATGGACCTGGAGCTGTGGCGCCTGGCCGTGGGCGTTGGCCAAGATCCGGACGCCCGCTACATGTTCATGGAGCTGCGGCCGGACCAGCTCGCGGCCCGTTACCGGGCGGGCACCCTCCCCCGGATTGCCCAGGAGAGCCTGCGCGGGTTCCTGGCCAGGTACGGCCACCGCGCCGTGGCGGAGATTGACCTCGGCGTGCCGCGGTGGGCGGAGGAACCGGACCACCTGCTGGGCATGGTCACGAACTACCTCCGCGTGCAGGACCCGGAGCAGGCACCGGACCGCCAGTTCGCCCGCGCCGCCGACCACGCCGATGAGCGCGTGCGCGAGCTCGTGGGCAAGGCCACGGCCCGCAGCCGGCTGCGGGGGCAGCTGGTGGCGCTGTGCCTGCGCCGCGTGCGGCAGCTGTCCGGGCTGCGGGAACTGCCCAAGTTCTACATCGTGCTGGTGATGGCGGAGATGCACCGGCAACTCGACGCCATCGGCGGCGAGCTGGCGAAGACCGGCTCCATCGCCGCCGCCGGCGACGTCTTCTTCCTGGACTTCGACGAACTGCGCGTGGCCCTTCGCGGGGCGGACCTCCGGAAGCTGGTGGCTGACCGCCGCAGGATGTACGACGTCGAGCTGCGGCGCCGCCACGTCCCGCGCCTTTTGCTCTCGGACGGCACCGACGTGGAGGCTGCCGTGGCGGCACGGACCGCCGCGCTTTCCCAGGCTGCCGCCGTCGACCGCCTCACGGGCACCCCGGCGTCGGCCGGCACCGCCACCGGCAGGGCCCGGGTGATCCTGGATCCGGTGGGCGCCCACGTGGAACCGGGGGAAATCCTGGTGGCCCCCTCCACCGATCCCGGCTGGACCCCCTTGTTCATGACGGCAGGGGCCTTGGTCATGGAGATGGGCGGCGTCATTTCCCATGGCGCGGTGGTGGCCCGGGAGTACGGCATTCCCGCGGTGGTGGGCGTCGCGGACGCAACCACTCAGCTGCGCGACGGCCAGGTGGTGACAGTGGACGGGGCCACCGGCACTGTCACGTGGTGACGCCGGTTGGGCCCCGATAAAACTCCCGGAACTTCCCAGAGGGACGGGACTTAAGCCCTGTTTGCAGCGGCCCGGCCAGCCCTAGACTTAAAGCGCCTGCAGGTAACCATCAGATGACGCCGGGTTGTTCAGGACATGGGAATGTCCGAGCCTTCTCTTAGCGAGATCGCGAAGGTACCTGCAGGTTTTGTGTGTCCTGGAATCCGTTCGCGAAAAGCCCGCCGGCACCGGGACTTAGGGCCTTGCGGCGTCGGAAAAGCAGGCGTAACACTATTAATACGTTCTTCGGAAGAAGGACGGGAACGAACAACAAGGGAACCCTGGAACACACAGTGGATCTGGTCCACCGTGGTCTGCCGGTGACGAGGCAGGAAGCACCGGGATTTCCGCAAGTTCGGGAGATGATGTTCGTCATAACGGAATCAAAGAGTCGAAGCCCCTTCAGCAATGCTGGTGGGGCTTCCCCTATTTGCGGTTAGGCGGGTAGGCACCGCGGTTCACTTCCTACGCAGTTAGGCTGTTCGGGCCTCAATCAGAAGGCCGGCAACCCTGCGTGCAGTTGTTGTTCCCTGTCCGGCTTCACGCAGTCGCATCGCCAGGACGCCGGTGACCACGAGCAATAATTCATCGGCCAGCGCCTGGGCTTGGCGCCCCACAACGGGCACGGCGAGTTCGGCAAGCCGGGTTTGATACGCGTTGGTGTCCTCCCGCACTGCCTCGAGGATTTCGGCAGGCGCATCGGCATACTCGGCGGCAGAACCAAGGAATGCACACCAGCGCGCACCACCAGGGCGTGCCATGAACTCGTCCAGCGCATCGAAGACCGCCAGCAGTTTTCCCCGGGCTGTTGCCTGGCGCTCAATGGCCCGGTCCCATGCAGCAAGCCATGCCTTATGACGTCTGGTGAGGGCTGCTGCCACCAGCGCTTCCTTACTTGGGTAGCCGCGGTAAAGCGTGGCCGCCGATACACCTGCCCTGTCAAGGATTACGTCAACCGGTGTAGCGGCGATTCCGTGGGTGAAGAAGAGCTCCTCCGCAGCATCCAGCAGCTTTTCCTCGGTTTTTGAACGAATACCCATGGAAATAGCCTAGGCTATAAAAATGAAACGTGCGTTTTCGTTTGTACCGGCCGGGGACGGCATGTTGCTTGCCGCTGGCACCAGCTTCATCGCGATGACCTATGGCCTGGTCCGCATGGCGTACGGCCTCTTTCTTCCGGACGTGCAGGCAGAACTTTCCTTCGGCGCAGCCGCGGCAGGCCTGACCTCATCGGGCGCGTCCCTGTCCTACTGCGTGGGCGCGTTGATTGGCCTACGGGCGGGTGCGGTTCATCCGCGCCGGCTGGTCATTGGGGCGGGTCTGTGTGCCGGCATTGGATCCGCAGGCATGGCCGCAGCGATGCAGCCGGGCGTCTTTTCCGCTTTCGCAATCCTCAGCTCCACCGGCGCCGGCCTTGCCTCACCTGCCCTCGTGTCCATCATCGGACGCAACGTCGAAAGACGGGACAATGATCGCGCACAATCAATCGTGAACGCAGGTACCGGGCCCGGACTGATCGTCGCCGGGGTGCTGGCGCAGGTACTTCTCCCTAACTGGCGGCTCCCCTGGTTCGTGGTAGCCGGCGTCACCATCGTCGTTGCCGCCTTGGTTCTACGGCTCGACAGGGCACACACCCACCGCTCAGCTGACGAGGAGAGGCTTCCGCCCCGATCCTGGTTCGGCGCACACGGCCACATCATCGCCGCCGCGCTCTTGATGGGTGCCGGCTCGGCTGCCGTATGGACCTTCGGACGGGCCCATCTGGTGGAATCCGGCGCCAGCGAGTCGGTATCGATAGGAGCATGGATAGCCCTCGGCATCGGGGGAACAGCAGTAATCGCCACTGCACGGTGGATGAGCCATTTTCGGCCACGGGCCGCGTGGGCGGTCAGCGCCTCCGTAGTTGCCGGCGCTACCGCGATGCTTGGGATCACTCCCGGCTTTACGCCCCTGGCACTGGTCGCCTGCGCTGCTTTCGGGTGGGGCTACACCGCCGCCACGGGAGCGCTTATCGCATGGACGGTGGAACGCGACTTCGGACGTGCCGCAACGGGTACCTCGCTGCTGTTTGTTGCCCTCGTCCTGGGGCAGGCGCTCGGCGCGACGGCCGCCGGCGCAGTCGCTGCTGTCTGGGGGCTGGCTGCCGCTTTCATACTTGCCGCCGTGGCCACCGCAGCGGCAGTGGCCGTCCCGCATTGGACTAAAACCGTGAATGAGACACCCAAGGCCGTTCGGCCCTAGCAACGGGCCGGGGCCGGGACGACGCTGGAACAGGTAGGCGTCGGGGCTTTCGCCCGCATACCCTGCGCTGATCCGCTTTCCTGAGCGCGGGCTCAAAGGACTTCCGATCATGTCTGTTGCAGGAGGACGGCTCCCCCGCCGCCGTCGGGCGCCGGCGCTCGAAGGCCAACACAGCGACGCGCTGCGCACCGGCCTCCTCGCCGCCGGGCCGCTCTCCTCGCTGCTCTATGTGGTGTTCACTGACGGCGTCGCGGCATTCCAGTGGGCCGGGTACCGCCGCAGCGAACGGATGGTCAGCGAACTGTTCGCCGTCGGCTCCCCCGGGTACAGCGTTACGGCCCCGTTGACCTGGCTCTACACGGTGGTGTTCATGGCCTTCGGCGTGGGCGCCTGGATCTCGGTCCGCGGCAGCCGCGCCCTCCGCATCGGCGCCGGACTGCTCATCGCCTACGGGCTGTGGAACATCATGGGCGCCATCTTCCCGCTCCGGATCGGCGACGACACTTCCATCCCCGTGCACATCGTGGTCACCAACATCCAGCTCGCCCTCATGGTCGCCGCCATGTGCTTCGTCGCGGCAGGGTTCCACGGCTGGATGCGCGTCTACTCCATCGTCTCGCTCGCTGCCTCCGCGCTCCTGGGCATCATCGCGTTCATGGCAGCCCCGGGACCGAACCTGGTACTCGGCATCAGCGAGCGCATCAGCATCGGGGCATTCCTGCTCTGGGTGACAGTCCTGGCTTTCGTGCTGTGGAAACGGACGACGGCGGCGGGCAGCAAGGCGGCAACGTCATGACATACGTCAACGGCCTGGGCGACGTGCAGCGGAGCGACATCGCCACCGCCGGCGGCAAGGCGGTGGGGCTCGGCGGACTCATCCAGGCCGGGCTTCCGGTTCCCCCGGGGTTCGTCCTCACCACCGACGCCTACTCGGCGTTCGTCACGGAGAACAATCTGGGGCAGGCCATCCAAGAGCTGGCCGACCTCCCGTCCGACGCATCACCGGAGGACTATGAACACGCCGCCGCGCTGATCCGGACCCTGTTTACCAAAGGCGTCATGCCCTCGGCCATCGAAGTCGAACTGAAGGACGCCTACCAACTCCTCGGCGGTGGAAACACGGCGGTGTCCGTCCGCTCCTCCGCCACCGCCGAGGACCTCACCTCCGCCAGCTTCGCCGGCCAGCAGGAAACCTTCCTGAACGTCCGCGGACTCGAAGCGCTGGGCACGGCCGTGATCAACTGCTGGGCCTCGCTTTGGACGGCGCGCGCCATGTCCTACCGTGCCCGCGAAGGGGTGCTGCCGGACCAGGTGCGCCTCGCCGTCGTGGTCCAGCAAATGGTGGAGGCCCAGGCAGCCGGGGTGATGTTCACCGCCAACCCCGCGAACGGCCGACGCGACCAGACGGTGATCAGCGCCGCCTGGGGCCTGGGTGAGGCCGTGGTCAGCGGGGCAGTCACCACGGATGACATCACTGTGGACACCAACGCAGGCAAAGTCCTCACCCGGCAGACGGCCGACAAGGAACTCATGACCGTCCTGACGGAGAACGGAACGGCGGAGCATAAGGTGCCGGAAGCCCGCCGTCGTGCGCCTGTCCTGGACGATGCCCTTGCAGCCGAGCTTGCCGGCTACGGGCAAACAATTGCCGACCACTTCGGCGCGCCGCAGGACATCGAATGGGCGCTGGCGGACGGCCAGTTCTTCCTGCTCCAGTCCCGGCCCATCACGGCGCTGCCCGAACCCGCCGCGGACGTCCCCACGGAATGGCCGGTCCCCTACCCCAAGGGCCTCTACTTCCGGGCGAGCATCGTGGAGCAGATGCCTGAGCCACTCTCCCCGCTCTTCGCAGACCTCATCGACGGCTCGGTGTCCCGCTCCATCTCCGCCCTGATGAACGAGGCACTGGGCCAGCACTCCCTGCGCGAGGGCGACGTCCGCTTCCCCACCGTCAACGGGTACGCCTATTACTACTACCGCACCTGGCCCATGCTGAGGATGACGGCCCGGACGATCCCTGCGATGCGCGCACTGTTCGGCGGCGAGGCGCACATGGGCATCAACGGCTGGCGCGACTATTCGCATCCACGCTACGAACGGATCATCAAGGACTGGTCCGTGAAACCGCGCACGGAGCTTCCCGGCGGGCAGCTGCTTGCCGGCATGCAGGCCCTCCTGGACGCCGGCACCGTCTACTACACCGCGGTGCAGTCCGTCATCCCGATGGCCGACATGAGCGAACTCGCCTTCCGCGGCTTCTACAGGACCGTCCGGCGGGAGGGCGATCCCCCGGCCCAGGAGTTCCTGTTGGGCTTCGACAGCGAACCGATCCGGGCGGAAAAGTCGCTGTACGACCTGGCGGGTTGGGCGCGCAGCGATCCATCGCTGGTGAAGGCTTTGCTGGAAAGTACGACGGCGGCACTCGCCGGGTGCCTGCGCACAGGTGCGGCGCCGGCCGGGGTGGACGACGCCCTGTGGCATGAATGGCGGTTTACCTTCCAGGAGCATCTGGCCCGTTACGGCCACGCGGTCTACAACCTGGATTTCGCCAGCGCGGTTCCCGCCGACGACCCGACCGCGCAGCTGGAGACGGTGAAGTTCTACCTCCGCGGGCAGGGCACCGACCCGCACGAGCGGCAGCGGCTACTGTCCGAGCGGCGGGAGTCGCTGACCCGCGAAGTGGCCGGCCGGCTGGGGCCGCGGCGGCGGGCCCTGTTCTTCCGTCTGCTGAAGTGGGCACAGGAGACGGCGCCGGCCCGCGAGGACGCGCTGGCCGACGTCGGACTTGCCTGGCCGCTGCTGCGGCGCATGCTGCTGGAGCTGGGGCGCAGGCTGGTTGCCTCTGGTGTGATCGCTGCCGCGGACGACGTTTTCTGGCTGCGCTTTTCCGAGCTGCAGAGCGCGGTGGACTTCGGGCTGGCAGAACCGGAAGCCGGTGTGGCCCTTGCCGGGGCCACTAGGCCGGTCCGTGCAGCCGCCGTGGAGGAACGCAGGATGTTGTGGCGCGGCCAGGCGAAGGCCGCGGCCCCGCAGATGCTCCCGCAGAAGGCGTGGATGGAGAAGGCGTTCGGTTCGATGATGCCGGGGGGCCCGCAGCAGCAGGCCGGCGACGTGATCAAGGGGACCGGTGCGAGCGCCGGCCGGGTGACCGCGCCGGCCCGGGTCCTGCGGGGGCCGGAGGACTTCGGCCGGATGCAGCCCGGCGAGGTGCTGGTGGCCCGCATGACCACCCCCGCCTGGACTCCCTTGTTCGCCATGGCGTCCGCGGTGGTGACGGATGTGGGGGGTCCGCTGAGCCACAGTTCCATCGTGGCCCGCGAGTACGGCATCCCGGCGGTCCTGGGAACGGGGGTGGCGACGCAGCGGCTGGCCGACGGCCCAAAGGTGAGCGTGGACGGCGACGCAGGGACGGTCACTGTCGTGTGAAGCCCTGGCCGCCATGCGGCACCCAGTACGCGGACGCCGCCGCACTCGTCTGTGTCGGCCAGCCGCGGTACCGTGTCTGGCATGAGCACCCAGGACACCCCGGCCCAGATCGGTGACCTCCCTCCCCTCGGCCGGCCCGCCAATACGGCGCTGCTGCAAGCAGACATCACGACTCTCAGCAAGATCGCAAACCACTCGCGCAAGGAACTGCTCGCCCTTCACGGCGTAGGCCCCCGTGCCATCCGGCTCCTCGAAGCGGCGCTTGCAGAGCGTGGGCTCGCGTTCAACGAGCCCACGTAGGAGTGGCCGTTTCTAACAAATGCCGCACCAGGTCTGCCGCGAACCTGGCAGGCGGTCCCGGAGAGGAGCCAAACCGGCGCAGCGCTGTCTAGCGTTGAGGGCACCTTCACCGGGCAACCGAGACAGATACTTCTTGTCGCTATAGTTCGGCCCATGATCGTTTGGCTCAATGGCACCCACGGAGCAGGAAAGACAACGACCAGCGCATTCGTGCAGCAATTGCTGCCTGGGTCGCGCGTGCTCGATGCCGAGAAAGTTGGTGAGGTGCTCATGGACATCAAGCCGGGACTTCCTGCCACGGACAACTTCCAGCATTGGGAGCCGTGGCGGCCGCTCGTTATCGAAACCGCTCGGCGCGTTCTCGAATACACCGGAGGCACACTGGTGATGCCGATGACTGTCTTAGTCGAGAGCTATTGGAGGGAGATCAGAGATGGTCTCGCTGGATACGGCATACCCATCCGGCATTTCGTGCTCCATGCCGATCAGGAGACACTCCGCGACCGCATCCAGAACGACCAAGTTCTCGGTCCCTCGACGTTCCGCTTCGCGTACTTGGAGCCCTATGCTGAGGCAGCCCGCGGTTGGCTGCACGATGAAGCCGAAGTCATCGACACCACACACATCACACCGGAACAAGCAGCCCGGCAGATCGCGAATTCTGTGCTTAGTTTCTGAGAGCGCGGAAATTGCGAAATGCTCGTGTCCATCCAGGGATCCTTAAACGCAGGACTACCAGAGCAGGTCGAGTGCGAGCACATCGACGCCGTGCCTGTCGGCCAGCCATCCGTCAATAACTTCGCCCAGCGCGGCCTCGTGGCCAGCGAGTCCGAGTCGTATCGCATCCTCTGACATGGTGGAAATGTGTTCGTGTCCGTCCTCGGGTGCACCATGCGAACACTTCGAGCACATCAGCCGGATCCCAGACCAATTGTCGAGCCCGAGGCCCCGCTGTCCGAGGAGGTCCGACAGCGCGTGGATATCCTCATCGGTCGCACCTGCTATCTGCGCCTGCCATGTGGGAAGGCCGGAATCTTCAAGACGCTCCAGCTCGTCGAAGACCGACACCTCCTGTCCATCGAGCCTCCGGGTCCCTTTGGGTTCCCCGTCGTGCAGGACCGTATCCCGGAAACGATGGCCGGACTCCGGCAGGGGAACGCTCGCGATGATTGCGTGGGCCGGACTCCGGCGCCAGCACCAGACCACCTCAGCCTCTCCGACCGAAAACAGGATTTGGTGAGGGAGGCTGGCCTGGTCGGGATTGAGCCGGATGGGAGCCATGCCGCAGTCGACGTCGATGGGCCCGGCCTCGTTTTGAAATCTGTGCAGACCGTAGGCGGCCCACGCATCCCTGGCTTTGGACCAATCACCCAATGCTGTTGACGCGATGCCCATGTTCCAGGCAGCAGGATTGGCGCCGTTGAACTCCTCGGCGTCCTTAGGACTAAAGAGCTTCAGCGCCTGCGCGTTGCGGTCCAGGCTTTCCGGCCACTTGCGCAGGGCTTTGGACAGCAGACCGGCCTGAAACCAGCTGTAATAGGACTCGGGCGTCAGCTCCAGCAACTCCGAGGCCAAAACTGTCGCGAGGCTGGAGTCCCCCACCTCATCCGCAGCCTTCCAGTCTGACCACACGTCGTGCGGTGTCCGTTTCTTCCTAAACCCCGGCCAATTGCTTCCCACCTTCTGAACAGTAGCAACATGCATTTCTCTGCCCGACAGCCACGGCGAGCCCGAAGCCACAGGACCCGGGTTCAGAACCACCCATTCCGGCCGCACCGCCGAATGATGGCAACCCTCGGCGCAGTAATACGCCTGGCGTACGGACCGGTGGACCGGGCCGCGGGGTCAGCTGCCGTCCATGATTCGGGTGACAGCCCTTTCTGCGGCGCGCCTCACCCTCAGCCGGGAGTCCCCGGCCAGATTTGCCAGCAGCGGGAGAGCGGAGTCGATCCGGTGACGAGCGCAGACCTTCGCTGCCGCCTCCCGCACCCGCCAGTGTTCGTCGCCCAGCGCTTCTACCACCGCCGGTCCCGCCGAGGCATCGTATGCGTACAGCAAACCGCGCGCCGCCCACACCCGAAGCCAGTAGTCCGGCCCGCTCTCGCCGCCGGTCACCGCCCATCGGGCCGGCGGACCACCCAGGGCATAGATCAGCTGCGCGTCCGCCTCTGAACCCCGAAGTAGCACTACGCAACCGGCAATTACTGCCTTCGTTCCTCGCGCGGCGCATTCGCGTTTCACGCTCTCACGCGGGGATATGTCCCACTGGGATCTGCTCCCCATGCGCAGAGGTTACCAGTCGGGGTGGGCAGCAAATACGGGACGGTCTCTGCGAGTGGCTTGACGAAGGCCAACCTCGGAGACAGGTGCATTCGTTGTTCCGCCCGGCTCCGCGGCTTTGCGTGCAGAATATTCGGGTGAACAAAAACCGGCTCGAGGCCTTCAGCGACGGCGTACTGGCCATCATAATCACCATCATGGTGCTGGAACTGCACACCCCGAAGGAACCCTCATGGGCTGGCGTCGCCGCCATCCTGCCCACACTCTTCACCTACCTCCTGAGCTTCGTGTACGTCGGGATCTACTGGAACAACCACCACCACATGATCCACCTCGCCAGCCGGGTGAACGGCGCCATCCTCTGGGCCAACCTGCACCTGCTGTTCTGGCTGTCGCTGTTCCCGTTCACCACGCGGTGGATGGATGAGTCCGGCTTCCTGCAGGTCCCCGTGCTGCTGTACGGGATCAACCTGCTGTGCGCCGCGATCGCCTACTTCATCCTGGAACGGCGCCTGATCGCAGTGCAGGGCAGGGACGGCGCCCTCGCCCGGGCAGTCGGGAAGGACTGGAAGGGCAAGGCCTCGCCGCTGATCTACCTCCTCGGGATCGCCCTCACGTTTGTTCAGCCGCTGCTGGGAGTGGCCGCCTTCACCGTCGTGGCGCTGATCTGGCTGGTGCCGGACCGGCGGGTGGAACAGTTCGTCGTCAAGGCCCACGAGGAGAGCGCCGGCTAGCGCCACCGCAACTGAAGATCCGTCAATCAGGACCAGAAATCAGCAACCAGGCTGGTTTCCTCCTGCATTTCGGTACCTTCCGTGACTTTGCCGTCCGCAATGCTGAGCACAATGACCTGGCGCTGGTCCATGGTCTTGCCGTCGCGCTCCGCGTGCGAAAACTGGACGCCAACCGTATACCTGTCGCCTGCGGCTACGTCCTCCACCGTGACCCTCATCGAACCGTTGGACCGCGTACCAAGTTCGCCGAAATAGGACAGGATCGCGTCCCGGCCCTTCTTATCACCGGACAACGGACCTGTGCCGCCGACATGCCAGACGGCGTCTTCGGCGAACAGGTCCCTGAGTGTATTCATGTCACCCGTGCTGAACGCTTCATAGCCCCGCCGAACCAGTGCGGCGTTTTCCTGTGCTCCCATTTCGGCCACCTCATTCTCCTTCGCCGGATGCTTGCGAGGAAACAATAGGCCCACGCTGAGGACCGGTCGAGGGGAACAAACCCCCAACATCGCCCCCTCTTTTGGGCCGTGCTTTACCTATCACCCGGGCCGGGTTGCTGGAACTGAGGCCCGCGCTCGTAGGGACTTTCCGCCCTTTCCGGGCCCACACCACGCGGGTAGCTTGACGCCATGAGTGCCCGCGATGACTTCCTTCAGTGGATCAGGACCACCCTGCATGACGCGGAAGTTGCCCTGCACAACGGCGACGCCAACCCCCGGCGCGCCCTTTGGTCGCACACGGAGCCGGTGAGCATTCTGGGAGCGCTGCGCAATGCCTACGGGCTGGAAGGAGTGGAGCAGACCTTCCGGTTCCTGGAAGACAGATTCTCCAACTGCTCATCATGGGAGCTGGAGCTGCAGGCGTGCGACGTTATCGGAGACATGGCCTACACCGCAGGTATCGAGCGCATCTCCTTCCATCGGAACGGCATGCCCACCAACCTCACCCTCCGGGCTACCCAGGTTTACCGGCGCGAAGACGGCCAGTGGAAGGTGGCCCACCGGCACGCCGACACAGTTGGGGTGTGACCACTTCGCCAATAGGGGCTCCGGGATCGGGCAGCTGCTCCGGCTACTCCCCCATGCCGGGATGCACTGGGACGAAGTCCACTCTGTTGCCCGGGTTGCTCCTGCGGGCCGGAGCCCGGTTGAACCCCTTCGCGTCGAGGCCGTTCTTGGCACGGAACTCGGCGAGCGCAGCGTCGTAGGCGTTGTTGAGTGCCTGGCCCGAAAACTCACCGGTGCTGCCGTCGTTGAAGGCGATCCGGATGCGGACGCTGGCCGGGTAGTGCCGGTTCATGCGGACAAAGCCGTCGGCGTCCTGCTGGAGGGTGATCACGGAATCCTGCTTTCGTTCGTGGGGGCAGACTCAAGTTTGCCGCAACTGCCTTGAAAACCCCTTGGCTGCCATTGCCATACTGTGCCATGGGGATGACACGGCGTGGAACATGGCTGCGGTACGGACTGCTCTCGGTCCTGCTGATCGGGATCCACCTGGTCATCGCGTGGTACTTTTCCGAGGGCGTCTACCAAGGCGGCGCGAACGTCCCACTCCGTAGATTCCCGGAGGACGTCGACGTCTTCTTCGTCCTGACTTTCACGCCCACCTTTATCGGGCTCAAGTTCCTGTGGTACGACTCCGCAGTGCGGTCCTTCACCAAGGGCTACAGGCCGCCCGCGGTGATGGTGGTCTTCATCGCCGGCTACGTGGTGGCCCTGGCAATTGACATTGCATGCCTCGTCGCGGCGTCGAAACCCATTGCGGACTCAGGGCTCGCGGTTTTTGGCTCGATTCTCCAATCGCCGTTTGTACTCATCCTGGCCGGGGCGGTCGTCGCAGGTTTGGCGCTGAACAAGGACTTTCCCCCGGAGACGCAGCCGGGCACGCCCCGTTAACCTCCCCTCCAACTCGCCGCACCCATAGCGCAACCTGCCCTCCCTAGCGTGGACGGGTCACCCGGCCTACCCGCCGGCCCCCGTACCCCTTTGGAGGAACACCCATGCGCCATGTCCTGACTGCCGCGGCAGCCGCCGCCCTCATCGCTTGCATGGCAAGTCCCGCCGTCGCAGCCGACGGCACCCAGGCCGGCACGCCGTCGTCGAACGCTGCCGGAACCGCCACCTCGGCCATCAAAACCAACGAGCGCAACGGCTCCTTCGACCTGCAAAGCCACCGCGGCGGCCGCGGCCAGTGGACCGAGGAGTCCCTGGCGGCGTTCGGCAACTCCCTGGCCCTGGGCGTCACCACCCTGGAGCTGGACACGCACCTGACCGAGGACGGCAAGGTGGTGGTCTGGCACGATGACACCATCCAGGCCAACAAGTGCATCGACACCGTCCCTGCCACCGCCGGCGACCCTGAATTCCCCTACGTGGGCCGGCGCGTCGCCGACCTGTCCCTGGCCCAGCTGAAGACACTCAACTGCGGCTTCAAGCAGCTGCCGGGCTTCCCGGAGCAGGACGTGATCGAGGGCAACCGGATCGCCGAGCTCAAAGACGTCTACCAGCTGGCCCGCGACCGCAAGGCGGACAAGGTCCGCTTCAACGTCGAAACCAAGGTCAACGACAGCGAGATCGGCGGCGCCGGCATGGAGTCGCTCACCCGTGCCGTCGTGGCGGAGATCGAGGCCTCCGGCATGGCCGACCGCACCACCCTTCAGTCCTTCGACTGGTCCTCGCTGAACCTGACCAGGCAGATTGCGCCGGACCTGCCGCTCGTTGCGCTGTCCAGCGGCGATGCCTGGATGGGCGTTGGCAAGCCGGGCGCCAGCCCGAATCTGGGCGGCATCGACATCGACGACTACGACGGTTCCCTTCCCAAGGCGGCCGCCGCCCAGGGGTACGACGTCGTCTCCCCCACGTTCAGTTCAGTCACCCCCACGATGATCGCCGAGGCCCACGATCTGGGCCTGGCCGTCATCCCGTGGACCGTGAACACCACCGCCGACATGACGCGGCTGATGGACATGGGCGTGGACGGCATCATTACCGACTACCCCACCCGGTTGCGCGCCGTCATGGAGGAGCGCGGCCTGAAGCTGCCGAAGGCGTACCAGGGCTGAGGCCTTCCCGCCTCTTTAGGGGCACACGGACGACGGCGGGCACCCAACTTGGGTGCCCGCCGTCGGCCGTTCCGCCAGTCAGCCGGGCAGGGATCGGAGGATACTGGAAACGGCTCCACCGCCAGCAACAACCGTTTCCGGGACTGCCGAAAGGTATGCACATGCCTGCCCGTTTCCTCCCCGCCCATCCGCCCAAGCTGCACCTGGTGCTCATGCTGGTGCTGACGTTCTCCACCGGCGTGCTGGACGCGGTGGGCTACCTGGGCCTGGACCGGGTGTTCACGGCGAACATGACCGGCAACGTGGTGATCCTGGGCATGGCGCTGATGGGCGGCGACAACCTTCCGGTCCTCGGACCCATCGTGGCCCTGGCCGGGTTCATGACCGGCGCCATGATCTCCGGGCGGGTCCTGCGGCCCAGCACGTCGGGCTGGAACCACCGCACCACCGTCCTGCTGGTGGGCGTCAGCTCGGTGATGGCGGTCGTGGCAATCCTGCTCCTCAGCGGCATGAACCCCAGGAGCAGCGAGGCGCTGAGCGTCGCCATCACCGGCACGCTGGCGGTGGCCATGGGCCTGCAGGCCGCCACCGCCCGGCACCTCAACGTCAGGGACGTCCCCACCGTGGTGGTCACCTCCACCATCACCGGCCTGGCCGCCGATTCACGCCTGGGTGCCGGCACCCACCCGTTCTGGGGCCGGCGGCTCGCGGCCATCGGACTCATCATGGCCGGCGCGGCGGTGGGCGCCGGGTTCGTGCAGCTTCATCTTGGGCTTGGGGTGCTGCTGACCGCGCTGCTTACCCTTTGCGTCGCCCTGCTGGGCATGAGCGCCACGAAGAGGCACTCACTCGCCCACGGTTCAGGGACGGCGACCGCGGCACCCGGCCCGGGTGCCGACGTCGTAAACCCTGATTCCCAAACCGAACGGTAGGCGCCTACCGCAGGGGGAACTCAGCCCTCGCAGGCCACCCCGTCGCCGTCGCCGTCCAGCCCTGAGCGGTACCCCGGGGAACCGGCGTAGAGCGGGGCTGCTCCGGCGGCCACCGCCTCGGCGCAGTTGGCGTAGTAGACGGCGGTGGTTGCGGAGGCGGGCGCGACGGTGGTCGGTGCCGGCTGGCCCGGGCAGGTGGCAAGGATGCCGGCGATCGCGTCGTGCTCGGCCTGCGTCACCCACAGGCTGTACCGCGCCTTCACCGAGACCTGCCGCGCCACGTATTCGCAGCGGAAGCCCTTGGCCGGCGGCAGCCAGGTGGCGGCGTCGCCGTCGCCCTTTTGCTGATTGGTGGGTCCATCGGTGGCCTGCAGGTTCAGCGGGTCATTGGCGAACGCCGTCCGCTGCTCCGTGGTCAGCTGCTGGGCGCCCTTCTGCCAGGCGTCGCTGAGCGCCACCACGTGGTCGATCTGCACGGCGCTGCTGGTGGTGGTGCCGCGGACGAAGTTGATGACGGTGCCCGTGTAAGGATCGGCGAGCACCCCCGTTTTGACCGTGCACGGGACGCTGTTCACGTAGGTAATGTCCGTCAGGTCCCGGTTGAGGATGTCGTTGCGGGTGTCGCAGCCGTTCTGGTCCACATCCGCCCACGTCGGCCCGAACAGCGACCGGTCATACCCGGTCTTGGGCGCGCGGCCCTTCATCGGAAGGGTTTCCAGCAGGTCCGCCGCCTGGACTGTTGCCGTGGTGGTGCTGTCCGCTGCGACCGCCGGCAGGCTTGCGCCGAAGAGGGCCAGCAAGGCGGAAAGGACGACGGCGGCAGTCCAGCGGGTGCCGGACGCAGGCGTGCTCTTGGGCAAGGACGTGTGGCTGGACATGCAGTTCCCCCGGGTTATGCACGAAAAGTTAGGGGCGTCAGCCCCCCATACCTGCTGACGCCAGAGAAAAGCCTAGCGGCGCCAAATCGCCCACATTGCCGGTTTCACCCGAACTGGGCCAATCCTTCCCGGCTCCTGCGCTTAAGCTGCGACGGCGGCACCAGGCCGGATGCCGCCGTCGTGAGCCCTGTTAGCGGTCAGGGGTGGAAGAGGTTCTCAAACGTGCCGGAGGTAGTGGGTGAGCAGGTGTTTTCCAGGCAGCCCAGGTGCCACATGTGCTCAATGGTTGAGAGCAGGGTGTAGTGGTCCGAGAGCTGATCCGTTGTCTTGTGCGGACCCTCCGCCGAGTTGATCACGATGGCGGGTGCGTGGCCGCCGCCGAGCACCTCACCGTTCTGGCCGACCGGGCTGCCCGGGCCGCCGGTGGAACCTGAGTAGTCGTTCTCGTCCCAAGCCAGGACGATGCTGGACTTGGTGGTCTTCCAGGTCGGGGAATCCATGATCTGCTGGACGGTCTGCTTGACGTAGTTGTCGCCGAGCTGGATCGCACCGTGGTCCAGGCCGGAACCCGGGTACCCGCACTGGGGGATGCCGACAAGCGCAGCGCCGGACGGGGAGACGCCGTGCATGTCGTGGCACTGGTTCGGGCTGATCCAAGTGAAGTTCGGCACGTTGCCGCTGGCCAGGTCGGCCTTCAGGTTGTTTTCCTGGGGCACGATGTTCTGCAGGCGCGGGCTGCCGGGGTAGTTGATGTCCGAGAAGTACATGAACGGGTTGTGCTTCTGGGCGTAGAGCTTCACGGTTGAGGAGCCGATGGTGGGCGCGTACTCAACCTGGGAACCGGTGCTGGGAAGGCTTTCCATGTAGGCCTTCCAGCTCAGGCCCTTGTCCTCGAGCTGGTCCACGATGTTCCTGCCTGAAAACAGGTGCGGGGTGGAGGCCGCGCTGGCCGCCTGGGCCTGGGTCAGGAGCCCGGTGGCCCCCGGGTCCTCCGAGCCAGGGACGAATTCTTCCGGTGCACACGTCACGTCCGCGCCAGCCTTGCAGTCATCCCAGATGCCCTGGTTGCTCCCGGAAATGGCGGCCAGGTAGTTGGGCAGGCTGGGGTGGGTGACGCCCTGGTAGTTCGTGGCGGTGTTGTAGCGCTGGGCCAGGCTGTTGATGTAGGGCGCGTCGGCGGTGTTGCCGATGACCTGGTCGTAACCGTGGTTCTCCATCATGATCACAAAGACATGGTCAGGGCCGTTCTCCCCCTGCCCGCTGGCCTGAGCGGCAGCACCGGGCGTGGTCTGTGCGTCCGCAGGCACTGCGGCGCCGACGGCGGCGAGGCCAGTGATTGCGACGGCGGCAGCAAGCGCCAGGGCGCTTGTCCTCCGGTTCTTAAGTGCGTTGGGCATGGCAAAATCCTTTCGGTGTGCGGGCGCAACGGAGCGTCCGGTCTTTCAGGCGGTGCAGCAAGCTGGGGGCGAGAGGGTGGCAGGGCCGGCGACAGCGGCCGGCCCTGCCACCAGTTCCGGCCGGGTTATCGGCCGAGCTGGGGGTCGCTGGTCAGCGGGCCGCCGTTTTCGAGGCGGCCGGCCAGGACACGGAGGAGCTTGGGATCAGCGGCGGAGGTGACTGTAAGGTCGTACCAGCCGCCCGGCGTCGGGATCACGATGGTCTTGGCCTGACCGGGATTCAGGGAAAGCGTCTGGGAACCCGAGCCATACGCGTCCTTCAGGATGAGGGTTGCGCCGGTGGTGCCGGCGTTCTCGATCCGGAACTGCGCGTGCGGGGCCTTGCCGTCAGCGGTGACGGACACGCGGATGTCCGCGGCCGCCGTCGTACCCGCAAGGCGGCGGAACCACCCCGCCGGGCCATGCATCTGGACGTCGTACTCGGCACCCAGCGGCCACGAGGCATCCAGTGAGGCCCCTGAGCCGATGGTGTAGGAGTATGGGCCGGCCGGGAGCAGGTTCGACCGGACCTGCACGTGTGCGCCCAGCGTGCCCCGGTTCGTCCACCGGCCGGTGAGCTGGCCTGCGGCGATTTTGGATTCGAGGTCCAGGGCGTAGCCCAACGGGCGGGAAGGGCGGGTGCCCTTCTCCTGGGCCGGCATTGAATTCGTGGCGGGGGGCGTCGGGATGTAGCTGGGGTGGCGCTCGTGGTCGGTCGGCTTATAGGTCGAGGTGTCCGGCAGCGCCGGAGCCGCTCCCCCGGCCTTGGAGAAGTCGAATGCACTCGTCAGGTCGCCGCTGACCGCCCGGCGCCACGCAGTAATGTTCGGTGACGCCACCCCGAAGCGGGTTTCCAGGAACCGGACAATCGAGGTGTGGTCAAACGTCTCGGAGCAGACCCAGCCGCCCATGCTCCACGGGGAAAGGACGATCATGGGCACCCGCACGCCCAGGCCGAAGTGCCCCGGCACGTCCTTGTCGCCAAAGAACGTGGGGCTGCCGTCGTACCATTCGCCGGCAGTGGAGACAGTGGAGGCGCCCGGAATCTGCGGGGTGTTCGGGTGCGGCGGGACGATGTGGTCGAAGAAGCCGTCGTTCTCGTCGTACATGAACAGGACGGCCGTCTTGCTCCACACGTCCGGTGAGGAGGTGAGGATGTCAAGAATGTTGGCCGCGTACCAGGCGCCGAAGTTCGGCGGCCAGTTTGAATGCTCGGAGTAGGCCTCGGGGGCCACGATGTAGGAGACCTGGGGCAGGTTGCCCGACTTCACGTCCTGCCGGAGGATGCTGAAGAGGTCATCGCCGGCCTTGGCGTTGGTACCGGTCCGCGCCTTCTCATACAGCGGGCTCCCGGGCTTGGCGTCCTGGTACTGCTTGAAGTACAGGAGGGAGTTGTCCCCGTAGTTGCCGATGTACGCGTCCTTGGTCCAGCCTTCATAGTGTGCCGGGTCGAGGCCCTCACCGACGTCCTGGTAGACCTTCCAGCTCACCCCGGCCTTCTCAAGCTCCTCCGGGTAGGTGCTCCACCAGTAGCCCTTCTCGCTGTTCCACAGGTCAGGGCCGCCGCCCTTGCGGTCCGGGTCGTCGCCGCCGGCGAACATGAAGTATCGGTTCGGGTCGGTCGGGCCCAGGACGGAGCAGTGGTACTGGTCGCAGACCGTAAAGGCGTCAGCGAGGGCGAAGTGGAAGGGAATGTCCTGGCGACCATAAAACGCCATCGTGGCGTCCGTCTTTTGCGGGAGCCACTTGTCGTACCTTCCGTTATTGAAGGCCTCCTGCGTGAGTTTCCACGAGTGGTCCAGATCCTCCATGAACTGCATGCCCAGGTTCGGCGCGTCCGGGTGGAACGGCGTAACCTCCCGCGTGGCGTTCGCCTGGTGGAATGTGTCCTTGCCCGAGGGCAAAAGTGCAGGGTGCGGGTCCGAGAACCCCCGCACACCCTTCAGCGTGCCGAAGTAGTGGTCGAAGGCCCGGTTCTCCTGCATGAAGATCACCACGTGCTCAACATCCTTGATGGACCCGGTGGCGCGGTTGGCCGGGATTTCCGCGGCCCGTGCGATGCTCTGGCCCAGCATTTGTGACATAGCGGTGCCGGCGGCGCCGGCAGCGGAAAATTGAAGAAAACGACGGCGGTTGAGACCTGCCATGAGGACGCTCCTAATGCGTTGGCTTTTGATGTCCCCCGCCGGGAACTCTGCCAGCGCACGGTTACACCTCCATGTACCCGGGCTGAACAATGGGAATTACGGGGGTTAGGCCATCCCGACCCATCCCTGAGTCATCGAAGTCACCCGGCTGCCGTCAAGGTCGTTGATTTTTGTTGAGACGAACTCGCGGGCCCACGTCGAGGTTTGAATCCTGAAGGCGGGAGAAGCTGCGTGCAACGTGTCCACCACAACTTCGGCGATATCTTCAGGCTTCTGCGCGTTGGCACTGGCAAACTGCCTTGTGGTCCGTTCCAGGTAGGCGCTGAGCGCCGGCCGGTAGGAGCCGGCGGCAGCAAGCATCCCGGCTGCATCAATGCCGGCGTTCGCGACGAACTCGCTGGCCACCGCTCCGGGCTCAATGACATGGACACCGACGTCGACGCTCTTCGCAACGGGCTGGAGGCTTTCCAGGAATCCCTCCACGGCGAACTTCGCAGCGCAATAGGCCTCGTTGAACGGCTGGCCCACAACTCCGCCCACCGAACTGATGGTGATCAGCCTGCCCCTGCTTACCCTGAGCAACGGCAGGAAGGCTTTGGTCATGGCGACAACGCCAAAATAGTTGACTTCCATGGCATCGCGGAAGTCCTTCATGTCCAGGCCTTCGACCGAGCCCACGGCGGCGCTGCCGGCGTTGTTGACCAGCGCGTCAAGGCCACCGTACGTCTTGCGGCAGTAGTCGGCTTCCCGCCCAATGGCCTCGGAATCGGTAACGTCCAGGCGGCGGACGTCCAGCTCCGCTCCCGCCTTGGCTGCCTCAGCACGGAGCGCTTCGGCCTGTTCCGGGTTGCGCATCGTTGCAATGGTCCGCCACCCTGCCGCCGCCAGGGCGAGTGCTGTGGCGCGGCCGATCCCAGTGGACGTTCCGGTGATCAGCACGGTTCGTGCGTCGTGGTGGCTCGGTTGAACGGACATGGTGTGGAACTCCTTCGCGGTCCTCCGGGGCCGTCGAAAGGTTGACCACCCGTTCCATGATGATTCATCCGGTATCGGCATCGATCAAGCCCCGGGAAGTCCCAGCCTGACACGGAGCGGGACGGCCATGGGGCAGAATGACCGGTGTGAGCACACCAGGATCCCCCATGACGCGACCACCGAAGAGGCCCGGAGGCCGCCTTGGCACTTTGGCGGTGGTCCTGATCGTACTGCTCGTAGGTCCCGGCCTGATGGTGGTGGGGACCATGATGATCGATGCTGATGCCGAGCTGTCCCGGACAGGCATGCAGAGCGCCGGCACCGTCATTGACTTCAACGACAGCCAGCGCGCCTCCAACCGGGACATCAAGGTTCGGTACACGTCCATGGACGGGACTGAGCACGTTGTGTCGGCAAGCGTCGACCACGACCAGCACCCTGCGGTCGGCGACCCCGTCACGGTGGCCTATGACAGTCAGCAGCCATCCCGCGCCGTTGTGCTCGGCTTTGAAAGCGGCGGAGTAATCCTGCGCGGAGTCGGAACGGTCCTGACCCTCCTTGCAGCCGGCATCGGGCTCGCCGCCGGCGTCCTGGGCGCAATCCAGAAACGCAGGTCGCGCCGGTGATGCCACAGGGAGGAGTGGAATGGATGCATCCCTATGTAGTGCCGCCGAAAAAACCCAAGGTGTGGCCATGGGTGGTGGGCGGGGCGGCAATCGTAGTGCTCTGCCTCGGAATCATGGTGGTGTCGTTGATGCCGGTAGTCAGGGGTGGCCCGGGCGGTGAAACGGCACGGATCCAGGAGATGATCTCCATAGCGGATGGAATCCCCACAGGGGACGGCTGGGAGCTGACTGCGGCAAGCGATCCGAAGAACGATCCCGGATGTATCCCCCTGGAGAACCCGTGCCACAGCCTGGACAGAACCTGGTCCACCCCGGTGCAGGTCACCGTGGACGACCTGCGTGCTTCGACCGGCTTCAGCCTCAAGACGTTCGCCAACCCGGACTGTGCCTTCGGGACAGTGCATGAGAATCTGGACATCTCACTCTGCGTCCGCTCCTATGAAGTGGTCCTCCGCATGCACGACTAGCCACCCTTTCGTGCGACCCCTGACCAGTTCAGGAGACGCCGACGGCGGCACCCAACCCGAGTGCCGCCGTCGTCCGGCCGGACAGCCAGCCCGCCGGCTAGCGGGGCGTGCCCGCCGTGGAATCCGCGTCCTCCTGTGTCACCTCACCGTGGGCGGCCCCGCCGCCGCCGAGCCCGCCGCGGGTCTTGGCCAGGCTGGCCACCGTGGCCACCAGGATGGTTGCGCCGATGAAGAGCAGCGAGAGCCAGATGGGAATTTCTGGCACCCAGAGGAGCGGCTGGCCGCCGTTGATGAAGGGCAGCTCGTTGACGTGCAGGGCGTGGAAGAGCAGCTTCACGCCGATGAACGCGAGGATGACGGCCAGCCCCTGGGCCAGGTACACCAGCCGTTCCAGCAGTCCGCCGATGAGGAAGAACAGCTGCCGCAGGCCCATCAGGGCGAACGCGTTGGCGGTGAAGACGATGTACGCCTCGCTGGTCAGGCCGTAGATCGCGGGAATCGAGTCGACGGCGAAGACCAGGTCCACGAAACCGATGGCGATGATGGTGAGCAGCATGGGGGTCACAAAGCGCTTCCCGTCCTGCTGCACGGTGAGACGGTCCCGGTGGTAGTCCGGGGTGACCGGGAGGACGCGGCGCACCAGCTGCATGAATTTGCCGTCAGCCGGGTTGGCGTCGTGGCCGCCGAACGCCTGCTTGTACGCGAGGAAGAGCAGCAGGGCGCCGAAGATGTAGAACACCCAGGAGAAGTTTTCGATCAGTGTGGCACCGATGGCGATGAACCCGCCGCGCAGGATGAGGGCGATGATGATGCCTACCATCAGCACCTTCTGCTGGTACTTCTTGGGCACGGCGAACCCGGTCATCACGATGAGGAAGACGAACAGGTTGTCCACCGAGAGGGCCTTCTCTGTGAGGTAGCCGGCGAAGTACTCGCCACCGTATGTCCAGCCCGAGACCGTGCCGATCCCGACGCCGAACACCAGCGCGAGCCCGATGTAGAACGCCGACCAGCGGGCGGACTCACCGATGGACGGTTCGTGGGGTTTGCGGACGTGGGCGAAGAACTCGTAAACGAAGAACAGGATTGTCACGGCAATGGTGATGATCCAGATGAGCGGTGTGACCTGCATGGGGGTACTCCAATGGGGTTGGCGCTGACATGTACGCCAAGGTCTCCTCCGCCCGGTGGAACCGGAGCCGCTGGCCCGGGATGCTTCGCTGCATCCGTATTGACGGGCCATGCACAGACGGGAGTACTCCCCTTGATGGGTTAAATCGTACCTGAACAACGGGCGACGGCGGCACCCGGTTCCGGAGGCCGCCGTCGTCAATCCCTGCCTGGGGAGGCCCTACTTCAGTTTCGGCACCAGCACGGGCGTGTTCTTCTTGTACTCCTCGTAGTCGGCCTGGCCGCCCCACTTCCTGTCCGCTTTCTTCTCCAGCGGCGGCACGCCGCTGCCCTTGATCAGCAACAGGGCCACGAACACCGGGGAGATCAGCGCCGCCCACTGCCAGCCCTGCAGGACGGGAAGGGCGATGATGGCCACGCCCACCCACAGGGTGATCTCGCCGAAGTAGTTGGGGTGGCGGGACTTGGACCACAGGCCGGCCCTGATGAAGCGGCCCTTGTTCGCGGGATCGTCCTTGAAGCGGGTCTTCTGCAGGTCAGCCACGGTTTCGATGGTGATGCCGACCGCCCACACCAGCAGGCCCACCCAGAAGAACCAGTCCAGGCCCACCTTCTGGTCCGAGGTGATGGCCACCCACGCGAGCGCCGCGGTCAGCACCACCCACAGGCCCTGGATGGTCCACGTGTTCAGAAAGCGGAAGAAGTCCGGCTTGAGCTCATCGAACCGGTCGTCCTTTCCATGCTTGCGGATCCGCAGGAACAGGAAGCTGCCCAACCGCGCGGCCCACAGCACCACCATGGCCGCCAGAAGCATTCCGCGCGCGTCCACCCCCGGGGACGCCAGCACCAGGAACACCGTGATGGAGATGTAGGTGAGGGCTCCGGTGAGGTCGTAAAACTTCTCCGTCTGGGCCTTGAAGGACGGGATGAACACCAGCCACTGGATCACAAATGCGATGGCGACTCCCATAGCGAAGACGGGCAACCCGCCGATCCTGGACCCGCCCTGGCTTCCGGCGAGGGCGATGAGCACCGCCACCACCACGGCGATAACGATACTGATGAGGGCCTTGCGGCTCTTGTCGTTCACGGACAGGTTCCTTTCCCCTGGCCAGCCGCGCGCTGCTGCACGGCCGGTCCCAATTAGTCCTGCTAGTCTTTCTTGTATTCAAATGAATTTGATGACTAGAGGACAATAACTACTATAAGCCTGCCAAGGAGAAACCATGACGCCGCCGTACCACCCCGCCGCGTTCGCGCTGCAGGCTTTGTTCGACCTCGCCAACGAAACCGAGCGTGAAGTGGCCCGCTGCCTGCAGCTCAACCTCACCGACTACCGCGCCCTCTCCGCGCTGGCCCAGTCCGGGCCGGTCACCGTGGGCACGCTTGCCGAAAAACTGGGCGCCACCGCTGCCACCACCACCGCCATCGTGGGCCGGCTGGAAGCGCGCGGCTACGCCGAACGGCTCCGGTCGGAGGAGGACCGGCGGCACGTGCACGTCAGCGCCACCCCCGCCGCCGCCAAGGACATCATGGGCCTGATGCGCCCCCTCATGGACGCCACCAACCAGCACATCGAAACCCTCCCCCGCGCCCGGCAGGACGCCGTCGCGGACTTCCTGAACGTTGCGCTGGACCTCATGCAGGGCCACCTGCGCTCCCTTTCCGAGAAAGACACCCCTTGAGAGAGTTCACCTCCCCGACGCTGGCCGACCTTTCCGGGCACCGCAACGCCACGGACCTGCTGATGCACCGCTTCCGCACGTCCCCGGACCACATCGCCTTTGAGGTCCGGGCAGAAGATACCCCCGTCACCGCCCCCTGGCGCCAGGTAACCACCGGGCAGTTCGTGGACGAGGTCCGGGCCCTGGCCAAGGGCCTGATCGCCGCCGGCCTGCAGCCCGGCGACCCGGTGGCCATCATGTCCCCTACCCGCTACGAATGGGCGGTGGCGGACATGGCAGCCTGGTTCGCGGCCGCCGTCGTGGTTCCCATCTACGAAACCTCCGCCCAGCCGCAGGTGACCGCCGTCCTGGAAGACGCCGCCGTCCGCTTGGCCATCGCCGGCACTGCCGCGCATGCCGCCCTGCTGGAACAGGGATTCGCCGATGTGGGCCTGCCGCACCTGGGCGTCTGGACCATGGACACCCGGCCGGACGCCGACCTGGCAGCCCTGGTCAAGCGCGGCGCGGACGTGCCGGACGGGGAGGTGGAGGAACGCCGCCTGCTGCACGACCTCGACTCCGTGGCCACCATCGTCTACACCTCCGGCACCACCGCAGCCCCGAAAGGGGCCCTGATCACGCACCGCAACTTCGTGGGCCAGATCCTCAACGTGGGCGCCGCCTACACCAGCGTGGTCCGCGAGGGCGGCAACACGATCATCTTCCTGCCCATGGCGCACGTCCTGGCCCGCGGCCTGCAGCTGATCTGCCTGGCCAACGGCATGCGCATCGCCCACCTCTCCGACCCCCGCGACGTGGTCCCCGCCCTCGGCGCGCTCAAGCCCACCTTCTTGGTGGTGGTCCCCCGCGTCCTTCAGAAAATCCAGGCCTCCGCTGCCGCCGCGGCCGCCCAGAAGCACCTCGGGCGGGTGTGGGCGTTGGCGCAGCGCACGGCCGTGGAGTGGGGCAGGTTCGCGGAAGCGCACGACGCCGATGCTTCCCTGCGTGCTCCGCTTGGGTTGCGGGCGCGGCGGGCCCTGTTCGACCGGCTTTTCTACGCCCGCCTCCGCGCGCTGGTGGGCGGCCGGCTGGACTGCCTGCTCTCCGGAGCGGGGGCGTTGGACACCGAACTGTCCCTCTTCTTCCGCGGCTTGGGCCTGCCGGTCATCGAAGGCTACGGGCTCACCGAGACCACCGCCCCGCTCACCGGCAACCTACCCGGCGCCATCCGCTCCGGGTCGGTCGGCGTACCGATGCCCGGCACCACCGTGCGGATCTCGGAGCAGGGCGAGGTGCTGGCCCGCGGCGTGGGCGTCTTCGCCGGCTACCGCCGTGCGTCCGACAATGCCGATGCTTTCGTGGACGGGTTCTTCCGCACCGGCGACCTGGGCTCACTGGATCCGGACGGCCGGCTACGGCTCAAGGGCCGGATCAAGGACGTGATCGTCACCGCCGGTGGCAAGACCGTGACCCCCGCCGTCTGGGAAGGCCTGGTGGAGGGCGATCCGCTGGTGGCGCACGCCGTCATGGTGGGCGAGGGCAAGCCGTACCTGGGCGGGCTGGTGCTGCTGGATCCCGAGTCCGTGGCGGCCTGGGCCGAGCGGGAGGGCATCGCCGACCTGGTCGGCCTGCGGATCC
Source organism: Arthrobacter sedimenti (assembly GCF_042652025.1). Classification (NCBI taxonomy): domain Bacteria; kingdom Bacillati; phylum Actinomycetota; class Actinomycetes; order Micrococcales; family Micrococcaceae; genus Arthrobacter; species Arthrobacter sedimenti. The sequence goes on along the minus strand of NZ_JBHSDQ010000002.1, from coordinate 31,733 downwards.
CTGACGACGGCAGCGCGGTCCAGATCGAGGACGAGCGGCTGCTGGGTGTGGTGGGCAAAGTGGTAACTGCCGCGAACGCCCGGCTGGCCCGGTCAGAACAGGTGCGCCGGTTCGTGCTGCTGCTGGCCGACCTCAGCGAGTCCCACGGGATGGTCACCCCCACCATGAAACTCAAACGTGCCGTCTTCACTGAAAGCGCCCGCCACTTCGTGGAAAACCTCTACACCGACGCAAGGAGCAGAGAATGAACCCCCGCACCAGGAACTGGCTGACCGCTTACTTTGTCACCGCCCTGATCTTCGCCGTGCTGGACGTGGCATGGATCCTGCTGGTGGCCAACCCGCTGTACCAAAGCCAGATCGGCGGGCTGCTGGCGCCCAAGGCCAACCTCCTTGGCGCGGTGCTGTTCTACGCCATCTTCGTGGCAGGGATGGTGCACTACGGCGTCCGGCCAAATGCAGCTGATGTCCCCCTGCGGCAGCGTGTCACGGGCGCCGCGTTGTTCGGATTCTTCACGTATGCCACCTGGGCCCTGACCGGGTTCGCCGTACTGAAAGACTTCACCGCGCTGGTGGCCGTGACAGACATCCTCTGGGGTGCCGTGGCCTGCAGCCTGGTCACGTGGGTCACTGCAACGGTCCTGCGCCGGCGGATTGCGAAACCCGCGGCCGCCTGAACTGACGCACATGCACAAACTGGCCCAGTTTTCAGGGCGGAACCGCGAAAACTGAGCGGTCCCGCGGACGTGAATCCCTGAAAACTGGGCCAGTGTGGCGTGCAGGGCAAGCGCGGAGGGCTATCCGAAGAGCGCGGCCACCTGCGTCAGTGTCTGGAAGACCCCGTAGGCCAGCGGGATCCCCACCAGGACCCAGCCCAGGACCAGCCTGCCGGTGGACCGCTTGACGGGCTGGTCGTTGGGGGTGTGTGCAGTGCTGCTCATGTCAGGCCTCCATGGATGATGTGTGCCGCTCGGGGCGGGATTCGTGGAATCGTGCGTCGACGGGTTTGACCAGCAGGTTGGCGATGAAGCCGATGACCAGCAGCGCCACCATGGTCAGCAGCGCGGGCTGGTAGGACGCGGCGTTGAGCTGGCCCGGCTTGCCCTGGGCGTCCAGGATCGAGTTGACGATCAGCGGCCCGGCAACGCCGGCGGCGGACCAGGCGGTGAGCAGCCGCCCGTGGATGGCGCCCACCTGGAAGGTGCCGAACAGGTCCCGCAGGTAGGCCGGGGCTGTAGCGAAGCCGCCGCCGTAGAACGAGATAATGACGAACGCCAGTGCCACGTACAGGATGGTGGTGGTGGAGCCGGCCAGCGCCAGGATGATGTACAGCACCGCGCCGACGCCCAGGTACATCATGTAGATCCGCTTCCGGCCGGTGACGTCGGACGTGGCCGACCAGGCGAAGCGGCCCGTCATGTTGCCGATGGACAGCAGTCCCACGAAGCCCGCGGCGACGGCGGCGGTCACCAGCGACTTGCCGTCGGACTGGCGGAAGAAGTCCTGGATCATGGGCGCCGCCTGCTCCAGGATGCCGATGCCGGCGGTGACGTTGCAGAACAGCGCCACCCATACCAGCCAGAACTGCCGGGTTTTGATGGCGTTCTTCGCGGACACGTTCTCGGTTGTTACAAGTTTTGCAGCCTTGACCTTGGCGGGGTCGAACCCGGCGGGCCGCCACCCCTCCGCGGGCACCCGGATGGTGAACGCGCCGAAGAGCATGTACACGAGGTAGATGGCGGCGAGGGTCAGGAAGAGCTTGCCCACGGCATCGCCGCTGGCCACCCATCCCTGCGCGCCGGAGTTGGGATCGTACGCCTTGAGCAGGGCCTGGGATACCGGGCTGGCGATCAGCGCGCCGCCGCCGAAGCCCATGATCGCCATGCCGGTGGCCAGGCCGGGACGGTCCGGGAACCACTTGATCAGCGTGGACACCGGCGAGATATAGCCGATCCCCAGGCCGATGCCGCCCACCACGCCGTAGCCCAGGTACACCAACCAGAGCTGGCGGGTGAAGATGCCCAGCGAGCCGATCAGGAAGCCGCCCACCCAAAACATTGCGGCGGTGAACATGGCCTTGCGCGGGCCGTTGGTGTCCACCCAGGTACCCATCACCGCGGCGGAGAGGCCCAGCATCACGATGGCGATGGAGAAGATGACGCCCACCTCGGTGAGGCTGGCGCCGAAGTGCTTGACCAGCGCCGTCTTGTACACGCTGGTGGCGTAGGCCTGCCCGATGCATAAATGGACTGCGAGCGCGGCGGGCGGAACCAGCCAGCGGTTGAAGCCCGGCGGGGCGATGGAGTGGTCACGGTCCAGGAAGCCCATGGTTTGATTCCCTTTGCTTGTGGAAGACGTCAATGTCTGATCGAGCCAGAGGCCAAAGGCCTTGGTTTAGCCCGGCCCGTTGCCTTCGGCAATCATGATGCAAATCATCAGCAAACGTACTGTTGGCGCGCCGAGCGGTGGATTTTTTGTGCCGAGCGGTGCGCGGGCGCTGCTCAGGCCGCCTTGATGGGTGAGGTGCTGCCGGAGGACGCCGCCTGGCCTTCGCGGGCCAGGAAGGCGGACAGTTCGCCGATGGTGCTCATGAGCGGGGCTGGGAAGACGACCGTGGTGTTCTTGTCCACGCCGATTTCCACCAGGGACTGCAGGTTGCGCAGCTGCAGTGCCAGCGGGTGGGCCATCATGGTGTCGGAGGCGTCGCCGAGGGCTGTTGCGGCGATGGCTTCACCTTCGGCGGCGATGATCTTGGCCCTCTTCTCGCGTTCAGCTTCGGCCTGGCGGGCCATGGCGCGCTTCATGCTTTCGGGCAGCTGGATGTCCTTCAGCTCAACGAGCGTGACTTCCACGCCCCACTCGACGCTGAGCACATCGAGGATCTGCCGGATGTCGGCGTTGATCCGCGCGGTCTCGGAAAGGGTCTGGTCCAGGGTGTGCTGGCCCACCACTTTCCGCAGGGTGGTCTGCGCGATCTGGTCGATGGCCGCAGCAACGTTTTCGATGGCCACAATGGACTTCACGGCGTCCACCACGCGGTAGTAGGCCACCGCCGACACGTCCACGCTCACGTTGTCCTGGGTGATGATGCCCTGCGACTGGATGGGCATGGTGACGATCCGCAGGCTGACCAGCGGCAGCCGGTCGATCACCGGGATGATCAGCTGCAGGCCTGGCTCCCGTACGCCGACCACCCTGCCGAGCCGGAAGAGCACTCCTTTCTCATACTGGCGCACAATCCGAATGGACATCCTCGCCACGATGAGCAGCAGGACGACCAGGACAATGGCAACCAATATGGTGGGGTTCATCAGGATCCCCTCCTGTAATGCTGGGCGGGACCTGCCGGAACCGGGCCGGCGCCGTGACAGATGTCCCGGCTCCATTCTCCCACCAACGTTGAAAGAGAGAGCTTCAAACCTGCTGTAGTTTGATGCTGGACTCGCACTTACAACGACGGGGGCAGGTATCGCATGGACGCGGACGTCATCATCATCGGCGGCGGGTTGGCCGGGCTGGTGGCCTGCAACGAGCTGGTCCGCGCGGGCAGGCGCGTGGCCATCCTGGAGCAGGAGAATGAAGCCAACCTGGGCGGGCAGGCGTTCTGGTCCCTGGGCGGTCTCTTCCTGGTGGACACGCCCATGCAGCGCCGCCTGGGGGTGAAGGATTCCTTCGAGCTGGCGTGGCAGGACTGGCAGGGATCGGCGCAGTGGGACCGGCTTTCCGGTACGCATCCCGAGGATGAGTGGGCGAGGCAGTGGGGCCGCGCGTACGTGGAGTTTGCCGCCGGCGAGAAGCGCGCCTGGCTGCGCCAACAGGGCATTCGGTTCACGCCGCTGGTGGGCTGGGCCGAGCGCGGTGACGGCAGGGCCGGCGGCCACGGCAACTCGGTCCCCCGCTTCCACGTCCCGTGGGGCACCGGCACCGGGGTGTCCGAGCCGTTCGCGGACAAGGCCCGGGAGGCGGCTTCCTCCGGCAGCGTCCGGTTTTTCTTCAGGCACCGGGTGGACGGTCTAACGTACGACGGCGGCACGGTCACCGGGGTGCGGGGCTCGGTACTGGCACCTGACGCGTCCCCGCGCGGCGTCTCCTCGAACCGGGACGTGGCCGGCGAGTTCGAGCTGCGGGCTCAGGCGGTGGTGATCGCGTCCGGCGGCATCGGCGGGAACCATGACCAGGTGCGGCGGTGGTGGCCGGAGCGGTTGGGGACGCCGCCGCGGAACATGGTCACCGGGGTGCCGCAGCACGTGGACGGCCGGATGCTGGACATCGCGGACCAGTCCGGCGTCCGACTGGTGAACCGCGACCGCATGTGGCACTACACGGAGGGCATCCGGAACTGGGACCCCGTCTGGCCGGACCACGCCATCCGGATCCTGCCCGGCCCGTCCTCCCTGTGGTTCGATGCGCTGGGCCGGCGGCTCCGCTCCCCCGGCCTGCCCGGTTATGACACCCTGGGCACCCTGAACCTCCTGCGGACCTCCCCGGACATCCAGCAGTACAACCATTCCTGGTTCATCCTGAACCAGCGGATTATCGAAAAGGAGTTCGCCCTCTCCGGATCCGAGCAAAACCCGGACATCACCAACCGCGACCTTAAGCTGCTGCTTCGGAGCCGGCTGGGCCGCGGCGCCGGTGCCCCTATCGAGGCGTTCAAGGAGCACGGCGCTGACTTTGTGGTGGCGGACAACCTGGCGGACCTGGTCCGCGGGATGAACGGGCTGACCGAGCAACCGCTGCTGGACTACGCACAGCTGCTGCGGCAGATCGTGGAGCGCGACGCCGAGGTCCGGAATCCCTACTCCAAGGACGTCCAGGTGGCAGGCATCCGGAACAGCCGCCGTTTCCTGGGTGACAGGCTCTTCCGGACGGTGAAACCGCACCGGATCCTGGACCCCAAGGCCGGGCCCCTGATCGCCGTGCGGCTGCACGTTGTCACGCGGAAAACACTCGGCGGGATCCAGACGAACCTTTCCGGCCAGGCACTCGGACAGGACGGCTCCCCCATCCCGGGCCTCTACGCCGCCGGCGAGGCGGCCGGGTTCGGCGGCGGCGGGGCCCACGGCTACAACGCCCTCGAAGGCACCTTCCTGGGCGGCTGCATCTTCACCGGTCTCACGGTGGGCCGCAGCCTGGCAGCCGCACTCTGACCCCGCCCTGACTGGCATGCCGAGCACCCAAGCCGAACGTCATTGCTCAAGCCCGCTGGCGCCGTCGTACGCTGCTCCCGATGCGGCCTGCCGCTAAGGCTGCGCCCGCCGCACCAGCCGGAATTCAGGCAGCGCCTCCCATTCCGGCGGCAGGGTGTTGCGCTTTCCGTCCGGCTGGAAGCCCAGCTTCCGGTAGAAGGCCAGGGCGCGGGGGTTGTTTTCCAGCACCCAGACGTATGCGGGGCCGGAGCCGACGGCGGCGCTCACCAAAGCTGCCCCCAGCCCGGTCCCATAGGTGCGCCGAAGCGTGTAAATGGAGTAAAGCTCCAGCGCCTCGGGGGCGTCGTCCTCCCGGCCGGGGCCAGCGTCCGCGTAGCCCACCAGCTGGTTCTCGGCGTCGAAGGCGAGGATCCGCGGCTCATCCCTTGCCAGGAATGCACGCCGCCGCGCCACCCGTTCGGGAATAGTGGCCCTGCGCCGTTCGAAGAAGTCGGCCGAGAGCAGGTGCGGGTAGCACTCCTCGTGCGCCAGCGTCTGCATGAGCACCACCGCCTCGGCATCCTCCGGCGTGGCCTGGCGAAGTCGAAAGTCCATGGCGCCAGCCTAGCCAGCGGACCGGCGGTTGGGCGCCATCCCCCGCACTTAAGATGAGGCATGGACTTCGAAGGCGTGCTTTTCACAGCGGTGGGCGCAGCGCTGATCCTGCTGATGATCGCCGACGTCTTCCTGACGCTGCTGTACCCGCATGGCTCGGGACCGGTGGGCCGGACCATCATGCGCGTGTTCTGGCGGGCGTCGAGGAAAGTCCGGGGCGGGGCCTCCTCCGTGGCCGCGCCGCTGGCCATGGCAGCCGTCATCGCCGCCTGGGCCGCGCTGGCTGCGGTGGGCTGGGCGCTGCTGTACCTTCCGCACCTGCCGGGCGGCTTCTCCTACGCGGCAGACATTCCCCGGCAGGCCGACTTTGCCGAGGCGCTCTATGTTTCGCTGGTGGCCCTGTCTACCGCGGGGTTCGGCGAGATCGTGGCCATCCACCCGGTCCTTCGGCTGGTGATGGCGTTCCAGGCCGTTGCGGGTTTTGGCCTGCTGACTGCCACGGTTTCGTGGATCCTGCAGACCTACCCGGCGCTGAGCAGGCGCCGCGCCCTTGCCCACCAGCTGAACCTGTTCCGGGAAGCGGCGGGACCGTCTGGCATTGCCTCGCTGGAGGCCCGGCACGCGGCGGCCCTGCTGGAATCGATGGCGGAGAACGTGGCCTCCGTAAGCATCGACCTGTTGTCCTTCAATGAGACCTATTACTTCCACGAGGTGGAGCAACGGGGGTCCCTGCCGGCCACCCTTGCCTACGCCCACCAACTGGCGTCGGAGGCCCAGGGCAGCGACAACGCCGAGCTTCGGTTCGCCGGCCGGATGCTCTACGCGGCGTTGGATGACCTGGCCGAGGTACTGCGCGGCAAGTTCGGCCACGAGGGAAGCACGTCCTCCGACGTGTTCGACCACTACGAACTCCACCACCGGCACCGGCAGCCCCCGGAGCGGCGACAGTGAGGTGCCGATATTCGTCCGGGCCCGCTTGCTAGGGTCTGCCTATGGCCTCCCACTTCCACTCCATGGACGACGTCATCAACGAATCCGAGCGCGTGCAGTTCGAGTTCTTCCTGGACGAGCACCGCGCCGCACTCAACGGCTGCCTGGACGGCCTGACCGAAGAGCAGGCCAGGCGCCGGCTTGTCCCCTCCCGCACCACGCTGCTGGGGCTGGTGAAGCACGCTACCTTCGTGGAGAAGGTGTGGTTCGATGAGGCGTTCACTGGCCGCCCAAGGAGCGAGATCGGCATCCCGGCCACGCCGGACGCGTCGTTCATCCTGGCCGACGGCGACACCATCGACTCGGTCCGGGCTGCCCACCGGGAAGCCTGCGCCGCCTCCCGGGCCGCAGCCGCCCAGCTCAGCTTGGACGATGTGGTGACCGGGAACCGGCGCGGACCCGTCCCGGTGCGCTGGCTTTATCTGCACATGCTGCGCGAACTGGCCCAGCACTGCGGCCACGCGGACATCCTGCGGGAACAGATCCTGGCAGAGGAGGGCGCGGCCTGAGATGCGGTAAGTTACCGCCGCCTGTGCGGTGGCCGGTGCAGTGACCGGACATGAATTGGCAGGAAGCGCCGCGACCCAGTCATCTCGCCCCGGCTCGTCACGGTCACGGCGGCAACCGCCACCCACATTGCGGCGGCCTGGCCCCACGGGTAGACCTGCTGGGGAATTCCAGGTGTCAGCGGGTTGAGGATGAACTGGAAGGCGGTAAGGCTTGCGTGCATCAGCGCCGCCACCAACACGCTCCCGGTATGGTCGTAGACCCAGACCATGAGCACCCGGTAGGCCGTCAGCTGGCCGACGAACACCGAGACCACCCACAGCGACAGAAAGATCGCCAGCGGCACCCCGCCGTTGGTCCCGCCCCCGCCCCAGTAGTTCACGAAAAAATGCCAGGCACCCCACAGCACGCCCACCAGCAGCCCGGCCCACAGGACGCTGTAGTGCTGCCTGGCCCGGGGAATGGCGAATCCGGTCCAGCCGATCTCCTCAAGCGGCCCGACCACCAGCCCCAGCACCAGTCCCATGACCAGGGTTCCGATCCTGTCCGGCTCCGTGACAATCCGCGGAGCGTAATTGACGGAAGACAGCCACAACACCAGCACGGGCACCGCCAACGTCACGGGTGCCACCAGCAGGGCGACGAGATACCAGCGCCCCTCGACCCGCCAGGTGAGCAGCCGGGCCCGGAGGTCCCGGTACCCTGCCCGCCCCGACACGACGCCGGTGAGAACCAGACTGGCAACGGCTGGTCCCAGCAGCATGGCCGGCACCGTCACGGGGATGGTGCGCTGGAACTGTTCCGGTGTAGGTGCGAGGCCGCCGGTGACCGCCCACACGGCCCCGACGATGGCGCCCCAGGACAGGAAGAAGGTGACGCCGAAGTACCACGGCAGCTGGTGCCTGCGTATCGAAGCCGCCAGGGCATGCATCGAAATCCCTCCGCCTTTCAGGCCACGAGCCGGGCCACCAACTCCCCCCGGCTGCCGACGCCGACTTTCTCGAATACCGACTTCAGGTGGTCGTGCACGGTGTGCGGGGAAATGAACAGGTGCCGGGCGATCTCGGCGGTCGGGTTTCCGGACAGCACCTCCAGGCAGACGTCCCGCTCGCGGGCGGTGACGCCGTACGCCATCAGCAGCAGGCCGGCGAGCTCGTGGGTGGTGGCGGGCTCCACGGTGACCACCATCTGCTCCGGATCATCGCCGGTGATCAGCCGGCTCGCCTGCAGCATCACCCAGTTGTTCCCGGCGTCGCGCATCCTGGCCCTCGCCGTGCCGGACGCCGCGGCATTCGCCTGCGCCACAACGGCGTAGAGCGTCTGACTGAAGCGGCCGGGCGCGGCATCCTCCACGCGGGCCAGCCAGGAGGCGGCGGCGGGCGTGGCCGCACGCAGGTCGCCGTGCAGCCCGGCCAGGACAATGACGGGCCCGACGCCGGGTGGTCCCGTTGGGTGCGCCCCGCGGACAACAGCACGGGTCGCCGCAGCCAGGGTGGCGGTCACTGCACTGAGGAATTCCACCTCCCGGTCGGTGAAGTCGCGGCCGCCTTCACGGAAGATGCTTCCCACTCCCCAGCACGCCTCGTCCACCCGGAAGGCGGCACGCAGCTCGTGCTCCAGGCCCAGAGGCTTGAGCAAGTCGTTGATGCGCACGCTGCGGGCCACGTCCCGGTGCGGCGCGTCCGAGATCCTGGCAACGGGACGCGGGCGCCGCATCAGCTCGACGAACGTGTTGGGTTCCTGCCCGGTGTACTCGGACTGCGCAAACCGGAGGAAGTACTCCTCAAACTGGTGCTCGCTCACCGGCCACGGCTGCCAGTTGGTAATGGAGGTCATGGCCATCGACTCGGGGTCGACGCCGGCCCAGCACCCCTGCTCGAAAGGCACCGCCCGCTGCACGACGGAGAGCGCCGCGGTATAGAGGTCTGCCAGGTCCATCCCGCCGGCGGCCATGGCGGCGATGTCCCGCCGGGCACGCTCCGCGCGCTCCTCCCACATACCTCCAGTATCGTCCCGGCCGGCGGTGCGGCAATCCCCTAATTTGGGGATTACCCCAGCACCCCGAAACCCCCACCGAGGGGATCGCCGCGGTGCGTGCCGCCGTCGTACTTTTCCTCCATGAACGCCGTGCGAAACCGGACGGCGACTGACAAAGTGGGAGGCTGCAATGGGACAGGCACGTGACGTCATGGACCGGCTGATGGCGGCCATGGACGCAAAGGACAAGGAGGCGCTGGCGGGCTGCTTCGCCGTCGACGCCGTTCTCCGGGCTCCCGGCCAGGGCGACATCCACGGCCGGGACACGATCGCGGACTACTTCTTCCACTTCTGGGAAGCCATGCCGGACGTCAAGTACGAGCGGCTGGCTACGCATGAGGCAGGGTACGTGGCCGTGGTGGAGGGCTTTGTGGCGGGCACGAACACCGGGCAGTTGAGCCTCCCCACCGGCGGGACCCTGCCGCCGACCGGACGGCAGGTCAGGGTGCGGAGCTGTGACGTGGCCACGGTGGAAGCAGGCGTGATCATCTCGCACCACGCCTACTTCGACCAGATGGAACTCCTGGGCCAGCTGGGGCTGCTGCCCGAGCCGGCCCAGGGATAACCGGGCTACCCGCTATGCGCCGGCAGCCGCGGCAACACTCGGAGTCTCCTCCGACGCACCGGCGAGCCGGATCCAGGTGTCCACCACGGTGTCCGGGTTCAGGGAGACGGAGTTGACGCCTTCCTGCACCAGCCATTCCGCAAAGTCCGGGTGGTCGCTGGGGCCCTGGCCGCAGATGCCGACATACTTTTCGCGGGCCCGGCACGCCTTGATGGCCATGCTGAGCAGCTTCTTCACGGCCGCGTCCCGCTCGTCGAAGCTGTTGGCCACGATGGCCGAGTCGCGGTCCAGGCCCAGGGTCAGCTGGGTCATGTCGTTGGAGCCGATTGAGAAGCCGTCGAAGTGTTCCAGGAACTCGTCGGCGAGCAGCGCGTTGGAGGGCAGCTCGCACATCATGATCACTTCCAGGCCGTTCTCACCGCGGCGCAGGCCGTTCTCGGCGAGCAGTTCGATGACGCCCTGCGCCTCGTCCAGGGTCCGCACGAAGGGGATCATCAGCTTGACGTTGGTCAGGCCCATCTCGTTGCGCACGAAGGACAGGGCCTCGCACTCGAGGTCGAAGCAGTCCCGGAAGGACGGCTCCAGGTAGCGCGACGCGCCGCGGAAGCCGATCATCGGGTTCTCTTCGTGCGGCTCGTACGCCGGGCCGCCGATCAGGTTGGCGTACTCGTTGGACTTGAAGTCGGACATGCGCACGATCACCGGCTCCGGCGCGAAGGCCGCAGCGATGGTGGCCACGCCCTCGGCCAGGCGCTTGATGTAGTACTCGCGGGGGCTGGCGTAGGCGCTGATCCGCTCCCAGATCTCGGCGGCCACATCCTCCGGCTGGCTTTCCAGGTTCAGCAGGGCCTTGGGGTGGATGCCGATCTGACGGTTGATGATGAACTCCAGCCGGGCCAGGCCCACGCCGTGGTTGGGCAGCTGCGCGAAGGTGAACGCCTGCTCCGGCGTGCCCACGTTCATCATCACCTTCACCGGCGCCTCGGGCAGGTTGGTGATGCCGGTTTCCTCCACGCTGAAGTCCAGCAGGCCCTGGTAGATGGCTCCGGTCTCGCCGTCGGCGCAGGAAACCGTGACTTCCTGGCCGTCGGACAGGGCATCGGTTGCGTTCCCGGTTCCGACGACGGCGGGGATCCCTAGTTCGCGGGCGATGATGGCTGCGTGGCAGGTGCGTCCGCCGCGGTTGGTGACAATGGCGGAGGCGCGCTTCATGATCGGTTCCCAGTCGGGGTCGGTCATGTCCGCCACCAGCACGTCGCCGGTCTGGAACGAGGCCATCTGGTCAATGGAGGTGAGGATCCGGACCTTGCCGGCGCCGATCCGCTGGCCGATGGCACGGCCCTCCACCAGCACGGACCCGCTTTCGTTCAGGCGGAACCGGCTCATGCTGCCGGGAGCGCGCCGGGACTGCACGGTCTCCGGACGGGCCTGCAGGATGTACAGGCCGCCGTCGGTCCCGTCCTTGCCCCACTCAATGTCCATGGGACGGCCGTAATGCTTTTCAATGGCGACGGCGTGCCGCGCAAGCTGCTCCACGTCGTCGTCCGTCAGGCTGAAGCGCTTGCGCTGGGACTCCTCCACGGGCACGAAATCGATGGTGCGGCCGATCTCGCTGCTGTTGGTGTACGTCATCTGCAGGGCCTTCTCGCCCAGCCCGCGCTTGAGGATCGCCGGGCGGCCTGCCTCCAGGGCGGGCTTGTAGACGTAAAACTCGTCCGGGTTCACGGCGCCCTGCACCACTGCCTCGCCCAGCCCGTAGGAGGAGGTGACGAAGACGGCGTCCTTGAAGCCGGACTCGGTGTCCATGGTGAACATGACGCCGGAAGCGCCGACGTCGGAACGCACCATGCGCTGGATGCCCGCCGAGAGTGCCACCTCGGCATGTTCGAACTTGTGGTGCACGCGGTAGGCGATGGCGCGGTCGTTGTAGAGCGAGGCGAAGACGTCCTTGATGGCCTGCAGGATGTTCTCGATGCCGCGCACGTTCAGGAAGGTTTCCTGCTGCCCGGCGAAGGAGGCATCGGGAAGGTCCTCTGCAGTGGCGCTGGAGCGGACGGCCCAGGACAGGTCCTCGGAGCCGGCATGCTTGTCCACCAGCTGCTGGTAGGCCTCGCGGACCTGGGCCTCGAAGTCCGGCAGGAAGGGCGTCTCGCGGACAAGGGTCCGGATCTCCTGGCCGGCGGCGGCCAGGGCGGTCACGTCATCGGTGTCCAGCCCCACCAGGCGGTCGGCGATCTTCTGGTCCAGCCCGGAATCGGACAGGAACCGGCGGTAGGCGTCGGCCGTGGTGGCGAAGCCGTCCGGGACCTGGACGCCGGCGGAGGTCAGGTTCTGGACCATCTCGCCCAGGGAGGCGTTCTTGCCGCCCACCTTGTCCAGGTCCTTGAGTCCGAGTTCAGAGAACCACAGAACGTCTGTCGTCATGTTTACTGCTCCTTTGCAGAGGGTGGCGTAGGCATGGCCGGCCGCTCACGGTAGTGCCGGCCGGAAGGAAAACCCAGCTAACAGTTTCAGGTCTGCAGCGGACTTTCCACATCATGTGGGCTACGCCACGTTTGTGAAATTGGGGGCTAGTGCTTCAGGTTCATCCGCTGCAGGATGGTGGCCGCCATCTCCTCCACGGAGACGGTTGCGGAGTTCAGGTACGGGATCCGGTGCGAGACGTACAGCTGCTCGGCGCTGCGCAGCTCAAACCCGCACTGCCGCAGGGAGGCGTACGGGGAGCTGGGGCGTCGCTCGGTGCGGATCTGGCTTAGGCGAAGCGGGTTGGAGGACAAGCCGAAACACTTCGACACGAAAGGCCGCAGCGGCTTGGGCAGCCCGTCCCGCTGGAAGTCCTCATCCACCAGCGGGAAGTTGGCGGCGAAGATCCCATGCTGCAGCGCCAGGTACATGGTGGTGGGCGTCTTGCCGCACCGGGACGGGGCCACCAGGATGACCTGGGCCTTTTCCAGCGCACGCAGGCTCTGGCCGTCGTCGTGCTCCATGGCATACTCCACCGCCGCCATCCGGGACTGGTAGCGCGCGGCGTTCCCCAGTCCGTGCGCCCTGCCCGGTTCGCCGCTGGCAGGGGTGCCCAGCGCCTGCTCCAGCACACCCACGTGGGTGCCGATCAGGTCCACCATGGCGCCCTTACAGCCGGCCAGGATCTGCCGGATTTCGCTGCTCACGGCGGTGGAAAAGACCAGCGGCTGCGGCCCGGTGGCGGCCAGGTTGTCGATGGTCCGCACCACGGACCGCGCCTGTTCCTCGGTGGTAATGAAGGGGATGGTGACGCGGTCGAAGTTGTCCACCGGGAACTGGGTCAGCAACGTGTTGCCCAGCGTTTCCGCGGTGATGCCGGTGCTGTCCGACAGGAAGTAGACAGGCCGCAGGGCAGCAGTGGTCAGAGCATCATTGGTCATGGCAGAACTTTAGCGGGCAATGATGACGTCCAGTCTGCGGGGACCGTGGACCCCCTCCACGCGTTCCAGCTCGATGTCGCTGGTGGCACTCGGCCCGCTGATCATGGTGATGGGGCGGGTCCCGTCGATCCGGCGCAGCGCCTCGGGCAGGATGCCGGCGATGTCCGCGGCTTTCACCACGCAGATGTGGTGGTCAGGGACCAGGCTGATGGCACGCCGGCCCTGGTTGGCGCTGCCGTCCAGAATGATGGTTCCCGTCTCGGCCACGGCCACGGCACTGCCGGTCACCACGGCGTCTGTCCCGTCCAGCTCGGAGACGCTGAGGGGTTCCGCCGGGGAGTCCACTCGACGGCGGGGCGCGCTGCCGCCGTCGTCCATTCCTTCCAGCCAGCCGCCGTCGAGCCCTTCGGGGACCACGTAGCTGCGTGCCCCCTCAAGGAGCGACGCAATCGTGGCGGGTATCTCTGATTCGGGCACCACGGCCACCTGCGCCTTGTAGTCCACCAGCCGGTCCACCAGGAGGTCGATCAGCTGGTCCGCACCCATCCCGGACGCGGACCGGTATTCCCGGGGGATCTGCGGCGCCTCGGGGCTGTCCTGCAGAGCGGTGCGGATCCGCGAGAGGATGTCTTCGCGTGCTGTCATTGCTGGGTTTCCTTATCGTCTCGGGACGGCGCGGCGGACTTGTGCTCCTTGGCCCACCAGTCCCGGAAGGACTGGGCCGGGGGCGCGGGGATGTCTCGGCTCTGGGTCCAGCCGCCGGCGATGCCTGGAAGTTTCTTGATCTTTTTGTCCCGTCCGGCGGCCAAGCGGCCCAGCGGCAGTCCCTTCTCCAGCAGGCCGAGGTGCTTGCCGGAGGACAGCGCCCAGGACGCCGCCTTCATGCCCACGTCCATCTGGCTGGGGACCTTCCTGGTCCCGCGCTTGCTGTCCACGTCCACGCTGCGCAGGTGCACCAGGATGTCCGGGATGTTGATCTTCACCGGGCAGGCGTCGTAGCAGGCCCCGCACAGGGAGGAGGCGTAGGGCAGGGAGTTGTTTTCCTCCGCCTGGATGCCGGTCAGCAGCGGGGAAAGGATGGCACCGATGGGGCCCGGGTAGGTGGAGCCGTAGGCGTGGCCGCCGGTCCGCTCGTACACGGGGCAGACGTTCATGCACGCGCTGCAGCGGATGCAGTGCAGCGCCGAGCGGCCCATTTCGTCAGCGAGCGCGGCAGTGCGGCCATTGTCCAGGAGCACCAGGTGCACGTTCTGCGGCCCGTCACCCTCCGTGACGCCGGTCCACAGCGAGGTGTACGGGTTCATCCGCTCCCCCGTGGAGGAACGCGGGAGCAGCTGCATGAACACTTCCAGGTCCTGCCAGGTGGGCAGCAGCTTCTCGATGCCCATCACGGTGATCAGGGTTTCCGGCAGAGTGAGGCACATGCGGCCGTTGCCTTCGGATTCGACGACGGCCAGCGTGCCTGAGTCTGCAAGGGCGAAGTTGGCCCCGGACACGGCCACCTTGGCGGTGAGGAACTTGCGGCGCAGGTGCTCGCGGGCCGCCATGGCCAGGACGGGCGGATCGTTGGTGAGTGCCGGATCCGCGCCCGGCATTTCGCGGAGGAAGATGTCCCGGATTTCGGTGCGGTTCTTGTGGATCGCCGGAACCAGGATGTGGCTGGGCTTGTCGTGGTCCAGCTGGACGATGAGCTCGGCGAGGTCGGTTTCGAAGGCCTGGATTCCCTGCTCCTCAAGGTACTCGTTGAGCCCGATCTCCTGGGTGGCCATCGACTTGACCTTGACCACTTCGGTTTCGCCGGTCTCCCGGACCAGTCCGGCCACGATTTCGTTGGCCTCCCTGGCGTCGCGGGCCCAGTGGATCACGCCGCCGCGTGCGGTGAAGTTTTTCTCGAACTCCTCCAGCAGGTCGGGCAGCCTGGCCATCACCGACTCCTTGATGGCGGAGCCGGCATCGCGCAGCTGCTCCCAGTCAGGCAGTTCGGAGACCACGGCCTGCCGCTTGTCGCGGATGGTGTGCGTGGCGTGGCCCAGGTTGGCCCGCAGCTGGGCGTTGCCCAGTTCGCGGTGGGCCGCTTTGGGGAAGGATTCGCCCGCGAACAGGTTGCCGGAGCCGAAAGCCGGCAGTGCCGGCATTCCCAAGAAGGTGGTCATCGGAGGGCCTTTCCGGTTGAGACGCGGACTTCGCCGGTGACGGACGCCGGTTCTTCCATGGTGCTGGCAAGGATTTCCGCCAGGTGGAGGGTGGTGGTGGAGCTGCCCTGCCGGGACAGGCCGCCGCCGATGTGCATCAGGCAGGAGGCGTCCCCGCCGGTGCAGAGTTCGGCGCCGGTGGCCTCGACGTGGGCCGCCTTGTCCTTGAGCATGGCCGAGGAGACATCGGCGTTCTTCATGGAGAACGTGCCGCCGAAGCCGCAGCACTGGTCCGCCTCGGGCAGGTCTGCGAGGTCGATCCCCTGCACGGTCCGCAGTAGGCGGGACTGCCTGTCCCCGAGCCTCAGCAGGCGCATGCCGTGGCAGCTGGGGTGGTAGGTGACCCGGTGCGGGAAATAGGAGCCCAGCTGGGCGCCGGCGTCGGTTACGCCCAGCACGTCCACCAGCAGTTCGGACAGTTCGTAGGTTTTGGCCCCGACGGCGGTGGCGCGGGCTTCGAGTGCGGTGTCGCCGCAGGAGCGGGCCACCATGGGGTGCTGGTGCTTGACCGAGGCAACGCAGGAACCGGACGGGGCGACTGCGACGTCGTAGTCCGCGGTGTCGAAGGCAGCCACGTGGTTGGCCACCACGGGGACGGCTTCCTTGAGGTAGCCGCTGTTGACGTGCATCTGGCCGCAGCAGGCCTGGCCCGCTGGGAACACCACTTCGTGTCCCAGGCGCTCCAGAATCCTGACGGTGGCCCTCGCCGTGGCCGGGTACATCGCATCCACGATGCAGGTGGCGAACAAGGCAATTCTCATGGCGGCCTTCCGGAAAGGAGTAGGGACGTTCGTATGGTCTGACCACAGTAGACCACGTGACGCCAGCCACTTACAACCCATGCCCGAGGGGTGAAGCGGCTCACACACCGGAGGATTTGTGGGCTACACTTCCGTGGTCGGACCATTGTGGTCTGACCAAACACAACCCCCAACACCCTCAATGTGGAGGAACTCTGTGGACCACTTCACCCCCAGCACAGACCCGGTGCTGAACAGCGTCGCCTGGTCGGCCATCGTCGCCCTGCTGCCGCTGCTGACCTTCTTTCTCCTGCTCGCCGTCGCCAAGACCAAAGCCCACGTGGCCGGCGGGTTCGCCCTGCTGGTGGCTTTGGTCGTGGGAATCCTGGCGTTCAAGATGCCGGCCGGCCTGGCGCTCCTGTCCGCGACCCAGGGCGGTGTTTTCGGCGCCTTCCCCGTGCTCTGGATCGTGGTCATGGCCGTCTGGCTCTACCAGGTGACGGTGCTCAGCGGCCGCTTTGAAGACCTCCGCCGGGTCTTCGACGTCATCGGCGGCGGCGACGTCCGCCTGCAGGGTGTCCTGATCGCCTTCTGCTTCGGCGGCCTGCTCGAAGCCCTTGCCGGGTTCGGTGCGCCGGTGGCCATCACCGCCACCATGCTGCTGGCCCTCGGCCTTCCCCCGCTGCGGGCCGCCGCCGCTGTGCTGGTGGCCAACACCGCGCCCGTCGCCTTCGGCGCCATGGCCATCCCGATCACCACCGCCGCCGGGCTCACCGGGCTGCACGCGACGGACATCGGCGCCATGGTGGGCCGCCAGGCACCGCTGCTGGCAACCTTCGTCCCGCTGATCCTGCTCTTCATCCTGGACGGACGCAAAGGCCTGAAGGACTGCTGGCCCGCCGCTTTGGTGGTTGGATTCTCCTTCGCCGCAGCGCAGTTCCTCTGCTCCAACTTCTTCTCGTACGAACTCACCGACATCATGGCCTCACTGGTGGGCCTGGGCGCTGCTGTCCTGTTCTTCCGGATGTGGAAGCCTCGGGGCACCGCAGCAGCACGCGACCGGCTGGGCGTGGCCGCGGAGGCCGTTGCCGCCGCCGGAACCCCGGGCAACCACGGTGCGCGGAGCGCCGCTTCAGGCAGCGTGGCCACCGTGGAGGCTGCCGACGGCGAACGACTCACCCCCGCGCGCACCTGGCTCGCCCTGTTCCCCTACTTCCTGGTCATCCTGGTGTTCGGCATCGCCAAACTCTGGAAAATCGGCGTCGACCTTCCCGCAGTCCTCGCCGCCACGGACGTCAAGGTCCCCTGGCCGATCCTCCACGACGCGCTGGTGGGCGCCGACGGCAAGCCCCTTTCCTCCACGGTCTACGTCTTCCAGTGGCTGTCCAGCCCCGGCACGCTCCTGCTGATCACGGGCTTGATTGTCGCGGCCGTCTACGCCCGCTTCGATGACCACGGACGCTTCCCCATGACGGTGGGCAACGCCGTGGCCGAAATCGGGCGGACCATCTTCAAGATGCGCTGGGCCGGCCTCACCATCATCACGGTGCTTGCCCTTGCCTACGTCATGAACAACTCCGGCCAGACGGTCTCGATCGGCGTGTGGCTGGCCGGCACCGGAAGCTTCTTCGCATTCCTCTCCCCCGTGCTCGGGTGGCTGGGCACGGCCGTTACCGGTTCGGACACCTCCGCCAACGCGCTGTTTGCCAAGCTGCAGCAGACCGCCGGCGTGAATGCAGGCATCGACCCGAACCTGCTCGTGGCCGGCAACACCGCCGGCGGGGTGGTGGGCAAACTCATCAGCCCGCAGAACCTTGCCATCGCCGCCACCGCCGTCAACCTCGACGGCCAGGAATCGGTCCTTCTGCGTAAGGTAGTCGGATGGAGCGTGGGGTTGCTTCTGGTGCTGTGCACCATCGTCTACCTGCAGTCCACCCCAGTCCTGGGCTGGATGCTCCCCTAGCCAGTAGCCGCGGTCCATTGCCCGCGCAAAACCGGAGTGCGGGTCCGCCGCGGCCCGCACTCCCCCACCCAGAGGATCGCCCGTGACAGCCGCCGCAGCCGGATCAGCCCCCCGCCGTCGAACCCACGACGCACTGCTGAAGGACATTGAAGCGGACCTGCGGGCTGGCAAGATCAAGGTCGGCGACCGGCTCCCGGGCGAACGGACCCTGGCGGAAAACTACGGAATCTCCAGGGCGTCCGTCCGCGAAGCCATCCGTATCCTCGACGCCATGGGAGTGGTCCGCAGCTCGGTGGGCTCCGGCCCCACCTCCGGTGCCATCGTCGTCTCCGATCCGTCCGCCGGGCTCTCCTCCGCGCTCCGGCTGCACGTTGCCAGCAGCCGCCTGCCCGTCGAGGACATCGTCCAGACCCGCATCCTCCTGGAAACCTGGACTGCCCGTGCCGGCGCCGCGCGTGAAGGCGGCGACGCCGAGCGGGAACAGGCGGCCCAACTGCTGGAGGCCATGGACCACGCCGATCTGGACCGGGCCGCCTTCCATGAGCTGGATGCCCGGTTCCATGTGGCGCTGAGTTCGCTCGCGGGCAACGAGGTGATGGCCACCATCATGGAGTCCCTCAGCGGTTCGATCGTCGACTATGTCAAGGGATCCATGGACGCGATGGAGGACTGGCCGGACGTCCTGGAAGTCCTGCGCACCCAACACCACGGAATCTTCGATGCCGTGCAGTCCCGCGACGGCGAGCTCGCCGCGCGCCTGCTGCGCGAACACATCGAATGGTTCTACCAGCGGGCCGGTGATGCCACC
This sequence comes from Arthrobacter sedimenti, assembly GCF_042652025.1. Classification (NCBI taxonomy): domain Bacteria; kingdom Bacillati; phylum Actinomycetota; class Actinomycetes; order Micrococcales; family Micrococcaceae; genus Arthrobacter; species Arthrobacter sedimenti. The sequence continues at coordinate 12,784 of NZ_JBHSDQ010000002.1, read as the reverse complement.
GCGCCGCAGCCCCACACCATCACCTAAGTTTTTTGGAGTTACGCATGCGAACCGCAACGGCAGGAGCCGGAACACCCATCGACCAGCTGGACTTGGACACTGTCAGCACGCGGGACCTGGACCGCCACGCCATGGCCCACGACGCCTCGCACTACCTCCTGGTCCCGCAGGGGGTGGCCACTCCACGCGATGCTGCCGACGTCGGCGCCCTGCTGCGGCGCAGCCGGGAGCTCGGTCTTCCCGCCACCTTTCGGTCCGGCGGCACCAGCCTGTCCGGCCAGGCCCTGAGCGACAGCCTGCTGATCAACACCCGCCAGCATTTCCGCGGCGTTGAGGTGCTCGACGGCGGCGGCCGGGTCCGTGTCCAGCCCGGCGCCACGGTGCGCAGCGTCAACTCCCGGCTGGCCGCGTTCGGGCGTAAGCTCGGCCCGGATCCGGCCAGCGAGATCGCCTGCACCGTGGGCGGCGTCATCGCCAACAACTCCTCCGGGATGGCGTGCGGTACCGAGTTCAACACCTACCGGACGCTGGAATCAATGGTGCTGGTGCTGCCTTCGGGCACGGTCATCGACACCGCCGATGCGGACGCCGACCGGCGGTTGCGTGAGCTGGAGCCGGACCTCCACGAGGGCCTGCTGAGGCTGCGCCGCCGGGTGGTGGGCAACGACGAGTCCGTCCGCATCATCCGTTCACTGTTCTCCATGAAGAACACCATGGGCTACGGGGTGAACTCCTTCCTGGACTACGAACGCCCCGTGGACATCCTGATGCACCTCATGATCGGCAGCGAGGGGACCCTCGGCTTCGTGGCGGAGGCTGTCTTCCGCACCGTCGAGGTCAAACCCGCCGTTGCCACCGGGCTGCTGGTTTTCAACACCCTCGACGCGGCGACGGGAGCCCTGCCGGACCTGGTGTCCACCGGCCTTGCCACCATTGAACTCATGGACGCGGCAGCGTTGAAGGTGGCCCAGGCTGCCGCCGACGCTCCCGCCGCCATCAGGACGCTGCCGGTCCAGGGACACGCGGCGCTGCTGGTTGAACACCAGGGCTCGGATGCCGCCGAGCTGTCCGGCAAGCGGGCAGGCTCGCAGCAGCTGTTCGATTCACTGGACCTCGCCACACCCTTCGGGCTCACCTCGGACCCGCAAGACCGGGCTGCCCTTTGGCACGTGCGCAAAGGCCTGTACACGGCCGTGGCCGGCGCCCGCCCGTCGGGAACCAATGCGTTGCTGGAGGACATCGTGGTGCCGGTTCCCGCCCTCGCGGGCACCTGCGGCGAACTGACGCGGCTCTTCCGCGAACACCAGTACAAGGAATCGGTGATTTTCGGGCACGCCAAGGACGGGAACGTCCACTTCATGCTCAACGAGCGCTTCGACGATCCGGACCAGCTGCTGCGCTACCAGGCCTTTACCGACGAGATGGTGGACCTGGTCCTTGGCGCGGGCGGTTCACTCAAGGCCGAGCACGGCACCGGCCGCATTATGGCGCCTTTCGTCCGCCGCCAGTATGGCGATGAGCTCTATGCAGTGATGCAGGAAATCAAGCGGCTGATCGACCCGCCCAACCTCCTGAACCCGGGCGTGCTGCTCGCGGATGAGCCCCTTTCCTACATCGAGAACCTGAAGGTGGCTCCCACCGTCGAGGAGGAGGTGGACCGCTGCGTCGAGTGCGGGTACTGCGAACCGGTGTGCCCCAGCAAGGACATCACGCTTACTCCGCGCCAACGCATTGTGCTTCGGCGCGACATCGCTGCCGCCGAGCAACGCGGCGACCACGCACTCGCCGCCAACCTGCGCAAGGACTACGACTACGACGGCGTGCAGACCTGCGCGGCGGACGGCATGTGCGTCACCGCCTGCCCGGTGCTGATCAACACCGGAGACCTGGTGCGGCGGCTGCGCAAGGAAAACGCCAACACGCTCGCCGCGGCGGGCTGGAACAAGGCCGCCGAAAACTGGGGCGCCGTGACCGCCAGCGGCGGGGTGGCCCTGACTGTAGCCAAGGCCCTGCCGGCTCCGCTGCCAAAGGCTGCGACCGCCGTCGGCCGGGCCCTGCTGGGGACGGAGGCCGTGCCCGCCTACACGGCCGTACTGCCCGGCGGTGGTTCCAGGCGCAGCGCACGCCCGGACCCGGACAGCATGGCCGTGTTCTTCCCTGCCTGCATCGGGACGATGTTCGGCCCTGCAGATGCTGCAGGAGGCGCCGGGAAGGGATCGGCCCAGGCCTTCCTGGACCTCTGCGGGCGCGCCGGTGTGCGGGTCAGCGTTCCGGAAGGGATCGAGAGCCTGTGCTGCGGCACGCCGTGGAAGTCCAAGGGCTTCTCCCAGGGCTACGACGCCATGGCCGCCAAGGTTTTGGACGGGCTGTACGAGGCCAGTGGCCGGGGCAAGCTGCCGGTGGTGTGCGATGCCGCCTCCTGCACGGAAGGCCTGGACACCATGAAGCGCCTCGCGGCTGCGGGCGATGAGCGGTACGCCGGGCTGCGTTTCGTTGATTCTGTGGAGTTCGTGCACCAGCACGTTCTGGGCCGGCTCACGGTGACCGCCCCGCTGAATTCCATCGCCCTGCACCCCACGTGCTCGTCCACCCAGCTGGGGACAAACCCGGCCCTGCTTGAGATCGCGGGGGCCGTCACGGACGATGTGTTCGTACCACTGAACTGGGGTTGCTGCGCGTTCGCGGGTGACCGCGGCCTGCTCCATCCGGAACTGACGGACTCGGCGACGGACCGGCAGGCACGCGAGATCAACGAGCGGGAGTTCGACGCCTACGCCTCCACCAACCGCACCTGCGAGCTGGGAATGTCCAAGGCGACCGGCCACTCGTACCGCCACCTGCTGGAAATTCTCGAGGAGGCCACCAGACCCTGAGCCATCCCGCTAGACTGGCCGGGCAAGGACGGATTGGGGGATCCAGGGCGGTGGCGCCACTGTTTTGCCTGGTCGGTCGCAGCCAGCGGACCCAAGGACCACCGATGACTTTCTTCCAGGACTTTCCCGTCCCTCCCCTGCCGCCCCGGCCTCGGAACACCAGGCACGTCCCGCCGCCCTGGGTAGCCGCTCCCGCTTATGAAGTGCCGGCTGTTGTCCACCTTGGCAAGTTCGTGAGCCGGACTCCCAGCATCGTAGTGGCGCTCAAAAGCGCCGAAGTCTTCTCCACTGGCTGCCTGTTCAACCTGTCCTGGGTCTTCCGCAGGGCGGACCAGACGGAGGAGGACTGGGCCGAACTGCAGCACCTGTTCTTTCAGCCCGGCAGGGGCTTTCGCGGCGGCAGCGGGAGGCAGAGCGGACTCCTGTTCGGCGTCGAATTCCCTGACGGTTCAAAAGCGAGCACCGGCAGCCAGCTACCCTACGGGCTGATGGAACCGGGCACCAACCCGGAACCTCCCGTCCTCGCCCTGAACGGCGGCGGTGGCGGCGGTGGCGATGAAGAGTTCTCCGGCAGCGGCACGCTCTGGCTGTGGCCGCTCCCGCCGGCCGGGGATCTCCGGCTGGTGTGCCAATGGACCGACTTCGGTTTGGCGGAAACGTCATTGATGCTCGACGGCGGGGCGTTGCGTGAGGCGGCGGCGTCCGTTCAGCCGTACTGGCCGGAGGAGGAGCACAGCAATGGGTGACTTTACTGGGTTAGTCCTGTTTGTCCTCGTCGGAGCGGTTTTCTGCTACATCCTGTACGGCGTGATCCGCGCCGGGGTACGAGACGGAATCCTCCAGGCGGATGAGCGGCGCGCCAAGCGCTCGGAAGGGCTGAACTAGGCCTCCACCGCGGTGACGATGCTGCCGTACCCCTGCAGGAACATGCGCCGGCCCTGGCCTTCGTCCGTCCACACCCAGATGATGGAGTAGTCGGAGGTCACGGCATCCACCACGCCGGTGCCGGCGAGGGTTCCTTCGGCGAAACGGACCCTGTCCCCCACCGCGAGCCGCGGATGCCTGGTCCGCTTCCTTCGAGGCCTGGGCGTGGCGGCTTTCCCTGCCATCGCAAGGTCTGACGGGCAGGTGCTGGCGTGCTGGCGCATCAAATTTCCTCTGGCTCGCGGGCGGACGGTCAGCTCATTACGACCCTGCCCGCTGCTCCCAGGTCACGCCCTTCGGCGTGGTGCAGCAAGACTAACGCGTCGGCACTTCGGGATGCACAAACGGCCCCCTCGGAACGGAGTATGACTGCTCCGTTCCGAGGGCGCCGTACCACGCCGGAAGAAGGTCAGTCGAGCGCCGCCACGGATCCCAGCGCGTCCCACGCAAAGCTGGCCAGCCAGTGGGTGGACATGAAGTCGCCGCTCTCCAGCCCAAGGAGCCCGGCCTTCAGCAGCGGGTCCAGCGCCTCGTTCAGTACAGCCGAAGCGGCGGACGCCTCCGGGCTGCCGGATTCCCGCAGCGTGGCAATGATCCGCGCCACCTGTCCGGCGCGGGTCAGGTTCAGCCCGTGCAGGTGCACCAGGTAGCCGTCGGTTTCATCCGTGACACTGACCGGCTGCAGGATCCGCGACTCCGCGGAAAGCTCCGGAAGGAACGCTGCGAACCAGGCGGCGAACTCATCAGCGGTCAGCACGCGGCGCATCAGGTCCGCCTCGCTCAGGCCCGCGGAAAGGAAGTCCTGCCCGCTCAGTTCCCAGTCACCCGGCCAGCCCCGGTCATTCGCGAACCAGGTGCGGGCCGCCTCCTCGCACGCCTTCGCGGCATCGGCGCGGCCCAGCGAGCGGAACGCATCCAGCATGTAGCCCACGCCGAAGGCGGCATTCGTATGCAGCCCGTGCCGGACCGGATACTGTGCCTTCTGCATCCACGCGGCGCTGAGGTCCGCCACGGCATCCACCAGCGGCTCCAGGGCGGTCCCCCACCCACGCAACTGAGGATCTGAAGAAGCGGAGCACGTCGCGGCCAGCCGCATCAGCCAGGCCCAGCCGTACGGCCGCTCCCAAGACGGGTTGGCCACCAGGTAGTCCCGCTCCACTGCCAGCTTGGCCGGCGTCAGGTTCGCGCCTACCGCTTCCCGAAGCGACGCCTCGGTGGGTCCGTCCACCCAGGCCGCCGGGCCGCCGTCGGGCGCTCCGTCACGAACAGCTCCACCAAGGGGTGACCCGGGGGTGCCGCCCAGCAGGCTGGCTCCCAGCCAGTGCATGTGCACGCACGAGTGCCAGTCGAAGGAGGTGTAGAAGGCGGGGTGGATCTGCTCGGGGGTGGGCCGGTCCTCGGCGGATGCCTGGGTGTGGTGCGCCGAATGCGGGAAGGGCTCGGAGAGGTTGCCCAGCACCACGGCAGCGTAGTCCGGTGCCGCCTGAACGCGAAGATCGTTGTCCATCATGCTCCTTTGGAAGGCAGGTCAGGGGAAGGCAGGGTTAGTGGAAGGCCAGGAAGTACATCAGCGCGATGTTTACCGCCAGCAGCGGGATCGCCGTGCCCACCTGCGCCGTGATGACGCCGTACTTGTTCTTCATCTCCAGCAGCGCGGACGGCACCAGGTTGAAGTTGGCAGCCATGGGGGTGCAGAGCGTGCCGCAGAAACCGGCCAGCATGCCGATGGCGAAGATGATGGCGGGGTCGCCGTGGAAGGTCTGCACCAGCACGGGCCAACCGATGGCCGCAGTCATGATCGGGAAGGCGGCGAAGCCGTTGCCCATCAGCACGGTGAAGAGGAACATGCCGATGCAGTAGACCAGCACGCCGGCGATCAGGGAGCCCTTGGGCAGCAGCCCGGAGGCCAGGGTGCCCACCGCGGTGCCCACGCCTGCCTTGGTGAAGAGGATGCCCAGCGTGGTGAGCATCTGCGGCAGCAGCGCAGCCCAGCCGATGGATTCCAGGATGCGGCGGCTTTCGAAGATGGGGGTCGCCGGGTTCTTCGGCTTCAGGATCAGGAGCGCGACGACGACGGCGGCCACGGCGCCGATGGCCAGGGCTACCAGCGTGGTGTTCTTGGGGTCGAGCAGCGGGGTGCCGCCGATGTTCAGCACGGGCGCGGCCAGCACCAGGATCACGGTGACCAGCGGCAGCGTAAGGGCCGGGATGAAGAGCTTGTTGCCGAAGCGCTTGGCGTAGGACTCCCTCTCGGGCCCGGTGGAGGTGCGGTGCTTGCCGTGGCCCAGCAGGCCGGTGGAGGCCAGGACCACCAGGACCAGGACGGCGACGCCCAGGATCCAGCCCGGTGCCGTGCCCGCCTGCACCCAGGTGCTGTAGAAGAAGCAGAGGCCCAGGATGCCCCAGAAGGCGGAGCTGCCCCAGCGGCGGGGGTGGTTGGTGTCGGCGGCAATCAGTGATGCCCACGCGACGAACAGAATGCCGATCAGCCAGTAGACGGCTTCAACGTTGATCATTTGGCTTCTCCTGCGGCTTCCTTGGGGGCGGTGAGCTCGTACTCGCGGTATTCCTTGTCCAGCTGCTTGTCCAGGCCCAGGAGCCGGAAGCCGTGGATGAGGAACGCTGCGATGGCGGTGGGGATGGCCCACAGGGCCAGCTGGAGCGGCTCCAGGTGCAGGTGGTAGGTGGTGTCAACGAAGGTGGTGATCAGCAGGATGGAGCCGACGGCCACGAACACGTCCTCGCCGAAAAACACGCCCACGTTGTCCGCACCGGCGGAGTGGCCCTTGATCTTCTCGCTGATCTTTTCCGGCACGTGCCCGTAGCGGCGCAGCGCGGCACCTTCGGCCATGGGGAACACCAGCGGGCGGACGGTCTGGGCGTGGCCGCCGATGCTGTTCAGGCCCACGGCGGCGGTGATCTGGCGGACCGCAAGGTAACCGATGAGCACGCGGCCCGCGGTCAGCTTGGCCAGGCGGCCGATGAGGACCTTGGCCTGCTCCTGCAGTCCGAAGAACTCGATGATGCCCACCACCGGCAGCACCGCCACGAAGATGGTGACCGAGCGGCTGCTGGCGAAGCCGGTGCCGAAGGCATCGAGGATCTGCGCGGGGTTCATGCCGCCCAGCAGTGCGGTGACGATGCCGGCGACAGTGACGACAATCAAGGGGTTCAGGCGGATGGCGAAGCCAACGATCACCAGCAGCACCCCGATGAGTACAAGCATGACTATCCCTTCCCAGGGGGACCCGTGACGGGTCTTTCAAAGTGGGGGCCGGCGCGTCTGTGCGGTTGGTCGTTGGGGGGGTGACGGCGCCGAGGGGCGGGAGCCCCGGTTGCGTTGGGACTGCAGGGTTGTGTGAGCTGCAGAACAACTGTGTGATCTAAAGCATAGCTTTTTGTTCAACAATCCTGCAACCCCCTTTTGGGAAGGGGGTGGTTGCTAACGGCCGACGGCGTCCAGCAGCTGGGCCTCGGCGCGGTCCAGGTAGGTGGCCAGGAAGTCCGCTGCCGCGGCCTTGTCCCCTGCCTCCAGGAGTTCCACGATGTGGGCGTTGTCCTCCACGTAGGGCTCGTGGAACGCCGGGTTGGCGGCCATGGAGTGGAACACCAGGCGCATCTCGGCCAGGACCTGGTCCATCAGGCTGTTGAGCCGTTCGCTGCCGGCGCGGTCCACGATGGCACGGTGGAAGTGCTGGTTGGCCCCGGCCATGCCGGGAATGTCCCCTTCCGCGGCGGCGGCCCTGGCGGCCTTGATGATGGCCGGCAGCGGCTCAATGGAGGTCTCGCCGGACCACAACACCGCGGCGGGTTCCAGGAAGCGGCGCACCCGGTAGATCTCGCGGATGTCGTCCGCGGTGGGGTGGGCCACGAACACGCCGCGGTTGGGGATGCGGGTGACGATGTGCTCGGCATGCAGCGCGGTGAACGCCTCGCGCAGGGTATTCCGGGACACGCCAAGGGCCTCGCGGAGCGCTTCCTCCGCGAGCTTGGAACCGGGCTTGAGCAGGCCTGCCTCGATGCGGCTGCGCAGCTGGGCGGCCACCCAGAGGCCGGTCTCGGCGTGCTTGGTGGTCCTGGCCTGGGCTTGGAGATCGGCCAGTACCTCGTCAAACGTCATGGCACCACGATATCGGCCCGGGCCTGCCCGGACGTGCCAGTGTCCCGCGCAGTCAGGTCCCTCTCTTCGCGGTTCCCCTGCAGCGGACCGTCCGGCTCACCCGATGGTGGCGAGCACCTGGCCGGGCGCCACGGAGTCTCCCGCCGCGGCGAACTGCTCCCCCAGGGTGCCGGCGCGGTGGGCGGCGACGGCGGTCTCCATCTTCATAGCTTCGAGCACCAGCACCGTCTCACCCTCCTCCACGCTGGACCCGGGCGCAGCCAGCCACTTCACCACGGTGCCGGCCATGGTTGCCAGCAGGTCGCCGTCGTTCTTTTCCGCCTGGGTTTCCTCGTGGCTTTCCGGAGCGTCTGCGCCGCGCCGGCCGCCGCCGTCGAGCAGCGAATCCAGCAGGGCCTTGGGCAGCCCCAGCTCCATCCGCTTGCCGTCCACCTCGATGCCAATGGTCCGGCGGGGCTCCTCCGGAGCGGCGGGGCTGAACGCAGGATCCGCGTCGAGGGCGGTGGTGAACTCGCTTTCAATCCAGGTGGTGTAGACGCCCAGGCTGTCCGTGCCGGTGAAGTCCGGAGCGTCCACCACCGCGCGGTGGAAGGGCAGCACGGTGGCCAGGCCGCCGATGCGGAACTCACGCAGGGCGCGGCGCGCGCGGCGGAGGGCCTGCTGCCGGTCGGCGCCGGTGACCACCAGCTTGGCCAACAGCGAGTCGAACTGGCCGGGAATGACGGAGCCGGCGCGGACCCCGGTATCGAGGCGAACCCCGGGACCGGTGGGCACCTCAAACTCCGTGACCGCACCCGGGGACGGCAGGAAGCCGCGGCCCGGATCCTCTGCGTTGATGCGGAATTCAAAGGCGTGGCCGCGCGGTTCCGGATCCTCCAGGATGGGGAGCTCCTCCCCTGCCGCGATGGCCAACTGGGCGGCGACGAGATCCACGCCCGAGGTTTCCTCGGTAATGGGGTGCTCCACCTGCAGGCGGGTGTTGACCTCCAGGAAGCTCAGGAAGCCGCTGCCGTCCAGCAGGTACTCCACCGTCCCCGCGCCGACGTATCCTGCCTCGCGGCAAATCGCTTTTGCGGAGGCGTGGATTTCCGCCCGCTGTTCGGGGGTAAGGAAGGGCGCCGGAGCCTCCTCCACGAGTTTCTGGTGGCGGCGCTGCAGCGAGCAGTCGCGCGTTCCGACCACCACCACGTTGCCGTGCGTATCCGCGATGACCTGGGCCTCCACGTGGCGCGGCCGGTCCAGGAACTTCTCCACGTAACACTCGCTGCGGCCGAAGGCGGCCAAAGATTCGCGGACCGCGGAGTCGAAGCTTTCCTCGATGTCGGCCAGGTTCCGGACTACCTTGAGGCCGCGGCCGCCGCCGCCGAAGGCAGCCTTGATCGCCACGGGAAGGCCCACCCGTTCGGCGAAGGCGCGCACCTCTTCGGCGCTGTCCACGGGGCCGTCGCTGCCGGGCGCCAGCGGGGCGCCGGCACGGACCGCCACCTCACGGGCGCTGACCTTGTCACCCAGCAGCCGGATGGTCTCCGGGGAGGGTCCGATCCACGTCAGGCCGGCGTCCATGACGGCCTGGGCGAAGGCGGCGTTTTCGGACAGGAAGCCGTAGCCGGGGTGGACGGCGTCGGCGCCGCTCTTCGCCGCGACCGCCAGGATCTTTTCGATGTCCAGGTAGGTTTCCTGGGGCCTGGATCCTGCCAGCGAGTAGGCCTCGGTGGCGGCTTGGACGTGGAGCGCGTCGGCGTCGGGGTCGGCGTAGACGGCCACGCTTTCCAGGCCTGCATCGTCGCAGGCCCGGGCGATCCGGACGGCGATTTCGCCGCGGTTGGCAATGAGGACTTTACGCATGGGAGCTTTCCTTAGGTGTTTCGGGCAGTTCTGCCGGGGGTGCTGCAGCGGCGAACCGCACGGTGGTGCCGGGAGGAAGTTGGGCGGCCTTGTCCAGGTCCGGGTGGACGACGACGGCAATCACCGGATACCCGCCGGTCACCGGATGGTCGGAGAGGAAGAGCACGGGCTGGCCTTCGGGCGGCACCTGGACAGCGCCGCGGACGGTTCCTTCGCTGGACAGTTCGCCGTCCCGGCTGCGGGTCAGCGCCTGGCCCGTCAGTCGCAGGCCAATCCGGTTGGACTGCGGCGTGACGGTCCACTCCTGCTTGAGGAAGTCCTGCAGGGTGCCGTTGCTGAACCAGTCCTGCCGTGGTCCCGGGACCACGCGCAGCTCGGTGGCCTGGTCCTGGTCCGGGAGGGGTGACACCTCCGGGTGGCCCACCATGCTGCCGGGCTTCGGGGCTTGGACGGGCAGGACGGTGCCGGCTTGAAGCGGTTCGGGGCCGACTCCCGACATGGTGTCAGTGGAACGGCTGCCCAGGGCTTCGGGCCCGCCGATTCCGCCACGGACCCCAAGGTAGGAGCGGAGTCCCCTCGTCGCGTTTCCGATTGTGAGCTTCTCCCCTGCCAGCAGCGCGAAGGGGGCGTCGCACGCTGGGTGCCGTACCGCCGTCGTGGGTTCTGCCTTGGTGGCGGGCGTGATCTGCAGCGGGACGTCCGCGCCTGTCACTGCGAGGACCTGGTCCGAGAGGGCTTCGAGTTCGAGTCCGCCGAAGAGGAGTTCGATTCCTGCCGCACCTTCGGGGTTGCCCACCAGGCGGTTTGCGCGGCGGAGGGCCCCGCGGTCCATGGCACCGGCGCTGCTGACGCCCAAGGACGCGAAGCCGGGGCGGCCCAGGTCCTGGACGGTGGCCTGAAGCCCGGGCTTGCGGACGATGAGGCCTGCGGCCGGTACGACCGCGTCGTCCTGTGCTGGCTGGCCTTCTGCCGCCTGGTGTTCCGCCGGCTGCGGCGGTGCTGTCACCGTGGCCTCGGCCCGGACGGCATTAAACCTGACGGTATCTCCGGGACGGATCAGGGCGGGGTTTTCCCGGCCGAGGTCCCACATCAGGGCGTCGGTGCGGCCGATCAGCTGCCAGCCACCCGGCGACTGCCGAGGGTAGACGGCGGAGTATGCGCCGCCCAGCGCGACGGCACCCGCGGGAACAGCGGTTCGCGGTGAGCGGCGGCGCGGAACCTCCAAGCTGGGATTCTCGCCGGTAAGGTACGCGAAGCCCGGCGCGAAGCCGGCAAAGGCAGCAGTCCACAGCTGGCCCGTGTGGGCGGCCACCACTGCCTGCCGGCCCAGGCCGGTGAGCGACCCGGCCTCATCCAGGTCCTCGCCGTCGTACACCACGTCAATGGTGACCAGCGCGCTCTCGATCTCAGCAGGCGCGTCGAGGTCAAGGCTGCGCACGTGGGCAGCCAGTCCCCGGACTGCCTGGGACGAATCCGCGGTGACCAGGACGGTGGCCGCGGCGGCGATGACGTCGATCTGGCCCGGCTGCGGGTGGGCGGTGAGTTGGGCCTGGAGGCTGAGCACGGCGTCCAGGGACGAGAGCTCAACAAGGATGGCCCGGTCCCCGGCTGGGCGGATGCCGGTTACTTCCGCGTGGTTGGCCTTGCCGGCCTGCTGCTGCGTGGCGGTCATGGCTAGGCGAAGCTTTGGATCTGGATGCCGGCGTTCTCCAGCGCGGAGCGGACGGCGGCAGCCATGGCCACGGCGCCGGGGGTGTCACCGTGGAGGCAGATGCTTTCGGCCTTCACGGGGACCAGCGATCCGTCGGTGGCGCGGACCACGCCGTCGCCGGCCAGGCGCAGGACGTGTTCGACGACGTCATCCACCTCGTGCAGCACGGCGCCGGCTTCACGGCGGGAGACCAGGGTGCCGTCGGGATTGTAGGCGCGGTCGGCGAAGGCCTCGGCTATGGTCCGCAATCCGGCGGCGTCGGCCTGGCGCTGGATTTCCGAGTTGGGAAGGACCATGAGGGGCAGGGTGGGGTCCACGGCCAGGATGGCGGCGACCACGGCGCCTGCCTGCTGCGGGTGGTTCACGATGGTGTTGTACAGGGCGCCGTGGGGCTTGACGTAGCGGACGGCGGTTCCGGCGGCGAGGGCCACGGCCTGGACGGCGCCGATCTGGTACACCACGTCTGCCGTCAGTTCGGCCGGGGTCATGTCCACGTAGCGGCGGCCGAAGCCTGCCAGGTCCCGATAGCCGGGGTGGGCGCCCACGGTGACACCGGCCTTAACGGCTGCCTGGCACGTGGCCATGATGCCCACGGGGTCGCCGGCATGGAAGCCGCAAGCCACGTTGGCACTGGAAACACTTTCAAAAATTGCGGCGTCATCGCCGAAGGACCAGTTCCCAAAGGACTCGCCGACGTCGCTGTTCAGGTCGATGCTGGGCATTGTGATCTCCGTCTCGGATTGGTGTCCTTCAAGAATGCCCTAAAAACTCAGATTGTTCAACAATCTGCAGTTCTCTATTACTGCCCTCCCCCTCAACGCCCGCTCATATCCGGCAGCTCCTCCCTCAACGCCCGCTCATATCCGGCAGCTCCTCCTCGGACGCCCGCTCATATCCTGCGGGTTGGTCCTCAACGCCCGCTCATATCCGGCAGCTCCTCCTCGGACGCCCGCTCATATCCTGCGGGTTGGTCCTCAACGCCCGCTCACATCTGGCAGGTTGGTCCGCAACGCCCGCTCATATCTGGCAGATTGATCCTGAACGCCCGCTCATGGATGTCGGAAGATGTGAGCGGGGGTTGGTGGTTTTGTTGTCAGAGGTGAGCGGGGGTTTTCGGGGTGGGCCAGGTGGTTTGTTTGTTTAAATGTGGGAGGCCCCGAACCGTGTGGTTCGGGGCCTCGACCTAATAGTTGTTCCGGCGGTGACCTACTCTCCCACACCCTCCCGGGTGCAGTACCATCGGCGCTGTGGGCCTTAGCTTCCGGGTTCGGAATGGGACCGGGCGTTTCCCCCACGCTATGACCGCCGTAA